>CADCBH010000011.1 GCA_902799655.1 uncultured Bacteroidales bacterium
TAAGCCTAATTATATAATAGGTATATCCCAATGTTCATCAGATATCTGGCGCGAAAAGCAGAATGCTGAGCTGCGTATGGGAGCCTATTGCCAGGGACATGTGGAACTGCGCTTTGCTTCCGCCTATGATAGCGATGAGCGTCAGGTTGAACAGATTGACTCGCTGGTAGCAACAGGTGTCAATCTGTTGATTGTAGCGCCTAATCAGCTGAAAACCATTTCCCCGGCCATTGATCGTGCCTACGACAAAGGAATCCCTGTCATTATCTTTGAGCGTAAGACGAGTTCTGAGAAATTCACTGCTTTTATCAGTGCCGACAACTACGAGATGGGACGTGTCATGGGCGACTATATTGCAGGACAGCTACATGGCAAGGGCCGTGTCATGGAAATCATGGGACTGAAAGGCTCGTCGCCAGCCATCGAGCGTCATAAGGGCTTTGCTGATGCCATCAGAAAGCACCCTGACATCGAAGTCGTTGCCACCCTGCAGGGCGACTGGACTGAAGAAAGTGCCGTCAAGGCAGTGAAAGACTATCAAGGCCGTTTGGATCATATCGACTTCGTATTTGGTCAGAACGACCGTATGGCCATTGGTGCCCGCAAGGCTCTCTCCTCTCTTTACTCTCCACTCTCCACGAAATACTGTGGCATCGACGGACTACCAGGTGAAGAAGGAGGCATCCGATTAGTGCGCGACAGCATCCTCGACGCTTCATATATTTATCCTACACATGGCGATAAGATTATCGAGCTGGCCATCAATATCCTTGAAGGTAAACCTTATGCGAAAGAGTCGCGACTGCAGTCGGCACTGGTAACGCGCGATAATGCCAAGGTGCTGCTGATGCAGAACGAAGAGGTGATGCGTCAGGCAGAGTATCTTGACCAGCTGCACAAAAGGGCAGATAACTATCTGCAAGAATTAGATACACAGCATGTGATTAACACCATGTCGCTGGGCGTCATTATTCTATTGGTGATAACCCTCGTGTTGCTCTACCTGTATCATCTGCGCAAGATCAAATTGCAGCAGGAGCGTGTTGTCAGTACCCTGTGGAATATGGAGATAGAGCCTTCACCTGTCGCTGAAGAACCCAAAGAGGTCAAAGACAACGGTTCAACAGAGGAAGAAGCACCATCTGCGATTGCTGAAAGTGCCTTCCTTGTTCGATTCCGTGAGGTTGTTGAGGCCCGCATGGAAGATAGCGAAGTCAGTGTTGATGATCTCGCAGCAGAGATGAACCTCAGCCGTGTACAACTCTATCGTAAGATTAAGTCGATAACAGGGTCGTCACCTGTGGAACTGCTGCGCACCACGCGCCTGAAGCGTGCGTATCAGTTGCTGATGACTACCGACAACAGTGTCAGCGAGGTGGCCTACGCTGTCGGATTCACAGCGCCCAGTTACTTCTCCAAATGTTTCAAAGAGGAGTATGGCATGGTGCCGGGGGATATCCGAAAATAGTATCGAACCTTTGTTATACTAAGATAAATCGTTCATTCCTTTGCAAATTTGTTTCATTGCAACAAATTTTGGATGGGATGAACGATATTTTTTATATAATATAACGGAACGTTAGTACTTTTGCACCATAATCTGAAACAACAGTATTAACTTTAAAACAAAATGCAAATGAAACAAGCGAAACGATTTTTACTGAGTTTCCTGACTCTGTTGCTTTGTACAGCAATGTATGCTCAAACAGAGGTTTCGGGAACAGTAGTCGATGCGATGGGTCCAGTCATTGGTGCTACCGTCATGGAGAAAGGTACCAGCAATGGCACGGTGACCGATTTCGACGGAAACTTCAAGTTGAAGGTGCAGCCAGGAAAAACATTGGTATTTAGCTTTGTAGGCTACCTGACTCAGGAACTCCCCGCCAAGGATGGCATGGAGGTCACACTGAAAGAGGACAGCAAACAGCTGCAGGAAGTGGTGGTAACAGGTTATACCACTCAGCGCAAGGCTGATCTGACAGGTGCTATCTCTACTGTTAGTGTTGACGAGATGGCCAAGCAGAATGAGAACAACCCGATGAAGGCCCTGCAGGGTCGTGTGCCGGGCATGAACATCACGGCTGATGGTAGCCCCTCGGGTGCTGCCGTTGTACGTATTCGTGGTAATGGTACCTTAAACAATAACGACCCCTTGTACATCATTGATGGTGTGGCTACTAAGTCGGGTATGCACGAGCTGAACGGTAACGATATCGAGAGCATCCAGATTCTGAAGGATGCCGCCTCTGCTTCTATCTATGGTTCGCGTGCTGCCAACGGTGTCATCATCATCACTACCAAGAAGGGTAAGGAAGGTAAGATTAAGGTCAACTTTGATGCTTCTGTTGCTGCTTCGTTCTATACGAATAAGATTGAGACGATGAATGCCAGCGAGTGGGGACGTGCCTACTGGCAGGCCAATGTGAACGACGGACTGAATCCCAGCAACAACAACCTGGGTTACAACTACGACTGGAGTTACAATCAGAATGGTAACCCCGTGCTGAACAAGATGACGATGAACATGTATCTGGACGACAATGCCACAGTACGTGCAGGAGATACCGACTGGTTTAAGGAGGTAACACGTACGGGTGTCGTACAGCAGTACAACCTCTCTGTCAGCAACGGTTCTGACAAGGGTCATTCATTCTTCTCACTGGGCTACTACGACAACCAGGGTACCATCAAGGACTCATGGTTCAATCGTCTGTCTGCCCGTGCTAATGCTGACTACAAGCTGATTGACGGTTTGCTGACCATCGGTGAGAACTTCACGCTGAACCGCAACAAGGGTGTGGATGCTCCTGGCGGTGTGCTGAGAAATGCCTTGGAGTTCAACCCCAACTATCCCATCTATGCTGAGAATGGCAAGTATGCCCAGGCTTTGGGTGCCTACTCAGAGCGTGAGAATCCGCTGAGCATGATTGCCAACAACAAGGACAACGAATACACATTGTGGCGTATGTTCGGTGATGCACATATCAGCATCACTCCGTTCAAGAACTTCACGCTCCGCTCAACCATCGGTATTGACTACAGCCAGAAGGAGCAGCGCTTCTTTACCTATCCTATTGCCAACGGTAAGGTGAGTCGCACCGAGACAGCTGTTGAGAGCAAGCAGGAGCATTGGATGAACTGGATGTGGAACGCCATTGCCACCTATAACTTTGAGAAGGGCAAGCACCGTGCTGACGCTATGGTCGGTATGGAGGTCAACCGCTACGACTTCAAGTGGAGCAGTGCCAAGCGCTATGAGCTGTCAGTGCTGAATACCGACTATATGTGGCCAAGCGCTGGTTCAGGCAAGCAGTTGGCTTTGGGTTCTGGTGAGGGTTACTCGCTGGTATCATTCTTCGGAAAGGCCAACTATAGCTATGCTGACAAGTATCTGTTGTCGTTCACTCTGCGTCATGACGGATCGAGCCGTTTCGGTAAGAACAACCAGTATGGTACTTTCCCGTCAGCATCTATCGGATGGCGCATCACTGAGGAGCCTTTCATGAAGTTTGCCGAGGGTATTCTGGATAACCTGAAGATTCGTTACTCTTGGGGTAAGACTGGTAACCAGGACATCCCCATCGTGGCACGCTATACCATCTACCAGCCCGTCACTACTACCGGACTGTGGGGAAGCGGTCAGGCAGGTTCTGCTTATGATATCGCTGGTATGAATGGTGGCTACGAGCTGAGCAGCGGTTATGTTCGCGCTCGTCGTGGCAACGAAGACATCAAGTGGGAGACCACCACACAGCATAACATCGGTGTTGACTTCACCTTCCTGAGAAACGAGATTTATGGTAGCTTCGACTGGTTCCACAAGAAGACCACGGACATTCTGGTCGATATGGTAGGTATCGGTGCTATGGGTGAAGGTGCCAACCAGTATGTAAATGCCGGTGAGGTCAAGAACACCGGTTGGGAGTTCAGCGTAGGCTATCGCCACAGAATCGGTGATTTCTCATGGGATATCAATGGTAACATCAGTGCCTACAGAAATGAGATTACCAAGCTGCCTGAGACTGTTGCTGCCAACGGCGTCTTCGGTGGTAACGGCATCAAGAGCGTTGTAGGTCATCCCATGTTTGCTGAGGTTGGCTATGTAGCCGATGGCATCTTCAAGAGCCAGGAGGAGATTGACAACCACGCTCAGCAGGATGGTGCCGGACTCGGACGCATCCGCTATAAGGACCTGAACGGTGACGGTAAGATTACCGAGGCCGACCAAGACTGGATATACAACCCGACACCCGACTTCACATGGGGTCTGAATATCTATCTGCAGTACAAGAACTTCGACTTCACCATGTTCTGGCAGGGTGTGCAGGGAGTTGATGTCAACTGCTACGACTACAAGAAAGAGACTGACTTCTGGGCTAATACCGGTGTCAACGTGCCTTATCTGAACAAGGGTGTTCGCGTGCTCGACGCCTGGAGTCCTGCCAACCCTGGCAGCGATATTCCTGCCCTGACCACTGCCGACCGCAACCACGAAGGTAGCCTGTCGTCATACTATATCGAGAATGGTTCTTATGCCAAGTTGCGCACCGTACAGCTGGGCTACAACATGCCTAAGAGCATCACCGAGAAACTCAAGATGGATCGCGTCCGTCTGTATGTTTCTGCCCAGAACCTGCTGACTATCAAGAGCAAGAAGTTCACTGGCAATGATCCTGAGCGTCCTGGATTTGACTATCCTATACCTCTCAACCTTACTTTCGGTGTTAACGTATCATTCTAATATAAGGAGAAAGCATTATGAAAACGATATATATGAAATACATCTGTGCCATCTGCGCCATCTGTAGTCTGACAGCGTGCAGCAAATTCTTGGAGGAACAAGTTCCTCAGGCCACGCTCATACAGGACGAGGTGAAGAATCCTGAATATATTGACAATGTGCTGATTACGGCTTATGCCGGACTGCTCAGCATTGAGGATATGAACGCCTCGTTCTCGCTCTGGAACTATGACACGCGCTCGGACGACGCCTATGTCGGTGGCGCTGAATTCTCTGACGGTGCACCCTTCCACAACTTGGAGAAGAGCACGGGTATCAAGACTGACGACTGGCCCTTCAGCTCTATCTGGGGCAAGTTCTATAGCTACCTGTCGCGCGTCAGCCTGTCACTCGACATGCTGGCAGAGGCTGACCAGTCAAACACGACCATCCAGCAGCGTACTGGTGAGATGAAGTTCCTGCGTGCATACGGACATTTCCAGCTGAAGCGTCTGTTCAAGAAGATTCCTTTCGTGAACAAGCTGAACATGACAGAGGCCGACTACATGAACCTGTCGAACACGGAGTATAGCAACGATGAGGGCTGGCAGCAGATTGTCAACGACCTGCAGGATGCCTATAACGTACTGCCTGAGGTGCAGAAGGAGAAGGGTCGCCCCACAAAGGCTGCCGCTGCTGCCTTCCTGGCAAAGGTTTATCTCTATAAAGCTTATCACCAGGATGATGCCAATACCAATCAGGTAACCAGCATCAACCAGGACGACCTGCAGAAGGTGATTGAATATACTGATCCCAAGCTGTATAGCAACTACGGACTGGAGAGCGACCTGCACAACAACTTCCGTCCTGAGGAACAGTACGAGAACGGTAAGGAGTGCATCTGGGCTGTCCAGTACTCTAAGAACGATGGTACCACCTATGGCAACCTCAACTTCTCGAACCGTCTGGTCGTTCCCTACATTCCCAAAGTTCATGAGTCGGGCTGTGACTTCTACAAGCCTTCTCTGAATCTGGTCAACGCCTATGTCACCAACAGCAATGGCCTGCCCTTGCTCGATAGCACGCCTGCCACAGACTATACGGTAGGCTCGTCACAGACTGTTGACCCACGTCTCTTCGTGACTGTCGGTATGCCTGGCACACCTTATATGTTCAATCCCACATACATGATTCAGGCTGCTGGCAACTGGAGCCGCTCGGGTGGTACCTACGGATACCATTGCTCGCTGAAGCAGAACGTTGATCCCGCACTGACCAACATCTACATCTTCAATGCCGACAACCAGTGGGCCACTTCTATGAACCGTGTCGTACTGCGCTATGCTGACGTGCTGCTCATGCGTGCAGAGGCTCAGGCTCAGTTGGGCAATACAGCCGAGGCTATCGCCCTCGTCAATCAGGTACGCCAGCGTGCAGCTGACATGGCTGACAACAGTATCGTCTCTGGTTACAAGACCAAGTATAGCGTACACTATGCTGTAGGCATGTACAATGGCTCTTATTCGAAGGAAGAGGCAATGAAGATTGTGAAGATGGAACGCCGTCTGGAACTGGCTATGGAGAGCGAGCGCTTCTTCGACCTGGTACGCTGGGGCGACGTGGCTACCGTCATCAACCAGTTCTACAGCACCGAGAGTCAGAAGATGACCTTCCTCAATGGTGCTCAGTTTACTGCCAACAAGAATGAGTATCTGCCCATTCCTCACGAGCAGATGGCTGCCTCTAACGGACACTACACGCAGAACTGTGGACAATGGTAAACTTTGAATTAAGAGTTAAGAATTAAGAGTTAAGAGTTATCGCTAATGCGATTATGAATTAAGAATTAAGAATTATGAAAAAGATATATAGTATCATTTGCCTGCTCGGACTGCTCCTTGGCTTTACAGCCTGCAGCAAGGACGATCACGGAACGGGTAGCGTTAACGTTGGCGGCTCGTGTCTGGTAGAGCAGTTTGTGCTCGACGGAAAATACGAGGGTACCATTACTACTGATACCCGCCTTATCAAGGTGAAGGTTCCTGTAGATTTCACACAGTTGGCCGACATGGAGGTGACGAGCCTGAAGGTTGCTGAGGGTGCGCAGACCAGCATCAAGGTTGGCGACCATCTGAACTTCAATGCCGACCACATGTTGCGCGTAGTCAATGGTGACTTGCAGCTGGACTATCGGGTATCGGTTCGCAACGACGAAGCCCTGCTGAAGAACTTCGTGCTGGGAGGTGTCAAAGGTGCCATCAACCAGCAGGATAAGACTGTCACCGTATCGGTAACGGGCAATAGCGGTATCGATCTTGCCAATGCTACCTTCGAGGCTGTGTGCAGCGAGGATGCTACCTGCAGTCCTGCCAGTGGTACGAAGGGCAACTTCACTGAACCTTTTGTGCTGACAGTGAAAGACAATACAGCTGTCAACACCTATACGGTATATGTCACGCTCATCGAGAATCCTGTGGCCTTGTTTGTAGGCAATGCAGCTACCGTTGAGGAACTGAACGACGAGGAGAAGGCTGCTGCCAAATGGCTGACGAGTAACATCTCTGGTGCTGCCTACGCTTCATGGAGCGATGTTGCCAGTGGCAATATTTCGATGGCTGAGTGCAAACTCATCTTCTTCCATCACCACCACGGCAGCTTTAGCAACTACAAGGCATTTGCTGAACACGTGGATGAGCAGGGCGCTATGACGGCACTTGCCAAGATGAAGGAATTCTGGCAGAAGGGTGGTGCCTTCGTGCTGGGCCGCAGTGCTGTGAACTATGCTATCGCTCTGGGAGCTATGCCTGAGGATGCTTATCCTAACAATGTATGGGGCGACGCCAACGGTGAAGGTTCCGACTTGATGGGCGACGATCCTTGGCACACCTATGCCTACGACGTTAATCACCCGCTGTGGAAGGGTCTGAAGACTTATCCTGGCGCTCCTGAAAATGCCATCTATACTCTCGACAAAGATTATACCATCTGTAACACGACGTCGCAGTTTGGATTCTGGGACACCTATGCTGGTGGTAAGGATGCTGTGGAAGCCAAGACTGGTGGTCGCGCACTGACTGGTGACAATAGCGTGAACGCATGGGAGCTGAAGGCCTATAACGGTGAGTATGGCAAGGGTGGTATCATCTGTCTGGGTTCAGGCCTCTACGACTGGAACTCTCCTACACCATACGAGTCGAACTATCACGACAATATGGGCAAAATCATGCTCAACGCATTTGATTATCTAACCAAATAAGTCCACAATTTTAAACGTATTATAGATTATGAAGACAACGATATATAGCATGATCTGTGCAGCCAGCCTTATCTGCAGTCTTACAGCCTGCAGCAAGGACTCATCGAATGGTGATGCCCCCAAGGACTGGCAGGGAACGACCACATCGTTTGCGTCGTCGGATGCTCAGGGTTTTGGCACATACTTTATGCCGTCAGTAGGTCGTGTGGGCGACCCCATGCCCTTCTACGACAAGAAGGCTGGCAACTTCAAGGTGTTCTACCTGCAGGAGTTTGACAACAATATGAGTCACCGCTTCCATCCCATCTGGGGCGTTACTACCCAGGATGGTACCAGCTATCAGTCAATGGGCGAGGTGCTGCCTTACGGAGCCAACGACTATATGCAGGATGCTGCACTGGGTACTGGCTGCTGCTATTACAGCGAGAAGGACGACACCTATTATTTCTACTACACTGGCCACAATGGCAACTGCAAGTATCGTGAGGTGGTGATGCGTGCTACATCCAAGGACGGTCAGAACTGGACCAAGGACGAGCTGTGGGCTATCAACGGCCCCGACTACGGCTACTCCAGCAATGACTTCCGCGACCCACAGATCTTCATTGCTGACGACGACCTCTACCACATGGTCATCTCTACCTACCCGCAGGGTGGTGGCGACCCACGCTTTGCTGAGTTCAAGTCGAGCGACATGAAGAACTGGGAGCATGTAGGCAGCTTCAAGATGATCTGGGACCGTATGCTTGAGTGCCCCGACATCTTCAAGATGGGCAACTACTGGTATCTCGTTTATAGTGAGAGTGTGAAGACATCATGGAGCCGCGTGGTGAAATACCTGATGGCAGACTCCTATCAGCATCTGAAGGACGCCTTCAACGATGGTCCCAAATGGCCTGCTGACGGTCCACTGTGGCGTGAGGGCAAGCTCGACAGCCGTGCCTTCTATGCAGGCAAGACAGCCTCCAACGGTACCGACCGCTACATCTGGGGTTGGACACCATTCCGCTCAGGTATTGACTGCCACGAGAAGAATATCAACGTAGGTGGTGGCGACGGTAACGAGCCCAACTGGTCGGGAGCACTGGTGTGCCACAAGGTCTTCCAGCACGAGGACGGAACGCTCTCGCTGCGTGCCATTCCTGCTATGGCTGCCAAGTACAATAAGCCACAGACTGTCAAGGTCATGGATAGCAAGGGCTACACTGACAACAAGCTCACAGGCGATGGCGCCTATGTACTCTACAACCGCTTAGGCACCTGCAACCACATCTCGTTCAAGGTGACCACAGCAGGCAATGACGACAAGTTCGGTGTCAGCTTCGTTCGCAGCACTGATCCTGAGTACTACTACAGCATCATCGTCAACCCAGAGGACAATGGCAATGCCCGCAAGGTCAACTTCGAGCAGGAAGGCTATCGCATTAAGATCAACGACCAGGGTGAGGAGGAGAAAATCTACGGCAAGGGCTTCATCGATGGAGCAGACGGCTACGGATTCTATCGTCCTGCAGACAATACATACGACATCGACATCTACACCGACAACTCAGTGGTCGTCGTGTACATCAACGATATCGTCTGCTACACCCAGCGTATCTATGGCATTCAGAAGAATTGCTGGAGCATCAACAACTATGGTGGCAGCATCACCATTAGCGACGTGAAGGTCAGCTGGCAGTAATCATCTAACATCAAGTGGAGGGAGCGTTTTTCTCCCTCCACTTGCTATTATTAAACAATTCAAAACTAAAAACTTATTAGTTAGTAGTGGTTAGTAGTTGTAAAAGATTGTTTTCATCATGAGAGACCTCTTCAGACATCACGCCTGGAGAGGTCTTTATCACTTTTTGTTAGGCTGCTTACGAATCCATTCAGCAGAGAATTCAAGTCAGCATTATCCGAGGCAAGAGTAATCTGCCTGCCGTCTGTGATTTAATAGGTTAAACAAAAAAAATGGGACTCCGCTGAGTCCCTAACCTTTGTTAACCTTAAATCTAATACTATGAAAAACACGATGCAAAGATACAATTATTTTCGGAACTTGCAAGAGAAAACACTAAAAAAATAGTGTCGCAATAACACTTTCTTGATTTAAATCAAGCGAAAAAGAAAGTTTTTGGCTGAAAATTTGGTTAAATGAGAAAAATTTCCTATCTTTGCACCCAGTAAATAGAGAGATAAAACAGGGATTCCGACAGGACGACGAGTCGGGATTCTTTTATTTTTTGTACAGAAAACCAAGAATATAAATAAGAAAACATTATGGCATACATGTCACAAGAAGGCTATGACAAACTCATAGCCGAACTGCACCGCCTTGAAGCGGTAGAGCGCCCAAAGGCCTCAGCAGCCATTGCCGAGGCACGCGAAAAAGGCGACCTCAGTGAGAATAGCGAGTATGATGCTGCCAAAGAGGCTCAGGCACATCTGGAAGACAAGATCAACAAGCTGAAGGCAACCATCAGCGAGGCTAAAGTGGTTGACACTTCACGCTTGAGCACGGACAGCGTACAGATTCTGACGAAGGTGGAGATGACCAATCTGACCACCAAGTCGAAGATGACCTACACGATTGTTAGTGAGAACGAAGCCGACCTTCGTGCTGGCAAGATTTCTATCAAGACACCTATTGCCCAGGGACTGTTGGGTAAGAAAGTCGGTGACGAGGTAGAGATTACGATTCCCCGTGGCACTATTAAGTTGCGCATTGAGAACATTAGCATTGCTTAGTACGTAATTCGTAATTCATAATTCGAAATTTATAGTTATGGATATTTTCAGTAAGATCGCCGCTGGTGAGATTCCCAGTTATAAATGTGCGGAGAATGAGGAGTTCTATGCTTTCCTCGATATCAATCCGCTGGTTGAAGGTCATACACTGGTCATTCCCCGCCGCGAGATTGACTACTTTTTCGATATGGACGATGACGAACTGGCACGTTATCAGCAGTTTGCCAAACGTGTAGCCATTGCCATCAAGCAGGCTTTCCCCTGCAAGAAAGTGGCTCAGGTAGTGCTTGGTCTGGAAGTAGCCCACGCTCATATCCACCTCATTCCCATGCAGTCGGAGGCCGATGCCGACTTCCGTCGTGAGAAACTGAAGCTCAGTGAAGAGCAGTTCAAGGAAATTGCCGCCAAGATTCAGAAGGCATTCAAATGATTTCTTGCGCAACTTTGCAGCAAACAATAAATTGATGATTATGAAGATTCCCTTTTCACCACCATATATTGATGAGAGTGTTGTATCAGAAGTTACCGACTCACTCAGATCGGGTTGGATAACCACCGGACCAAAGGTAAAAGCTTTGGAAGACGAGATTCAGAAACTCTCAAATGCCAAGCGCGTGCTTTGTGTCAACTCATGGACCACTGGCGCTATTCTGATGTTACGCTGGTTGGGTATACAACCTGGTGATGAGGTGATCATCCCTGCCTATACCTATTGTGCTACTGCTCTTGCAGTACTATGGGCTGGTGGCAAGCCTGTCCTTGTGGACTCAGGAGAAGACCTGAATATCTCGGTAGATGCCATTCGTGGGGCTATTACCCCCAAGACCAAGGCAATCATTCCTGTCGACATTGCCGGTTGGCCATGTAACTATGAGGCCATCATGCAAATGGTCAACGAGCCAGAGATAAAGGCCATGTTCCAACCAACATCACCAGTGATGGAAAAATTGGGACGCATCATCGTCATCAATGACTCGGCACATTCTATCGGTGCCAACTATCACCAAAAACACACAGGTTCAGAAACGGATATCGCCATCTTCTCGCTCCACGCCGTCAAGAATGTGACCACCGCTGAAGGTGGAGCTATCTGTTTGAACATGCCTGCTCCCTTCGACAATGAACAGTTGTATGCTGAGTTGCGCATGAAAGCCCTGAACTGTCAGACCAAGGATGCCTTTACCAAGACCAAGGCTGGCGGATGGCGCTACGACATTGTGGGTATGGGCATGAAGGCGAACATGGCGGATGTCAACGCAGCCATCGGTTTGGCACAGATTCGTCAATACGAAACCCTGCTTCAGAAGCGCAAGCATGTGTTTGAGACCTACAACAAGGCCTTCAAGAACGAGCCTTGGAGCATCTTGCCTTCCAGCACAGATGATGTCAGAGAGACCTCGTACCATGTTTATGCTCTGCGCATCAAAGACATCACCGAAGAGCAGCGCGACGAGATTATCAACGAGATTTCCAAGAGTGAGGTGGCTGTCAACGTGCATTTCATTCCGTTGCCTATGCTCTCCTTCTTCCACGGACTGGGCTATCGCATAGAAGACTATCCACAGGCCTACGAGAACTATCATCATGAGATCTCGCTTCCCTGCTATCCCCAACTGACTGACGAGCAGCTGCAGTTCATCACCGATACCGTTATCAAGGCCTACCATACCGTTATCAAATAGTCATGGGCGAAGAGAACAAGATTTCAGTCGTCATCAACACCTACAACGCAGAGCAACATCTGCGTAAGATTCTTGATTCCGTAAAGGAGTTCGACGAAGTGGTGGTGTGCGACATGGAAAGTACTGACCATACTCTTGAGATAGCCCGTGAATACGGCTGTAAGATTGTGACCTTCCCCAAGGCCAACCACAAGAGTGCAGAACCAGCCCGTACCTTTGCTATCCAATCTGCTTCAAACAAGTGGACTTTTGTAGTAGATGCTGACGAAATCGTAACGCCAGAGCTTCGTGAGGAGCTCTATCAAAGAATCAAACAGCCCGATTGCCCTGCAGGTTATTATATCCCACGCCAGAACATGTTTATGAGCATGTTTGTACGTGATTTCCACTACGATTTCCAATTGCGTTTTTTCATTCGCGAAGGTACGGAATGGCCCCCATACGTGCACACATTCCCTAAAGTTCAGGGGCGCGTGGAGAAACTAAAGGCCAAGAAAGAAGCCCGCCTGTTACACCTCATGGATGAGACCATGCATGAATACATGGCCAAGATGAACGAATATACTGACAATGAGGTTGACAAAAAGCGTGACAAGAACTATGGTCTTGGCGCCCTTTTGTGGCGTCCTTTCTGGCGTTTCTTCAAGAAATACGTGCTGGACGGCGGCTACCGAATGGGCACACGCGGCCTCATCCGAGCCATGATGGCTGCGGTATACCAATTCGTCCTCGTATCAAAAATTATAGAGAAGCGCTATCGTGATTAACAAACGAGCGTTTGTCTTCGTACTGTCTGAACGGCAGGTTATAATCCAGATAGAAGAAATTATGCTGACGCTGGTTGTCATGAGGAGGGACAACCATATAGTCGCCATACTTATTCCTAAGATAGGCATCAGCATGCTCCACACCCATCACCTCGTGGCCCTCAAACAGCACAGGCGTAGGCTTACCCAGCATGGTCTTGGGAATCACACCATTCACTCCGTCGTCATAGTCGAGAACATACTCCGACTTATCATAGTCGTAAGCCAGATAGGCTGCTCGTAACTGCTTACGAGCCCATTCGTGTGAGAATAGTTTCTGAATCAGCAACACAGGCCACGAACTGGGACCATGCCCGTGTTTGTAGGGATCTCGATGGAGGAAATAGAGTAGTTTGTCCATGGCCTTATAACGGGCCACAGCCATTCTCTGACCCAACTTATTCTTGGTCATTCCATCGATAGGGAACACATCAATATAGATACCACCCACATAGTCGCTATGCTCACGCTCAATCAGCGTAGTACTACCATCCACTATTTTACCAAAGCCACCAGGATAGCTGGCATCGGTCTCTATCGACAAAGCCTCAAGAGGCTGTGGCAGCCATTCGTGGGCATGCATCATCAGCTGGTCGTAGTCAGGACGAGGCATACAGATATCCATATCATCATCCCAGGGGATAAAGCCTTTGTGGCGCACAGCGCCCAACATGGTGCCCGCCCAACAATAGTACGTCAGCTGATGTTCACGGCAGACCTTGTCAACAGACAACAGAATCTGTAGGATATGCTCGTGTAAAGTATCTATATCGTATGATGCCATAATCATGATTCTTTTTAGCATGCCAAAGGTAGTACAAAAAAGTGAAATGGCAAAATAATTCTTTTTATATTTGCATAATCACTGATTATTTATTATTTTTGCAAACAAAATATATGACAGCAAAGGCTACAGAACGTGCCAGATATGAAAATATTCCACATTGTATCCAATAAAGAATGGGGAGGCGGAGAACAATATGTCTACGACCTCTGCCAGCGCCAGCGTGTTGACGGAATAGAGGTAAACATCATCTGTAAGCCCATCGACAGCATCAGCAAGAAATACGAGGAGGCAGGCATCACCGTTTATGGCATGCCTCTGGGTGGCGCATTCGACATCAAGAGTGCATGGTCCTTGGCATCCATCATCAAGAGAGCAGGAGCATGCACCATCCACGCCCATAATTTCAAAGACGCTTTTACGGCATGCTACGCCAGAAAGCTCTCTGGCAACAAGAATGTCCAGGTGGTGATGTGCCGTCATCTTACCCGTCCTGGAAAGAATAGCCTACTCTACCGCTGGCTGTATCGTCAACTAGACAGACTGATATTCGATTCCCAGATATCCACCGACGTATTCCTCAGTACTCATCCAACTATCGACTCCAGCAAATTAGGTATTGTCCACACCAGCATTGTTGTTCCGGAGAATACGGTACCCGTTGATGTGCGGAAGGAATTCAACATCCCCGCAACCAGTGCTGTGGCCATGTTCCATGGCAGACTAGACCCTGAAAAGGGCATTGACGTGCTGCTGGATGCTGTAGAGCGCATCAAGGACAAGGATTTTAAACTGGTGCTGATTGGCAGGGGAAGCGATGAATATACAGCACACCTCAAAGCTGCAGTTGATCAGAAAGGCATTGCAGACAAGATCATCTTTGCAGGCTTCCGTCATCCAGTATTACCCTATGTGGCTGGTGCCGACTTTGGCATTCTGGCCTCTACCGTTCGCGAGGGTTGTCCACTGTCACCCCAGGAATATATGTCACAAGGACATCCTGTGGTGGTTACCAACAATGGCGGTCAGCGTGAATATGTGGAAGACGGTCGCAACGGTCTGCTCGTGACACCAGGCAACGCCAGCCAACTGGCAGAGGCCATGGGTCGGCTGATTGACGATGCCGACCTGCGCCAGCAGCTAGGACAGCAGGCCAAGGCCGACTTTGACGACCACCTGAATTATGAGCATTATTATGCCAAGATACGTCGTATCTACAACGAATAGGATTCTAACACGCTCCCAATGAAGAAGTTACTATACTATATTGTCTACTCCCTGTGGTATCTGCTATCACTGCTCCCATTACGGGTCCTCTACTGGCTGAGTGACATCATCTTCGTGATAGTCTTCTATATCATCCACTATCGCCGTCGCTTGGTGTGGGTCAACGTGGTGACATCTTTCCCAGAACGGGAACCTGAAGAACATAAGGTTATTGAGCGCCGTTTCTACCGTTGGTTCTGTGACTATCTGGTAGAAAGCATCAAGTTGATGACCATGAAACCAGAAGAGATCAAACGACGCCTTGTCTTTAAGAACACAGAAATCGTAGATCAATGTGTGAGCGAAGGGCAGTCGTGTGCTGTCTATCTCGGCCATTTCTGCAACTGGGAATGGGTGACGTCCCTACCCTTCTGGATCAGTCAGGATGCCCAGTGCGGACAACTGTATCATCCCCTTGAGAATCAAGACTTCGACCGACTGTTTCTCCACGTACGTCAGCGCTATGGAGCTGTATGTATCTCGATGAATGAGTCCTTACGCAAGATTCTAGAATATAAGAAGCAAGGGAAACCCGTGGTCATTGGCTACATTGCCGACCAAGCCCCTTTCTGGTGGAACATCCATCATTGGTGTCAGTTCCTGCATCACGACACCGCCGTACTCTCTGGTACTGAGCGCATCGCAGCGAAACTCAATCATGCTGTATTCTATATGGACGTGAGGCGCATCAAGCGTGGCTATTTCGAGGCAGAGTTCAAGCTCATCACCCGTGAACCACAACAGATGAAGGAGTATGAATTGACCGACCTCTATTTCAAGAACCTTGAAGAAAGTATTCGCAGGCAGCCAGAATGCTACCTGTGGACTCACGACCGTTGGAAGCGTACCCGTCAACGCTTTGAACGCCGCTTTGAAGTTATTGACGGTAAAGTACATGAAAAAGAGATAAAAGACTGAGAAGATATGATGACCGTTTTTTATATCGTGATGGGTGGCGACGAGGCACTGCGCTACTATATGGAAGCCTACCTGTCTATACGCACCTTTCAGAAACAACTCTCTCCAGAAATTGGGCGTATCTGTGTCATTACCGACCACCCTTCATTCTTCAGCAAGGCAGGTGTCGAGGTGATCACCATCACGGCAGAACAGAAAGCAGAGTGGATGGGTTCGCATCATTTTTTCTTCCGCACGAAGATTAAAGGAATGGAATATCTGCACAGTCTCTATCCCGAAGACAACCTGCTCTATCTCGATAGCGACACCTTCCTCTATGGACATCTATCTGACCTCAAGAAGCGCTTAGACGAAGGCCACGGGCTGATGCATCGTCGAGAGGGCAAATTGACGGGCATCAGCCATACAGCCAAACGGTTGTGGAAGAAAGCGGCTGGTCATAAATATGGCGATATCACCATTGGCGAGCAACATCATATGTGGAATGCTGGCGTAGTAGGTCTGCCCAGTCAAAAAATCAGTGAAACCGTTGCCAGCGCACTGGCACTCTGTGATGGTATGCTGAATGATGGTAACAACGAATTTATCACAGAGCAGTATTCCTACTCCATCGCATTGGCTGAGCATACCTCACTGGTAGCAACATCCGACCTCATTGGTCACTATTGGGGAAACTCTATGGAGTGGAGAGATAAAGCTTTTGAAGTGTTCACGTACGCCTATCTCAACGATTTCTCCCTTGAAGAAGAACTGCAAACCCTCGATATCGACAAGCTCTGCGAGATACCTTACTTCGTACATCGTTCAAGCACAGCAGGGAAACTGCATAGACTCATAGACCGTTTATTCAAAGTGCGGGAGAGCAAGTCCGTTAAAAACGAATGTGTTTGAACGGCACACCACCAGCCTGGGCAGCACGGCGTGGGAAACCGCTATTATACATCTTGCCTGTCTGCAAAAGATAGGCTCGCTTCGCTTTACTGATCATATAGAAGTCGAGGAACGACTTGAGATTGGTCTCAAAAGGAATGTTCTCCGTCCAGTCCATGTGTGCCAGAGAACCTGAGACCACATAAACATAGTCTAGACACTTGGCAGCATATTGCAGGAAGTGTTCGCTGTCAGAAGTCACAAGGACGGGCTTTTTCTCTGGCAGCCGCTGATACAGCTTGTCTATCTGCTCCACACAGCGTTCCATCAACTGCTGGGCATCCTCAGGTGAAAGGATGGTAAAATGAGCCTCCTCGACGAAATCCCCAAGAAGCTGCTGGAAACGTAGCGTGACAGCATAATAGTCAGTACCCAACTTCTTGGCCTGTTCATCGAGGGCAGCTTGCAGTGCCTCCGAAGGGCGGAACAATTCATTGAAACAGCGTTTGAAGCTGTCGCCATGTCTGAGGATATGGGCGTTGGTATACACATGCAACTGCTTGTGAGCCTTGCGACAGCGTTTCTTAATCCACAACTCCTGAAACTTGGGTTCTACATGCGTGGCCTGACTGCCACAAAACATCGGCTCGGCATCATCGACATTGAAGGACAACTCGTCCTGTGACACACGCCAGTCATACGTATTAGGTACCAAATAGTCGATCAGGGGGAAGGGATGCACAAAATTGATACGGAAATCATATCCCAGTTTCTTGCAGACATAATAAGTCGATACGATGCCACGCAGGCGATCTGCTAATCCACCTTGCTTGCGTTTCCCATCTACCATGCACACTATCATCTTGCGTTGGTTGGTAGCATGGGGGGCTTCTTTGGAGTAGTGTATCAGCAACTCATCGCCCTCACGCTGCCAACGGCCACGCATGGTAAAGAAGTTCTGAAACACGTTTTTGATGTCGTTGCCTATCGAATGTAAAATACCTTGTTTTCCTAATATCAGTATCATGATGCTTCCGATTTTATACCATTATTGTTCTTGTGGTGTCAGACGATTTTCCGTCATGCGTTCCATATATTGCTGGATGATGGCCTTCAGCTCCAGCTCCATCTGCTGCTGCTGAGGCACCTTACCTACGAGGTTCTTCTTCATCAGCTTGTCTTCAAGGGCATAGACGGCTCTGGTCTGTTGTCCGTCGAACTGCAGTACATAACCATATTTTACAAATTGGTAAATGCCGTTCATATAGTTGACGGCCCATGTCTCCTCAGCCGGTGTGTTAAGCAGATCGACACCAAACGAGAGATAGGGTTGGTCATAGCCCAGATACTCCAGAATGGTAGGCATAATATCAGTCTGCTGAGCAATAGCATCAACCATGCCGCTACCCATCTCACCAGTGGGGTCGTAGAAGATGACTGGTGAGCAGAATCCGCCAATATCCGAACGGTACTCATCAATGGCCGACATATTGGTATGGTCGCTGGTGATGGCAAAGATGGTATTCTCATACCAAGGCTGCTTGCGAGCAGACTCGAAGAAATGCTGCAGCGCCATATCCGTATAACGGATGACGGGATAGATGGGCATATCGGGATTCTCCTCCGGGAAGCGATCTTTATAGGCGGCGGGCACACGGAAGGGATGATGGCTCGACAGCGTGAACAGCGCAGTCATGAAGGGAGGCTTCATATCTGACATTTTCTGACACATATACTGCATGAAAGGCTCATCGCTGATGCCCCACCAGCCGTCATACTCCTCGTCACCACGTGTGCGAGGGTCAGCTACGAAGTCTTCACGACCATAGTACTCCTTGAACTTAGTGGCACGAGCAAAGGCCATAAAGCCCATTGAACCACGCTCCGCACCATGGAAGAAAGCAGTCTCATAGCCTTTGCTGTTCAGGCAGTCTGCCAATCCTGACACATGGTTGACACTATAGGCCGACAGGAAGAAAGGCTCAATGAACATCGGTATCGACGAGAGGATGCTCGGCATACCGTCTATCGACTTGCGGCCGTTGCAATAAGAGTATTTATAGGTTAGCGCACCGTTGGCTATCAGTGAATCGGCAAAAGGTGTATAACCTTTATAGCCTGGGATATGTTTGTTGTAGGCGCCAATATACTCCCTGCCGAAACTCTCGATAATGATGACCACTACATTCTTCTTCCTAAACTCGTGGGTAGGCTTAGGAGTCACGATGGGATTGAACACACGTTCCAGCTCTGCCTGAGTCTTAAAGTAACCAGGATTCTCGAAGGTACTCGCATCATAAGTGCGTAGCAAGGCGAATGGTGTATTCAGCACGATACCCGTCTCCGTAGGACGGTCACAATAGTTGTTGGCATTCGACACGGTGATAGGACGGATATCACGTGTCCATCCGCCTCGCATGCCAGCCACGCTGAAAGGTGCATAGGCCATCAGCGACAACAGGAAAATGACATCATACATCACCCAACTGGTCTTCACCCACAGGATACGCGGAGTACGATAGCCTTTCCATAATGCCCATCCTATGAGTCCTGCCAGCACGAAGAAATACCAGTGACTAATGGCCTCCGTCAGGAAGATACCTCCAAGGTTGTTCTCGTGGGAGAACTCCTGGAAGATGGTTCCAGTGGTACGACGCATGGAGTAGCGGAAATAGACCACGTCGCAAAGGTTGATGGCCAGCATCAGGACGTTGATGACCACATACACCCAACGGCATACACGGTGGTAGCGCTCATTGTTCTTCTTGTGATAGGGGAACATCACCATCACCACCCAAATAGCATTGGTATAGAGGATGGCAGAGGTGTCAAACATCACACCGCCCCTGAACAGTTCCAGAAGATGCGAGGTGGTCATATACTCTGAGTAGAGTGACCAGTTCTCGATGAGGAAGACCGTACGGGCAATGAAATAGACCACATACGCCATCATCAGGTTGCACACCACAGCAGCCAAGGGCCATAGCACGCCCAAATATTTTTTATCGAATTGTCTCATGTTGTTGATTCGTTCCTAAACTGTTGATATGTTGCGAAGCAGTCTGCAAGATGGCCATACCTCGACGGATCAGTGCCTCACTGTTCGTACTCTTGTCCACTATGATGCGGTTGGCATTCAGGTCATAGACCGCAAAACCCGTACTGTCCTTCATCGTGATACCATTATTATAGGTATGGACAGCAAAGGGATAGGTATAGTTGCTGCTCATAACATCACGACTGAATGTGAAGTCATCATGCGCCAACCCCATCTGTCCCAGCAGCGTGGCAGGCAAATCGGTCTGATTGCACAGTTGTTCTATGCGACGAGGTGCCTTGATGGCTCCGCCCAACCATAGCATCGGCACATGGTCATGCATCTCATGTTCCTCGCCAACGCCAAAATAGGTATAGCCATGGTCAGGTAACAGCACCACCAGCAGGTTGTCCCACTGGGGCGTCTTTCTCATCTTCTCGATAAAGTCGCCCAGACACTGGTCCAGATAGTTGAAGGCATTGGGAATCTCCTCATCCAACACATGTGTGGGGACATCCCACGGCTCATGACTGGAGAGTGTAGAGTAGCCGATCAAGTAGTGTTCATCGGCCTTGAACTGTGCAATCTGTTCATAGAGCGTGGCAAAGGTGATGTCATCACGTACCCCCCACTTAGCCGTCTGTCTTTCCTCGACACTATAGTCATCTTTCCACTTCAGCTGGTCGAAGCCTATCGTCACCAGATAGCTACGCATATTGGTGAAATTGATATCACCACCATAGAGGTAGCTCGTCTGGTAGCCTACCTCACGAAGTGATTTGGCAAGACCAGGCAAGAAACGTGTCTTCGATGGAATCTTCATCACCGATGATGTGGGGAACGAGGGGTAGCCACTCCAGGTACATAATGTGCCTCGATCGGTTCGGTAGGAATTAGCATAGAACTGCGAGAAGTACACGCCCTCATGGACATAGCGGTTCAGGTTGGGCATGATATCCTTACGTCCTCCAATATCCTCCGTAAAGATACCGCCACAGCTCTCCAAAAGGATGACCACAACATTAGGACGGCTAGTATTGAGCAACGTATCGGTATCGATGCTCTCCGTAGGATAGATACCCTCCATCAGCCTGGCACGTTCCTCTTCCTCCATAAACTGGTAGTTGGGTATCGTGCTGGCCGTCTGATCCATCGAATCCAGGAAGTTGAAGACGGGATTGACGGCAGAATGGTTCAGAAACTGGTTCTGCGAGTAGTACACCTGCCCGATATTGGTCACCGACTCACCGAGTCCGCCTCGGATGCCAATGATAAAGAGCGGAGCGAACAACAGGAGGGCGAGTAGTCCGTAGGCAACAGACTTGTAGTTCGCAGGTAGCGGACTAACAGTCCGAAGCGGACGGACTGCGGCTCTATAGGCCATAAAGATGAGCAGGGCCACTACCAGCCATATCACAAACCGCAAGGCGATATAGCCCCCACTGACACTGGCCATCGCCTCAGTAGGTGTCTCCAGATACTGCAGGCACGAGGCATCGAGCTTGAACTGCCAGAACTCATAGAGGCTGGTATCTGCAACGAAGGCCAGCGATAAGGCAATGGCAATGATACCGTTATAGACATCCAGAATGGTGGTCAGCACCTTCTTTTGATTCCAATAGAGGCTGACCAACACGACGAGAAAAGGCACTAGCACAAAATAGAGTGCTGTGCTAAGGTCGAGCGTGAGACCATGTGCCACCACTTCAAAGAAGTCGCCCACAGCAACATGGTGTCCATCCTGATTGCACAGCATGAACACCAGCTTGGCCACGATGAACACCAGCACCGTCAGCACATAGTATTTAACGAGATATAGGATGCGTTGTTTCAAAGCGACTGCATATCGTTCAACTTCTTGTAATAGCCATCCATGGCGAGCAGCTCCTCATGGGTGCCACGCTCCACAATGCGTCCCTCATGCAACACGCAGATCTCGTCGGCATTCTTGATGGTACTCAGGCGATGGGCAATGGCTACCGTGGTACGTGTCTTCATCAGTCGCTCGAGTGCCTCCTGCACCAGTCGCTCCGACTCTGTATCGAGGGCCGAGGTGGCCTCGTCGAGAATGAGGATGGGCGGATTCTTCAGAATGGCACGGGCGATGCTGACGCGTTGACGCTGACCTCCCGAGAGGCGTCCGCCACGGTCACCAATCATCGTGTCGTAGCCGTTCTCCGACTCCATGATGAAGTCATGGGCATTGGCGATCTTGGCTGCCTCGATAACCTGTTCCATCGTGGCATGTTCCACGCCGAAGGTGATGTTGTTGTAGAAGGTATCGTTGAAGAGGATAGCCTCCTGGTTCACGTTGCCAATGAGGGCGCGCAGTTCCGAGATGCGTACCGTCTTGATATTCTTGCCGTCAATGAGAACCTCACCCACGTTTACATCGTGATAGCGAGGGATGAGGTCTACCAGTGTCGACTTACCAGAACCCGACTGTCCTACCAGTGCGATAGTCTTACCCTTGGGCACTTTCAGGTTGATATCCTTCAGTACCTCACGACCCTCCTGATAGCTGAACGTCACATTCTTCAGCTCTATCTCCTTCTCAAAGGAGGGCATCGGCTGGGGATTTGCAGGCTCCTTGATGGGATTCTCGGCCTTCAAGATAAAGTCGATACGATCCATGGATGCCAGACCTACGGGAATCTGGTAGGTAGCCTTAGAGAGATCCTTCAGCGGGTTGATGACGCTGTAGAGGATGACCATGAAGAAGATGAATGTCGAGGCATCGATGATGTTTGACTCGTTGAGAATCAGGAAGCCACCATACCACAGCACGATCACGATAATCACTGTACCCAAGAACTCCGACATCGGGTGGGCAGCACTCTGGCGGATGGTCATCGAATTGAAGTCCTTACGGTATTCCTCGTTGATATTGACAAAGCGCTGCAGCATCTTATGCTCAGCGATAAAAGCCTTGATGATGCGCAGTCCGCCCAGCGTCTCGTCGAGCTGAGCCAGCATGTCGCCCCACTTGCTCTGTACGATAGCCGACTCCTGCTTCAGCTTCCTGCTGACCACACCCATGATCCATCCGGCCAAAGGAGCCACAACGATGACGAAGAGTGTCAATTGCCAACTGACAACAATCATCGTAAAGAAACATACGAAGATGGCTATCGGCTGACGTATCAACATATCAATACTGCTGGTGATGGAGTTCTCTACAGCCCCTACATCTGACGACATACGGGCGATGATATCGCCCTTGCGCTCCTCAGAGAAGAAACTCAGGGGCAGCTTCAGCACCTTCTCATACACCTCGATACGGATGTCGCGCACCACGCCCGTGCGCAGCGGTATCATCACAGCTGACGAGGCAAAATAGCCCAGCGTCTTCAGACCTGTCATAATGATCAGTGCCAATCCCATGTACACCAGTGTCAGGAAGGCTCCGTGTGACGCCATTAACTCCTGCACCCATGCATAGGCGTTGTTGACCACCAGTTCCTTATCCAATGTTTCCCACGACCACGGCTTGTAAGTATAGACAGCAGTATCGATCTTAAACAGGATATTCAATATAGGAATCAGTACGGCAAAGGAGAATACATTCATCCATTGCGACAGGAAGTTAAGCACCACCGACCAAGCCATGTATTTGCGATACGGCTTGAGATAGCGCGACATGACGGAGAAAAACTGTTTCAGCATAGTCTGTATATAATTTGGGTACAAAGGTACATCTTTTTTTCCAATTAAGCACGACCTTTTACCATAATTATATCATTTGAGATAACGAGACTATTCTTGAGGGGTAAGAAAGAAGCGCTGGAATTCGCGCTCGAAGTTGGGGGTAAGGATGCCCTGACCAAGGGCAGAACGAATCTCTTGAAGGGACCAGAAACGACCTCCGTCAAGCTCATCTTGAGAGGGTTGAATGGGACCTTCATAGGTCGTACGGTGGACATAGACGAGTTCACGTTCCCGTTGACTCTCGAAAACGTACTTGCCCATGAAGACAGGAGTAAAATCGGTGATGCCCAATTCCTCGCGAACTTCACGAAGAAGAGCTTGCTCAGGAGTCTCACCATAGTCAAGATGACCACCTACGGCAGTATCCCACTTGCCTGGCTGGATGTCTTTCCATGCAGGACGCTTCTGCAGATAGACATCGCCACGAGTATTGAAGACATGAAGGTGGACAACGGGATGAAGCAGGCGCGAGCCGCTATGGCACTCTCCGCGAGTGGCCTGGCCGACTACCGTGCCTGCTTCATCAACTATGGGGAATATTTCCCGCTGGTTGTCCTTCATTATCAGATGAAGTGGAAGGTACCCATCAGATAGACCAGGCCGAAGCCGAGAACCATGGAGATGATACCCATGATGATACCTACCTTCGACATGTCACTCTGCTTGACATAGCCCGTAGCGAAAGCCAAGGCATTCGGAGGCGTAGAGATGGGTAGAATCATGGCGCTGGATGCTGCAATGGCCACACCGATGAGGACGGTACCCGTACCACCGATAGGATCGAGCTTGTCGCCCATAGCACCGCAGACCACAGCGAGGATAGGCATCAGCAGCGCTGCTGTAGCAGAGTTTGAGATGAAGTTGCTCAGCAGGTAGCAGATGGCACCTCCGAAGATTAGGATGAACAGCGGCGAGAACTCACCGAAGGGGATGCTCTCTACAGCATTGGCAGCCAGACCAGAGGCGTTCAGACCATAACCGAGGGCGAAACCACCGGCAACCATCCAGATAACACTCCAGTTGATCTGCTCCAAGTCGCGCTTATTGATGACACCCGTCAGGGCGAAGATACAGAATGGAATCATAGCCACCGTGTTGGCGTTGATGCCGGTGAAACGGTCAGAGAGCCAGAGTGCTACGGTGAGGATGAAGGTGAAGATAACCACCTTAGACTGGAAACCATGCTGCATATCACCGTCAATCTTCAGCTCGACAGTCTTCTGACTGAACGGGAAGAACTTCAGCAGCAGGCGCCAGCTGATGAACAGCAGGACTACCACCAGCGGGAACATGAACATCATCCACTGACCGAAGCCGAGACCCATATTCAGGCCCTCAGGATCGTTGAGGTACTTCAGGGCGATGTTGTTGGGAGGGGTACCGATAGGCGTACCCATACCACCGAGGTTGGCAGCAACGGGGATAGACATAGCCAAGGCGATACGACCCTTACCCTCTGGGGGCAGCTGACGGAACACAGGCGTCAGGAAGGTCAGCATCATAGCAGCGGTGGCGGTGTTCGACACGAACATCGAGAACAGACCCGTCACGAGCAGGAAACCCAGCAACACCATCTCACTCTTCGTACCGAAGGGGCGGAGGAGCACTTTGGCCAGCTGTGCATCGAGACCGGTTTTCGTGGCAGCAATAGCCAACACGAAACCACCAATGAACAGCATGATGACTGGGTCTGCAAAGCAAGCCATTACACCCTTGTAAGAGAGCAGCTTGCCCACCTCCTCTTCGTTGACCATCGGTGAGATACCACTATCCGTACAGAATAGCAACATCATGACAATGATGGCAATGGACGTAGCCCACGAGGAGACGATTTCGAGAATCCACATCAGCGTGGCAAAGGCAAAGATGGCAATGATACGCTGCTGAACCACTGTCAGATTTTGAATACCGTACCACTCTGACGGTATATTCCACAAAAACAAGGTGACGAAGGCGACTAACAGAATCTTCAGCAGACGTACGGTCGTATTCGACGGGTGGTACTTTCGCATGTGACGCATCGAGTGATACGTCTCGACAAGATCAAATCCTTTATAATTATTGAACATAGTTGGTTATGTGATTTTTTTCGTTCGCAAAGGTACAAAAAAGTTGAGAGTTAAGAGCGAGGTAGAGGGCCCATTTTTGATTGAATGGTGTATAAATACACAAATACCCTTCGCAGTCGGAAGGGTTTTGTATGATTTGTAATGTGGAGTTGACAAAACTACTGGATGGTAAAGCTGTCGACATCGACATAGCCACCTGCCTTTTTCGTGGCGTAACAGAAGATGGCAAACTTGGAACCCATGAAGAAACGCTGCCAGTCGAAACGCATGCGATAGTCATTGGTGCCAATCTTCGTCCACTGCTCACCATCGAGGCTGTAGTAGAAGTTGGCAGCATCCTTGCCACCACGTTCGCCTGGACGGAAGTCACCATCAATGCGCAGCCATATCTTGGTGGCGTGAGGAGCCAACTTGGTGAGTGAGACACTCTCGACGACTTTCTCATCAACCTTAGTGACAGCTTTCTCGCGCTGAGTGAGCTGACAACTCTGCTCGCTCATCTCGAGGGTGACGGTCTTACCTGTCTTCTTGAGGGTCAAAGCACCCGTATCACTGTTGAAAGCGGCAAAGCCAGCACAATCGCCATCCTTCATGTGGGCGAAGTCGAGAATAATAGAAGCGCTACAAGTAGGACCTTGCATGCGCTGTGTCAATGTGTTGGGTGCCAAATAGAGGTTGGGCACCACACGACGGGTCTTCAGACGCAGGAAGCCTGGGTGCTCGCTGAGCGACCATGCGGTATTGATGGGGTTATGGTTCCACTGCCAGTGGAGTCCTAATTTCTGAGAAGAGAAATCATCGCTGCAGACGATATGTTTCTCGGGTTCGCCACTGACCAGCGCACGCACTCTGGTGGGCACAAGCCCTTCCTCATCGCCCAACATAGGCCATCCGTCAATCCAGCGGCAAGGCGACAGCGTCAACACGCGACCTACACCGCCACGATCCTGAAACATGACGCCATACCAGTCGCCATCCTGAGAATCGACAATGGTACCCTGAGCCAGATGGGGGAAACCGCCAAAGGGTGACTCAAGAATGGTATTCTTCTCGTAGGGGCCACGGATATTCTTAGAACGGTAGCACACCTCACGACGGTGGCGACCAGGAGCATAGACGTGGGAAATCATCAAGAGATAGTAGCGACCATTGTGCTTGATCATGCGTGAGCCCTCCAACAAGCCGGTCTCGTCGGCCTCGCGCTGGAACAACTGGACATGTGAGCCTTCGATGACATCAGAGAGGTCACTCTTCAGTTCCATCATCTCGCCCGTCCCATAGATGACATATACACGATTGTCATCATCGAAGAATAGTGAGCAGTCATGGAAATGACGCATACGCGACACCAGTGTCCACTGTCCGGCAGGATCTTCGGCACTATAAATATAAGTATCGCCCATAGCACCAGCCTCATTAGGAGCAAAGAGCGCATAGAAGCGACCATTGTGGTATTTCAGCGAGGTAGCCCACTGACCACGACCATATACCGTACCTTCAAGGAGGTCGTATTTGGGCGAGTCGGTCAGACGATCATAGACATAGCCAATGGTCTCCCAGTTCTTCAAATCACGTGAGCGCATAATGGGCGCACCAGGCATGAGGTGCATGGTGGTGCTGACCAAATAGTAGGTGTCGCCTACGCGAATGATATCGGGATCGGGCACATCGCCCCAAAGCATGGGATTCTCAACAAAAGCACCGATAGCGCTGCTGGAACGCTTTCCAGCAGCCGCTATGGTTACAAAACAAACTACTAATGATAATATTACTACTAAAACAAATCTTTTCATAACGAAAGTGGTGTAGTACCGAGTGCAAAGGTACATACTTTTCCTGAAACTGGCTTTCTCATATGTTTCATCTATTTTTGTAAATGTAACAAAAGCCCCCTCGGGGTTGAAAAATAATAGTTTTTGGCATCTTTTTGAGTTGTTTTATGCGCCAACTGTGTGGTTTCCCTTCCTGATCGGTAAAGAGAATACCTGACTGATTATCAACGGGTAGCGTCACCTCTCTAACCTCATCGGAACCATTGATACCTGCCAAATACCATTTATTACCACTGCGACGAGCCATGATGACATATTCCCCCGGATAACCGGCAATCAGATGGGTCTCATCCCAAGCAGCAGGCAGCGTTGACAAGAACTGCTGCACCTCCTGAGGCTGGGCAAGAAAGCTCTCAGGACGGTCTGCCAAGTGTTGCAGGCCACTCTCAAAGAGGACCGTCAAGGCGAGTTCATGACCATGGGTAGTGATATGCGGATGTTGCGAGTCACTGAAGGTACAGGGCGTATAGTCCATCGGACCGATGACGTTGCGGGTAAAGGGCAACGTAGCATTATGACAGGCTGCCTTATCAGTAAACGATGCTACGTTGTTATACCACTCCGCTCCGTAGACACCTTCTGTTGACATAAGGTTCGGCCAGGTACGCTGCCACCCACGAGGAATGGTAGCACCGTGGAAGTTGACGAGCAGATGGTGACGGGCAGCCGACTCCAGCAGGTCGAGTTGGAAGTCCATATTGCGCTGGTTGTCGCCAGAGAAGAAATCGATTTTCACACCTGCCACACCGATCTTCTCCAACCACGCAAATTCTTTCTCACGGTCTTCGGATTTGTTCAGACGGAACTTCGGTGTAGGAGCACCATCTACCCACCCTACCGATGAATTATACCAGATAAGCGGCTTAACCCCTTTTGACTTAGCGTAATTGACGGCATCCTCGATAGTCTTGCCCGCATTAGAAGCCAATTTATTCATCTCATCCCATTCAGCATCGATAAGCACGTAGGGAAGACGGAGCGTCTCCGCCATATCAACATATTTCTTGATGATGCTATAGTCGTTGGAACCATGGTTGTAAGCCCAGTATATCCAAGACACCACACCTGGCTGTATCCAACTGGTATCAGCTATCTTGCAGGGTTCGCTGACATCCGTAATCAGCGTCGATTCCACCACATCAGCCAGTGTCCCGATAATCGCCACGCGCCAAGGTGTATGGTTAGGTGTCGTGTGGCCGACGGTTTCCCCAGCGACATGCTCTGCCTCCACTACGCGAAACATCTCACCATCGTTATAAAGACATGATGCACTCTGCCCATGCTCAATATTCGCCTCGGATATCAATACAAAAGTACCATTAACAGGCTCCAACAACACCGGATATCCCCAACGATTGTTCCAACCTTCAGAAGATTTGAATATGCCGCTATACGAGGGTACCGGTTCCACCTTATAGGTGGTGGACAGGGGGAAGAAACCCTCATAGGAGTCACACCACTGCTGCATCCAGCGACGGGTACCTTCAGGGATACGGTAGGCGATAGAAGGCTGAGGGCTGACGGTTGATGTTCGCAAGGCGATACCGTCGTTATAAACACGGAGCACGGTAGAGCCAATCTGGTATTCGTTGGCCTCGTTGGTACAGTGGCTACGTTTACCCGTCAGCATCTGGTAGTCGGTCTTGATACGCTGTGTCAGCATAACAGCAGCGGTGGCATCGACACCAGCCTCAGCGATGTCGAGCACCTGCTGCTTCTCATAACATACTTTCAAAGCGTGACCATCTACAGTCACTGTTATCTTACCATTGGGCGAGGTCATCGGAGCTGCCATTGCTCCCACGGCCACCATCAGGAATAGCTGAATGAATAGTTGTCTCATTGGGCATTATCTTTTATAATTATCTTATTATCGTGGTTCTACATGCACGGCAATATGGGTTTCCATACCATAACGACTACGCAACAACTGCTCCACTTCCGAGGCTTTGTCGTGGGCCTCACGCAGAGTAATATCGGCATCCATGAGGATGTGCAGTTCGATGGCATAGTGGTTACCAATGCGACGGGTACGAAGGGCATGCGGCATGTTCACGCCATCGACAGACCCAGCCAGTTGGAGTATCTCTTCCTCCACCTCGTCGGGTAAGGACTGCTCCAATAGGTCGCCAATACCACGACGCAGGAGTTCGATAGCCACTTTGACGATAAACAGACCCACGATGACAGAAGCCACAGGGTCGAGTACCGTCCAACGCTGACCAAGGAAGATGGCACCACCGATACCGATGGCCGTACCAACAGATGACAGGGCATCACTGCGATGATGCCACGCATTAGCCTCAACAGCCTGCGACTGCAACTGACGGGCCTTGACCATCGAATAATGGTAGACTGCCTCCTTCAAGACAATCGACAGCAGAGCAGCCCATAGCGCTAACATTCCTGGTGCCTCCAACTGTTCACCACCTGCCCAGGCGACAATCTTCATGATACCGTCATAGAGAATGCCGACAGCTACCACCAACAATGCCACGCCGATGATGGTCATCGCCAGCGTCTCGTACTTGCCGTGACCATAGTCGTGCGACTTATCCTGCGGCTTACCGCTGATGTGCACAAAGACAATGACGATGATATCCGTGATGAAATCGCTGAGTGAATGGACGGCATCGGCCACCATAGCAGCACTATGGCCAAGGATGCCTGCCACGAACTTGAAGACGAGCAGCACCACATTGACCAACCCGCCCACCAGTGTCACCTGATATATCTCTTTCCGTCTTTCCATCGTTTTATTTCATCTGCTGCAACAACCGTGCCAGTTCTTCGAGGTGATAGGGATTAATATTAATATCAAGTAGTTCCCCATTGCGGTTGAAGAGCTTGTAGGTGGGGAAGCTATGAACGTTTAGATAGCGCTCGATAGCATCCTGCTGACCTGAGGGCAGGTTGTAGTGAGCCACGTTGGGACCGCTGACGTTATACTCCTTGATGACGTTCTCCCATGAGTCCTTTGGACTACGATTGGCCAGATAGAGATACTGAATGTCATAGTCCTTCAGAAGGGCGTACTCCTCGGTAGAGTGGCTGAGAGCTTCCTTGCAAGGGCTGCACCACGTGCCCCAGATATCCAAAAGTACAAACTTGCCCTTATAAGGTTCGAGAATCTTCTTCAGCAATGCCTCACCCTCAGAGATGTTAGCAAGATCATCGGATGACTTGAGCACCAACTTGTCGAACTCGCGGTTCTCGATGGCCAGATAGTGGTCGTTCTGCTTCTCAATCATGGCGATGCAGACGGGATTGTGTATCATCACCTTGACGGTGTCCAAGACATTGGGCAGCAGCGAAGTGCGATCGTGGTCAATATGGTTGAGAGCCTGTCGACCAAGCCAGAGGTCCTTGATAAACGGGTCCGCACCGAGTGAGTCGAGTGTCAGGACATGTTGTTTCAGGGTGTTGATGAGCATACCGCCATTGACAATCTTACAGGCTCTCGGAGAGTTAACTATCTTGTCTACCTCTTTGATCAAGTCGGCATTCAACGAATCAAGTTCACGGGATTTGCGTATCTTGTCGTCGAGGGTGGGTTCAGCCTCGATGAGGGGCGAGACTTCGTCTGCCCATTTCTTCCAACGCGTAAGCAGTGCCAGTTCCTCGTCGTTGGTGGCAAATTCCTTGTAGTTGTCACGGAGACTGTAAGCAAACACGGAGTTTCGTGCCTGTGCGGCATCGTCCAGATAGTCGTTCAGGAATCCACCGAGGTCGCGGTGCAACGTATAGGGTTTTTCTATTTTCGTCCAGAACGTGTCGTAGGCATAACGGCGGGCATGGTCAGAGAGTTGTAGACCTTTGGCGCGGAAGCGGGCCTGTCCAAAGGCGCGTGCCTGCTGCATCAGCGTATTGCCTTTTCTGTAGAGGTTGAAGCGGGTGGAGAGCGTAGGATGAAGCTCACAGAGCGCGTCGATGTTGGCGAAATGTGTCTTGAGAAAACTATCGACAGAGGCGACGTATGGTTCAAAGAGTTCCGCAGCTCCTTTGCCGGCAGTCTCCGCTCCGTCATACAAATTGATGGTCTTCCAGTCGAGGGGATATTTAAAGAGTTCGTTCTGCAGGCGGCAGTCGTCGCCCATGAACAGACGGCGTCCCTCCTTGAAGTCGTAGAGCAGGAAGTAGGTCTTGCCAGGCTCGAACATCGTACGGATAAAGCAGCGCTGCCAGTCGATAAAGAACTCCGTACTGTTCAAGACGGGAATTTTTACCGTGAAGCGTCCCTGTTCGTCAAGTTCGGCATAGGCAGACTTCTGTTCGTCCGTATAGAGGTCCTGATAACCGAAATCAAGAGTCTTCAGCTGCTTGAAAAACTCCGGCATATCCTTGATCCAACCAACGACGGTGATGGTATTCTCCTTGTAGCCAGAGTCCACAAAGTCTGTACGGGTATCCTTCGTGGGACAATCAGGCAGGAAACGACTGGTAATCATCGAATACACAGCCTTATTGTTACCAATCTGTATCGTGCGCATACCTTTCTTATCCTTACCGATGGCAACCTTCAGTTCCTCACTGCCATTGGTCATGACAATGGTGGCCTCGCCTGTTTTCTGGTTCACGTCGCACTGCTTGTAGTTCCAGAACTTACAGTCGTAGATGGCACAATCCTCGAAGAATGCAATCTTCCAATCGCCTTGATTGTCGCGCCAGTAGGAAGGGAAGAGTTGCTTCCAACGCACCTCCACCGGTTTGATACCTTTGATCTGAAAAGCGCCCTGTCCGTCGCCCTCAATGAAGTCGAACACCTTGGTGTCCTTAGGCAGTGGCGGGAAGTGGAACGCCATATCGAGCTTGCCGTCCTTGTTGGTATCAAGGTGTTTGTTGAGTTCTATGCCATCGGCAGACGTGATGGTATAGCGTTGTTCACCCACCTTCAGATAGGTGTCGCCAGCAAACTGGAACCAAAAGTGGTCAGGATAGTCCGAACGCTGCAGGGCGGTGATATACACCACAGTCTCGTTGTCCTTCAACTCCACCTTCGTCACGTCGAGGGCGAGATTGAAGTACCCGTCGCCGTTACTGTTTCCATACTCAATGGTGGGCTGTTCCCACACGATTGTTTTCTCTTTCGCCTGTCCCGTCATAACGACGAGGCCCATCAGGATGGTTGTTAATAGTTTCTTCATAAATTATTACCCGTGAGTCCTTATAAATCTTCAACTCTTTTTATGTTATATGTATTCACATCACGACCTAACAGGAAACGGTCGATGAAAGCCTGCACCTCAGGGTATTGTGTCTCGGGCAAGCGACAATGACCATGCTTGCCGACAATACTCCACCCCATGCGGTCAGCAATGCCGAAGTGTTCCCACACCTTCTTGGCAGCCTCAGCAGAGGATAGCATCGAACCATCAGCCAGCCACTCGTAATCGGGGTTACCCAGCAACAGCAGAGCGCGTGGACAAATCATCGCACAGAGTTCGTGCTGGTCGTAAGGCAGTCGATAGACGCTATCTCCACGGAAGTTCTCCTTCTGACTCTCCAAGAACCAGTGGTAGTCAGTCTTGTCGATATCTTCCAGATTCTTGCCTGCGAGAGTCAACTCGTGCGACTTGCGCCAGGCAGCAGCACCGCCACCACCTGGTTCCTGAGCGATAGTCAGGGCAATACGCTCGTCGAAGGCACCACAATATAGTGCCATCTTTCCGGCATACGAGCACCCAGTCACACCGATATGCTTCGTATCAATCTTTGTCACCTCCGGACCCAACAGCTGAAGTCCGTCAATCAGGCGGCTCATTCCCCATGCCCACTCACTATAAGCACCATTGTCCTTCAGTTGGGGATAAAGTCGATCGAAATGGTGCTCACCACGATCGTGATGCTTGCCAAACTGTTTGTAGTCATTGACCTGTGCCGAGACAAAAGTGGCAGTGGCAATAGGTCTATCCTCAAAGAGCTGACGAGGTAGCGCTATCATGTCAGTACCTATCATCAGTGCATAGGGAGCCTGACCTGTCTTCGGATAGCGGATATAAGACTTCAGCGTCAACACTTCCTGACCAACAGTAACGTCGACAACAAGTGTATCATCCTCTATACGAGCCTTCACCTGACTAGCCTTTACGGCAGGTTTTATACCAATACCATAGTGCTGAATTAGGTGACCGATGTCACTACGGCGCTTCGACCAATCACTGAAAGAGGTGACACTCTCCAAGGCATCGGGCAATTCTCGGATGATAGGCAATTGGTCTGCAGCAGGCATCTCAGGAACAGCAAACTGACTCCCCGTGTGTTCTGCATCATACACCAAGGGGATGACCGGCTTCTGCGACCATCCTGCGAGAAATGTTAAGGATAGGAATATGGTTGATAATAGTTTCTTCATGATTGTCTGATATATTAAAATGGTTATTTACTTCAGTTTCTTGAAGAGTTTGTTGGACTCGAGGGTCCAATCCTTGCGCTGGAGAAGTTGAGGTTTCTTGCCGATGAACATCTTGGCAGCTTCCTTGTTGCCCTGCAACTGCCATTGGAGCCAAGCAAGGGCGGGAATGGTGAACTCGCCACCGTGAGGCTGGCGGTAGGTACCTCCATGACCCACGGGGAAATTGATCGCACAGCAGGGAACATGCTGGATGCGCTTAAAGTCGTCCATGCCGTTGCCATAAGCAATATCCTCTTTACCACCAAGCATATACATGATAGGTGTGTGGATGTCGTTGAGTTTCTCTTTCTTAGGCATGGGCATACCACCGACAGCCTGAGCAGCATTCTGTTCGTTGAAGAGTCCGCTATTACAAATCATGAGCGCCTTGATACGTGGGTCGGCACAGTTGAAGAGCGTCTGCAGACCACCGCACGACATACCGGCGACACAGATTGCCTTGGTGTCAATCTTCTGATAGTAGGGCGACTTGGGATTGGCATTCTGGGCAATAATCCAGTCGATAGACTCTATCTGCTGCTCAGCACGCGACATGGGACCTTTGTACCATTCGTCGACCATGGGGATGTCACCCGTAGCGAGGACGATGAAGCCGTTGGAGGCTATCTCGTTGAGGAAATTCATGTGTTCGAAGGGAGAGTTGGCGCAAGCTCCGTTGCCCCATACCAACACGGGCAGCAACTTGGCAGGACCAAAGGCTGAGAGGTCCTGAGGCACGAAAATAGTATGTTCGGGCAATGTGGGCTCTTCACGCATGATAGCCTTGTAGGCACCCGTACCGCCGTCCTCGAGGATGCGCGTCTTGGCTTCCTTTTTGCAGCAAGGCTTCTCGCAGCAGCCCTTCTTACCGTTACGCACGCAATCGAGGAAGCAGGCCATCTTCTTCAGATTCTCCTCAGTGTACATCTGTGGACCTCCGTGACCGCCCTCAGCGGGGAACGTGGCCTCGGTTTTAACACCAGCAGCCTTCAGCAGCTCGTAGAACTCTTTACCCTGACAGTTGGGCACGACATTGTCCTTGTCGCCATGGAAGATGATGACGGGAGGATTGTTTTTGTTGACATAATAAGTAGCACTGAGACTGCGATACTTGTCGGGCTCTTTGGCCAGCTTCGAGTTGAGCAGCACATCCTCGGGTGAGTTCTCACCCATCTTCATACCTTCGCCACAGTCCATATTGGTGAGGTCTACAGGACCAGACCAGTCACAGGCTGCATTGACACTGCTGCTCTCGCTGAGGAAATTGCCGATGGTACCTTCAAGGTCAATGTCATAGCTGCCAACCTTCGTCTGCTTCAGACCAGTAGTGGTAGCGGTAATAGAGGCCAGATGACCACCGGAGGAGAAACCACTGGTGGCAATGAACGACGTGTCGAACTTATACTTCTTAGCCTCACCACGTACAAAGCGCACTACGGCACGGATATCGTGAATCTGGGCAGGCCACTTGGCGTCCATGCTTGAACGGTGGTTCGGACATACAACAGCATAACCGGCATCCAATAGTGACTTCACAATCGTGCCGAGGTCAGCCATACCTTTACTATTGTTTGAGAACCAAGCACTGCCATAGATATGAATCACTACAGGATAACTCTCTTTCTCCTGCTTGGGCAGGTAGATATCGCAGGTATGATATGCCTGATTGTCACCGGCATAATTGACATCCTTCCACTGTTGACTTGTCTCCAGGTTTACTTGCGGCACCTGAAAGCCACCAAAACCACCTGCTGGCTGAGCCTGACAGGTGTCTGTAAAGAGCCAGCCACATAAAGCTAGCCCCAAAAACATAGTTGATAATTTTTTCATATTAGTTGTTAGTACTATTATTTATCTTGCAATCAGACATCCCGGCAGGATTCAGTCAGTCAACTTCACTTCAGAGAAGTAGTGATCGCGCAAAGGCTTGGTAACCTTCTCACCCTTCAGCGTAATGTCCTGTTCCAAACGAATATCGGCAGAAGAGGCACCCACCTTGACAGTATATGTTCCTGGCAAGATATTCCATTGGCGTTGGCCATCATTGGAGTAATAGCCAAACTGGTCAGTATAGAGTTTCACCTCCACACGCTTTGTCTGACCAGGTTCCAGTGTCACACGGGCAAAGCCCTGCATCTGCAAAGGACGGATTGGCTGGTCGGCATTGGTGGGTGACAGGTATATCTGTGCTATCTCGTCAGCAGCCATCTTACCCGTGTTCTTGATTTCGAATGAGAGGTTAACATAGTCGGACGAGATGCGTGACGACTGGTCAAGCAGCAGGTGTTTATATTCGAAGGTGGTATAGCTCAAGCCATAGCCGAAAGGCCACTGAATCGGTTGAGAATCGACTGATGATTGTTGAGAATTATAGCAGAATGGCTTGTAGAGTTCCTTGTTGGGATAGCTCACAGCGAGTTTGGCAGAGGGAGATACCAGACCATAGAGAATGTCTGCAACAGCATGACCACCCTCCTCACCGGGGTACCAAGCTTGGATGACAGCTGCACAGCGCTCAGCGAGTCCTGACACCACCTGAGCACGACCTCCGAAGATCACCAGTACTACAGGTTTTCCCGTAGCAATGAGCGACTCCACATACTGTTCCTGCTTACCAGGCAGGCGCAAACCCTTTCGGTCACGGTTCTCACCACACAGCATTACATTCTCACCCATAGCGGCAATGATGACATCAGCCTCAGCTGCCTTGGCGAGGGCAGAGTCGGCATTGGCTTCCTCTCCAGAGTCAACCTTACGATGCAGAATCTCATACTCCCAAGCACGCTCATCGCCAGCCTTGCCGAACTTGGTCTCGATGGTCTCCGTCCAGTCGCAGCCGCGCTCATACATGATGTTTACACTGTCTGGTTTGTGTGACTGGAGACCCTCCAACAGTGTGATGACGTGGGGATGGTCGAGATCTTTTTCCACCTTCTTCCAGAAATAGGTCATGGCAGGGAACGAATAGTCGCCACACATGGCCCACATGGAGTTGGCATTGGGTCCTGTCACCAAGACATTCAACTTTGTGGTATCAAGAGGCAAGATGGTGTCGTTCTGTAGAAGAACGATTGATTGCGTGGCAATTTGATAGGCCGTTTGGCGCTCTTCCGGGGTATCGAGGACTATCTTCTCCTCACTATACAGATAGGGCTTACGGTCGAAGAGACCCGCACGGAACTTATAGCGCAGCACGTCCTTGACAGCCCGCTCAAGCGTTTCGGGTTTTACCAGTCCCAAATCCATTGCTTCCTGTAGATACTGGTAGTTGGCACCAAATGGGAAATCGACATCATTGCCACCATTGATAGCTGCGGCTGCCTTATGAACAGCATCCCAGCCTTTCTCTCCATCGGGGAATCCGACGGGCACAGGCAGCTGGTCGATAGCTGTATAGTCACTGACCACCATACCGTCGAAGCCCAGATAGCCACGTAGGATATCATTGAGAATAGTACTGTCAGCCACACAGGTCAGTTTATTACCTTTCATCGCATGATAACCTGGCATCACACACTTGCTGCCAGACAAACGAATCATCGCCTCATGAGGCATCAGGATTTCTTCCATCAGTTCCTTTTCCTCAGCATCACCGCCACCGCCATAGCCCAGATAGTGTTTGGAGCAGGCACCCACACCCTTCTTCAAGTCACCCTGTTGCAGACCACGGACAAAAGCAACGCCCATGGCTGCGGAGAGATAGGCATCCTCGCCATACGACTCCTCCAGACGGTTAAAACTGGGTGTACGGCAGACATCGACCATCGGTGACAGCGACAGTACACCACCCATCTGACGCATCGTGGTGCTCGTCTGACGTGTCTTGACCTCAGCCAGTTCGGTATTGAACGAGCAGGCCTGTCCTATCTGCTGAGGATAGATTGTGGCACCACGGGTATTGATACCCGAAAGCACCTCCTCGTGAAAGAGAGCGGGAATGCCATTTGGCGTATGGTGCATCAACCACTCCTGGATGGCAGCCACCTGGTCGCGCAACACATTCGGATCACGAGGTTTCTGACTGGCATACTGTGAAAAGTGGCCAATACCATAGGGTATCAACTGGCGACACTTGGCCGTATCAAGTTTCCCTTGTTTGTCGAAGAGGTCTTCCATATACATACTCTTCAACTGGGCGATACGCTCTTCCTGTGACATCTTACGGTAGAGCTGGTCAATCTGTTTTTCCATTTCTTCTGGGGTTGTCGTTGTACAACTCATCATGAGTGCTGCTGTGCACATCAGGAGTGAGAGAATTGCTTTTTTCATTTTATCACTATACATGTTTGTTTTCATCAAGGGAGACCTCAGCGCTGAGGCAGTTCAGAGTCATATCCCGTCCGTATGAATACAGGAATATAGGCTTTGGTGACTGGTGTGGTAACATACTGTCCACCGTCATAGTGCCGCCCGGTGCGGTAGTCTGTCCATCCGTCCTTACTTTTAGGCAGATAAGTACGCCATGTGGTGACACCTGGCTCTGTCACAGGATTGACCAGCAGGGCTGGTCCGAACATATAGCTATAACGTTGACGCAGAGCCTCCTGGTCATCGGCGAAGTCAAAGACCAGCGGGCGCATCAGCGTATAACCCTTGGCACTCACAGCTTTGGCACATTGCTCGATATAAGGCAACAGACGATAACGCTCCTTCAGGCAGTCAGCAATGATGGCTTTGGCTTCAGGACCATAGTTCCATGGCTCGGTATTGCTCATATAGCCATGAACGCGCATCAATGGCAAGTAGATGCTGGTCTCTATCCAGCGCAGCATACGCTCGATATAGGCAGAGTCGGTATATTGGTTGCCTGGACGGAAGAATCCGCCAGCATCATAGGTCCACCAAGGAATACCAGCAGCCTGCATGCCCAAACCGCCACTAATTTGGCGACGTAGCGTCTCCCAGTCGTTGCCGACATCTCCCGACCACAGAGCCACGCCATAGCGCTGGACACCTGGGAAACCGCTACGGGTGAGAATCATCGGTTCCTTGCCAGCATCCACCAAACCTTCATAAACAGTCTTGCAGACCAACAAAGGATAGACGTTGCGCACCTGTTCGCCCGACCATTTTCCATTGTTGACGCGGCGCCCCAAGAGGTCATCATTCTCCGGCTCCGTTGCATCCTGCCACCAGGCATCGATGCCCAACGGCAGCAGACGTTCCTTGAAATGGTGCCAATAGGCAGCAGCTGCCGAGGGGTTGAAGAAATCTATCCAGTCAGTACCAGGAATATAATAACCGTCACGCTCCATCTGCTGTCCGATATCCGAACGCTTGTCTATCTTCGACCACACACTGAGCATCAGCCTCATATTCATCTGATGCAGGCTGTCTGTCAACGCCTTGGGATTGGGATAGAAGTCTTCATCGAAGCGCATGGAGTTCCATCCGTATTTGCCCCAATACTGCCAGTCCTGCACCAGCATGCTGACAGGCAACTGCTCCTGCTGGAAGCGACGGGCAGTCTCCAGAATCTCCTGTGAGCTATGGAAGCGCTCACGGCAATGGATATATCCTAAAGCCCATGAAGGCATCTGTGGACAGTTGCCCGTAAGATGACGATAGGTTGCGATGACCTCATCGGCAGACCCGACGAACACGGTATAATCGACTGCTTCAGAGAGGGGTGAGCGCAATACCGTCTGGTCTTTCACCTGCTGGTAGTAAAGCACGGGACTGTCACCTTCAGAAAGATTGGCAGTGACGGTGTGTTGCCCCTTGGTCAGGTGAACGATGGTGGATGCCGTAGGGGGCAGCCATAGGTTCTGCATATAGATGACCTCCTGGCCGTCAATAGCTAGATGGTGGCGGCGTGCCATCTTCTGTCCCACATCCAACAGCAAGGCATAGTCGCCTTCAGCCTTCACATCGAGGGTTGCGACAAAACGATGACGCTTGCGGATCTCCTGCTTGCCACCTTCCGTCGAGGTGACATTCACCACCTCAGCTTTTCCTTCGCCCTGTTGGCGCTCCAATTTAAGTTGAGAGCCACAAGGGTTGTATTCCGTCAGTCCGTAATTATTCCACAGCACGCCATAACCTTTGCTCGACAGCAGCATAGGGATGCTGATCTGTGTATTCACCTGGGTAAGGCGCCGTGATAGACCACGGATATTGGTAAAACCATCCTGAAACTGTCCGAGGCCATAGAGGTATTCATCCTTTGGCGAGTCAATGACAAGAGTAGCCTCACCATTCGCCCATTCATGACGCATCGCCTTGAATACCACATGCCCCTTGGCATCTCGCACAACCACAGTGTTGCCCTTGACTGTAGCCGAAATCGCGGGATGTGCGACCTCATCATGCTGCACATAAATCCAGTCAGGCAACTGAGGCATAGCGCCCTGCCGCTCATCAGGCTGATACTGAATGCGCACGGCATTATAAGCCACATAACTCACATGAAACGTACCTCGGGCCACAGCCGTCAGCACACCTGCCAACAACAGAATCGTAAGGAGAAAGATTCTACCAATTTTCATCATTTCGTAAGCATATTAATCGTTTCCACCGAAGCCGCCACCAAAACCACCTCCAAAGGAAGGCATCTCAGGAGCAGGCTCCTTGCCGATAGCCAACAGTAATTTAGCCAATGCGCGACGACGCTGACTCCATGTAGGATAGTCGTCAGCCCGCACGGTACGAATCTTGAAACCTGGCATCTGAGGCATCCCGGAATTTTGCATAAATTCCAGATTGCTGGTGGTCAGAATGCACGGTTTGGTATTACCGTCAGCCAGCAAGCGGTCGGCAATGGCATCAGCACCTCCCACCTTAAACCAGCTCTCCATCGTATCACCTTCACCTGGTATCAGCTGTATCATGACAGGCATCATCATGCCCCGCTGTGGCATCGCCGAGGTGTACCAAGCCTCATTGCGTTCCAGCTCGTAGGCCACACGGCCATGGGCAATATCACCCTGTGAGGCGAAGTTAAACGGAGACTTCGGATTGTCGCAGATGCTAAATTTGAAGCCTTTGTCAGGCGATAGGTACATGTTATTGGGATCTGCCACACGGGTACCGTCAACCACAAAGCAGTATTTGAAAGTCTCAAAGAGATAATCTGTCATGGTTGTGCTCCATATTCCGCTGGAGTCACGCTCCAAAGCGATGTTCTCAGGCAGAATCTCACATTCCAGCTCGACCTTCTGAGCCTCGGGAGCCTTAAAGCGGAAGATGATACCTTGCTCCGTATATTCGGGCGAGATAATGGGCTTGGGGAACAGACGTGCCATCACTCCAGGCGTAAACTGCTGCTCCTTGCCCGTCTTGGCCGGTGCTGGCTGACCATTCTTCATAGCATTCTCAGAAGCTTTCTTATTGAAAAGCAATGGCAGCGTCTTGGCAAGGAAATATTTGGCATTCATCCAAGTATGTCCGAACTTGTCATTGGTGAACTCCTTGACGCTACGGATGCCCTTGGTATCAAGAAATTCCATATAGTCACGGGCATTGCCATACAGGAAGTCGTCAGTGCCTACACCCAACCAGAACAGGCGAATCTTCTTGTTGGTCTCCTCAGCCTGGTCATATACATTGGGAATATCAGTAGAAGTGAACGAGCTGTATGAACAGAGATACGAGAACTTGTCAAGGTTCGACAGGCCATTAAACAACGCCTGATTGCCACCACGTGAGAAGCCTCCGATGGCACGGTGGTCGCGGTCGGCCTTGGTACGGTAGTTTTTCTCAATATAGGGCATCAGGTCGTCAATGAGATCCTTACTGAAGGGATCACCACCAAAGCGAGTCTGTGGCTGACCAGCGGCAGGCAGTCCACCACCGGCAAGTAATTTCAGAGGATTACCGTAGGGCATCACCACAATCATCTCCTTAGCCTCTCCAGCAGCCAGCAGGTTATCCAGGATATAGTTCACTCGACCCACTTTGTAGTACACCTCCTCCGTATCTGTTGTACCACTGATAAGGTAGAACACAGGGTAGCGCTTTTGGAAGTCACGCATGTAGGTCGGCGGGAGATAGACTACAGCATGATTGGTGGCACCAATGGTCTTCGAATAGTAGTTGACATACTCTACCCTACCATGAGGCACGTTGGTAATATCATGAGGCAGCGGAGCATTGGGGTCGAGCGAGGGAATCTCCAACAGGCTATTCTTAAAGCCTTCGTTGGGGAAATACTGTGGATTCTCGGGATCCATCACGCTGACGCCATCTACGATGAAACAATAGGGATACATATCAGGGGCAGCTGGCCCCAAGGTGACAGTCCAGAGGCCGTCGGCACCACGTGTCATGTCTTTACGTCCAGCAAACTGCACGTCAACCATCACGTTTTTGGCTGTTTCGTTCTTGTATTGGAAGGTTACAGTTCCGTCTGCGTTACAACGGGGCTGTGCCACTGCACTGATCATGCCTGCCATCAGTGCTGAAAGGATGATTAATTGTCTTTTCATGCTTTTGTGTGCTAATAAGGGTTAGTTTTTTCGGTTTTGCTCTGCAAAGGTACAAAAAATCCGCGACACCAACCCTATATTATGTGTCGCAGATTTTGTCGTATGTAACAAAATGTTACAAAAACCGCGAGGCAACCCATCAAGGCACCTCGCGGATACATATAGACATTGCTAGTTATTACTCGTCGAACCAGCTATCTTCACGTGAGAGGATTTCGCCTGAGTTCAACTGGTCTGTAGAGTTTACAGTCATTGTGCTGATCATCAGCAGTTGATTGCTTTTAATCTCAATAACCTCAGCTACGGGAATCATATATTGCTTCTTATTCATAATAATTTCCTCCATGCCTTTTACTTTACGATTACCTTTTTACCATTCACAATATACAGTCCCTTAGTGGGCTGAGCCACACGCTGTCCATTGAGATTATAATACTCGCCTCTTACTTCTTTCTGAACTTTCACCTCGTTCACGCCTGTCACGTCTTCATCACCAAAGCTGATTCCGATAAACTCGCGAGACGCCGTAGGGGGATTCGTAATTATAAGATAGGCCTTACCTGCTGGAACAGACTGGCCAGCTGCAACTTTATAAAAACCAACGACACTATTCTTCATACCAAGAGCATAGAATGTGCCGTTTGTCGGTGTATCTGACCCATTTAATTGCAATTCATTAGCACTACAATCATCAGGAACATCTGTTGTTGATCTGAATACATGATCTCCTGCTGAAGCCTCAACTATAACAGGAGTATTAGAAGGAACTATTGAACAAGAGGTTAATATCACAGAAGGGTCCGCATACTTAGCTATATAAACTTTAGCATCGTCCGCATCAACCACAATTTTTTCTCCTGTGATGAAAGTCATGAATCCTGCTGCACCAACTGTACATAATGCTGTAGCTTTCGTCTCAACCGTACCTAAAACTTTCTCAGTTTGCTGAATAGACTGTCCCGTATTGCCAGGTATTGTCCAACCGACGACGTTAATGGGAATCTCAAAATCACCATTTGCAACTAACTCATCACTAGATTCCTTCTCCTTACATGAGAAATTATCAATATAGATTTCTCCTGCGATACGACCAAATTGGAATTCTACTTGGTTATACAAGTCTGCAGGGTCATATGCTGGTGCGGTGAACTCCCAACTAACCCTAGTAAACTCATTTTTTAATACACCTTTCGGACCTGAATATTTTGCTCTATTTCCATCACCAGAAGTGACTTTACAACACAATTGCACGGCTCCTCCATTGACAGCATTCACATCAGCCTTAATAACGTATGTCTTACCTGCTACCATTGGAGACGACAAAGTATAAGTAGCAGATCTATCCCATAAGTTGGTTCCTGCTGATATGGGATTTGTCACATTCAATACATGGTTGGCCGAAAGGTGGTAATCATTACTTATAATAGTACAGAGAGTGAAGTATGTTGGATCGTCATACTTTGCAGGAGTAGCATCTTTTAAATATTTATTTGTTCCAACATTTTTAATAGAGAAACCGCCATTTACACTTGAATACTGAATATCCCAAACAGCACCATTCCCTATATCTTGACCATTTTGATTATTTAAACCTTGAATAAAGCAACACCATTTTCCTTCTTCTGCTGCTTGAGAGTTCAAATATCCTGGTCCGCCATAAACAGAATACTCAGCACCTCCAGGTGTCATTGCACGAAGCAAAAAACCACCAGTAACCGCTTCAAGTTTAAAACAAATTGTAGCATTAGTATTCTTAAATGCATTCGTATAAATATCATACGCTAAGCCGTTATCACCAGATCCATAGAACGCCTTACCAGTTCCGTCTGTTTCATTAACAATTGCAACCACGTCACCAGCGGCAACACTGGTCTTCCTTTCATAAATTTGATAGTCCTGTGATTTTGCCCCCCCCACGCACACAATTGTCAGGGCAAGGGCAAGTAATGATTTTGTAAAAATTCTCATAAATAATTAGTTATTAGTTAGATATTAATTAAAACTCGGTTGCAAAGATACATTATTAGTATGAGAGTGGAACAAAAAATGATAATAAATACTTTGCTATATGTAACATTTGTCAAGAAACCGGTTTTTATACCATAAATATGTCTGTATCTATACGTTTTACACGTATTCGCATAATGGCAGAAGGCATCTCTCACCTCACCAACACCTTTCTGCCATTCACGATATACACCCCCTTGGTGGGCTGAGCAACACGGCGTCCCTGCAGGTCGAAGATGCCGTTTCTGACATCTTCCTTCTTACTTCTTACATCCTCAATGCCATTGGTTGCAGCTTTCAGCGTACAGAAAGTGAAATAGGTGGGATTAGCATTCTCAGCCTTGCCTGTATCCTTAAAGTACTTTCCAGTGGCTTTGCTCTTCAGAGAGAAGCCCTTATTATCATATTCTACATACCAAACAGCACCATCCTGAATGTCTTGACCATACTGTGTACCTTCAAGACCTAAAACAAAACAACTGAAGTTACCTGTATTCAGATATACAGAACTATTTTGCCAGAAACTTAACGGCTGATGATCCATCTTATAGGCCTTCAAGAAATAGGTATTATCATAAGGTCCCGCTTCAAGGGCAAAGTAAACAGCTGCATTATTAGCAGTAAGTGCTTTATCGTAGGTGTCGTAATAAATAAACTGTGGATTCTCTGTTAGACTCTTACAATAGACAGCCTTATGCTCTTCCTCATTGACAATGGCAAAATGTTTGGTACCGATTTCTTCCAACGAAGTAAAACGCTGGTCGATTTCAAGATCTCCTGAAAGCACTGGTTCCTCCTGGGGTTCATCAATTTCAGCTTCGATATTCATCAGACTTAATGCCTGCTTGGCATAGCGCTGTCCCATAATACGATAGCTAGCAGCAGTAAAATGCAATCCATCACCTTTTTGTGCGAGATTGGCTGATGAAATGACGTATGAATTGGGAATGACTGATGGGATATTAGCTATAACGCTATTATGACCACCACAATAGCCACCTTCTTCAGAACGTACCGTTTCACCTACAAAGAGAGGTACATCAGCTGCATTGAGCCCTAAATCAGTAATCAGGCGGTTATATATGGTCTTTACCTTCTGTGGCCAGTCTTCCTGGCAATTATTAGACTCACCTTGGTGCAGCAGTATTCCCTTGATGACACCCGTCTGCTGGGCAATCTTAGCCATATCGACCATGCGTTTGTAAGGATCATTATTATAGGCAGCAAAGTAGTTCTTCAACCAGTTTTCGTTTGATGTCATAGATGCAATATAATCAGCAACCTTCTCTTGCATAAAGCCCTCAATCTTTGTACCTCCGAGGGCTACATCAATGACGCCCACTGAGACATTCTCAGGCAGATTCTTCACCATAGTACGACCGAAATAGTCGGCAACGCCTAAACCCGTACCTTGACGAACAAGGGGAGGAGTTGCTGTGTACCAATTACCCATCGTGCGCTGCGGATCTGTAAAATCCACGCAGGCCAGCATCTTGAAACGGGCGTCTACATTCTGATAGTCAATCGCTTCTGGGGTTGCATTTCCCTCCATGTTTGACTGTCCGAAACACAGATATACATAAAAATTGGGATCTACATCAGCCTGAGCGCCAAGGAGTGAAAAGCATGATAATACGATGGTAAGTAAATACTTTCTCATAAATAATCTTTTGATTAGTTAATCAGGAATATCTTCTCCTTCCCATTATAAGTTGCCTTAATTGTAGCTCGTCCTTCAATGACAGGACTGATAGTGAACGCTACTGCTTTGGGAGCTTTCTCACAAGTTGCCAGCACCTTAGAACCAGCCTTCAGCGGAGCATAGAGCTGATAGTGGTTGCACTCAGTATAACCGTTGGCATTGGTCGCCATGATGGGCTTTGCAGGAATATTCAACTTCTGGCCATCAACGGTAATGGTCACCTCAGGTACGAAAGCTGGCTGTGCGCCCTCACCATTCTTAGCAAAGCCAATACCGTGGAGGTCGAAGAGTCCCTGCGGACGCTGGGGCTGCTGGGGACGACGTCCCCAAGGTCCCTGAGGCTGTTCGGGCTGCTTGACCTCCGGACCTTCTGCAAAAAGGTAGATGGCATGCTTACCCGTCAGTCCCTCCAATGCGGGAACGGCATGAGATACTGTGAGTGCCTGATTGGCAGGGAAGTTGGCAGGAATATCAAACACAGCGACCTCTTCACCCTTCCAGGGATCATCCAAAAGAACGTGAATCTTAAAGGCGCCCTTACCACTGGATGTCAGGTTGAGATTCAGTTTGACATTATCACCCTTCTTGACACCTTCGAAGGCCTTTAAACCCAAGGTATTCTGAGTCAGACCGCCAAAGCCAAAGTATTTGAAGCCAATGATACCACCATTCTGAATACCTGCCAGATCCATCGAGTTGTTCCAAACATCGTAGTTGTCCTGCATCCAGTTGTTGCTGTTTGGGCCGTACATGAAGCAGGCGATACCAGCACTATAGTAGTTATAAGGAGGCAGACCGTAAATCTGGAAGCCCTCACTAGTCACCTCGGCACCTGTATATTCGTTGCCGTCGGCAGCCTTGGCTGTCCAAACATTGTTTTCAGCCTTGCCAGTATAAGGGTTAAAGCCCGTAATCTTTACCGTACCACCCTTGGCAACAGGTTTCTTGTCCCACGTAATTTTCACAGGAGCCACCATCGCCTGGCGCGCATACCCAAAGCCACGGGGAGGACGATGGTAGAAGACATACCACTGCCCATTGATTTCCTGCAATGAGCCATGGGTGTTATGAGCAGCATTGGTGGTGATGAGCTTAGAACCGTCTTCGTTTAGGACAACACCACGAGAGTCTACCAATACACCACCTGCGCGCCAAGGACCGAGGGGTGAGTCACCATAAGCGTAGCGCAGGGCACTGTTGGTATTGCCCAGACCATACTCCTTACCAGAGTAGCCAGAGAATACCATCACATACTTATTGCCGACCTGACGGATAGATGAAGCCTCGAAGAAATTGAAATCCAGCGGGTTCTGACCCTTGTAGAGCGCCTTATACTCACTACCTGCCTTGTCGAGCAGACGACCATCGGCACTGCTGGCAGGGATGAAGGGGTCTATCAGTTCGGTACCCTCGCGCTTGGAGTACATCGTGTTCTGGTCAAGCTCACAAGCTGTTGAATGCTGGAAGCCATAGAAGACATAGGCACGATAGCCCTTGTCGAAATCCTTGTCCTTCTTATTGGTAATGGTCTCAATGAACACAGAGGGGTCGAAGTCAATGAGTGAACCCGGCAGGCACTGCGTACCATCAGCAGTCAGGTTGATGGGAGTGAAAGGACCATTGGGACGGTCACCCTTACATACCATCGGCACACGACGCCAGCCGCGGCTGTGGGGATAAAGCCAATAGGTCTTCTTACCCGTAGGCTTGTCAACAGTCTCTACGAGGTCGGGAGCAAACATGGTATCCCACTGTCCTTGAACAAACCATGTAAAGATAGGACCTTCGTCGCGCCACTGTGTGAGGTCTTCGACAGGTGCTGACCACATACGGATATCAGGTCCACAGTAAGCGGTATTGGTCACGTCGTGCGAACCAATGATGTAGGCACGATACTTCCCAGGCTGGTCAGGATCTTCAAATACGCGGGGCTCGCCATCAGGCAGATGCTCCCACAAGGGAAGATAAGGGTTCTGTGCCATGACTCCCAGAGTAGCCAAGCACAGAATGAATGTTGATAATACAGTTTTCTTCATAGTTAGTTATTACTTAAATTGCCAATAATCGAGACGGACATCGCCTTGTGCCTTGCTGAAGCAGAGGTAGAGGTCATGCACACCACTGGCGCCACTGACCTTAGCGGTAAAAGCCTTGTACTTCTCAGCAGAACCCGTACTCTTAATGTTTGCCGTACCGATGGCATCACCCTTCACACTATCCAGACGCAATGTGATAGTACAACCTGCCTGGGCAGCAGCGGCAGCAATAATACTGAACTGTTTGGCACCCTTGCCGAAGTCAACACCACGCAGACGGATATACTCACCATCATTGATATCAAAGATATACATATTACGCTTGCCGGTAGACGCTGGCATGTCTTTAACAATACCAGTATTGGGGATACCCATCTTCGCCGACTTCAAGCCATAGCCCCACGCCATTGTCTCAGCCTCAACGCGCTGGTAAGGATTGAGCCAATGCAGCTGTTTCATGGGTTGCTGATCCATCCAGTAAGGAACCTCCTGAATGGTACCATCGGCATTATAGGTCATCTCGGTAGCCGATACGCTGCGACGCTCATGATGCACATAGGTGTCCAGATGCATCAGGTCGTAGTTCTGGCCAAAGACATAGCTATGACCTTTGAAGTCGCAGATGCCCGGATGATTGCCACGGTCGCGCTGCGTCGGCTTCATGATATAGCCCTTCCACTCCCACGGACCCGTGGGTGAGTCACTCATAGCATAGCCCAATGCCTCCGGACAGCAGGTCGAAGCAAAAGCCAAATAGTAACCCCCTACGGCCCCCGAGGGGGCTTTTATATTCGGTTGAGATTTTGTGTCCCCCTCGGGGGATGACAGGGGGGTCTTTCTTTTGTAGAACCATGGACCCTCCTGATAATTGGGGATATGCGGCAACTTGGTGACTTTGCTTTTCAATGAAATCATGTCATCACCCAATTTAGCCCAGAAGGTATGAGGATTGCCCCAATACATATAAGCTTGACCGTCATCATCGGTATAGACCGAAGGATCTATGTCGTACCAGTTCGACTGATCCCAAACCAGCGGTTTGCCGAGAGGATCCTTAAAAGGTCCATAGGGCGAGTCAGCCACCAATACACCAATACCATGTCCATGCAGGGGAGCATAGAGGTAATACTTACCATTGCGTTCGACGGTCTGGATAGCCCAAGCACCATTCTCACGAGAGCGCCACGAGAAATCCTTCAGTGAGGCCACAGCACCGTGCTCAGTCCAGTTGACCATATCAGTGGTTGACCACAACAGCCAGTCGTACATAAAGAAACCCGCTGACGACTTCTCGTTCTCATCAGGGATATCCTCAGGTGAGGCGTCGTGCGATGTATATAAGAATAAGGTGTCGCCCACCACCAAAGGTGAGGGGTCAGCCGTGTATTTGGTCTGGAACAACGGCATGTTGACCTGCTCCATGCCCTTCATCTCCCACCAGTCGAAGTTGAAGAGCTTCGGACCCTTACGTCCCTTGAAAACCAGATAGAGGTCACGGGTATGCAGACGGGAAGGATAGCTGTCAAGGGCAGCCAAGTCGGTAGTAATCGTCTGCCACTTCTCCCAACCACCAGTACCAGGAACATCCACAGTGCCAAGGAGTTTTCCTGCTAGGCTATCCAGACGAATCTCTATCTGACCACCACGCAAACCACTGGCCACCCGGGCAGTAAAGGTACGCGGCGTCTTATAACAGAGGTGCACATTCTGTAACTTGATATAGTCACCATTATGGATATCGGTGACATACACACCCACCTCTTCATTCTCTTCGGTCTTCACACCTTTTGAGAAGGCCATCGTCTCAGCCTCCACCTTACGATAGGGGTCGAACTTAGCAATGGGCTTCACGCCTTCGTCGGTAGGCAGGATGGTAGGGAAACTGCCGTCAGCATTGTATTTAAACTCCTCTACAGCCACACTACGGCCAAAGCCGCCACCTCCGGGCAACTTTCCAGTATGGTAGAAGAAATAGCTATGCCCCTTATAATCGGCCACACCACAGTGGTTCGTAAACGACTTCGTATCGCTCAGCGGCATAATCTCACCAGCATAGGTCCAGGGACCTGTGGGGTGCGGTGCCGTGCTATAGCTGATATGCTCAGGAACACCACCGGCGGCATAGAGCAACTGATAGACCTTTGAACTTTCAACTTTGAACTTTGAACTATCAACTTTTTTGAGCCAAGGACCCTCCACATACGAGTCCTTATATTTCTTGCCTTTCTCACGCTTGCTCATGATGGGACCGCCAAAGGCCTCTTCCGTCATGTCGAGACGGCCCAACTCACCACTATACGATATCATGTCGCGATTCAGCTTCAGGTAATAACACTGCGGGTTACCCCACATCAGCCATGCCTGACCGTCATCGTCAATCATCACCGTCGGGTCGATATGATCCCATGAGCCGTTCTCAAAGAGCGGCTTTCCTATGGCATCATGGAAGGGACCCGTAGGCGAGTCACTGACAGCCACACCGATAGCCATGCCGTTCGATAGCTTCGAATGAGCACAAATATACCAATAGAACTTGCCATCACGCTCGATAGTCTGTGAAGCCCAAGCACGGTCATCTGCCCATGAGAAACTCTCCAAAGCCAGTGGCGAGCCATGGTCCTGCCAGTTTACCATATCCTGAGTGGAATAGACACGCCACTCCTGCATCCAGAAGAAGTCGGCATTGTCCTCGTCATGACCTGTATAGACATACATGGTACCATTATGTACCATTGGTGCGGGGTCACTGGTAAACCATGTCTGCACGAAGGGGTTCTGTGCCAGACAGAATGAAGAAGTGAGAGGTAAGAGGTAAGATAATAGAAGTCGTTTCATGATTATGTTTGATTAGTGATTTCGGAGATTCCATTTTGAGTTGTCACTGCTAAAGTCATAGACGGCCAGTGTCGGTGTACTGTCGGCAGCCGAATAGAGGCAATAGCGTGTGTTGATGCCCTCCATGCCAGGAATCTGCTTAGGCATGATACGGTAAGTGCCGTCTGTCAGTTGTTCGATACGCCAGAGCTGCTCATCACCGCCATGATACGCCACAGCAGCAAGTTCTTTGTTAGCAGTAGCCGTCAGGGCACGTTCTGTACCGGCAATGGTAATCTTGTAATAAGGACTGGTCAGATAGCCGCCAGCTTTCTCCACAGGTGTAATATCCCAACGCTGGTGAGGACGGAACATATAGTCGCTGCAACGGACACCTACGGAAACATCGGCAGCAGGCCATGTGCTGATGACATCCTCCAATTTTTGGTTAGCAATGGGTTTGGCAGGCGGCAGTGGCTGATTGCGATTAAACCACCCCTGACGTTCCTGCTGCATACGAACAAAGTCGACTGCCATCTCCAAAAGCGCTCACCGGCAACAGGCCAGCCGTTTTTCCAGAGGATAGGACGGACGGCAAGGACGCTACGGCCACCCATATCAAAGTCTGCCTCCCAGTGGAATGACATCACCTCGACACCTTCGTCGATGATGTAACGGCCAAAGTGTCCGGCACCTGTGGCACGGTCACCTGCAGCGATGACCATACGGCCACCACCATGGAACATGTCACGTCCGACATTATCTACATAGGGACCCTCCACAGAGCGTGACCGGCCTACAATGATATTATAGGTCGAGTTGACACCATCGCAGCAAGTACCATGAGTACCCAGCAGATAATACCAGCCATCCTTATACATCAAGGCGCTGGCCTCACAGTCGATGGCAACATCCTTCTCTACATTGCCTTTGACGCGCTCACCGGTCTTCGGGTCGAGTTCAATGAGGCGGATATTACCAAAATAGGTACCATAGGTTGCCCACAGGCGACCTGTGGTAGGATCGAGCAGCAGACAGGGGTCAATGGCATCACAGTCCTCCATACCGTCAGACGAAGCCACCTCAATGGCTGTTGTCCACTTGAAATCAGGCGATTTCGGATCGAGGGTTTTGTTCCACATGGTGAGGATACGGCCATTATGACCACCAAAGAGGCCACCACCTGTAGCACCATAGATACAGAGATAGCGGTCTCCTATCTTCAACATG
>CADCBH010000012.1 GCA_902799655.1 uncultured Bacteroidales bacterium
AGTAATGTATAACCAACTCTTTGTATATTTGCAGCGCTCTTTTGGACTGGTATACTTTTAAATTATTTGTTGGTATACTTTTGCGTTATCATTTACAAATAAAAAAAGGAAATAATGAACAACACCTAAAAAAATTAGGTTCAAAGTTTGGTAGTAAGAAGAAAAAGTGGTATCTTTGCAGTAACAAATCATCTAACTAATATATGGTTGAGGTGATTCTACTTAGAGAAGTAGACGGATAGTCGCAAAATAGTAAGAAAACAGGCTCACAAGGGATTTGCCTTACCGAGTACAATTAGTAAGACATTTGTCTATAACTTATTGATAATCAGTATAGGTTCATAATCCTGCGGGTGTACAAAAGAGAGGTTTTTCACCTCTCTTTTTTGTTTTTCAAGTTCTTATGGATGATAAAAATAGCCATCCGATTCCCGTTATAACTGAGATTCCAGATACTACTCGTAGTGTCATGCATTCAGTCGTTAATATATGATTTCGTCGTCATGTCATAATACAGTGCCTCCAGTTCCTGAAGAGTCAACTTCTCTACGGAGTGTTCGATGATGCGGATGAGCTCGTCACGCCGATAGTCATCTGACTGGTATTTGTTCATATATGCCATAGCCTATTCTTCATTAATCACGGGCATATTTGCCTCTTTCCAAGCAATGATGCCACCTTTGAGGTTTACGCACTTATAGCCTACATCTGCCAACTTACCTGCTGCATTGGCTGAGCGGCGACCACTGCGGCAGTAGATGGCGATAGTCTTTTCTTTCGGCAGCTTAGCCTGGGCCTGTTCCACGAAGTTGCTTTGGAACTGGTCGATAAGAATGGCTCCCTTAATATGCCCTTCGGCAAATTCATCGGCCTTGCGTACATCGAGGATTACCACTTCAGGGTCTGCAATCAGTTCGGCAAACTCCTTTACTTCCATGTTTTCAAAGTTCTGCTGGCCACAGGCAGTAGTCAGCCCAAGTGCAGCAAATAAACAAGTCAAAATCTTTTTCATTTCCTGATAATTCTCAACTATTTTGTTAAAACCTGGCACAAAGGTAGCAATTATTCACGGATTTTTCTTATCTTTACACCCAGATTTAATATGTTTTAAAAATGTGATATTCATAAAAAGACATAAAAAAGTAGCGAGATTGACTCAACAAATCCATGAAAATAGTATCTTTGTGGAGAATTAACAAAGAAAGAATATGGCAAAGAACAAAAGATTCGTCTGGGAGAAGCAACAGGGTGGATTATTGAAGCAAGTTAGCATCATCATTGATGCAGAAACAGGTGTGAATTATATGTTTGTAGTAGACGGCTATGCAGGTGGACTCACTCCTCTGCTAGACAAGAACGGCAAGCCGGTAATCACTCCGCCGAATGAAATCATAGATAAATGAGAAAAATTATGGCATACGTCTGCTGATGGGTTGCGAGATGAACATTCTCGATACCAAGGGCAGTCTGGACTTCAAACAATTCAGATAGCCGATTCTTTATGCTTTGCTCTCGCTGCTCCATCACTTCATCTTGCGTGCTCCACCTCCAAAGAAACTGCATAAGAATTGTGATATGGACTACCTGCCGAAAGATCCTGCGATACTGGTTTCGAGTGTGAACATGCTTCTGAGAGACGAGGAGTTTGACACGCTGGAATCATTGTGCTACAACTTCGGCACAGAGCCGAAAGTGATAAAGAACTACCTGTTCGGGTATGGATTTGTGTACAGCGAGAAGCAGAAGCAGTTCCGTCCGATAGGATACGACGCAGTAACAAGATGATAACAAAAGATAGTATCGAGACAGCCTACAGTTTCCTGCATCAGAAGCAGCGCATCTTTGTTCATTCGACGCTCGACTGGCAGAAGGATGACATAGAGTTGGCCATTTCCGACTATGCCAATAACATGAGCCAGGAACTGTATGATACCATCAGTGGTGGCAGGGCCGACTTTCTCCGTGACCACAAACGGTTTCAGGAGGACATCACCAAGGCTGTGGAGATACTTGAAAAGATGCTATAACGAATATGGAGAATTTTGAAGATACACTACGCAAGGACCTGCATCAGTTCCTGCTGAGCATAAAGGAGGTGGACAAACGGATGCCGGAGTGTCCTGATGTGGAGGATAAATGGGAAGAGATAGCCAAGGCCTACATCCCCGATGGCATCCGCGAGTTTCAGGACTTCCCTTCGGCCTCGCTCGGCTGGATGATGTATATCGGCATGGCTGTAGCAAAGATGTGGGACACGGAATGGGAGATATATTCAAAGATCGAAGACCTCTACGCCTATCTACGCGACAAGCGGGGCTACGACGCGATGGACGAATACATTCGCGAAGAGGTGCTGCTGTTGCAGGGCGTGGACTATACTGTTCTAGAGAAAGTAACTGGCGAGTGTGCCTCGCGGGTCTATAATGCCTTGATGCACCAACGTCTCGAACCTGGGACGAAGGAAGCATTCAATGGTTACGTCGCCTGCCTGCACCAGCTTTACCTAATGGGAGTCGCCATGCAATTGAAGCGTATGGGGTATCACATGACGAAGATGAATTAAAAATAAGATGACCCATCATGTCATCGAGATTGTAGTACTCGTTGCTATAATTTCAAGTGTCTCCAGATGCACTTGGGTATGCGTCGCCACAAGGCTGTCAAGATGCGGTATCTCCAGTCGATGACGCGAACATGCTGTTTGCGATTAATTGCATGTACTATCTCTTTTGCCACAGCCTCTGCTTTCAGCATCATGGGATATTTGAAATCCCCGTCAAGTAAGGCTGTGTCAACGAAGCCCGGACGGATATCCGTAAAACAGATATCCAAGCCCCGTGCGTTAGCCTGTTGCTCAAGTGCCTGCAGATAAACATTCTGCATCGCTTTCGTTGCTGAATATGACGGTGCTGGGCCAAGACCCTTAGTTCCAGCAATAGACGAGATAGCCGCAATATGACCATGTCCTTGTTGTGCAAAGAAACGGTATGCTTCACCTATCATCCTTGTAAAGCCTACAGCATTCGTCTCGACGATAGCAAGTTCGATATCCTCTTTCAGCTCTCGGTTCTGCTTGCCGATGCCAGAAGCATAGAAAAAAAGATCCATACCTCCTACCCTATCTATCAGGTGTTTCAACTGCTGTGTAGCCTCAGGGTTAGTCACATCAATCTGTTTCGTTTCCACATCACCAATAGTCTTCAGCAAGTCGACTCTTCGTGCCGCAACACCCACTTTCCAGTTTTGTTTCAACAGCAGACGAGCCACCTCCATGCCGATGCCCGACGATGCACCAATTACTATTGCTTTCTTCATTTGGATATTTCCTTTCTCTTTCTCCATGCAAAGGTACAAATCTAGTTCAGATTCCTGAGCGGTCTTTTATTCAAGATGTGATCTTATCAAGACGCCACACGAATACACATCATCGTCATATCGTCATTGGAATCTGCGCCATCGCGGTGTTCTTCAACAGCGGCGGTGAGGGTCTCAATGACTTGTTTTGAGGACTCATAGTGCGTATCGCGCAGAATGGCAAGCAGGCGGTCGTCGCCAAACTGCTCCTGCTGCTGGTTCTCAGCTTCGTTGAGACCATCGGAGTAGATGAATAGCGGACGGCCCTTGATGGTGTCAATCTCCTCGCCAACATACTGCAGCTCTGGCCACAGACCAAGAGGTGCGTTGGACTCCATCTGCAGGAAACTGCCGTGGGCATCGTCGCCACCAATGACAGGCGGATTATGTCCTGCATTACAGAACGACAGGTGACCTGTCTTCAGGTCGATGAGTCCGAGGAAGAACGTGACAAACATACCATTATTATTATCGTCGCCAGAGAGCGCCTGATTCATGCTGTTACAGATATCAGCAGGCTGCATGCCCTGCTTAGCCATCGTCTGGAACAGTCGTGTTGCCTGGGCCATAACGAGAGAGGCTGGAACTCCCTTGCCACTGACATCGCCCACACAGAAGTAGAGGTGGTCATCTGCCAGTTCGTAGCCATAGAGGTCGCCACCAACCTCCCGGGCTGGTGTCATCGAGGCATACATATCGAGACCGTCCCTGCAGGGGAAGTGGGCTGGCACCATCGACATCTGGATATTGCGGGCAATGCGCAGCTCACTCTCCAAACGTTCCTGCTCAGCCTTGATCACAGCCAGTCGCCTGGTGGCACGCAGACGGAGAATAATGGTGGTTACAACAGCGATAACGATGATGGCAACAATAACGAAAATCATATACATTCGCTGACGCTCGCTCGCCATGTGTTCGCGTTCTGCCTGCATCTTCAACTCATCGACCTCAAAACGTTTGTTCATCTCGTTGAGCTGCTGGCGTGTCTCTACCTGAGTGAGCGAATCGACCAAATCGTGGTTGGTGGAAAGATACTCATACGCCTCTTTCCAACGACCGAGTTTCGAGAGGATGATAGACCGTTGCATCAGGATTTCAGAGTAGGCATTGATATCGAGAGCCTTCGCCAGCGGAATCTGCTTATCGTTCAGTCTCAGCGCCTCCTCGTAGTTGCCACGTTCGATAGCCATCTGCGTACGGAAGCCTGCCACCTCGTTGCGAGTCACCTGTGACCAACCGGTATTCGAGATATGGTAAACGATAGAGTCGATATGCTGGGAAGCCTTGTCAAAATCCTTAACAAGTCTGCAATACAGATAGCTGGCGTGATGATAGTAGTATAGCCAGTTGTCCATCTGTCTGGAAGGTATCGTTGTGTCCTTGCGGTATTGGTCGATATAGGCATACCATTCGTCAAGCTTTTTGCGCATCTTCATCGTATCCTTCTGGTGCTTCATCTGGCTGGTATAGTAGACGTAGATGGAGTTCTTCAGGAAGGGTTTGGCATCAGAGGGATAGCTATAGAGCGCCCGTTCGAAGCTATGCATCGACTCCTCAAGGTTTTTCTGGACATCATAGGCCAGTCCTTTCAGGAATTCGGCAACAGTGAGTCCGTATTTGTTTTTGCGCTTGGTGGCATCGTCATGAATCTGCTGGGTCAACTCGACGGCTTTGCTGATCTCACCACTGAAGATATAGTCCTGGTCGAGCAGCATCCACGTTTCGTAATAGTCGGGCCATAGTTCGTGCTCACGACAGAGTTCGAGCAAATCGGGCACCAGCATCTCAAGCGTATCGTGGATGTTGTTGTTATAATAGTATGCCAGTCTATCGTAGAATTTGAGGGCAGAATCACCCCAGTCGATAGTGCCGTTCTTCTCAGTACCAGTCTGAGAACCGGTATTAGCTTGGTTAGTATGGTTGTCGCATGCCCAAGTCATGATGAGCAGGGAGGCAACGAGAGCAATCATTTTCTTCATAAGATAGTCTTAAATAAGCACCTGACCTAAGCTATACCAGAACGACAGATACAGCTGGGTCAGCAATAGATAGAAAAGCAATATGGGGGCAGCAAGGCGGATGCCATAGAGTGCAGCATCGTAAACATCGGAGAGGGTATCGAGATAGCCTGCGATAATGCCATAGAAAGCACATAGCGTGATGGTAGCAAAGGCGATGATGGGCACCAAGGCGCGAGAGAATGGCGATGGCCACAACTGTCCGGTAGCAGAGAGCAGGATGGCATGCGGGGCTACTGTCAGCAACAAGATCACACCAACATACATCACTAGCAGCAACAGGGTCATCGCACGGGCCCTGCGCTCACGGAACGAGCCTCGATAGCTGAGCGCGCCACAACGGCGCAGCATGCCGTAGCCCATCGACAGCAGCAATATCCATACGAGCACGGGCGTAGCCAGCATATCGGCAAAGCTGCCAAAGAACCAGCGAAGGCCTTCGCCCGAGAGCAGCGAGTGAATACCGCTGACGGGGAATACTGCGCTCAGCAGCCACGATACCAGCAGGAGCAACAATTGTCCTACCAGCAACAGCATCGCGATATGTGCCAACCAACGTTTCATTCCATATCGGGCTCTAGGTTGTCGATATCCAGAATACGCAGCTCAAGGGCACGCACCACCAGACGGGTTGCATTGACGCTCTCGCCACCAGGGAACAGTTTCTTGACCAACTCGTTCTGGCGCTTTTCCAGGCTCTTCACGCCAAAAGGCATACCACGAAGACCCGTAATCTGCTCCTTGGTGAAACCCAAGGCTAGGTGGCGCAGGAAACGCTCGTCGTATTCGTCAATCTCGTAGTTGATCAGCGCCTCCTGTCGTGCCAACTGTGAAGAGACGGCATGCTTGAAGCGCTCGACAATCTTCTGCAGGATGGGTTCGTTGAATACCAGTTGCTTGCCTTCCATCACCGCCATCACATCGCGACGAGTCAGCAGTTCGCCACTCTTCAGGATGATACCGTCAGCGCCAGCATCGAGCACATCGACCCACAACTTCTCATTCAGTATCTCACCAGTGAAGATCAGAATCTTGACCTGCTTATACAGTTCCTTGGTCTGGCGACAGATTTCAACGCCAACGGTGGTAGAGCCGCCCAGTCCCAAGTCGAGCAGTACGAGGTCGGGCTGCTGCTGTTTGATAAGGCGCCAATAGCTGGACTCATTGTCAGCTGTACCAATGACCTCAGCCTCTGGAATCTCGTTACGGATAATACCTTCTGTGCCTTTGAGTTCGAGGGGCACATCCTCGACGATAATAAGTTTAAAGTTTTCCATTATATCGCGGTAGTGTTATGATAACATGTTCTTGTTCGACAACGATGCCACAGCCTCGGCAGTTGGTAGCCTCGCCATGATCGCGCACAATCTGACGACATAGCAGCCAGGAGATGGGTGCGAGTGTCTCAGCATGACTGATTGTATATGTTACATACTTGTCATTCTTGGTTTCTGAGCTAATCTGACCCTTCAGCAGTTCGAAGAGATAGCGCAACAGGTTCTCGTCACCCAGCACCTTCTGTCCATAGAAATCGACGGGGCGCACATGGAGCTTGATATGTTCCACCTGCGCAATGGCCTGCTGAATCAGGATGCTGTAGAGGTCGCGATAGTAGCTGGTCACCTCGGTAAGCGACTGCAGGTCATCGGCATCTATCAGCTGGCGGATGCGCGAGGGATAGTACATCGTCTCGTGCTTCAGCGTTGACAGGCAGTTGTCGAGCACACTGTTGGCCACGTGCAGGTTGGCATCCTCGAGTTCGGCACGATGCAACTCATCGTCAGCCAGCTCGATGTTGGTCTGCTGCATGCGCTCCAGGCGGAAACGCTGATACAGGCGGTGGCGGTAATAAATGAGATAATACGCAGGCACGATGAGTACCAGCAATACCAGCAACAGGATGACAGCAATGTGCTTGTTCTGCTGAGACTGCTGCATAGTACGGCAGTAGTCTGCAAGGGTAGCATCGGCACTCATCTCCTTGAACAGTTGTGTATATACCTTATTATTATAGGCATAAAGCGACCACTGGTGAAGCGCCAAAGCAGCCACCGCCACCTCGTTGCGCACATCGAGAATGATCTGGTAGTTGGTCTCCACACCCTCATGGAACCAGTGGATGTCAGCAGCACTACCGGCATCACCGTTGACTGTCAACAGCAGGTTGCCCTTGGGATGGCGCTCACGATAGTAGTGGTTGAGACTCGCCAGACAGGAATCGGCAAAGAGCAACGTACGGGCATAGGTGCCATTGACATTGGAGAAGTAGGCGGAGTCGGCATAGACGTGGGCACTATCCAACGAACTTTGTGCGTTGACAATTGACAGTTGACAATTGACAATTGATAATAGAATAATCAGGACGAGGCGCTGGACGCCCTTGGGCAGGCGAAAGAAGAAGCGGCTGCCCCTACCCTGTTCGCTCTCTGCCTGCAGAGAACAGACAGAGAACAGCTGGCTCACCTTGCGGTATTTCTCGATGATACCCTTACAATTCAAGAGACCAAAGCCATGACCTTGCGACACCTTATGGTCAAAGATATGAGGCATTTCGTCTTCAGGGATGCCACAACCGGTATCAGAGACGGAAATCTCCACATAGTCGGGCGCTTCCTGAGCATAGATGCTGACCTTACCGTTCTGGGGAGTGAACTTGCGGGCATTGTCTGCCAGCGTGTTCAGCATGAAGAGCGTCAGCACCTTGTCTGCCTTGACTGTTGCCTTCGTAGGTTCTACTTCCAAATGGACGTCCTTCAGCATGAAACTGGCCTTGCCGCGAGCCACGATATCGAAGAGCGGCTGAAGGGGGAAACTCTCGATATGCAGGTTCAGTTCGCCCTGGCGCAACTGAATCCACTCTGTCAGCAGTTCGTTCTGCTCATTGATATTATCGGTAAGTTCACGGATATACTCATCGTCAATGGGGGGATGGTTGATGGTATAGATGATGCGATCAATGAGAGGCAGGATACTCATGGCCAGCGAAACCTTGGCGCGCTGCTCCAGATGGCGCCGCTCATTGCGCTCTACATGCAGACGGGCAACAGCAACCTCCTCGTTTTTCTGTTCCAGAAGGTCGTCGAGGGCATGATCCTCTTTCTGCTGATGGTTGAGCCTGTTGAAGAGCCATAGCATGAACAACAATAGCAGGATGGCAATGAGCACAGCCAGAATCATCCAGTTGAGCTGGGTAACGGCATGATCCAGAATACCAGCGCGAGCCTCCAGCTCACGATCCTGGCGTGTCTGTTCCTGCAGGTCGATATAGATATTGCGATTGTAGTCGCTCTGCTCCTTATCGTCAACAGCTGAATAGGCTACCGACAGCTGTTCACGGATACTGGCCACCAGGTCGGGAGCCTGATTGATGCGCTCATTGGCCAGTGCCATATTCAGATAGTCCAACGCACGAGAGTCGTCGCCCATCGCATGATAGCAGGAGGCCAGTGTACGGTAGGCACCAGCTATCTGATAGACATCACCATAGGCGGTAAACAACTGCAAGGCACTATCAGCATATTCTGGCTCGCCCAGATGGTCGGCTATACCCTCCAGCGCCTGGGCTTCGAAATAGACATAGCCACCACGGGCCGCCATCTTACGGCAGCGCTGCAACATCTCCAGTTCGTCGTTGCTGATTTCCTCGGGTGTTCCTTCAGTGAGGATGCCTCCAGCACCTACATTGTAGAGGTAGTTCAGATACTGAGCCGTATCACGACGTGTCATATCAATATCCAGCATCTGGATGGCTTCTATCGACTGGCGCTCCAAACCTACATAGTAATAATAGGTAGAGTTGACAATGGCCAACTCTGACTCGGCATAGGCTAAGCGCGACTGCAATCGATCGGGCAGTTCCTGGCGCTCCTCGCGAATACGATTCTGGTGCGTCAGCGCCCGTTCTCGGTGTTCATAGAAAGCACGATTGTCGCTGCGACGCTGACAAAGACGCATCAGCTGGACCTCGGTGATAAACAATTCTATCTGGTTGTCGGTGAGCATCAGCGCCTCGTTCAACTGCTGCTCGGCTTTCTTGTAATCCATGCGTACCATCGAGACAAAGGCAAGGTTGTTGAGCGCCTCAGCACGTCCGTCGTCAAAGGAAGACTGTTCGTAAGCCTGACGGGCATAAACCTCGGTAGAATCGATGTTACGGTAATGATAGGCATAGGAAAGAGAATTCAGCTTGTCCACCGCTGCCTTATCAGACGGTGAGCAAGCTGAGAGTAAAATAATGATAGCGGTACTAAGCGCGAGCCTTTGCCACATAACCGAGTGCCTCCTTGCACTTATCGGTTACATACTGCCAATCGCCAGCCTTCACCTTATCAGAGGGGAAGAGCTTAGAGCCCATGCCTACGCAGAAGACGCCAGCCTTGAACCACTTGGTAAGGTTCTCCTCCTCAGGTGCGACACCACCAGTCACCATAATCTTTGACCAGGGCATCGGAGCCATGAGACCCTTGATGAGGTTTGGACCTACCACGTCGCCAGGGAACACCTTGGTGAAGTCGCAGCCTACCTCCTGTGCCTTACCAATCTCAGAAGGTGTCAGACAGCCTGGGCAGTAGGTTACACAACGACGGTTGCAAACGATAGCGATATCGGGGTTAAACAGAGGACCAACCACGAAGTTGGCACCCAACTGGATGTACAGTGCTGCTGTGGGGGCATCAACGACAGAACCAATACCCAGAGCCAGCTCAGGACATTCTGTGTTAACCCACTTTGAAAGTTCGCCAAACACCTCGTGGGCAAAGTCACCACGATTGGTAAACTCGAAAGCACGTACGCCACCCTCGTAGCAGGCCTTGATGACGTTTTTGCAAACTTCAACGTCCTTGTGATAGAACACTGGAACCATAGGTGCCTCGGCAATCTTTGCCATCACCTGAAACTTATCAAATTTTGCCATAATTCTTAATTGTCAATTTTCAATTATCTCTGAACGCGACCGTTAGCATTACCACCAGCCAGGCTCTCAACCTCATCGACACCTACCAGGTTGAAGTCACCATTGATAGTGTGCTTCAGAGCAGAAGCAGCCACAGCAAACTCAAGAGCCTCGCCCTGAGTAGGCTTGGTCAGCAGACCATGAATCAGACCACCAGAGAAAGAGTCGCCACCACCAACACGGTCGATGATAGGATTAATCTCGTAACGCTTAGACTGATAGAACTCCTTGCCATCATAGATCAGAGCCTTCCAACCATTGAAGGTTGCAGAGAAGCTTTCACGCAGGGTAGAAACCACATACTTGAAGCCAAACTCCTCACGCATCTGCTTGAAGATGCCCTCGTAACCGGCAGCATCTGTCTGACCACCCTCGACATCGGCATCGGGCTTAAAACCAAGGCAGAGCTCAGCGTCTTCCTCATTACCAATGCAGACATCAACATACTGCATCAGAGGACGCATGATGCTGATAGCCTTCTCTGAAGTCCACAGCTTCTTGCGGAAATTCAGGTCGACAGATACCGTCACGCCATGACGCTTGGCAGCCTCACAGGCGAGCTTGGTCAACTCAGCAGCCTTGTCAGAGATGGCAGGTGTGATACCACTCCAGTGGAACCAGGCAGCACCCTCCATGATAGCATCGAAATCAAAGTCTGAAGGATCAGCCTCAGCGATAGAAGAATGAGCGCGGTCGTAAATCACCTTAGAAGGACGCATAGAAGCACCCGTCTCAGCATAATACAGACCTACACGGTCACCACCACGAGCAATGAACTGGGTGTTGACACCATAACGACGCAGAGCATTAACAGCAATCTGACCAATCTCATGCTTGGGCAGCTTGGATACGAAATAAGCCTCGTGGCCATAGTTTGCCACGCTGACAGCAACGTTAGCCTCACCACCACCAGGGATGATGCGGAATGACTCACTCTGAATAAAACGATCGTTGCCCATGGGCGACAGGCGGAGCATGATCTCACCTAAAGTTACAATCTTTGCCATTTGTTTTAGTATTACATTTAAAAGATGTTTAGAAATTTTGATTGCAAAGTTACTATTATTTTTCCGAACGACAAAAAATAAGAGGGAAAAACTTCAATAAAACCTCGTAAACGTTTACCAGAAGAAAAATATGCAAGATTTGTACGTCGTATCATTTTTTTTCATTACCTTTGCAGAGATTATGGATACAGGAAAGATTAGAATCAAGGATATTGCGGAGCGCGCAGGGGTCAGCGTGGGTACGGTTGACCGTGTGCTCCACGAGCGTCCTAACGTGTCGCCAAAGGCTTTGGAAAAGGTCAAAAAGGCGCTGGAAGAGATGGACTATCAGCCCAACCGTTACGCCTCTGCCCTCGCCTACAACAAGTCGTACACCTTCTTCTGCGTACTTCCCAAACACGAATCGGAAGCATACTGGGAGGAGATTGAGGAGGGCGCCCAGACAGCCTGCGATCATTTTCGCGACTTCAGCGTGTCGAAAAAAGTGGTCTACTACAACCGTTTCTCCGTCGACACCTTTTCCAAGGCGATGAGTGACGTCATCAAGCAGCAGCCCGATGGTGTCGTCGTGGTACCGTCACAGCTCGATGTCACCACACGTTTCGCCAACATCATGCACGAGCAGAACATCCCCTTCATCTTGCTCGACTCCTACATGCCAGACCTGAAACCCCTGACCTTCTTCGGACAGGATTCGTTCTCAAGCGGCTATTTTGCAGCCCGCATGCTCATGATGCTAGCGCCACGCGAAAAGGAGATTATGCTGATGAAGCAAATGCGCAATGGTAATGTGGCCTCGAAACAGCAGGAAAACCGCGAGACGGGATTCCGTCATTACATGCACGACCACTTTCCCAACGTCGTTATCCATGAGGTTAACCTTTCGCTCGACGAGCGCCGCGACAGCTACGACGGTATCCTGGAGAAGTTCTTCAACGAGCACCCGCTGGTACACCACTGTATCACATTCAACTCAAAGGCACATCTCGTAGGTGAATACCTGTTGCGCAGCAATCGTCGAAACATCCAGATTATGGGCTACGACATGGTGCCTAAGAATGCAGAATGCGTGAGACAGGGCAGCATCTCGTTCCTTATCGCACAGCACGCCTTCATGCAAGGCTATGCCTGCATCGACTCACTCTTCAATGCCATTATCCTGAAAAAAGAGGTAGAACCCGTCAACTACATGCCCATCGAGCTGCTGACCAAGGAGAATATCGACTTCTATCGTCGCAAGAACATCGGATAAATATCATCATCTACTAAACAATATATTATGGAACAAGCTACATTCTTAAAAATCAATCCTGCCGACTCCGTTGTCGTATGTCTGGCACCAAAAGCCAAAGGCGACATCATTGAGGTCGACGGCAAGACCATCGTGTTGAATCAGGACACCCCTGCTGGTCACAAAGTTCTCATCAAAGATGTCAACCAGGGCGATGACATCATCAAGTACGGTTATCCTATCGGTCATGCCAAAGTGTCATTGAAGGCTGGTGACTGGGTTAATGAGAATAATCTTAAGACCAATCTGAGCGGAACATTGGAGTACACATACGCTCCTGTAGACCAACCACTTTCCATCAAGAACGAAGGACGCACCTTTAAAGGCTACGTCCGCAAGAATGGCGACATCGGTGTACGCAACGAGATTTGGATTGTGCCCACCGTAGGTTGTGTCAATGGCATTGCTGAGAAACTGGCAGAGCAACTCCGCAAGGAGACTGGCGAGAAAGACATTGACGCCATCTGGACATGGCATCACAACTATGGTTGCTCACAGCTTTCAGAGGACCACGAGAACACCCGTAAGGTATTGCGCGACATTTGTCTGCACCCCAACGCAGGAGGTGTGCTGGTGCTGAGTCTTGGCTGTGAGAATAACATCCCCGAGGACTTCATGGCCATGTTGGGAGATTATGACCAAGACCGCATCAAGCTCTTGGTGACCCAGCGTGTTGAAGGCGACGAGATGGAGGCTGGTATGGCCATCCTTCGCGACCTCTACAACAAGGCTTCGAAAGACAAGCGCGAAACTGTTAGCGTCTCCAAACTGCGTGTAGGTCTGAAGTGTGGTGGCAGTGACGGTTTCAGTGGCATTACCGCCAATCCGTTGGTCGGCGAGTTCAGCGACTGGCTGGTGGCACAAGGTGGTACCAGCGTACTCACAGAGGTTCCTGAAATGTTCGGTGCCGAGACTATCCTCATGAATCGCTGCGAGAACAAGGAACTCTTTGAGCAGACGGTATCAATGATCAATAATTTCAAGAACTACTTCCTCTCACATGGCGAGCCCGTTGGCGAGAATCCTTCTCCAGGCAACAAGGCAGGTGGCATCTCAACGTTGGAAGACAAGGCGCTGGGCTGTACACAAAAGTGTGGTAAGGCTCCTGTCAGCGGTGTTATGGAGTATGGTGACCGATTGGAGCATACCGGTCTCAACCTGCTCTCTGCTCCAGGCAACGACCTCGTAGCAGCTACTGCCCTCGCCTCTTCAGGTTGTCATATAGTACTCTTTACGACTGGTCGCGGAACGCCCTTTGGTACTTTCGTGCCCACCATGAAGATAGCTACCAACCCAACTCTCGCCAAGAACAAGCCCCACTGGGTAGACTTCTCAGCAGGACAGTTGGTAGAGGGACGTACCATGCCAGAACTGGTGCCAGAATTTATAGATAAGGTATTGACAGTAGCCTCTGGAGAGCAAGCCCGCAATGAGGAGAACGGCTATCGCGAGATTGCTATCTTCAAGAACGGCGTCACGCTGTAGCAAGAGACTGTCATCAAGAAAAGAATGAAAAAAGGAATTATCGCATTATCTCCACTGGCAGTATTCATCATACTGTATTTAGTCACCAGCATCATTGCTGGTGACTTCTACAAGGTGCCCATCACCGTGGCTTTCATGGCGGCATCGATGTATGCAGTGGTGACCAGTGGTGGCATACCGTTGCGTGATCGCATCGATATCTACAGCCGAGGCGCTGCTACTGGGCAGATGATGCTGATGATTTGGATTTTCATTTTGGCTGGCGCCTTTGCCCATACCGCAAAAACGATGGGTGCCATTGATGCCACGGTGAATATGGCACTGACATTATTGCCTGCTCAAATGTTGCTGGCAGGCCTGTTCTTAGCAGCCTGTTTCATATCCGTCAGTGTGGGAACCAGTGTGGGAACCATCGTAGCACTGACACCTATTGCTGCTGGTATTGCTGAACAGACGGGAGCCAGCATACCCCTGATGACGGCAGTAGTGGTGGGAGGCTCGTTCTTTGGCGACAACCTCTCGTTTATATCGGATACTACCATCGTAGCCACATCGACGCAGGGTTGCAAACTGAGCGATAAGTTTCGCGTCAACTCATTCATTGTCGTGCCAGCAGCTCTGGTCATCCTTATTGTCTACATCTTGATGGGCACTGGTATCAGCGCACCACAACATGTCAACGATGTGGCCTACCTGAAGGTTATACCCTATCTAGTGGTCCTCGTCACCGCTATCTTCGGCATGAACGTGATGGCAGTATTGTCATTGGGTATTCTGCTCACAGGATGTATTGGCATACTGGACGGCTCGTTTGATGTCTACGGATGGTTGGGAGCCATGGGAACAGGCATAATTGGAATGGGCGAACTGATTATTATCACCATGATGGCAGGCGGACTACTGGAGCTCATCAAATATAACGGTGGCATCGATGCCATTATCCGCAGCCTGACACGCCATGTCAACAGTAAACGAGGTGCGGAACTGGCTGTAGCAGCATTGGTATCGATGGTAGATCTCTGCACAGCCAACAATACGGTGGCTATCATCACCGTTGGCGGTATCGCCAAACAGATTGCCGACCGCTTTGGGGTTGACAACCGCAAGTGTGCATCTATTCTTGATACGTTCTCATGCGCGATGCAAGGCGTCATACCCTATGGCGCCCAGCTGCTGATGGCTGCCGGTTTGGCAGGAATCAATCCTATCAGTATCCTGCCCTATCTATACTATCCGCTGGCTATCGGTATCGCTGCATTACTCTCTATATTATTAAGGTATCCCAAACGCTATTCATAATGGACATCATTCAACGTAACTTCATGCGCCTACTCCGCTGTGGAGCTTTCGCTTCGGCATCGACAACACCTGAGCGTATTGAACCCATGTCGCAGTGGAAGTGGAACAAGCTCTATCAGATTGCACAGATTCATGGCGTCACGCCCTGGATACGCGATGGCATCCATCGCTGCGACGAAGACTTCTTCCTGCAGTTGCGTCCAGAGTTACGCAAGCAGTTTGACGACGACAGGACGGAAACACGTGAGACACTGGGACAACAAGAGCTGACGAACCCCATCCTGAATCATAAGTTGCAACAGCTGGCAGAGGAGTCGGGTTCTGAGGATCCTACATTCAACCTACTGCTGCAACTCATCCACATCGCCCGCAACATCCTCACACAAGGCATCAGCCTGCGACAGCTCATTATGTTAGGCGTCTATCTGCGTACAACACGCGATCACATCGAATATGAGGTACTGCGCACGTGGATCAGCCGACTCGACATGCAGCGTATAGTACGCCTGGAAGGGTCGCTACTGGTTGAACTCTTCCACTTCAAACCCGAAGAGATTCGTTTCACCAATGCTGCCACGAGTAAGGCGACACAACGTGCCATGAATGACATCTTCCAACTCACAGAGAAAAAAGCTGCCGACTGGTATTTCACGCAGGGCAAGAGCATCTTTGTGCGTACCAGTGACTCTGATGCTATGATGTGGCATGTACGCCAATCAGCACGCTATCTGAGCTACTATCCTGCTGAGGCCATCTCAAGCTTCATCAGTAACTTTACGCACAGCATGTCACATATTGAAGAATAACCAATAAACAATAAGACTATGGGACTATTTAACCTTTTCAAAAAAGACCTGAGCAAAGATCCTGATCTCACTCGTCTGCGCGATCTGATTATCATCAGCGCCTCGGACAGTAACTATTCGCTCGACGAGAACAAAATCATCCTCGACATCTGCCGTCATGAGGGTATCTCTATCAACAAGCTGCAGAAACTCTTCAAAATCAATCCAGAGACTATCAAGGACAACTATCCTACAAGTCTCGTTGAAAAGAGCCAGTATCTGCGCCGTCTCATCGAGGTGATGACGACCGACAAGGTGTGTCATCACGATGAAATCGATGCAGTTTTCAATATTTCACGTAAGCTGGGATTTATTGACGAACAGACAGATGCCGAGATTCGTGACTACTGCCGTTCACTCGGAAAGAATGGTGCCCTCGTACTCGAATCTTACGAATCCAACAGGAAAAAATGATAGTTGCACTGCTTACCAGTGCTTGAATTTTATCTCCCTGAGGGTGTGATTCCCCATAAAGCGGCTCTTATCAACATAGCCGCTGATGCCCGGAATATTTCCCTTACCTGTGTATTGCCACATCGTAATCTCACGATCGTCGGCTACCACGGGTTCCTCCTCAGTATACATAGCTATCATTATCTTGTAATCGTCAATCTTGCCCTGCAAATGCTTGTTATAGAAGTTACGTCCCGTATAAATCAAGGGTTTCTGCTGATAGGCTTCCTCTACAAGATCCAGGAAATAGAACAGAGAATCACAGAAAACATCGGTAGATAGTCCACCAGTACTCTCTACATCAATCATCGGAATCAGGTCTTGCTCTTCAGGAATACATTGTGACTGGAAGTTCAACAGCTGCCTTTGCTGATCGGTCTTTGGACGATAGAAGTGATAGCTACCAACCTTCAGCCCCTGCTGATGAGCCATGAAAATATTGCGTTCAAATGTCGCATCAATACGGTCACCACCTTCTGTAGCCTTCAAATAGACATACGCCATGTGTGTATTGTCGCCAATATGTTCCCAAAACACTTCACCCTGATAATGACTGAGGTCTATTCCATGAATATGAGAGCACGTATCCTCACACTGTGCATAGAAGTCTTGGGCCTCAACATTTGAAGCTAATAGACAAGCTAACAAAAATATATAGTATCGAATCTTCTGCATTTTTTCTCAATTTGACCGCAAAGGTACAAAAAAAGAATGATTATGAAGACCTTTCAGAGATAAAAAGTTCTAAAACTGTTTCAGTATTATCAGAAACCGCGACGCGTTGATCAGTTCGAATACCAACCAACCACACAATACCCCCCTGAGCATCAACAACAACGAGTTGCTTTCGCTTTTCAAAAAGAGACATCTTACGGTCTGTCATCAAATTGCTAAGCAACTTGCGACCTTTCATGCCATAGGGAATCATCCAGTCGCCATTCTCAACTCTTCTGAGGGTCAGAGGAAATACGACTTTTGAGGCATCTACCGTAGCCTTATCGGGATCTTGTGAGATATATACGGGGGCTTTCCTCACTGAAAAACGACGTCTTTCATCTAAAATAAACGTTCCTTCTTCGGGAATAGCCCAAGGTTTTTGGCTAATAAAGGCAGGTTCTACCATGAGCCTGTCACGATCTACCAATAGATCATAACCAAGAGGAGAATGAAAAATTGAGCCCGTTTCAGCAGAGGTTATTTGCTGTACCTGACTTCCGTTGAAACCGTACTTCTTAAGCCATTCAAAAACAATATATTTGCTTGAACCATACTTTTCCAACTCTCTCAGATCAAGACTATTACAATCCTTATAAACATCAACAATGCCGTCTATTAATGCTTGCGCTTCCAATAGATTTTCAGCTGTACGATAAATATTATCAGCAACGGCAGGATTGAGTGTTTTCAACAAAGGAAGCACCTGCAACCGAATCTTGTTACGCTGCACATCCGCTTCAAGATTAGTACTATCAGTAACATATTGCTGGCCTTTCTCTATCAAATACGCCTCAATTTCTGCCCTGGAAACACATAATAATGGACGAAGAATATGGCCATTGCGAGGACGGATACCACATAATCCACGCAAGCCCGTACCTCTAACCAAGTTTAAGAGCATCGTTTCTACAGAGTCATCACGATGGTGAGCTACACAAATGTCGGCAGCCCCAATATCCTCTCGTAACTGCTCAAACCACTTGTAGCGCAGCTCTCTGGCAGCCATCTCTATACTCACCTTATGCAGTTCTGCATACGTGTGCGTATCAAAATGGACCCGATGAAATGGAATGTTTCTTTCAGCACAAAGTGATTCGCAGAAAGCCTCATCGCGATCTGACTCAGCACCACGCAGATGAAAATTGCAATGGGCAGCATGAATAGAATAGCCCATTTCATCGAGGAGCAACAGCAACGCAACGCTATCCGCACCTCCACTTAATGCAACGATATGCAAATCGTTGGAATTAAGTAGATTATGCTTCTTGATGTATTTATCAACTTTACTCCACATAGAGCACAAGTCCCTTCAAATATTCACCTTCAGGATGATAGATGTTGATGGGATGATCAGCAGGCTGATGTAACTGGTGAAGAATGCGCACTTTCCGTTTGGCTAATGCTGCAGCCGTGAAGACAGCATTACGGAAATGGTCTTTGGTAACGACCTGTGAGCAGGAGAAAGTAAACAGGATACCACCCTTCTCTATCTTCTCGAAAGCTTTCTGATTGAGACGGGTATAACCCTTCAGTGCATTGTGCAGGGCACCACGATGTTTGGCAAAAGCTGGAGGATCGAGAATAATGAGATTATAGTTCGCCCCCGCTCTCTCCAAATACTTGAAGGCATCCTCACAGAAGGCCTCATGACGATGGTCGCCCGGGAAGTTCAGCTCAACATTCTCATTGGTCAAATCGATAGCTTTAGCCGAACTGTCAACGCTATGTACCAATTCTGCTCCACCTCGCATTGCATAGAACGAGAAGCCACCAGTATAGCAGAACATATTAAGAACGCGTTTATCTTTAGCATAGCGCTCCAGCAAAGAGCGGTTCTCGCGCTGATCAACAAAGAACCCTGTCTTCTGGCCTTTCAGCCAGTCAACACGGAACTTCAAACCGTTTTCTAGGGCGATATTATCTTTGCTACCACCAACCAAGAAGCCATTCTTCAATATCTCATCCGTATCAAAATGTGGCGTTGCCGTCATATCATTATTAGCCATAAATGGCAACGTTGTTTCACTCTTATAATAGATATTCTCGACACGTTGCTGCATCACATCGGCCAATGCCTTAGCTATCTGTTTGCGTGCGAAGTGCATACCAATACTGTGAGCCTGCATCACGGCAGTCTCACCATACACATCAATGATGAGACCAGGCAGATTGTCACCCTCACCATGTACAAGTCGGTATGTATTGTTCTGGGGATTATCGGCAATACCAATAGCCAAGCGCATATCAAGAGCAGACTGGAGACGGGAGTGCCAAAAGGAATCGTCGATTTCAACGTCAGAAAAGGTCAGAACGCGCACAGCGATAGAACCTTCCTGATAGTGGCCAACAGCGACAAAATCGCCCTTTTCAGTTACTACACGTACTACTTCGCCTTCCTCAATGCCATTATCGACACCAAGGATTGCACCTGAGAACACCCATGGATGAAAACGTCGAAGACTTTCTTCCTTACCCCGCTTGAGCCGTATCTGCTTGTACATCATTATCTGGTATTTTTATCAGTTCATAATCACCTGTTTCCTTCAACCTGAGCAGTTCTTCATAAAGCATGACACACGCCCAGGCATCTGTGGCAGCATATTGTTTCTGTTTATCCTTCAGGACATCAGCCTCCCAGTTGGTTAGCCGTTCACGTTTTGAAATGCGCTGTCCGAAGAAGTTGGCATAGAGCTTTTGCAGGCTAAGATCCTCAACTCCCAACTCACGAACATGATGCTGTAAATCGATAAAGAGTCCTGGTTTGAAATCACCCAACTGAGACAACATATGGAGATCATCATGCCAAGAAAGGCCTATCTTGGGTACCGAAACATCTTCCAGCAAGCGCCTGACAGATGGGGAAAGTCCCAACAAATTCAAGCGAAACAGGAAACATATATCGTGAGAAGCCACCTGCAAGAGAGATACTTTATTCATACAACCCTTACGAAACGACGGCCTAGTCTCGGTATCCACACCTAACAACGGCTGTGTGAGTAAGTAATCGACAGCCTTCTGAGCCTCCGACTCGCTAAGTACCACGACCACGCGCCCTTCGAAAAGCGCACGGGGCAGTTCGAGAATCTTTGTTTTATCGTATTTATTATATAGCGTTTTCTTCATTTGGGTTGCAAAGGTACGACATTTTAATCAAAGGCACGAATAATTGTGCAAAAATAACAAAAAAAACAGCTATTATATGATGAAATCTGATAAATTCTTTGTACTTTTGCAATTCGAAACAATAATACAAGCATGGCAAAGAAGAAAACAAGCAAGACTTCTGAGAAGACAGCCTCTTCTCTTAGAGAAGCTCTCGGCATAGACAAGATATTTTTCAACGAGCGTATCAACTTTGTAGTTGGCTTTTGCCTATTGATGATTTCAGGCTACCTCATCTGGGCTTTTGCATCATTCTTCGCGACTGGTGCAGCCGACCAAAGTCTCATAGAGTCACCGCGTCCTGGTGAAATACTCAATGAAGGGCGCGAATTTCAGAATGCATGTGGTTCGTTGGGGGCCTATGCTTCATGGTTCTTTATCAAAAAAGGCTTTGGATTAGCAGCCTTCCTGATTCCCATTTACATGCTGATGGCTTCTGTAACCATGATGCGTGCTTATAAGGTTCAACTGCTGAAGTGGTTCTTCTCATTGTCTATCGTCATGGTATGGGCATCAGTAACGATGGCCAAATTCTTACAACCATTATTTGTTGATGCTTGTTTCAATCCTGGAGGTGACCACGGACTCGCTATTTGCCAGCAAATAGAAGGTCTTCTGGGTGTACCCGGGCTTACGGCACTGCTAGGTCTTACGGCTATTGCATTCTTGGTGTACCTCAGCATGGAAACCGTTATCATTTTACGCAAAGTCCTCAATCCGCTACATTATCTGAAAAAGATTCCAATGGAAATCAACATTGGGCGAGGGGACAGCGAGACAACCGATGAACAGTCCCTAGATGTTGTTGATGACCCAGAGGTCTTTGACGATCCTCAAACCGAAGAGGTTATCTTTGACACGATTGAGTCTGACACCGAGTCTAATGAGCCGATAGAGCCGATAGAGTATACCAAACCAGAAGCGTCCACAGCCCCTATTGACAATGAAGACATTGACATGGAGATTGAGGAGACACATACCGAGGAGGCCGCTACTGGCAAAGACCTTGTTGGCAACTATGGTGACATCTCAACACCTTATGATCCCAAACGCGATTTGGAGAACTACCGTTACCCCACCCTTAATCTTCTTCAGGAAGATGAAAGTGACGGAAAGCCTTTCATTGATATGGCTGAGCAGACAGCTAATAAGAATCGAATCGTGGATGTGCTTCGTAACTTCGGTGTAGAGATTAGCAGCATCAAGGCCACGGTGGGACCAACCATTACCCTATATGAAATAACTCCGGCACCTGGTGTACGTATTTCGAAAATTCGTAACCTGGAAGATGATATCGCCTTGTCGCTTTCTGCACTCGGTATCCGTATTATTGCTCCTATACCTGGTAAGGGAACCATTGGTATCGAAGTACCAAATGCCAAGCCTGCAACAGTATCGATGGTATCTGTACTCAACTCCAAGAAGTTCCAGGAAACGACAATGGAGCTGCCTTGTGCCATAGGTAAGACCATTACCAATGAGGTATTTATGTTTGACTTGGCCAAAGCGCCTCACCTGCTTGTCGCCGGTGCTACTGGTCAAGGTAAGTCTGTCGGACTGAACGCCATTATCACTTCTTTACTATACAAGAAGCATCCCGCTGAACTGAAGATTGTACTTGTTGACCCAAAGAAGGTTGAGTTTAGCGTTTACGCATCTATCGAGAAACATTTCTTAGCAAAGATACCTGACGATGGAGAAGAACCTATCATCACCGATGTCACCAAGGTAATCCGTACGCTCAATTCTCTCTGTAAGGAGATGGATACCCGCTATGATCTATTGAAGGTTGCTCAAGCACGTAATATCAAGGAATACAACAAAAAGTTCATAGACCGTCAGCTTAACCCAGAACATGGACATAAGTTTATGCCTTATATCGTTGTGGTTATCGATGAGTTCGGTGATCTCATCATGACTGCCGGCAAAGAAGTGGAGCTTCCTATCGCTCGTATCGCTCAGTTGGCACGTGCCGTAGGTATTCATATGATTATAGCCACACAGCGTCCTACAACGAATATCATCACTGGTACTATCAAGGCAAACTTCCCAAGCCGTATCGCTTTCCGCGTAGGTGCCATGATTGACTCACGTACCATTCTTGATCGTCCGGGTGCCCAGCAGTTGGTTGGTCGCGGTGACATGCTTTATTTGAATGGTGGTGAACCTGTACGTGTACAGTGTGCATTTGTCGACACTCCTGAGGTGGAGAAGATCAACAAGTTCATCTCTGACCAGCAAGGTTATATTTCGGCATTCGAGTTACCTGAACCTGATACTGACGAAGGTGAAATGGGAGAAAGTCGTGATGTAGACATGCAACACCTCGACCCGATGTTTGAAGATGCTGCTCGTCTGATTGTTCGTGAGCAAAGCGGTAGCACATCACTCATCCAACGTAAGTTTGCTATCGGTTACAACCGTGCAGGACGCTTGATGGATCAGTTGGAAAAGGCAGGAATTGTTGGTGCCGCTCATGGTTCGAAACCACGTGAGGTACTCATCATGGATGAGATGAGTCTTGAAAATCTGTTAGCACAATGGAAATAAAACGTTTCATCTGCTTTTGGGCCTTCTTAGCAGGAACAATTTTTGTTAGTGCTCAGACCGCCAAGCAAGTTCTCGACAAAACGGCTGCTATAGTGTCAGTAAAGTCGGGAGCACAGGCATCATTCAGTATCAAAGGAGACCAAATGACTACCAGTGGTAAAATTGCCATCAAGGGCAAGAAGTTTCAGGTTTCTACACCTCAGGCTACCATTTGGTTCGACGGCAAGACCCAGTGGACATATCTGAAGAAAAATGAGGAAGTAAATGTTGCCAATCCATCGGAAGCAGAATTGGCAACCATTAATCCTTATACCTTTATTTATATGTACCAGAAAGGATATACTTACACCATGGTCAAGAAAGGAACGAGTTACGAAGTGCACCTGACTGCGACAGACAAAAAGCGTAGCATTCATGAGATGTATATCCTCGTCAACCAGAAAACCTACGTTCCATCACAGATTCGTATGCGGCAGAAAAAGGGATGGACTACTATCAATATCAACAATTTCAAGCAAACAGCGCTCTCCGATGGAATCTTCCGTTTTAATTCAAAGGATTTTCCAAATGCTGAAGTGATAGATCTCAGATAATGAATAAGTTACAGCTATTTTTCCTGTTGCGTAAAAACGCCAAGCTAAATGCGAAACGCAACGTTATGTTCGAGGCCAATCAATATGGTAAGTTAATCGGCTATATCGTCTTGGCTATTTTTGCCATTGAATTCATTGCTTTAGGCACATTCTTTGGATGGCTGGCAGCCAAGGAGGCCACCCCCGAGATGATATTCTATTTCATCCCCTTCATGCTTATTCTCGACTTTGGTAGTCGTTTTGCCACACAACAGACACCCATGATGCTTGTAAAGCCATATCTTCTGACACCTATCAGCAAATACAGCGCCATTGAGTGTTTTCTTGTTCAGCAGTTGCTCGACTCTGGCAATCTGGTATGGATGACGCTCTTCCTACCCTACACTTTCATCGTGTGGTGTGGCGGTATAACAGGATGGACAGCCATCGGCATGTTGTGCCTATTGCATCTGATGGTACTGGTCAATAGCCAGTGGTATCTCCTAGTACGTACACTCATCAACCAAAGTATCTTCTGGTGGGCACTGCCAGCTATCGTTTATGGTTCACTGGTACTCCCATTCTTCGTTCTCTCTGACAAACAGTTGGACAAGGTCATAGACGCCATCTTCGACATGCTGGGCAACTATGCTTTCTCATGGTGGTCATTCCTATTCTTTGCTGTATTCTTCATAGCGCTATTTGCCGTCAATCGTTATATGCAAATGCATCTTGTCTACGATGAAATCTCGAAACAGGAGAGAACCAAGCTCAAGCACGTCTCTGAGTTTTCTTCATTAAACCGTTTCGGACAAATCGGTGAATACCTCAAATTGGAGATTAAAAGCACCATACGCAATAAAGCCATTCGCACACGCTTTATCCAGGGTGTTTGTTTCATCACTTTCTTCTCGTTGATGATAGCCTTTGCAGGAATGTATCGTTCATCATTCGAACGCAATTTCTTCTGCCTCTATGCTTTCGTATTTTTCGGAGCAACTAATCTGGTAAAAGTCATGTGCCCAGAGGGCAACTATATCGATATGCTGATGACACAGAAGGAAAACATCCTAACACTTCTTCGTGCAAAGTACTACTATTATTGTGCCATACTGCTGTTGCCCGTACTTATCCAACTGCCACCAGTGTTTATGGGACAATTCTCAATACTCATGATACTCGCCTATCTTTTTACGGCGACAGGTCCCGTTTACTTCATGCTTTTCCAACTTGCTGTTTACAACAAACAGACACTACCTTTAAATGATAAAATTACGGGTAAAAACCAGATGGAGAACAAGTGGCAGGCCATTGTCTCAATGACAGCTATGTTCGCTCCAGTTATTCTCGTTCTGATTCTACAGGTATTTTTTAGTTCGGAGACTGCATATCTTGTACTCATCGTCATCGGCTTGTCGTTCACACTGACTGAGTCATATTGGATGCGTAACATCTATCGCCGCATGATGATGCGCCGCTATGATAACCTTGAAGGATTCCACTCTACCCGATGAAAACAATTCTTATCCAGGTTGGTAAAACTGTCAATAAGCATTTCATAGCCGGCATCAACGACTATCTAGAGCGTGTTGTACATTACATGCCTTTTGAGGTCATTACCATCCCAGAGCTCAAAAATACCAAGAATCTATCGGAAGATCAACAAAAGCTGGCAGAGGGAGAACTCATACTTAAACACCTTCAGCCATCTGATACAGTTGTATTATTAGATGAACACGGTCATGAATACCGAAGCATAGAATTTGCCCGATGGATTCAGCAAAAACAGCAAAACGCGCGACGGCTCATCTTTATTATCGGAGGACCATATGGTTTCTCACAAGCAGTCTATCAACGTGCTAATGAGCAACTATCATTGTCAAAAATGACATTCTCCCACCAAATGATTCGACTCACCTTCATGGAGCAAGTTTATCGGGCTTGCACCATTATCAGAGGCGAACCTTATCATCATGAGTAGCACATGCTACCCAGCTGGTAGACTACTGCGCTGACTATCCAAGCCAGAACTGTGGTATATACTGCTGCGAAGCATGCCCATCTCCAAGAGCCCGTTTCATGACGGATAGCAGCAATAGTAGCGATACATGGGAAGTAGAGGAGTACAAAGATTAAGTAGCAATAGGCTGCCAATGGAGTTAATCCCTCTAATCCACCCAAGACACCGATAGTTGACGCCACAATCTCTTTGGCCCCCACACCTGCCATTAAGCTTACATCTAGTTGCCATGTGAAGCCCTGCAGTGAGAATATCGGGGTTACAGCCTGTCCCATCAGGCCAATAAAGGAGCTTTCCATTCCATCAGCGACACCATTCGGGCCAAAGTACCCCAAAGCCCATACAATGATGGACGCAACAAGGATTATTCCTCCCATCTTTTTCAGATATTCCTTTCCTTTTTCCCATGTATGGCGCCAGATAGCTTTTCCCGTTGGCCAACGATATGGAGGAAGTTCCATAACGAAGGGTGTGTCATCACCCTTGATAACAAGCGTAGAGAAGACTTTGCTAACAAGCACTGCCACTAATATACCAACAGCATAGAGTGAAAGCATGACCCACGAACGGTATTCGAGAGCAAAGAAAGTGCCTGTTATCATTATATAAATAGGTAAACGTGCTGAGCACGACATAAACGGCACTATCAGCATCGTAATCAATCGAGAACGACGACTCTCAATAGTACGGGTGGACATGATGGCAGGCACATTACATCCAAAGCCCATCACCAAAGGAATGAATGACTTACCATGCAATCCCATACCATGCATCAGTTTATCCATGATAAATGCCGCACGAGCCATATATCCTGAGTCTTCCATCAACGAGATAAAGAAATAGAGAATCAATATCTGTGGAAGGAACACGATAACCGCACCGACACCTCCGATAATGCCATCTACCAACATCGATTCTAGCGGTCCGTCTGCCATATGACGTACAACCCAATTGCCAAGCCATTCAACACCAAAATCTATCCAATCCATCGGATACTGCCCTATCACGAAAGTCGTCTCAAACATCAGCAGCAAGATAGCGAAGAAGATGGGGAATCCAAGAATACGATTAGAGAGAATCTTATCAATCAGATGTGTCATGCGATAGGTATCATTTTGATGACCTGCAGTATAACCAGCTTCCTTAAGAGCTCCATTAACAAAACCGTATTTAGCATCCATAATAGCTGTTTCCGAATCGGTATTTGTTTCCTCAAAGACACGAGCTGCCGCCTTGTCACGAGCAACCAGTATCAGTTTACTACCATCCCCAGCGCTCTTACGCACAAATTCTTCGATTTTAGTGTCGTGTTCAAGCAACTTCAATGCCACATAGCGTGTAGAATGTCGCGGATGAATGGAAAGATTCGGTTTCAAGAACGACTGAATGTGGCGAATACCGTCTTCTATCTCATGACCATAATTGATATGAATATGGCGAGCGGTAGAGTTTGCGCCTTCATACACACCAATAACTGTGCGAAAAAGCATTTCAACACCCATTCCATTCTTGAATGATGTAGGAACCATAGGGGTACCGAACAATTTTGAAAGCACTTCAACATTGACTTTGTCTCCGCGACGTTCAAATTCATCATACATATTCAGCGCACACACTATAGGCAAGTCCATATCCAACAATTGAGTCGTCAGATAGAGATTGCGCTCAATATTTGAGGCGTCTATCACATTAATAATGACATCAGGGGTTTCCTGTGAAAGATGCTGACGAACATATAGTTCTTCTGGAGAATAGCATGATAGCGAATAAGTGCCAGGAAGATCCGTCAGCCGGAATTCATAGCCGAAATAGGAGGCATGTGCCGTTGAAGCATCTACCGTTACTCCAGAATAATTTCCAACATGTCCATGGGCACCTGAGGCATAATTAAACAACGACGTTTTTCCACAGTTAGGATTGCCAATCAATGCCACATTAATCGTACGATGTTTTCGCAATGCAATATGTTGCAGATAATCATCAGGATGCCGCTCGGGAGTAATCTCCTCCTCGATGGTTCCCTGGTAGTCAGACGTTTCGATATACTCTTCGCCACGTCCTATGGCGATAACATCAATTAATTCTGCTTCCTGATGTCTGAGACTAACCTCATAACCCATCAGTTTATACTTCACAGGGTCCTGTAGGGGCGCATTCAGGAGCACCTCAACGCTCTTACCCTTTACAAAGCCCATTTCGATGATACGTTTGCGAAAGCCACCATGACCACGAACTTTCACTATTACGCCTTGATCACCCGTTTTCAGTTCCGAAAGTGTCATAATCTTTCTCTTTTTGCATGCAAAATTAAAAAAAAAATTCCATATTACGTCATACTTTACAAGAAATACCTAAAAATGATGAAGAATGAGCCAAGAAAAGATGATTAGAAACTAAGAATCATTGAAATGAATTTGTATATTCTATTGCTTTTTAGTAACTTTGCACCCAATTATGAATGAGTATAAGATAATCAATGACCCCGTATTCGGTTTCATCAAGATAAGGCGAGGATTGTTATACGACATTGTCAGTCACCCGCTGTTTCAGCGTCTGAACCGTATCTCGCAACTTGGTATGACTTCTGTGGTATACCCAGGAGCTAGGCATACGCGTTTCCAGCACTCTTTAGGAGCTTTCTATCTGATGTCTGAAGCTGTCAAGTCTCTTTCTGAAAAGGGTGTTTATATTTTCGATTCAGAAGCAGAAGCCGTACAGGCAGCTATCCTCATGCACGACATTGGTCATGGTCCATTCTCACATGTTTTGGAAAACACACTCATCAGTGGTATTTCTCATGAAGAGATCTCGCTCATGATGATGGAACAGATGAATCATGACATGAAGGGAATGCTCAATTTGGCTATCAGCATCTTCAAAGACGAATATCCTAATAAAATATTCCACCAGCTCATCTCCTCACAATTGGACATGGACCGTCTGGACTATTTGCGGCGTGACTCGTTTTTCACAGGAGTCACAGAAGGTAACATCGGATCGGCACGTATCATTAAAATGCTAAATGTTAAAGATGACAGACTTGTGGTGGATTCAAAAGGTATCTATTCAGTAGAGAACTATCTGACCACCCGTCGCCTAATGTATTGGCAAGTGTACCTTCACAAGACCACCGTAGGTTACGAAAAGATTTTAGTAAATGCACTGAATCGTGCCAAAGAGCTAGTTCATAAGGGGGAAACTGTCTTTGCCGCTCCTGCCCTCGCCTACTTCTTGGAGCACAATGCTGATCATGAATGGTTTGCAAGTCATCCAGAGGCTCTGGGGTATTATGCAGAACTAGACGATTCTGACATTTGGAGCGCATTGAAAGGATGGAAGCATTCAGATGATAAAATTCTATCAACATTGGCAACTGACTTATTAGACCGTCATCTTTTTAAGGTGGAAGTCACAGAAGAGCCACCGACAGAAGAATATTTGGCTTCCATACGAACGAAAATAGCAGAATCAATGGGTATAACTGAAGATGACACACGTTTCATGATGTCATTAACAGAAATCAGCAAAGATATGTACAATCCCGAGGATGACAGTATCGGAATTCTGTATAAGGACGGCACTATCAAGAACATAGCTGAGGCATCAGAAATACTAAACGTACAGTTGTTATCAAAGAAAATACGCAAATATTATCTCTGCTATCAACGGTTTTAAAAAGGAAAAACGATAGAAAACCACAAATAAATTTGGTTTTTCGTTGACTTATTTGTAACTTTGCAGCGTTTATTAAAACTAATTTCTTTATTTATGGAATTTACAGCCAAGCAAATTGCCGATATGATTGGCGGTCGTGTTGAAGGCAGCGAGCAAGCAAAGATCAACACTTTTGCTAAAATTGAGGAAGGCAAGGAAGGAGCTATTTCGTTCCTCTCAAACCCGAAATACACCTCCTATATCTATGATACTAAGGCGAGTGTTGTACTTATCAACGAAGATGTGGAGTTGACACAACCAGTCAATTGTACACTGATTCGTGTTAAGAATGCTTATGAGAGTGTAGCCAAGTTGTTACAACTATATGCCTCCATGATGCCCAAGAAAACTGGTATTGACCCGTTGGCTTTTGTCTCAAAGTCGGCTCAAATCGGCGAAAACGTTTATATTGCTCCCTTTGCATATATCGGTGATAACGTAAAAATTGGTGACGGCACATGTATCTATCCCCATGTGACCATTTACGATGGTTGCCAGATTGGTAAGAATGTCACCATTCATGCCGGTAGCGTTATTGGTGCTGACGGTTTCGGATTTGCCCCCAATCAGGAGGGTTATGAGAAGATACCGCAGATTGGCATCGTCATTATCGAGGACAACGTTGAGATAGGTGCCAACACCTGTATCGACCGCTCGACAATGGGACAGACAATTATACATAAAGGTGTAAAGCTCGATAACCTCATTCAGGTTGCTCACAATTGTGAGATAGGTGAAAACACTGTTATGTCTGCACAAGTAGGTATGGCCGGATCAACTAAGATTGGCGCCTGGTGCATGGTAGGTGGACAAGCAGGCTTCTCTGGTCATATCAAGATTGCCGATAAAACCTTTGTTGGCGCTCAGAGTGGTGTTATCAGCAACACAAAGGGCAACGGTGAGCAACTCATTGGAGCTCCGGCAATTGATCCGAAGGTATTCTTCAAGGCTCAGGCTGTCATGAAGCGACTTCCCGACATGTACAGGGAATTGGGAATCTTACGCAAAGAAATTGAAGAACTCAAGAAATCAAAATAAGATACTATGAAACAGAAAACGCTCAAAGGCAGTTTCTCACTCTTCGGAAAGGGACTGCATACGGGTCTAAACCTGACAGTAACATTTAATCCAGCCCCTGAAAACACTGGTTATAAGATACAACGTATAGACCTTGAAGGCGAACCCATCATCGACGGTATAGCTGAGAACGTTATCGACACCCAGCGAGGCACAGTGCTGGCCAAGGGTGATGCTCGTGTATCGACTGTAGAACATGGACTCGCAGCCCTTTATGCGTTAGGCATTGACAACTGCCTGATGCAGGTAAACGGACCCGAGTTTCCTATTCTTGATGGTTCTGCCATCCAGTATGTTGAGAAAATCAAGGAGGTGGGCATCGAGGAGCAGAATGCTCCCAAAGACTGGTATGTCATTCGCAAGAAGATAGAAGTGAAGGATGAGAAGACGGGTTCGTGCATTACCATCCTCCCTGATGATGAGTTCTCGTTAACAGCCATGTGCTCGTTCGACTCAAAGATTATCAACTCTCAGTTTGCTACTGTCAACAAGGTAGAGGATTTTCCAACAGAAATAGCACCTGCACGCACATTTGTCTTCGTACGCGACATCGAGCCTCTCTTGCAGGCAAATCTCATTAAAGGTGGTGATTTGGACAATGCTATTGTCATTTATGAGCGTCCGACCAGCCAGGAACGTCTTGATAAACTTGCTGACATGTTGGGCGTAGAGCACCGCAATGCTGCCGAATTGGGTTATATTCAGCATAAGCCACTGGTTTGGGAGAATGAGTGCACACGCCACAAGTTGCTTGATGTTGTCGGCGATATGGCACTTATCGGCAAACCTATTAAAGGCCGTATCATCGCAACGCGTCCTGGACATACTATTAATAATAAGTTCGCGCGTCAGATGCGTAAGGAAATACGCAAACACGAAATCCAAGCACCTGTTTATGATCCCAATGAAGAACCGGTAATGGATGTCAACCGCATCCGCGAACTGCTCCCCCACCGTTATCCGATGCAGCTGGTCGACAAGGTCATCTCATTGGGTGCCAACACCATTGTTGGTATTAAAAACGTCACTTCCAATGAGCCATTCTTCCAAGGGCACTTTCCTGAGGAGCCTGTTATGCCAGGTGTACTTCAGATAGAAGCTATGGCTCAGTGCGGCGGTTTGCTGGTGCTGAACACATTGGAAGATCCTTCAAGTTGGTCAACATACTTTATGAAAATTGACGATGTTAAATTCCGTCAGAAAGTAGTACCTGGTGATACACTTCTTTTCAAGGTTGACCTTTTAGCTCCTGTGCGTCACGGTATTTCATCAATGAAAGGTTATATCTTCGTTGGTGATCATATCGTTGCAGAAGCCACGTTTACTGCACAAATAGTAAAAAACAAAGAAAACAAAGAAAATAAATAATAAATGAATCAAATACATCCTTTAGCAGTCGTAGACCCTGAGGCCAAGATTGGTGATAACAATATCATCGGTCCTTTCTGCGTCATCGACAAGAACGTTGTCATCGGCGACAACAATAAGTTTCTGAATAATGTCACCATCCATTATGGTGCACGTATTGGCAACGACAACGAGTTCTTCCCAGGTGCCAGTATCTCTACCAAACCTCAGGATTTGAAGTTCCAGGGGGAAGATACGACCTGCGAGATTGGCAACAAGAATTCTATTCGCGAGAATGTCACCATCAGCCGTGGTACCGCCTCAAAAGGTAAGACAGTCATTGGCAACGGAAACCTCCTCATGGAGAATATGCACATCGGTCACGACTGTGTCATCGGCAATGGCTGCATCATTGGTAACTCCACGAAATTTGCCGGCGAAGTCATCGTTGACGACAACGCCATCATCTCTGCTTGCTGTCTGTTCCACCAGTTCCTGCATGTCGGAGGTTACATTATGTTCCAAGGCGGAAGCCGCACCTCACAAGACATACCTCCCTATGTGATTGCTGGTAAAGAGCCTATCCGCTACGCTGGTGTCAATCTTATCGGTCTTCGTCGCCGTGGATTCCCCAACGAGGTTATTGACGCTATACACGACGCATACCGCATCATCTACTCCAAGGGTATCATGAAGGACGGTGTGGCTGAGGCTCGTGCTAAATATCCTGACTCGAAAGAGGTAGAATATATCTGCTCGTTTATTGAGAACTCAAAGCGCGGCGTCATCAGATAAACCCTGCGGCTATGCAGACGCTCATCGTCATCACGGGTCCTACAGCGGTAGGGAAAACGGCGCTGACTTTGGAGTTAGCTCAACACTACGGTATTCCCGTTATCAATGCCGACTCACGCCAGATTTATAGAGAACTGAGAATCGGCACGGCGGCACCAACGGCAGCCCAACAGCAGATAGCAAAGCATTATTTCGTCGGGACCAAGAGTATTGACGATTATTATAATGCCTCCATGTATGAGCAAGAAGTTTTGGAATTGTTGGACGCAGAGCGTTCAACATTCCATGTTTTAAGCGGTGGCTCCATGATGTATATCGATGCTGTTTGCAATGGAATAGACGATATTCCTACAGTAAGAGAAGATATCCGCGAGGAAATGAAGCGACGATATGCTGAGGAAGGTTTAGAAGCCCTCTGTGAAGATTTGCGACGACTCGACCCCGAACACTATGCCATCGTTGATCGTCAGAACTACCGTCGTGTTATTCATGCATTGGAGATATGCTATCAGACAGGGCGCACCTACACATCTTTTCGTACCCAACAAAAGAAGGAGCGTCCCTTCAGCATCATCAAGATCGGTCTTAACCGTGAGCGCGAGGAACTATACAATCGCATCAACCAGCGTGTTGACCAAATGATGAGCGACGGATTTTTAGAGGAAGCACAGGGACTCATAGACAAGCGAGACAGGAATGCCTTAAACACAGTAGGCTATAAAGAACTGTTCGAATACATTGACGGACGTTGGTCACTCGACGAGGCTGTTGAACGTATCAAGGGGAACACCCGTCGCTATGCCCGTAAACAACTCACCTGGTTCAAGCGTGACCAAGAGATGCGCTGGTTCCATCCTGATCAAATACATGAAATACTGACTTATATATCGCAATATGAAACAGTACATTGACAAATGCTGGCAGATGCTCAAGCAAATCTGGCCATGGTATAAGTCGCTCTATATTGGGCGCAAGTGGTATACAAAGACTGCTGTAGCCTTTGCGTCACTTATTGTTGCATTCATGCTCTATCTTGGTATGGTTGACATCAACTTCCTGTGGTTGTTTGGCATGTCCCCCTCTATGAGCGATGTCAAGAACACCCACCCTGCCGAGGCATCTGAGATATACAGTGCCGACAATGTGAAGATTGGCAAGTTCTTCAGCGAGAACCGTACTCCTGCGACCTATGATGAGGTATCGCCGGTCTTCTGGCAGGCATTGATAGACACTGAAGATGAACGTTTTTATCATCATCATGGTATTGATTATCAAGCCTTTGGCGCTGCGTTGAAAGACTACATACTCCATCGTGATGCACGTGGTGCCTCAACCATCACCCAACAGTTGGCCAAGAACCTCTTCCGCGTACGCACCCAATACTCTACCGGACTGTTGGGTCAGATTCCTGGTCTGAAAATTATCATCATGAAGAGCAAGGAGTGGATCACAGCCTATAAACTGGAATGGAACTTCTCTAAGGAAGAGATACTCACCATGTATGCCAATACTGTGGACTTTGGTTCCAATGCTTTCGGCATCAAGACAGCAGCAAAGACCTATTTCGGTTGCACACCCAAGGAGCTTACTGCCGAACAGTCTGCTGTACTTGTCGGTCTGCTGAAAGCCACAACATACTATAATCCGCGCATCAATCCCAAGAATTCCAAGAGCCGCCGCAATGTGGTTCTTAACAACATGTTGCGCCATCATCATCTTACTCAGGAGGCTGTAGATACGCTAAGTACAAAAGACATCAAGCTTAAATACAGTGTCGAGAATGCGTATGACGGTGATGCCAACTATTTCCGCGAGGCTGTAGCAAAATGGATGAAAAACTGGTGCCGTGAGTACTATGGTGAAGAACGTGCCTACGCATTCTATACAGAAGGTCTTAAAATATACACTACCATTGACACACGTATGCAACGTTACGCTGAGGAGGCTGCTATCAAGCAAATGAAACAAGTACAGAAGACCTTTAATGCACACTGGGGAAGTACCCCACCCTGGCAAGATGAGCACCATGTAGAGATTCCTCATTTTATTGAAGATTTGGCAAAAAAGACCTCTTATTATAAGATGCTTGAGGAGAAATACGACGGCAATCAGGATAGTATAGACTACTATCTGAACCTACCGCATAAGGTTAAGCTGTTCGACTATGATCAAGGCAGTATTGAACGTGAGATGTCCACACTCGACAGTATCCGTTACATGGAACATTTCATGCACTGCGGCTTCATTGCAATGGAACCGCAGACCGGTCATGTGAAAGCATGGGTTGGCGGACTTGACTTCAACACATGGAAACACGACAAGGTAACTGCTATGCGCCAGCCTGGCTCAACCTTTAAACTCTTTGTCTATGCCGAAGCCATCAACCAAGGTATACGTCCCTGCGACACCCGTAAGGATGAATATTTCTCCATGAAGGTATATGATGCCAAGCAGAAGAAAGAGGTGCTTTGGGCACCAACCAATGCCGATGGTCATTTCTCTGGTATGAATATTACATTGAAGCAAGCCTTCGCCATGAGTATCAACTCAGTGGCAGTGCGTCTTGGACAGGAATGTGGCATTGAGCGTATTGCCAAGACGGCCTATGATATGGGTATCAAGAGCAAGATGGATCCCACACCGGCTTTGGCGTTAGGCTCCAGTGATGTTACCTTAGAGGAACTGGTCAATGCCTACTGTACACCCGTCAACAATGGCATACACCGCGAGCCTGTTCTCGTTACGCGCATTGTAGACCGTGATGGAAACGTGCTATACACCGCTCCTGAAGAGGAAAAGCGTGTACAATCTCCAGAGAACGCCTTCCTCACCCAACAGCTGTTGATGGGTGGCATGAGCGGCACATCATCTCGCCTGCGCAGCTATGTAGGCTATGACACAGATACCGACTTCGGTGGAAAGACTGGTACATCAAACAACCATTCAGATGCCTGGTTTATTGGTACAACACCCAAACTCGTATGTGGTGCTTGGGTAGGTGGCGAATATCGCTGCATCCATTTCCGTACCGGCGAATTGGGACAAGGTAACCGCACCGCACTGCCCATCTGTGGCTATTTCCTCCAGAGTGTCCTCAAAGACAGTAACTTCCAGAAATACCATGCGAAGTTTGAACAGCCTGCAGGAATGTCTATGGCGGACTTCGGCTGCGGTGGCTATTTCAAGGCACCAGCCGACTCAGACTCCCTTGCAGTTGACAGTTTGGCTATAGAGGGTCCACGCCCCATCCGCGATGCCAATGCACCCGAAGAAGTTACCGCTGAACCCACTTTGCCTACCACCACAGAATGAACGTCCGCGCAGAGCAGCTTGACTTAGATAATCAGGAGTGGCAACAAGCCCTCCAGATTATCCAGTATACCCGTCGCTCATTATTTCTCACAGGAAAAGCAGGCACGGGTAAGTCGACCTTCCTGCGCTATGTCGCTCAGCACAGCAAGAAAAAGCACGTCATATTGGCCCCAACGGGAATTGCTGCCATCAATGCCGGTGGTCAGACGCTCCATTCCTTCTTCAAGCTGCCCTTCCATCCTTTATTGCCCAACGACTCACGCTATGACATCCGTCATATTCGCAAGTCGCTGAAATACAATGGCGAACTCACCAAGCTATTGCGCGAGCTAGAACTCATCATCATTGATGAGATATCGATGGTTAGGGCAGATATCATCGATTTCATTGACAAAGTGCTGCGCATCTATTGCCGCAATATGCGAGAGCCTTTTGGTGGTAAGCAACTGTTGCTCGTAGGCGATATTTTCCAGTTAGAACCCGTCATCAAAGAAGACGAATGGCGCTTGATGCAACCCTTCTATGCCTCTGCCTATTTCTTCGCTGCCAAGGTCTGGCAGCAAATGCAGCTGGTTAGCATCGAACTCCGTAAGGTGTATCGTCAGCGCGATGACCAGTTCATCGGAATGCTCGACCGCATCCGTCAGAACCAAGCCACCGACCAAGACTTGCAAGCCATCAATGCACGCTGCATCCAAGAAATTCCTGTCAACAGTCAAGCGCTGGAGATCACGCTGGCCTCACGGCGCGACACCGTTGACTATATCAATGAGGAACGACTTGGTGAGCTTGAAGGCAACAGTACCATCTTCAATGGTGAGATCAAAGGCGACTTCCCCCTATCCTCCCTACCCGCTCCTATGGATTTGGAAGTCAAGCCCGGCGCACAGGTTATCTTCACCAAGAACGACAAAGAGAAGCGCTGGGTGAACGGTACCATCGGCATTGTGACGGGTGTTGATGAAGAGGAAGGCATCATCGGTGTATGTGATGAAGACGGACATGAGTATGATGTCGTTCGTGAGATATGGGAAAACATGCGCTATACCTTCAACGAAAAAGAACAGAAGATTGAGGAAGAGCTGCTGGGCACCTTCTATCAGTTTCCGCTTCGACTGGCTTGGGCTATTACTGTACACAAGAGTCAAGGCCTCACTTTCCGTCAAGTGAGGATTGACTTCTCAGGAGGAGGTGCATTTGCCGGCGGACAGACCTATGTCGCCTTGTCACGCTGTACATCTCTGTCAGGTATCACACTAGAACAGCCCATTCGCCGCAGCGATATTTTCGTACATCCAGAGGTTGTGCAGTTTGCACGCCGCTATAATGATACCACACTGATGCAACAAGCTATCTACGAGAGTAAAGCCGACCAGGAATATCACGATGCCGTGGTCGCTTTCGACCGTCAGGACTTCGATTCCTTTCTCAAGAATTTCTTTCTGGCCATCCATTCACGCTATGATATCGAACGACCAAGTGCGAAACGTTTTATACGCCGTAAATTAGGAATAATCAGTCAATTACAGAAAAAGAACGAAGTATTACAGCAAGAGATACAAAACAAAGAGAAACTCCTCAAACGACTATGTGCCGAGTACACCCTGTTAGGTAAAGAATGTGAACAGGAGCAAATGACTGATGCCGCCATCCGTAACTATGAGAAGGCCCTCGAGCTATGTCCTGATGCCCCTGAACCGCAACGCAGATTAAAGAAACTGAGGAAAGGCAAGACATAGGCTTTAACAATATTTAATTCAGGATTAAGTGTTTTTTTTGTCTTTTATTTTGTCACGTCCACAATTAGTTGTAATTTTACATCGCATTTTAAATACTACACACAAAACCTATTAATTTTTAACGTTTAATTATGAACAAACAACAACAGAATGGAAGAATCATTGCCATTGTGACAATGATGTTCCTCTATGCCATGATTTCGTTTGTCACGAATCTTGGTGCACCTATTGGTGTCATTTGGAAGAGCCAGCCTGAAATCGGCGGTTCCAATGTATTGGGTATTTTGGGTAACTTCATGAATTTCTTTGCCTATCTGTTTATGGGCATTCCAGCTGGCAAAATGCTGACAAAAGTGGGCTATAAAAAGACCGCTCTCATTGGTATTGCCGTAGGCTTCGTAGGTGTATTCATACAGTTTCTGTCCGGATTCTCCGGAGGTATCCCTGGTTTCTGCATCTATCTCTTCGGTGCTTTCGTATCAGGATTCTCGGTATGTATCCTCAATACTGTGGTTAACCCCATGCTGAACCTGCTTGGTGGCGGTGGCAATCGTGGCAACCAGTTGAATATGATTGGTGGTACGCTGAACTCGCTGTCTGGTACCATGACGCCCATGCTTGTCGGTGCCCTCATTGGTACGGTAACAACTTCCACCCAGATGGCCGACGTCAATCTGGTGTTGTATATCGCTATGAGCGTGTTTGCTGCAGCCTTCTTTGCCCTGCTGTTTATCCCCATTCAGGATCCCGAGATTGGCAAGGTTACTGCTGAGACCAAATTTGAGCATTCTCCCCTCTCATTCCGTCACTGCCTGTTGGGTATTATTGCCATCTTCTGTTACGTAGGTGTCGAGGTTGGTATCCCTGGTGGTCTGAACTTCTATTTGTCAGATACCTCAGCCAACGGTGCCTGGGTGAATCCCGAGGCCATTCTCAATGCAGCCACTATTGGTGGAGCCGTAGCAGCTATGTACTGGTTGCTCATGCTTGTAGGTCGTATCTTTGCCAGTGCCATTGGTGGAAAAGTTTCTTCACGTCAGATGATGCTGTTCTGCACCTTCGTTGCTATGCTGCTCATTCTGGCAGCCATCCTGACACCGAAGAGTGTGACAACCACGATGCCTTTGGTAAAGATTCTGGAGGGTTCTGTCGAGATGACTACCGTTCCGTTGAGTGCTCTGCTGCTGGTACTTTGCGGTCTCTGCACCTCAGTGATGTGGGCTTCCATTTTCAATCTTGCCACTGAAGGATTGGGTAAGTACACTGCTCAGGCCAGTGGTCTCTTTATGATGATGGTTGTCGGTGGCGGCGTTGTACCTGTTATCCAGAACTTCTTTGCTGACTACCTCGGCTACATGCCCAGCTACTTCGTTTATTTCCTCGCCGTAGCCTACATGTTCTACTACGCCCTTATCGGCAGCAAGAATGTCAACAAGGACATCCCCGTAGAGTAATTTCTGAGCGCTTAGCGTGTTTAGAAAAGTTAAATAACGGCAGAAAAGTGTAAATTAACACCTTTCTGCTGTTTTTTTATTGTTTTTTCATTGTGGTTCAAAAAATAATTAGTAATTTTACACCCAAAATTATTATGTACCTAAAAACTATTATCACACAATGAGAAACTTTAAGACAGTACTCGCAGGCTTTGGCGTTGCCGCCCTGTTGTCTGCATGTGCTTCTGGTGAGCAGAAGACACTGACGGTTTCGGGTCTCGACCCTGCCAAGTTTGACACCCTGATCAACGAGAAGCCCGTCAAGCTCTACACGTTGAAGAATCAAAACGGTATGGAGGTATGCATCACCAACTATGGTGGTCGCATCGTGTCGCTCGTCGTTCCCGACAAGGATGGTAAAGCCACTGATGTCGTATTGGGTTTCGACAACATCGCACAGTATGCTGATACGCTGAACTCTCCCAGCGACTACGGTTCCAGCGTTGGCCGCTATGCCAACCGCATCAAGGGTGGTCAGTTTAAGTTGGGCGACACCGAGTATCAGCTCAAGCAGAACGACGGTCCGAACTGCCTGCATGGTGGTGGCACCACGGGTTGGATGAACCAGGTTTATGACGCTGAGCAGATTGGCGACTCTATCCTGAAGCTGACTATCGTAGCTGCCGACGGCGAGAACGGTTTCCCCGGCACTGTTACAGCCATCACGACCTACAAGGTGACAGCTGACAATGTACTGGATATGACTTGGGAGGCTACTACCGATAAGGAGACCATCATCAACCAGACCAATCACAACTATTATAACCTGAGTGGTGACTTCACACAAGCCGCCTACGACCAGGTGCTCTATGTCAATGCCGACAAGTTCACCGCATCTGACAAGTTGTATATCCCCACTGGCGAGATCCGCGACGTTGAGGGCACCGCTATGGACTTCCGTACCCCGCATGCTGTTGGCGACTCTATCAACTCCAGCTACGATCAGGTACAGAACGCTACCGGTTATGATCATAACTTCTGCCTGAACACTGCCGGCGACGACACTCAGGTATGTGCATCTCTGTATTCTCCCAAGACTGGTATCTTCATGGAGATGTTCACCAACGAGCCTGGTGTACAGGTCTATAGTGGTAATTTCCAGGGTGTTGGCAAGGATGCCGACATCATCCGCAAGCACGGTCTGAAATATCCGAAGCATGTCAGCGTTTGCCTGGAGAGCCAGAAATATCCCGACAGCCCCAACCATCCCGAGTGGGCAAGTCCCGTTCTGAAGCCCGGTGAGAAGTATTTCAGCCACGCTGCCTATAAGTTCTCTATCAAGTAATTGAGCGACCATTATGACACAGACAGAAAACGGTAGCAAGACCTACCTTATAAGTATTGTGATGGTAGCCGTACTGGGCGGTTTGCTCTTCGGTTACGACACAGCTGTCATTTCTGGCGCAGAAAAGGGTCTGCAGGCTTTCTTCATGGAGGCTAAGGACTTTGCTTATACCGATGGCTGGCACGGTTTCACTTCAGCCAGCGCCTTGATCGGTTGTATCATTGGTTCAGCCCTGTCGGGCCTGTTGGCTACACGCCTCGGACGTAAGAAGTCCCTGATTATTGCAGGCGTGCTGTTCTTCGTATCGGCACTGGGTTCTATGGACCCCGAGTTCCTGTTCTTCAAGTATGGCGAGCCCACCTACTCGCTGCTCATCATGTTCAATATCTATCGTGTCATCGGTGGTATTGGTGTAGGACTGGCATCAGCCATCTGTCCTATGTATATCGGTGAGGTAGCTCCCTCTAATATAAGAGGTATGTTGGTATCGTGGAACCAGTTTGCCATTATTTTCGGTCAGTTGGTTGTTTACTTCGTCAACTTCTTCATCCTTGGCGACCACATCCAGCCATTGGTAGAAGAGATGGGTAAGGGTATCGCAGCCATCAATCCCGCTGCTCAGTGGACGGTGACTACAGGTTGGCGTTATATGTTCGGTAGCGAGGCTGTTCCCGCAGGACTCTTCGCCCTGCTGATCTGCTTCGTGCCTGAGACCCCACGCTATCTCGTCAGCATTGGTCAGGACCAGAAGGCCCTAGGCATCCTGTCAAAGATTAACGGTTCCAGCAAGGCTGCCCAGATTCTGCAGGATATCAAGGACACGATGGTGGTAAAGACCGAGAAACTGATGACCTACGGTTTCATGTGTATCTTCATCGGTATCATGCTCAGCGTCTTCCAGCAGGCAGTTGGTATCAATGCCGTGCTCTACTACGCGCCGCGTATCTTCGGTGATATGGGCATGAACGACCCGATGATGCTGACCGTATTCATGGGTATCGTCAATATATCATTCACCCTTGTGGCTGTGTTCACTGTCGAGAAGTGGGGTCGCAAGCCACTGCTCATCTCCGGTTCATTGGGTATGGCTCTGGGTGCCTTCGGTGTGGCTGTGACCTTTGGTAACGATAGTCTCGCACTGGTCACCGCCGCCTCACTGCTCATCTACTCTGCTTCGTTCATGTTCTCGTGGGGCCCCATCTGCTGGGTACTCATTGCCGAGATCTTCCCCAATACCATCCGTGGTGGTGCCGTAGCTATCGCTGTCGCCTTCCAGTGGATTAGCAACTTCATCGTCTCCAGTTCGTTCGTACCTATGTTCAATATGCACCTGACTGATGGCGACGACTTCGGCCACTGGTTCACCTATGGTCTCTACGGCCTGATCTGTGTCATTGCTGCCGCCTTCGTATGGCGCCTCGTTCCTGAGACCAAGGGCAAGACACTGGAGGACATGACCCAACTGTGGAAGAATAAACAATAACTCATCAAAACTACTATTAATTTAATTAATTACTTATGGCTTTATTAGATTGGATTGTCATTGGCGTCTTCTGTATAGCGCTCATTGGCATTGTAGTATGGGTTGTCACCCAGAAGAACGACAACTCTGCAGACTATTTCCTTGGTGGTAAGGATGCAACATGGATTGCTATCGGTGCTAGTATCTTTGCCTCAAACATCGGTTCTGAACACCTCATCGGACTGGCTGGTGCCGGTGCCTCTTCTGGTATGGCAATGGCCCACTGGGAGATTCAGGGTTGGATGATTCTGATCTTGGGTTGGGTATTCGTACCTTTCTACACCCGTTCTATGGTTTACACCATGCCCGAATTCCTGGAGCGCCGCTTCAACAAGGAGAGCCGCACCATCCTTTCGGTTATCTCGCTGATTTCCTACGTGCTCACTAAGGTGGCTGTTACCGTATATGCCGGTGGTCTGGTATTCCAGCAGGTATTCGGTATCAAGGAACTCTGGGGCATCGACTTCTTCTGGATTGCCGCTATCGGTCTCGTTGTGATTACAGCCCTCTACACCATCTTCGGTGGTATGAAGAGCGTGCTCTACACCAGCGTGCTGCAGACGCCTATCCTGTTGCTCGGTTCTCTGATTATCCTCGTGCTCGGTATGAAGGCACTGGGAAGCTGGGACCAGATGCTGGCCCTCTGCGATGTGAAGCCCAGCTACGAGGGTGCTACTGGTACAATGATTCACCTGATGCGCTCTAACAGCGACCCACAGTATCCTTGGCTCGGTGCCTTGGTAGGTTCTGCCGTTATCGGTTTCTGGTATTGGTGTACAGACCAGTTCATTGTACAGCGCGTACTGTCTGGTAAGAACGAGAAAGAGGCCCGTCGCGGTACCATCTTCGGTGCTTACCTGAAGCTCACTCCCGTGTTCCTGTTCCTCATCCCCGGTATGATTGCATTTGCTCTGCACCAGAAGTATCTGGCAGCTGGTGGCGAGGGTTTCCTGCCCCTGCTGGCCAATGGTAATCCCAATGCCGACGCTGCCTTCCCCACCCTCGTGGCAAAGATTCTGCCCGCTGGTGTGAAGGGTCTCGTGGTCTGCGGTATCCTTGCAGCCCTGATGTCTTCACTGGCTTCTCTGTTCAACTCTTCAGCTATGCTGTTCACCATTGACTTCTGGAAGCGCCTCAGACCCAACACCTCTGAGAAGAGTCTGGTACGTATCGGACAGACCGCTACCGTTGTCATCGTGATTCTCGGTATTCTGTGGATTCCCATCATGCGTTCTGTAGGTGATGTGCTCTACACCTATCTGCAGGATGTTCAGTCGGTATTGGCTCCTGGTATTGCCTCAGCCTTCCTGCTGGGTATCACCTGGAAGCGTGCTTCTGCCAAGGGTGGTATGTGGGGCTTGCTCTCAGGTATCATCATCGGTCTGACCCGTCTGGGTGCCAAGGTTTACTATAGCAACGCCACCGACGCTTCCGACTCATGGTTCAAGGCCGTATTCTTCGACTTCAACTGGCTCTACTTCTGCGGCGTCATGCTGATTGTCTGCTGTCTGATAGTCATCATCGTATCGCTCTGCACCGAAGCTCCCGACGAGAAGAAGATTCAGGGTTTGGTATTCGGCACCTCTACTCCCGAGCAGATTGCCGCTACCCGCGCCAGCTGGGGCACCTGGGACGTTATTCACACAGTTATTATTCTGGGCATCACCGTTGCCTTCTATATCTATTTCTGGTAATTCTATCCTATGACCATATACTATCAAGGCCATCAGAAAATCCTCGTCTCTGTCGACTGTATCATCTTCGGCTTCGAGCATAACAAGCTCAAGGTGTTGATTGGTCACAGAGCTCTCGATCCCGGTAAAGGCGAATGGAGTCTCTACGGAGGCTTCGTTCGCAACGAGGAGAGTATCGACGATGCAGCAGACCGTACACTCTTCGAGCTGACGGGCATGCGCAACGTCTATATGCGCCAAGTGGGCGCATTTGGCAGTGTCAACCGTGACCCGGGCGAGCGTGTTGTCAGTATCGCATACTACGCGCTGATCAATGTGAAGGACTATGACACCAAGCTCCTCAAGGAGCATGATGTGGAATGGGTTGATATCGAGTCGTTGCCTCAGATGTTCTCCGACCATCGTGAGATGATAGCCAAGGCTCGTCAGAAGATGCAGGAGAAGATTCGCACCGAGCCCATCAGCTTCCAGCTGCTGCCCAGTCTGTTCACGCTGACTCAGTTGCAGCGTCTCTACGAGGCTGTCAATGGCGAGGAGGTCGACAAGCGCAACTTCCGCAAGCGCATCAAGGAGATGGACTTCATAGAAAAGACTGAGTTAATCGACAAGACCAGTTCAAAACGTGGAGCCTACCTCTACCGTTTCAACAAGAACGCCTTCCATGAAGGCACGAACTTTAAACTCTAATAATAATTCCGAATTAAATAAAAATGCTAGAAGAACTCAAACAGAAAGTATTCAAGGCCAACCTCGACCTCGTAAAGCAAGGATTGGTCATATTCACATGGGGCAACGTGTCGGGTATCGACCGTGAGAAAGGCCTCGTAGTCATCAAGCCCAGTGGCGTCAGCTATGACGAGATGAAAGCCAGTGACATGGTCGTCGTCGATCTGGAGACTGGTAAGGTTGTCGAGGGCGATCTCAACCCATCGAGCGACACACCTACACACCTTGTATTATATAAGGCATTCCCCAACATCCAGGGCGTCGTACACACCCACTCTACCTACGCCACCGCTTTCGCACAGGCTGGCAAGGATATCCCCAATATCGGTACCACACATGCCGACTATTTCTACAAGGATATTCCCTGCACGCGCGATATGACCGAGGCTGAGGTCAAGGGTCAGTATGAGTTGGAGACGGGCAACGTCATCGTCGACGAGATTCTGAACATCCGCAAGATCAATCCCGACCACACGCCTGCCGTTCTCGTCAAGAATCACGGTCCGTTCTCGTGGGGTACCTCTCCCGACAATGCCGTTTATAACGCCAAAGTCATGGAGCAGTGCGCCAAGATGGCCTTTGTATCGTTCAGCGTCAACCCCAACACGACGATGAACCCACTCTTGGTAGAAAAACACTATATGAGAAAACACGGCCCCAACGCCTACTACGGACAAAAAGGTCAGAAACACTAATTACAAACTACTATTATTTACAATTAAGACAATGAAAGCATTTGAGAATTTAGAAGTATGGTGGGTCACTGGTGCCCAATTGCTCTACGGAGGCGACGCAGTCGTTGCCGTTGACAGTCATTCAAAGGAGATGGTCGAGGGTCTGAACAATTCAGGCATCCTGCCCATCAAAGTCGTGTACAAAGGTACTGCCAACAGTTCCAAGGAGGTCGAAGACGTGATGAAGGCCGCCAACAACGACGCCAAGTGTGTTGGTATCATCACCTGGATGCACACCTTCTCACCCGCCAAGATGTGGATCAAGGGTCTTCAGACTCTGCAGAAGCCCCTCCTCCACTTCCACACACAGTATAATGCCGAAATCCCCTGGGATTCTATCGACATGGACTTCATGAACCTGAACCAGTCGGCTCATGGTGACATCGAGTTCGGTCACATCTGCAGCCGTATGCGCGTAGCCCGCAAGGTAGTTTGCGGTTACTGGAAAGACCAGGACGTTCAGAAGAAGATTGCCGTATGGGCCCGCGTGGCTGCTGGTGTCGCTGATGCCCGTCAGGTACGCTGTCTGATGTTCGGTATGAACATGAACAACGTGGCTGTTACCGATGGCGACCGCGTAGAGTTCGAGCAGCGCATGGGTTACCACGTCGACTACTATCCCGTCAGCTCGCTGATGGAGTACTTCAAGCAGGTCACCGACGCCGAGGCTGATGCCCTCGTCGAGGAGTACAAGCAGCAGTACACCATCAAGATTGATGAGTCTGGCGAACAGGTTTACTGGGAGAAGGTGAAGAACGCTGCCAAGGCCGAGATTGCCCTGCGCCGTGTCTTGAAGGATGAGGGCGCTACCGCCTTCACCACCAATTTCGACGACCTAGGCGATGCCGACATCAACCAGCCCGACTTCTGTGGTTTCGACCAGATTCCCGGTCTCGCCAGTCAGCGTCTGATGGCCGAGGGTATCGGTTTCGGTGCCGAAGGCGACTGGAAGACCGCCTGCCTCTATCGCACCCTGTGGGTCATCCAGCAGGGTATGCCCACCGGTTGCTCGTTCCTCGAAGACTACACTCTCAACTTCGCCGGCAGCCAGTCTTCATGCCTCCAGAGCCACATGCTCGAGGTTTGTCCGCTCATCGCCGTCGATAAACCCAAGCTCGAGGTTCACTTCCTCGGCATCGGTATCCGCAAGCAGCAGACTGCCCGCCTCGTCTTCACGTCAAAGGTTGGTCGTGGCATCAAGGCTACCGTCGTTGACCTTGGCAACCGCTTCCGTCTCATCTCTCAGGAGGTTGAGTGCATCGAGCCAAAGCCCATGCCCAACCTGCCTGTGGCCAGTGCCCTCTGGGTGCCCCAGCCCACCTTCGAGATTGGTGCCGGAGCCTGGATTCTTGCCGGTGGTACCCACCACAGCGCATTCTCCTACGACATCACCGAGGAGTACTGGGAGGACTTCGCCGAGATGTTGGGCATCGAGTATGTCAAGATCAACAAAGACACGAAGACCTACGAGTTCAAGCAGCAGCTGCAGAACAACGAGATGTACTACATGCTCTCGAAGGCACTGCGCTAATCCGCTCCACTGATTCCTAATAATCAAGGGTCTGCTTCATTCACGAAGCAGACCCTTGTCATTGAGCGTCAATAGAAAATCCAGACCCCACTTTTTTCTCACTTACCCGCAGCCTTGGCTTTCTTTGCAAACTCGAATAGCGACAGAGGCAGATGACAATAGCCATCAGGATTCTTGTCAAGATAATCCTGATGATACTCCTCGGCTGTGTAGAAGTTCTGGAGAGGCAGTTTCTCTACGGCCAAAGGTTGCTCGTAGTTCTTCTGCTCTTCGGCAAATACCTTCTCGATGATAGGTAAATCCGCTGGGTCAGTATAGTAGACGCCAGTACGATAACGAGTGCCCTCGTCGTGTCCTTGCTTGTTAAGACTGGTCGGGTCGATAGCTTTGAAGAACATCTTCAACAAGAATTCGAGGCTTACCACATCGGGATAGAACCGTACGAAGACCGTCTCGGCAAAGCCAGTCTGGTCAGTATAAACTTCCTTGTACGTTGGATTCTCTGTATGTCCGTTGGCGAATCCGACTTCCGTGATGGCCACGCCCTCAATCTGCTTGAAGTAATGCTCAGTTCCCCAGAAACAGCCTCCCGCCAGGTAGATGTCCTTCGTGGCTTCCTCAGCCAGTCCGTTCAATAACTGATCATCTATTATCTTCATAGAAAATCCAGAGACCCCACTTTTTCCTATAGCTTCTTCTATGGTCATTTCACATAACATATTAAATCTGGGTGTAAAGATACGAAAAATAAATGATTATTTGCTATCTTTGTAACCAATTATTAGGATAGTTTAGGATTTATGGCAAATGTAAATCTAGGATTTGTCATTGAGAAATCTAGGACTTGTGCCCTTTAAATCCTAGATTTATTCTGATTATAACCGTGTCACCCTTGTGTCAACGTTTGTCACCCTGCCATAGTGAATCGGAATACCTCGGTTTCTTGCAGTTCCGGAAGTTCAGTCACCATTCTCACATAATCACGTATCAGGTGCCGCCATTCGTTACCACCCATACTGAAGTACTTCTCTTGGAACTCGCGCTGACACTCCAACACAATGTTCATGATGGTAGTACCCTCGTAAAGTTCCATCATGTTATGAATCAAGCGACGCACATCATCGTCAGCCTCCACATCGTCAAGCACAGAACCGGAAGGTATAAGCTTTGCTTCAACCACTTTCTTGTTTGACGATTTCGTTGAGGTTTTCTTCGATGGGCTTTCTGCTGTGAATGCAGCTATCATATTCAATTGCAGAGCAAGGTTCTCAATATCATCAGACTTTTCTTCACTTTCTGCCTTCTCATACTTCTTGAAGTTCTCGGCCTGCTCGAATATTTCTTTGAACACATCGTCCTGAGGTACAGGAGGATATCCGTGTTCTGCAAGAATCAGAATCAAATCCATCTGAAGTTCAGCCTTGATGTGTAAATGATAACGCAAAAGTATACCAACAAATAATTTAAAAGTATACCAGTCCAAAAGAGCGCTGCAAATATACAAAGAGTTGGTTATACATTACT
>CADCBH010000013.1 GCA_902799655.1 uncultured Bacteroidales bacterium
GTAGTCAATTCAAATCGTCACCGTCAATTTTCCGTTCTAAAACTCTATATTTAAGTAATTTACAAACATCTCCGCTATTTTTTAGTGGACACTAGTGACGAAAAAATAAAATAACCGTCTTAAAAACGAGAACAGGAACCGTTTTCTATGTAGCATATTGCGACAAAAAAGAAGCAGGTTCTAGAGCATTGTCTGAATTCGAGGCTGTTGTCGCAACAAAAGGATGAAGAAATCATGGCTTTTCTTGGTTTCTGACGCAAAAGCCCGTACCTTTGCATCAGATCCTTAAATTAATGAGTTATAAGTTAGTAGTTTTTTCATGAGATTCTTTTAGTTAGTAATTGGTTAGTGAATCATAAAGGCCCGCAGAGATGCGAGCCTTTATGATGTATATTAGCGAAAGTGGATCATCCAGATTGCAACGCCACACTCTCGAAGAAAGAGACCCGCCTTTTTTCAGGATATCGCATAACTAAAAGACGAAAGATGTAAAAAACAATGTAACAAAATCGTTGGAAAAACGATATCAATATCTAATTTAAGCTTTTTTAAGGGAATGACAACGCTCGTTAACTAATTATTCTGTATCTTTGTAACCAAATAAAACAATGACACATATTATTCATCTTTAAAAATTACTATTATGAAGACAATGAAATTGATCGGAATGATGCTGATGGCAATGCTTATGACATTCAACCTGACAGCATGTGGTGATGACGATAACAAGAAAGGCGATACCGCCGACTACGTGGGTATTTGGGTCGATACAGATACCGATCAGAAAATGAGTGTGATAACGCTAAAAACGAACTCGTACCAGAACGACATGTACAGAAAGGATTATAATACTGGCAAAGCAACCAAGCAGACAGTATCTGGTGCTATGTCAGTTAGTGGAAATAGCATTATCATTAACGGAGAGGCACCTTTCAGCAAGGCTACCTATTCTATTTCTGGCAATAAGATGACCATTGTTCCAGAGGGTAGTGAAGGTGACAGAATAGTACTGACACGTGCCACTGAGGATCATATCAAGAGAATTGCTGCATGGGAAACATTAGTTTTGGCCAGCAATTTCTAAAGTTTGATTTGTGAGCGATAACCCTGCGTTATAAAGCAATAACCCAGCCTTCTAGTATAAGAAAGCTGGGTTATTGTTTTCCAAAGACGGAGACCAGAACCATTTCCTATTTGAGTAGTTTTTAAATCTAGGATTTATCATTGACAAATCTAGGACTTATAGCCTTTAAATCCTAGATTTCTTTTGATTATTCTTGCTTCGAGCAGACGAGGCGCTTGCTCGAAGCAAGCGGGCCGCGAGGAAGAAGCAAGCGCCTTGCTTGCTTCTTCCTTCCCAACAAGTGACGTTATTTTCGAGTCGTCCAAACGTCATCTTGCACTGCCTCCGACGTCATCTACGACCTGTTCCGATGATACTTTAGGGGTGTAAAGTATCGCATCTACGACCGCAAAGTGACGTAGGAACGGATCGAATGTACGTTACAAACGACCCGAAAGTGACATACTTTTCAGCAACTCGTCGTTTCTCGAACAGTAACTCGTCGTTTCACGATGAGAGAGAAGCCTTTTCTCTGATAGTAACTAGGCTTCTCGCTGATAGTAACTCTACTTCTCGCTCTGACAGAACCTTGATTTTTGTTGACTGCGCGATTTTACCCTCCCTTCCTCCCGTCACCCCTCTCAAAGGCCGATATGCAGAGGGCTGAGGGCACAGGAGGGAGAACGGATGTCCCTCCCGTTACCCTCCCTTTTTTGACCTTGAGCCCTCACGTCAATTCGAGGTGGGACCCAAGACGGGAGGGAGACGGGAGGGATAATCCTGATCCCTCCCGTGGCTCAAATGCCCTGTACATAAAGGATTGAGGCCTGTCAAGGGAAGAAGGGAGGGTAAAATCGAAATTCGTTGAAAAAAATAAGCTGAAGATTTGGAAGATATCCAACTTATTAGTATATTTGCAATGGAATAAAAAGAGTTACTATGAATAAAATCTTGTCTATCATTGCTTTCTTGCTCTGCATGCTAAGCAGTAACAGTTGGGCACAGAACGGTGCAGGTTTAAGCCAGGGAACTCCTTTGGCTAATCCCACTGCAAATCCTACTGCAGCAAAGAAGAGTTGTGCCAGCTGTGGTATCCGCATGTACAACGTCACTTACCCTTGGCAGCATGAGACCTGGTGCCCTTATTACCGTTCCAAGAACTCGGGTAGTAGCAGCTCTTCGCATAGTAGTTCTAACCAATATTACAGCACTACAGCTGCCGTAGCCACACAAGCCTTAGGTTCTCTGCTCTCTGGCCTTTTCAGCTCTGGAAGCAGTTCTTCGCAAGCTGCAAAGGCTGCTAGGGAGGCGCGCGAAGCGGAAAGAAGGCAAATAGAGCAGGCAGCAGCAAGAGCAAGACTAGAAGCCCGGCAGAGAGAGATTGATGCACGCAAACCCATCATGGAGCGCGACATGAAAGAATTCTGGCAATATGGTGACTACAAACTGGAAATGAATGGTCATGCATTCGTCAGTTCAAAGTCAAAGTCCATGTGTAATATTTGCAGCGAGGGTAAATCAGGCCTCGCCAACGAAAAAACCCTCAGTTTAATCAATACCAAGACCGGAAAATACATCATTCCTCCCTTGACAGAGAACATCCATAAGCTTTATCAGAAAGACAAAGTACCTGTGGGCACTATCATCATCAACAGATTCTGCAACAATCCTGGGAACAACCATACACGAGTCAGGTTTTTCGATTCTACCAAAGATAATACCGACCCACGTCTGGACGGATGTCTTTTCATCGAAAGGTTCCAAATAGGTGTAAAATCCTACAAAAAAGGCGAGACATTAATGCGTTCCATGACGGGAGTTGCCCGTATTGCCGCTGACACACTCCAGTGGCTTGTAAAAAGATATAATAATTCTTATAACTACATTTGCTTTGTAGAGCCCAACTATATGATATGCGCCTCAGATGGGAAATTAGTGGAGCGTGTGAGTGGAGGCCATTCAAAATGGAACGTCAAATGGGAATACTGCGACTTGTTGGGTAATTCCTTTATAAAACGTGAAAAGATACACACATCCGTGAGTAACGAAAAAGGCAAAGCTCAAAATCCTTTCAAACTTATGGGCAATCTGCTTCTGGTGGAAAGGGATTCTACCGCAACCGATTATGAAGTCTATCGCCTAGACGGAACACGCCATCCGGCCTTTGCTGACTATCAGGGAGTGCAGACCTACTTCCTGTCTGCTATGGGTCGCAACGTTTTTATCGTGACAGACAAGCGAGGATTCATGGGTGCCGTCAATCGTGATGGTATTTTCATCATACCACTTCAGGCCATCTCTGCCGAAACGCTGAAAGGTTGGCTGCAGAGCTACTCAAACATAGCCTATTCTGAATGGTACGAACAAGAAGCCTTGAAATACGTGGACAAGCAGGGGGAGTTTGAAAAGACTGACCATTTCAATGCCCGCATGAACAACAAGGCCCTGCAGGAGCAGTATCTTCGTGAGAAGATGGCCAATGCTGAGAGCCGCTACATCAACGAGATGATGAACCGAGAAGGGAAAAGACTAAGACTAATCCTTGGCAAGTACAACCCCGACTCCGAGGTGTTCCCCATACAAAACACGCTTTGTCCATGGAACACATTATACCTGCCTGTCCCCATCGCGGAGGCTGAGGCCTTCAAACAGACATTCGACACTGTCAAGGCCAATGCTTTGAAGACGGCCCAGTGGAGTGTGCGCTATGATGCTCCCTACCTACAGCAGATTAGCTTTACTCTGTCCGATGGCAATACCTATAGCGTAGAGGCTGGAGAAAAATAAAAAGGCGGGTCTCCGATGAAGTGAATCCAGAAAGTTGGACACAACTGAAAGGTTCACTTCACAAGTTGTTTCTCCGGCGGAAACAAAGTGTTTCATCGGGGGAAACATAGTGTTTCCATGTGTGAATGGGGGTGAAACTGAGTCATCAACCTGTCGTAGATGACTTATGTTCTTGGTGTAGTAATATGCTTTACGACCTAAAGTGACCTTGTCCATTCTCCAACATGTTGTTGGAGCTTTTATGCTGCAAATATATGAATTATTCTCGCTTATTCAGTTTTTTTTAGTACCTTTGCACCCAAATTGAGTAAAGAAAAGATGTTAGAAGTAAGAAACTTACATGCCAAGATTGGCGATAAAGAGATATTGAGAGGTATCAACCTGACGATACAGGACGGTGAGACGCATGCTATCATGGGGCCTAACGGGTCGGGAAAATCGACGCTGAGCGCCGTACTGGTAGGCAATCCGCTCTACGAGGTGACGGAGGGCGAGGCATGGTTCAACGGTAAGAACCTGCTGGAGATGAAACCGGAAGATCGTGCCCACGAGGGGCTGTTCCTCTCGTTCCAGTATCCTGTGGAGATTCCTGGTGTGTCGATGACGAACTTTATGAAGGCTGCCATCAACGAGAAACGGAAATACCAGGGACTGCCTGAGCTGAAAGCGGGCGACTTTATCAAGCTGATGCGTGAGAAGCAGAAGATAGTGGAGCTGGACAACAAGCTGGCAGGACGCTCTGTGAACGAGGGATTCAGCGGTGGCGAGAAGAAGCGCAACGAGATATTCCAGATGGCTATGCTGGAGCCTAAGCTGAGCATCCTGGACGAGACGGACTCGGGACTGGACGTGGATGCCATGCGCATCGTGGCAGAGGGCGTGAACAAGCTGAAGACGGCAGAGACCTCGTGCATCGTCATCACGCACTACGACCGCCTGTTGGAGATGATACGCCCCGACGTGGTGCACGTGCTGTATAAGGGACAGATTGTGAAGACGGCTGGTCCGGAGTTGGCCAAGGAGATTCAGGAACGTGGGTACGACTGGATCAAGGCGGACTACGTCCTAAATGAGAAATGAGAAATGAGAAATGAGAAAATGGCTTCTGAGAAGCAATACATAGAGCTGTACGAGCAGACTCGCCAGATGATTCACAGCCACTCGACGGCGGTGATGAACGGACAGCGTGAGGCTGCCTTTGAGCGCTTCAAGGCGAATGGCTTTCCGACGCGGAAGGTGGAGCGCTACAAATATACGGACATGCAGAAGCTCTTTGAGCCTGACTATGGTCTGAACCTGAACAGGCTGGAGATTCCGGTAGATCCCTACAACGCGTTCCGCTGTGACGTGCCTAACCTGTCAACATCGCTCTACTTTGTGGTCAACGATGCCTTCTACGACAAGATACAGCCCAAGGGTCATCTGCCCGAGGGTGTGGTAATAGGGTCGCTGAAGGAGCTGGCCTCAGCAGACTACTATAACATGCTGGCTGGGAAGGACGACGACGCTGCCACTGACCTGAACACGATGCTGGCGCAAGACGGACTGTACGTCTATGTGCCTAAGAACGTGAAGGTGGAGCGTGCCATCCAGGTAATCAATATCCTGCGTTCGGACGTGGACCTGATGGTGAACCGTCGGGTACTGATTATCGTGGAAGAGGGCGCTGAGGTGAAATTCCTGTTCTGCGACCATGCTGCTGACGACCGCCACTTTCTGACAACACAGGTGATAGAGGCCTTTGTGGGCAACAACGCCAAACTGGACCTCTACTGTCTGGAGGAGACGCACAACAAGAATACTCGGGTGAGCAACGTGTATATCCAGCAACAGCGCGACAGCAGGGTGAACCATAACGTCATCACGCTGCACAACGGTATCACACGCAACAAGCTGAACCTGGACCTGGTGGGCGAGGGTGCGGAATGCTCGTGCAACGGCTGTGTGATAGCTGACAAGCAGCAGCATGTGGACAACAACACGCTCATCACGCACCACGTGGCACACTGTAGCAGCAAGGAGCTCTATAAATACGTGCTCGACGACGAGGCGACAGGTGCCTTTGCAGGGCGCGTGCTCGTGAAGCCCGATGCTCAGAAAACGAGTTCGCAGATGACGAACCAGAACCTCTGCGCCACCAAACAGGCCCGTATGTACACGCAGCCCATGCTGGAGATCTATGCGGACGATGTGAAGTGTGCACACGGCTCTACCGTGGGTCAGCTGAACGATGCTGCCCTGTTCTATATGCAGCAGCGAGGCATCTCGAAGAAGGAGGCCCGCCTGCTACTGCAGAACGCCTTTATCAACGAGGTCATCGACCAGATGGAGCTGGAACCGCTGCGCGACCGTCTGCACTACCTGGTGGAGAAACGATTCCGTGGGGAACTGAGCAAGTGTGAGGGGTGTAAGTTGTGTAAGTAAGAATTGAGAATGTTAGATATCAAGAAGATAAGAGAGGATTTCCCGATATTGAAGCGGGAGGTGTATGGCAAACCGCTGGTGTATCTGGACAATGCGGCTACCACACAGAAGCCGCTGTGCGTGCTCGACGCCATGCGTGAGGAGTATCTGAACGTAAATGCTAACGTGCATCGTGGCGTACACTACCTCTCGCAGCAGGCTACCGACCTGCACGAGGCTGCACGCGAAAAGGTGCGCCAATTCATCCATGCCCGCAAGACGGAAGAGATCGTCTTCACACGAGGTACCACGGAGGCTATCAACCTGGTGGCAGCAGCATTTGCAGAGAGTCAGATGCAGGCTGGCGACGAGATGCTGGTGAGCGAGATGGAGCACCACTCGAATATCGTTCCCTGGCAACTGCAGGCTGAGCGGAGGGGTATCATCGTCAACCACCTGCCCATCACGGACGATGGACGACTGGCATGTGGCAGCGACATCACACCCTACCTGACGGAGCGTACCAAACTGGTGAGCATCACGCATGTGAGCAATGTGCTGGGTACCATCAACCCCATCGCTGACATCATCAAGAAGGCGCACGAACGGGGCATCCCCGTCATGGTGGACGGTGCACAGAGTGCGCCCCACATGGCTATCGACGTACAGCAGCTGGACTGCGACTTCTATGCCTTCAGCGGGCATAAGATGTATGGACCAACGGGCATCGGTGTGCTCTATGGCAAAGAGGAATGGCTGGAGAAGCTGCCTCCCTATCAGGGCGGTGGCGAGATGATAGACAAGGTGACATGGGAGAAGACGACCTTCGAGCGCCTGCCCTTTAAGTTTGAGGCGGGCACACCCGACTACGTGGCTACCCACGGACTCGCCAAGGCCATCGACTATATCAACGGCATCGGACTGGAGGCCATCCAGCAGCACGAGGAGGCGCTGACACGCTACTGCATGGAGCAGCTGCAGACGATAGAGGGTATGACCATCTACGGCCCTCAGACGGGCGACACGTTCCCTGCAGACAAAGATGCCGTGGTGAGCTTCAACGTAGGACAGATACACCATCTGGACATGGGTACCCTACTCGACCGCCTGGGCATCGCCGTACGCACGGGACACCACTGTGCACAGCCCCTGATGGACCGCTTGGCCATCAGCGGTACGGTACGTGCCTCGTTCGCCCTGTATAACACCAAAGAGGAAATCGACACACTGGTGGCTGGCATCCGTCGTGTCAGCCAGATGTTCTGACTATGAAGATAGGCCACATAGAACTGGGAGAACGCCCCGTCTTTCTCGCTCCGATGGAGGATGTGACGGATATCGGATTCCGCCTGCTGTGCAAGCGGTTTGGTGCTTCTATGGTCTATACGGAATTCGTATCGGCAGAGGCACTGGTGCGCGACGTGAAGTCAACGGTAAAGAAGCTGACCATCAGCGACGAGGAGCGCCCCGTAGGCATACAAATCTACGGACGTGACGTGGAGGCGATGGTCGAGGCTGCCAAAATCGTGGAACAGGCTGGTCCGGATGTCATCGACCTCAACTTTGGCTGTCCGGTGAAGAAGGTGGCTGGCAAGGGCGCTGGAGCCGGTATGCTGCAAAACATTCCCAAGATGCTGGAGATTACGGAGAAGGTGGTGCAGGCTGTGAAGCTGCCCGTCACCGTGAAGACCCGACTGGGATGGAACCACGAGCAGCTCATCATCACCACGCTGGCTGAACAGCTGCAGGACTGTGGCATCCAGGCGCTGACCATCCACGGACGTACACGCAGCCAGATGTACACAGGCGACGCTGACTGGACGCTCATTGGCGAAGTGAAAAAGAACCCGCGCATCCATATCCCCATCATCGGCAATGGTGACATCAAGTCGCTCGACGATGCCGACCGTGCCTTTGAGACGTATGGCGTGGATGCTGTCATGATAGGTCGCGCCACCTTTGGCTGTCCATGGATATTCAGCAGGGAGGCACTCACCTTAGACGAGAAGATAGATATCCTGGAGGAGCAGTTGCGCATCAACATCGAGCGCATCGACGAATATCGCGGCATACTGCACACACGCCGCCATCTGGCTGCTTCACCCATATTCAAAGGCATCCCCAACTTTCGCGAGACGCGCATCAAGATGCTGCGTGCCGAGAAAGCTGAGGAGCTCACCGCCATTCTCGAGAGTTGCAGGGAACGGCTCAGAGAAACCCGTTAGGTTTCTGCTATTTCTTGGATTGTTTCTTATATTCTGCCTGCGCCTTCTTGATGAGTTGGCGGAAGGAGGCGTCAGCATGCAAACGGGCCACAAGTCCGCTGGACAGGATACGAGTGGCCTCGATGTCCGTAAACCAGTGGTAGCCCACAATGAGGCGGTTGTAGCCATACTCATAGCCACGACGCAGTATCTCGTTCTGACAGTCGGGAGCAACCTCAGCCAGCGTCAGCGCCTCTGACCATCCCAGGCTGGTATGTCCTGAGGGGAAGCTGCTCTTGCCACGCTCCTTCATCTCGTCGCCAGGCACAAAGGAGGGCTCGCCAAGCTGTACGAAGGGACGCTTGCGGAAGCGCATCACCTTCAGGCGATCGACCGTCTCGCTGCTCTTCTGCAGCACGGTAGCAATCAGTTGGCAGAGGGCGGGAGTGGTCTTCTCGTCGATGGTGATACCCATCGCCTCGCCAAAGACCTTCTGCATCATCCTGACGCTGTATTCAGCCTCTTCGGCAGCCTGGCGACCACGCTCGGTATAGCGCAGGGGCTTGGCATCCCAATGGCGCAGGACATCGCTGATATAACGATAGCTGGCAGTATCGACGGGGTTGTTGAGGATATTCTCGCCATGAGGGACATCGACATTGGCCACGGGGTCGTAGTTGGCTGGGAGGCCCTTCAGACGGGCATATTCAGCACGGGCTGCCATGATATCCTTCTCGAGCTCAGGATTGTTATGAGCCTGAGCGACAGCGGCAGCAGCACAGTGGTAGCCTGCCATCACGTCGCTCTGCCAGTGGGCACCGGTAATCATACGGTTCTCGCCAAACTGGAAGCCACGACGCAGGATGGTGTCCTGCAGGGCTGGCCACATCTCAGCAAAGATGAGCGCTGTGCAGAAGCCAAAAGAGGTATGGCCTGAAGGATAGGAACCATTGGTGCGCAGGAAGTCGGAATCATACCTCGCCCACAGGGCATCGTTGACACGGACGAAGGGACGGATGCGCATATAGGCCTTCTTGGCTGCCTCAGTGCTCTGGTTGCCCGTCCAATACGACTTGACCAACAGGCGCGACAAGGCTGGTGTGGCAGTGTCGCTGATGGTGTCGAGCTGTAAGCACTGAGCCATCACCATACGCATGGCAGCGGGCTGCCACTCGGACTCGAGATCAGCCTGGAGACCACGAGGGGTGTTGCGCTGGCTCTTACCCCACTGGAACTGGAGCATGTCATCGACAAAGGCCACGCTGGACGTGTCGGGAGGTGCTGGCAGGAAGATAGCGGCATTAGCATGGTTCTGCTTGAACACATAGACCGTATCCTTGGCGGTCTGGGCACATGCCACTTGAACAGCAGCCAACAGGAGGGCTACCATTGCAATGGATTTCATTGTCTTCTGTTTCATAGGTACTCGTATTGTTCTTGATGGTTTTTTACAAGCCTCTCGCCTTGAGCAGGCTGGCAGCATCGGGCTGCTGCATACCCGTAAAGTCGGTAAACATCTGCATGAGGTCGCCCGTATTGCCTCGACTCAGAATCTTGTCGCACAGCTCCTGACCCGTCTCGGGCTTCAAAGCACCACGACGGGCAAAGACATCAGCGATATTGACAGCGAGCACCTCAGTCCACAGATAGCTGTAATAGCCTGCTGCATAGCCACCACCCCACACATGATTGAAATAGCTGGTATAGTAGCGGGGAGGTATCTGGGCATCGAGCAGTCCGACCTGCTTCAACGCCTCTGTCTCGAAGGCCAGGGCATTATCGGCAGTGGGGATTTCTTTCGACGAGAGCATGTGCCAGGCGAGGTCGATACAGGTGGCAGCGAGGTTCTCGCCCAACGAGTAGGCTGTCTGGAAGGTGATGCTCTTCAGCATGCGCTCCTTGAGTTCGGCAGGCATGGCCTCGCCCGTCTTACAATGGCGGGCATAGTGGTCGAAGACCTCGGGAATGGAGGCAAAGGACTCGTTGAACTGTGAGGGCATCTCGACGAAGTCGCGGGCGACGCTGGTACCACTGAGCGAGTTGTACTGGCAGTCGGAAAGGATGCCATGGAGGGCATGTCCGAACTCGTGGAACAATGTCGTTACCTCGTCCCAAGTGAGCAGTGAGGGCTGTCCCTCGGGGGCTTTGGCATTGTTGCAGACATTGAAGATGATGGGCAACTCGTGGCGCTGGCGACTCTGCTTCTGGAAGCCATCCATCCACGCACCGCCCCGCTTGGTGGGACGACGGTAGTAGTCGCAATAGAACAGTGCCTTCTCCTTGCCATTCTTGTCGAAGACCTCGAAGACCCTCATATCAGGATGGTAGGTGGGGATATCGGTACGCTCCTTGAAAGTGAGGCCATAGACGCGATTGGCAGCATAGAAGACGCCATTGATCAATACGCTGTCAACATTGAAATAAGGCTTTACCTCGTCGTCGCTGATAGCCAGCAGCTCTTTCTTCATCTTGGCAGAATAGTAGAAGCGATCGTAGGGCTGCAACTGGAAATCAGCACCCTGCGTCTTGCGTGCAAAGGCCTCGATATCCTTGGTCTCAGCCTGTGCCTTGGGCGTATATTGGCGAATGAGATTCTTCAAGAAGGCATAGACATTCTCTGGGGTCTTTGCCATCGTCTTCTCCAACGAGTAGGAGGCGTAGTTGGGATAGCCCATAATCTCAGCCTGTTCGGCACGCAACTTGGCAATCTCGACAACAAGGGGGAACGTGTTGTACTTGCCTGTTCCGTCAGCACGATGGATGGAGGCCTCATAGACCTTCTTGCGCAGCTCACGATTGTCGAGGCTGGACAGGAGCGCCTGTTGGGTGGTATTGACGATAACGATGGCGTAGGGAGCCTTTCCACCCCTACTCTCGGCATCCTTGGCACACTGGGCGATATCTGCCTCGCTGAGACCTGCCAGGTCTTCCTTCTTGTCAACCCATACCACAGCATCATTGGTGGCAGCGGGCACCATATCGCCCCACTGGGTCTGCAGCTCGGAGATACGCAGGTTGATCTCCTTCATGCGAGCCATCTTGTCGTCGGGCAACAGGGCACCACAGCGTACAAAGTACTTGTAGGTCTCCTCTAACAGCTTCTGGTCTTCACCCTGCAAGGTGGCGTGGTCGCGATCATAGACCTGGCGGATACGCTCGAAGAGGGCCTTGTTGAACGATATCTCGTTGTCAAGGTCGGTCAGCATGGGCTGTACCTTCTTCTCTATCTCGCTAATCTCGTCCGTCTTGTCAGCCTCAACAATGGCAAAGAAGGTACGGGCAACACGATCGAGGGTCTTACCGCTCTCCTCGAAAGCGAGGATGGTATTCTCGAAGGTAGCAGAGTCTTTGTTCTCTACAATCTGGGCGATTTCATCGCGTTTCTGCTGGATGGCAGCCTCGAAGGCTGGCAGATAGTCGGTGGGCTGTATCTTGCTGAAGTCGGGAGCGCCATATGGTAAGGTGCTCGTCTCGAGCAGAGGATTCTCGCGCTGGGCTTGTGTACAACTGGTCAGTGGCATCATAGAAGTCGATAGCATAGCTGCTGATACGCCAAGGGTCATCAATTTCTTCTTCATAAGGGTTCTCACAATGTTTGTTAGCCAATATATGCCAATATCAGATTGGCAACCTCTTCCTCAGTCTTGCCATCCATACTAATCACCAGGTCGTAGTTGCGCGTGTCGTAGCGTGACGTTTTGGCATAGTTGTTCACATAGTCCTCACGCATCTTGTCAACCTTTTCGATGGTTTTGATGGCTTCATCCCTACTCATCTTCTGCTTGCGCATAACACGCTCGATACGATGCTCCATCGATGCCTGAATGAGGATGCTCAGATGGTTGGGATGACCACTCAAGACAAAGAAGGCGGAACGACCTGCTATCACGCACGACTCTTCTTCGGCAATGCCCAACAGGATATTCTTCTCCGTCTTGTAGATGGCCTCAGTGGTCAGCAGGTCTGCATCAGAACCGACATAGTAATCGAACTCGTTTGCTGCATCTTCGCCAACAATCAATATACGCTTGAAGTCAGACCACCAGCTACGATTGCGGCTCTTCAGACGTTCTATCTCGTCAGTACTCAACTTGTACTTATCCTCTAAAACCTTGATAACGGCCTTGTCGTAGAAAGAAACGTCTAATTTCTCAGCTATGATACGACCAACGGTACGACCACCGCTACCCAGCTCACGATTGATCGTGATGACAAACTTCTCATTTTTGTTCATACCTCTTATATTCGTTTTTAGTTAATGACACTATTACTCATCAAAAGAACTTTAAAGTGCAAATATAATAATTAATACGTACACTTCAAGGCTTCGTTAAGAAAAATTAATCTTTGCTACAAAAAGAAAGAGCGGACAATCAATGCCCGCCCTAAAAATGTAGGTATTCATCAACTAGAATGTGAAAGCTAAAGAAAGACCCATTCGATCAATCTTTCAGTGGCAAATATTCAAAGAATTATTACCGCTGCAGAATCTGTTGGGCATGCTCCTTGGTCTTCACCTGCTTGCCTGCAAATATCTGTTCGATGATGCCTTCTTCATTGATGATAAAGGTGGTGCGGATGGTGCCCTCCGTCTTCTTGCCATACATCATCTTCTCACCCCAGGCACCCATGGCCTGCAGCAGCGTCTTATCGACATCAGCAATCAGTGGGAAGGGCAATTCATGCTTCTCCTTGAATTTGACGTGGGAGGCTGCAGAGTCCTTGCTGACACCTACCACCTCGTAGCCTGAACCCTGCAGTTCGCCATAGTGGTCGCGGAGGCTGCAGGCCTCAGCGGTACAACCGCTGGTATTGTCCTTCGGATAGAAATACAGCACCAGCTTACGTCCCTTGTAATCACTCAGACGGATGTCCCGTCCCTGCTCGTCTTTGCCCAAAATCTCGGGTGCCTTGTCTCCAATATTCATATGCTATAGTGTTTTTAAGATTGTTTTTATAGGCGCAAAGATACGAAACTTTTCGAAAAAACAAAAAAGAATGCCACAGATTTCTTCTCTGTGGCGCTCTTATAATATATTAAGGTGTAAACCTTCGTTTAGTCTGCCAGCTTAGCCTTGATCATCTCGCGGTTCAGGCGAGCGATGTTGGCGATGGTCTCGTTCTTCGGGCAGACAGCCTCGCAAGCGCGGGTGTTGGTGCAGTTACCAAAGCCGAGCTCGTCCATCTTGGCAATCATGTTCTTCACACGACGGGCAGCCTCTACGCGACCCTGTGACCTTAGAAGATACGAAGAGCATGGCAGAACCGTTCTTACAAGCTGCAACACAAGCGCCACAGCCAATGCAAGAAGCGCAGTCCATAGCCTCGTCAGCATCCTCCTTAGGAATGAGGATAGCGTTGGCATCCTGAGCCTGACCAGTGCGGATCGTGGTATAGCCACCAGCCTGGATAATCTTATCGAAGGCGTTGCGGTCAACCATACAGTCCTTGATCACAGGGAAGGCTGCTGAGCGCCAAGGCTCAACGGTGATGACGTCGCCATCGTTGAAACGACGCATGTACAACTGACAGGTGGTAGCACCACGCTCTGTCAAGCCATGAGGTGTACCGTTAATATACAGAGAGCACATACCGCAGATACCCTCGCGGCAGTCGTGGTCGAACACGAAAGGCTCCTTGCCTTCGTTGATGAGCTCCTCGTTCAGGATGTCGAGCATCTCCAGGAATGAGGTATCATCGGGGATATCCTTCATCTCGTGGGTGTCGAAATGACCAGCGTCCTTGGGGCCGTTCTGGCGCCAGAACTTTATTGTAAATGAAATATTCTTTGCCATACCTAATTAATTCTTATAATTTCTGGTTTGTACCTTGATTGCCTCGTACTCCAGTGGCTCCTTGATGAGCTCGGGCTCGTTGCCCTTGCCTTTGTACTCCCAGCAGCCTACGTAGAAGTAGTTCTCGTCGTCGCGCTTAGCCTCGCCTTCCTCAGTCTGGTATTCCTCGCGGAAGTGACCACCGCAGGACTCATTACGAGAGAGGGCGTCGAAAGCGACGAGCTGACCCATGGTGAAGAAGTCACGGAGGTGGATAGCCTTGTCGAGCTCGATGTTCAGACCTTCCTTCGTTCCAGGAACGAACAGGTTGGTGTCGAACTCCTTCTCCAGCTCGTGCATCTTCTTCAGACCAGTCTTCAGGCCCTCAGCGGTGCGACCCATACCAACATACTCCCACATGATGTGACCCAGCTCCTTATGGATAGAGTCAACAGAGCGCTTACCCTTGATGTTCAACAGGCGATCCTGTTCAGCATCAACAGCCTTCTCAGCCTCAGCGAACTCAGGCAGATCGGTAGAAACCTTAGGCCATACAGCCTGGTCAGCCAGATAGTTCTGGATGGTGTAAGGCAGTACGAAGTAACCATCAGCCAGACCCTGCATCAGAGCAGAAGCACCCAGACGGTTGGCACCATGGTCAGAGAAGTTACACTCACCAATAGCGAACAGGCCAGGAATAGTGGTCTGCAGCTCGTAGTCAACCCAGATACCACCCATGGTATAGTGGATAGCGGGATAGATCATCATGGGCTTGTAGTACTTCACGCCATTGATCTCGTTGGCTACATCGCCAGGGAATACGTCGGTAATCTCCTCGTACATCTCGAAGAGGTTGCCATAACGCTGCATGATGACATCGATGCCCAGACGGTTGATAGACTCAGAGAAGTCGAGGAATACTGCCAGACCTGTGTTGTTGACACCAAAGCCCTTGTCGCAACGCTCCTTAGCGGCACGAGAAGCCACGTCACGAGGAACGAGGTTACCGAATGCAGGATAACGGCGCTCCAGATAGTAGTCGCGATCCTCCTCGGGAATCTCCCAACCCTGCTTGGTACCAGCCTGCAGAGCCTTGGCATCCTCAATCTTCTTGGGAACCCAGATACGACCATCGTTACGCAGTGACTCAGACATCAGCGTCAGCTTAGACTGCTTGTCGCCATGAACGGGGATACAGGTGGGGTGAATCTGAACATAAGAGGGGTTAGCAAAGTAAGCACCCTTGCGATAGCACTGAATGGCAGCAGAGCAGTTACAGCCCATAGCATTGGTAGAGAGGAAGTAGGTATTGCCATATCCGCCAGTAGCGATGACAACAGCGTTAGCGCTGAAACGCTCCAGCTTACCAGTGGTCAGATCCTTGGCAATGATGCCACGAGCACGACCATCAACGATAACAATATCTTCCATCTCGTAACGGGTGTAGAGCTTTACCTTACCAGCCTGTACCTGACAGCTCAGTGAGCTATAGGCACCCAGCAGCAGCTGCTGACCCGTCTGACCCTTAGCGTAGAAGGTACGGCTTACCTGAGCACCACCGAATGAACGGTTGGCCAGCATACCACCATACTCACGAGCAAAGGGAACACCCTGAGCTACGCACTGGTCGATAATATTGTTGGATACCTCAGCCAAACGATAAACGTTGGCCTCGCGAGCACGATAGTCACCACCCTTTACGGTATCATAGAACAGACGATAGATAGAGTCACCATCGTTCTGATAGCACTTGGCGGCATTGATACCACCCTGAGCAGCGATAGAGTGAGCGCGACGGGGAGAATCCTGAATACACAGGTTAATCACATTGAAGCCCATCTCACCAAGTGAAGCAGCAGCAGAGGCACCAGCCAGACCAGTACCAACTACTATCACGTCGAGCTTCAGCTTGTTCTTCGGATTTACGAGACGCTGATGAGCCTTATATTCCTTCCATTTCTCAGGTACTGGACCTGCGGGAATCTTTGAATCTAATACTTTAGCCATAATTCTGATAATTTACAATTGATAATTACTTGCAGCACTCAGCAGCCTCTTTACAGCAATCCATAGCCTGTTGGCAGCAGTCAGCATCAGCACAGTTCAGTGAAGGAGCACATCCAAAGGCAAAGCACAATACAACAGCTAAGAAGCCAAGCATGAGCACACTCACATAGATGTTACCAATACACATCCAGCGCTTCAACCAAATCTTACCACTTACACCAAGCGTCTGCATAGCAGACCAGAAGCCATGAGAGAGGTGGAACCAAATGGCAACGAGCCAGATGACGTAGAGCACTACAAATACAGGATTTGAGAATGTTACCTTAATCCAGCCAAAGCCGTCTGTAGGACTGATGGCAGGCATAGCACCGATAATCTCTGCGAACATCATGTTGTACCAGAAATTCCACAAATGGAGCAACAGACCACCCAGGATGATGATACCCAGTACGAGCATGTTCTTGGATGCCCACTCCACCTTGCCAGATTTTACCGTAGTAGCAACATCATAACGACTCTTGCCACGAGCGGTAAGGTTCTGTGCGGTCAGGATGAACGCAAAAACGATGTGAATCACAGCTAGGGCAGCCAGACCAAGTGTAGCCACAATGGCATACCAGTTGGCACCCAGCATTTCGCAAATCATGTTGTAAGCCTTACCAGAGAATAGCGCAACAATGTTCATACATCCATGGAACGTCAAGAACAAAATCAGCGCAACACCCGTAACGGACATTACAACCTTACGACCAATTGATGAATTGATTAACCACATAAAAAATGATATTAAATTAATAATAAATAATCGATAATTAGGTACGCGTAGGCACATTGTGGCTACAAAATTACGCAAAATTTATGAATTTCGCAAACGTTTTCATTAGAAAATATGCAATTTATACAAAATTTTATTAGTAACTTTGCAAGCAAAACAAAAGAAAATCACTTTATGGCATCACATAACGAGTTAGGAAAGTGGGGCGAAGACGTTGCTACCGAGTATCTGGAACGCCAGGGATATATCATCTTGGAGCGTGACTGGAAATCGGGGCATCGTGACCTGGACATCATTGCAAGGAATGGAGATACCATTGTTTTTGTAGAAGTTAAGACACGTCGAAATAAGATATTTACTGATCCAGAAACAGCTGTTAACTTCCAAAAGATTCGCAACCTTCAAGCTGCCGCTAATCACTATGTCAAATACAGACATATCGACAACCCTATCCGCTTTGACCTCGTGACTGTGGTAGGTACTAAAGACATAACACCAGAGATAGAACATACAATAGACGTTTTCTAAATAAGATGATATTAAAATACGACGTAATAGTGATTGGAGGTGGTCATGCTGGTTGTGAGGCTGCAACAGCCTCTGCTAACATGGGGGCACGAACATGTCTTGTCACTATGGATATGAACAAGATAGCACAAATGTCTTGCAATCCGGCTATTGGTGGTATTGCCAAAGGACAGATTGTGCGCGAGATAGATGCCTTAGGTGGACAGATGGGACTGGTCACAGATGCCACAGCCATCCAATTTCGCATGCTCAACCGCTCCAAAGGTCCTGCTGTATGGAGTCCACGTGCACAATGTGACAGGGGGAAGTTTATCTGGAAGTGGCGCTCGATGCTAGATGCTACGCCTAACCTCGACATCTGGCAGGACCAAGCTGATGAATTGCTAGTTGAGGAGGTTAAGCCTGTTGCGATGGTATCGCAACATGTTAAACAAGTCGTTGGTGTCAAGACAATCTGGGGTGCAGAAATTAGAGCCAAGTGTGTCATCATCACTGCTGGCACATTCCTCAACGGATTACTACATATCGGGCGCAAGATGGTCGCTGGCGGACGAATCGCAGAGCCTGCTGTTCCCCATTTCACAGAAAGTATCACACGTCATGGAATACGTTCTGCACGAATGAAAACGGGAACCCCAGTTCGTATCGACAAGCGCAGCATACATTTCGAAGATATGGAACGACAGGATGGCGAGAACGGATACTATAAGTTCTCCTATTTGGGAGAACCGCGCCCCCTGCAGCAATTACCGTGTTGGGTATGTTACACCAACCCTGAGGTTCATGAGACCCTACTTGGAGGACTGGCAGATTCGCCTTTATATAATGGTCAGATTAAATCCATTGGCCCTAGATACTGTCCATCAATTGAAACGAAACTCGTCACCTTCCCTGAACGTCCACAACACCTTCTCTTTTTGGAACCGGAAGGCGAAGACACCAACGAGATGTATCTCAACGGCTTTTCATCAAGTCTACCTATGGACGTACAGATAGAAGCGCTGAAGAAAATCCCTGCCCTAAGAGACTTAAAGGTCTATCGTCCTGGCTATGCCATAGAGTACGATTTCTTTGACCCAACACAATTAAAGCATTCGTTGGAATCGAAGGTCATTAGCGGATTGTTTATGGCAGGACAGGTGAATGGCACGACTGGCTATGAAGAGGCTGGAGGCCAAGGAACGTTGGCAGGTATTAATGCCGCGCTGATGGCTGGTCGTGTGTGTGGCGATTCAGTCGCCACAACCCCAACCTTCGAGCTGAAGCGTGACGAAGCCTACATTGGCGTGCTGATAGATGATCTCGTGACAAAAGGTGTGGATGAACCTTATCGGATGTTTACTTCAAGGGCGGAATATAGAATACTGTTGAGACAGGATGATGCTGATGCGCGTCTGACGGAGAAAGCCTACGAACTGGGCATTGCCAAACGCGACCGTTACGACTGGTGGGTAGAAAAGAAAGAAGCCATCGAAAGAATCGAGGAATTCTGTCGCACTTATGCCATCAAACCAAAACTGGTCAATGGTGCTTTGGAAGCCGCTGGCTCTACCCCACTCGTCTATGGCTGTAAGTTGGAAGACTTGGTGGCGCGTCCGGAACTGAACTTTGAAAAGCTACAAGAAATCGTGCCAGCATTCCGTGAGGTTATCGAACAGCTACCCAACAGAAAAGAAGAAATAGCCGAAGCTGCCGAGATACATATCAAATATAAAGGTTACATCGAACGCGAACGAATGGTAGCAGAAAAGATGCACCGTTTGGAGAATATTAAAATAAAAGGTAAGTTCGACTATCCTCATCTGACAGCCATCTCTACGGAGGCTCGACAGAAATTAGAAAAGATTCAGCCCGAAACTTTGGCGCAAGCAAGCAGAATTCCTGGTGTAAGTCCGAGCGATATTAATGCGATGCTGGTGCTATTGGGAAGATAATGGTTGCTATGGCATAGCATTGCGCGCCACACTCCGACCTTTAGGTGGGAGAACATACGGAACGGATGTTCCACGTGAAACAATTGAAAGAATAGCAATAATATAATAACGTTAAAACCAAGGATTATGAACAACAAAACATTGATGGCGAATCTTCGCTGTATTCCAGATTTTCCACAGAAGGGCATCAACTTCCGTGACGTGACGACTTTATTTAAAAACCCTGCTTGTCTACAAATCATGGTAGACGAACTCTATGAGATTTACAAAAACAAAGGAATCACCAAAATCGTTGGCATTGAGAGTCGAGGTTTTGTGATGGCTTCGGCATTGGCAGTTAAACTGGGAGCAGGAGTGGTTTTGGCACGCAAACCAGGAAAACTACCTGCCGCGACCGTGCAGGAAAGTTACGCAAAAGAGTATGGAACGGATACCATCGAAATTCACGAAGATGCCATCAACGATAAAGACATCGTTTTACTTCACGACGACCTCTTGGCAACAGGTGGAACGATGCGAGCTGCATGTAACTTGGTGAAGAAATTCAATCCCAATGGAATTATGGTGAACTTCCTCATTGAAATTACTGATGAGGGGTTGCATGGTAGAGACGTGTTCGATGATGTGGAGGTTACCACATTGATAACCGTTTAATGTTCCACGTGAAACATAGAGCATGACGAAAGAAGAAAACGAGGCACGTTTAGAGAAGCTAAAAGCCATTGTGAGAGCCCTGCCAGAGAAGCCTGGTAGCTATCAGTATTATGATGCTGATGGAACCATTATCTATGTGGGTAAGGCCAAGAATCTAAAAGCCCGTGTCTCGTCCTACTTCCATACGGAGGTTGACCGTTTCAAGACGAAGGTGTTGGTATCGAAAATCCACGATATCAGCTATACCGTTGTCAATACCGAAGAGGATGCCTTACTGCTGGAAAATGCACTCATTAAGAAGTATAATCCACGCTATAATGTGTTGCTGAAAGACGGCAAGACCTACCCCAGTATTTGCATCACCAAAGAGTATCTGCCAAGGATTTATTCTACCAGAACCATCAATAAAAAATGGGGAACCTATTATGGTCCTTATTCGCATGTTGGATCCATGCACGCAGTGCTCGATCTCATCAAGAAACTCTACCATCCTCGCACCTGTAAACAGCCACTTTTAGAGGAAGGAGTAGAAGGCGGAAAGTATCAAGTTTGTCTGGAATATCATATCAAGAATTGTGCTGGTCCTTGCATAAAAAAGCAATCGTGGGAGGACTACCAGAAGAACATTAATCAGGCACGTGAGATACTGAAAGGAAACACCCGACAGCTGCTTCGAGACATGCGAGAGGAGATGATGAAACAGGCAGAAGAGTTACGTTTCGAGGAGGCAGAAGAGGTTAAACGAAGGTATATCTTATTAGAGCAATTTGTGGCTAAAAGCGAGGTGGTCAGTCAGACGATTAACAACGTAGATGTGCTGTCGATAACGAACGATGAAAAAGTAGCATTCATCAACTATATTCACGTCTCGAATGGACAGATTAACCAGAGTATTACCTTCGAATATAAGAAGAAACTCGAAGAGACTGACGAGGAATTATTGCAGTTGGCTATCGTCGAGATGCGCGAGCGATTTAAGAGCAGTGCCAAGGAAATCATCCTGCCACAAGAGGTCAATATCGACCTTGAAGGAGTAACGATTACGGTACCCCAGCGAGGCGATAAAAAGACACTATTAGACCTCTCGCTGATGAATGGAAAGCAGTATAAATTCGACCGTCTGAAGCAGGCAGAAAAGCTGAATCCTGAGCAAAAACAGGTGCGATTGATGAAGGAATTGCAAGACCTTTTGCAACTACCGAAGATGCCGTATCAGATAGAGTGTTTTGACAACTCGAACATCTCAGGAACAGACGCTGTAGCGGCTTGTGTGGTATTCAAAAAGATGAAGCCCTCGAAGCAGGATTATCGCAAATACAATATCAAAACGGTGGTGGGGCCAGACGATTATGCGTCGATGAAGGAGGTGGTCTTAAGGCGTTACCAACGCCTCATAAATGAAGAAGAGCCCCTACCTGACCTCATCGTCGCTGATGGTGGAAAAGGACAAATGGAGGTCATTCGTCAGGCCGTTCAGGACGAATTAGGACTCGATATTCCCATTGCCGGACTCGCTAAGAATGACAAGCATAGAACGAATGAACTGCTTTATGGTTTTCCGCCGAGAGTGGTTGGCATGAAGGATACGTCAGAGTTGTTCAGGGTGCTCACACAATTGCAGGACGAGGTACATCGCTTTGCCATAGAATTCCATCGAAACAAGCGTTCTAAACGCGCCTTACACTCTGAGCTGGATGACATCAAGGGCATCGGTCCCAAAACGCGTGACGAGCTTCTAAATGCCCTTAAATCGGTCAAGCAAATCAAAGAGGCAACACAAGAAAAAATAGCAGAAATCATAGGGCACGCAAAAGCCCAAATTATCTTTGAATATTTTCATCCTAAGGAGTAGGCACCAAAGGAGGCTATCTCGCAGTCCTTGGGAAGTAAGCACGCAGTCCTTGGGAAGTAAACAGACAATCCAAAGGAAGTAAACAGACAATCCAAAGGAAGTAAACAGACAATCCAAAGGAACTAAACCGCCTGTTTTCCGGAAGTAAGCGGAGTGTTCCCAAGGAGGGAATTTTATTTCCCTAGGCAGGGCGCAAAATTTCCTTAGGCAGGGAATAATTTTTCTCCGGGCAGTCCGTAAAATGGTGGGCTTGTTGCAATGTTGCGTTGCAATGTTGCAATAAGCACCCTCCACCATCGAACACAGAGAGAGTATTGGATAATCTTGCGAGATTATGATAAATAGAAATTAATATTTATACTATTCAAATTCGATAATAATACATTCCTAAAACTATTATACTCCTTATTGCAACATTGCAACGCAACAAACGATAAAAAAGACAAAACGAGTTCAGTCCAAGAAAATTTGGTTTTCTCAAAATAATGTTGTATCTTTGCCGAAAATTCAGAGAATAATGAGAGCTGTCATACAACGAGTTACCCACGCCAGCGTCACCATCGAAGGCTGCGTCAAGAGCCAGATAGGACAAGGATTCCTGGTGCTGTTAGGCGTGTGCGATGAAGACACGATGGAAGACGTAGAATGGCTTGTCAAAAAGATAGCCAATCTACGCGTATTTGGCGACGAGAACGATGTGATGAATCGCTCGATACTCGATGTGAAAGGTAACTGTCTAGTAGTCAGTCAGTTCACGCTGTATGCAAGCTACAAGAAAGGCAACCGTCCATCGTGGTTCCGTGCAGGCTCTCACGAGCACTCTATCCCACTCTACGAAGCCTTCTGCGCACAACTTTCTGAAGCCATCGGACAACAAGTAGCCACAGGCGAATTTGGCGCCGATATGAAAGTAGAACTGCTGAACGATGGTCCTGTAACCATATGTATGGACACAAAAAACAAAGAATAAAATGGATAAGAATACAATAGTAGAAAAACTCAATAACATCGGACTAATTCTCTATGCAATCTACTTCATAACATGCTTTGTGAGGTATGGCACAATCCATAGTTTAAACCAGAGCACTACCCTATCGTATATCCTGCTTACAGGATTCATATTAACTATACCCAAGATTATCTACCAATTCGCGCATTTCAAGAAAAACTTAGGCGAAAACATTGGGCTCATCATATTTATAGCAGTCATTGTCTTCATATCAATAAAGTATCTCTAATGAAAAAATATCTCAGAGAAATTCAACTCTCAAGCGCCATTCTCTGCATTATCGGTGTAGTGCTGGCTTGGATAAAAGGCAATCAGGTGGGTATGTGGCCATGCGCTGTTGGCGTGTTATTATTCATATTTGTAGTAATATACAAAGCCTTCAATTGGAAGGAATACGAGCGCGACAACAAGCAGAACATCGGCATCATACTGATTGCAACATTCATTTTAATCATTCAAATGCTATTAAGATGACGATAAAAGAAGCACAAGAAGCGGTTGACCGCTGGATAAAAGAATACGGCGTACGCTACTTTTCAGAGCTTACGAACATGGCTGTTCTGACTGAAGAAGTAGGCGAACTGGCTCGTGTGATGGCTCGCAAATATGGCGATCAGAGCTTCAAGGCAGGCGAGAAAGACAACCTGGGAGACGAGATGGCTGACGTCTTGTGGGTACTGCTCTGTCTAGCTAACCAGACTGGCGTAGACCTGACAGAAGAGCTGAAAAAGAACATCGAGAAGAAAACCCTTAGAGATAAGGAAAGACATATACAAAACAAAAAACTCTAATCTTATTTTAACTAAAAAACTAGTATTATGGAAGAATTGAAAAGCAAGTACGAACAGGCGTTAGCCAAGTACAACTGCAATGTTGACGGAAGAATATCCTAACCTGCCCCACGTAGCAACTGTTGTTACCTATCCACGTTTTGCTCAGTTGGTAGCTGATTCTTTGGAAGTTGAGGGCGTTATTCCTACTGTAGTAAGTGGTGCATTCCCCTCTTCTCAGGCACTCATTGAGATCAAGGTTGCTGAGACCAAGCTAGCTGTCCAGGATGGTGCTGAGAACGTAGATATCGTAATGCATGTTGGTGAGTTTCTATCAGGTGACTACGAGACTGTTTGCGACGAGATTTGGGAGCAGAAGGCTGCTTGTGGTGACGTTCCAATGAAGGTTATCCTCGAGACTGGCGACCTGCTGAATCTGTCGAACGTGAAGAAGGCCTCTATTCTGTCGATGTATGCTGGTGCAGACTACATCAAGACCTCTACGGGTAAGGAGAAGGTTGGTGCTACTCCAGAGGCTGTCTATGTAATGTGTCAAGCTATCAAGGAGTACTACGATCAGACAGGTATTATGGTTGGTTTGAAGCCTGCTGGTGGTATCAACAGCGTAAAGGATGCTCTCACCTACTACAGCATCGTAGAGGAAATTCTGGGAGAGAAGTGGCTCACCAACTACTACTTCCGTCTGGGTACCAGTCGTCTGCCAAACCTCATCCTAAGCGATCTGGCTGGCAAGGAAGTAAAATTCTTCTAAACAAAAAAGGCGACCCTTCAAGGTCGCTTTTCTATATTTAATAGTTACGTTGAACAACGTAATCTACATAAGCCGTCAAGGATTCCCTGATGGCTTTTTCTTTGACATGATGTTCAATATAGTCCATACATAAAGCACTGAACTCCTGCATCCGTTGTTCAGCATACTCAATACCACCCTGCTGTTTAGTAAACTCAACCAAAACAGCGATTTCATCGCGATTGATAGTACCTGCTTTAACTTTCTTTGCTAATGTATGCATCGACTCATAATTGGACTTATTCAAAGCATAGATAACAGGAAGCGTCAGCTTACCCTCAGTCATATCATTACCAGTTGGCTTTCCTATCTCTTTTGAATCGAAATAATCGAAGATATCATCTCGAATCTGGAACATAATACCCAAATTCTGTCCGAATTCACCAGCAGCTTTCACCTCGTCAGCTGAAGCACCAGCAGATAAAGCCCCTATAGCGGCACACGCCTCAAAAAGAGCTGCTGTCTTCTGTTTGATAACCTGGTAATAGACATCCTCCTTAATTTCTTGATTCTGAATGTTCGACAACTGCAGAATCTCACCAGCTGCCAGAACACGACCCAATTCTGCAAGGTACTGAACAATCTGTTGATTGTCAGTATATGACACATGTAACAAGGCAGTAGAAAGGATATAGTCACCTACCAATACAGCCACCTTATTATTATACGTCGCATTCACAGAAGCCTGACCACGACGCTCTCCACTCTCGTCAACCACATCATCATGCACCAGCGATGCCGTATGTAGCAATTCCAAGCCCACTGCTGCATGCTGTGTCACATTAGACACCTCGCCATAATTCTTTGCCATCAATAAGATAAGCATGGGACGCATACGCTTGCCTCCCCTCTGACGAATATGAGTTAACACTTGTGATAGAAGTCCATCAGCATGGGTTAAACTCGAATTGAACAAGGTGATAAACTCATTCAAATCGTTCTTAATTGGTTGCTTAATGAGTGCTAAATAATCCATTATCATTGAATTTTGTTACAAAATTAGTGAAAATATCGCGATAAAAGGAAATATTTTAGTAATTTTACACGGAAAATAAAAAATGTTATGGATAAACTCTTTCTTTTAGACGCTTATGCGTTGATTTTTCGCTCATATTACGCATTTATCAAGAATCCGCGTATCAACTCCAAGGGACTCAACACCAGTGCCGTCATGGGATTCCTCAATACCCTTCAGGAAGTACTGACTAAAGAGCAGCCTACACATATCGGTGTGGCATTCGATCCACAGGGACCTACGTTCCGCAGTGAGGCCTATCCTGCCTATAAGGCCCAACGCGAAGCTACACCTGAAGACATTAAACTCTCAGTACCCATTATCAAAGACCTTCTTCGTGCCTATAATATCCCTATTCTCCAGGTTGAAGGTTATGAGGCAGATGATGTGATTGGTACCTTGGCTACAAAGGCTGGAGCCAAAGGCATCGACACCTATATGCTCACACCTGATAAGGATTATGGACAGCTTGTTAATGACCATGTCTATATTTTCCGTCCACGTCATGGAGGAGGTTATGAGACAATGGGGCCTGAAGAAGTGAAAGCAAAATATGCCATTCCATCGACACAAGCTGTCATTGACCTTCTAGCCTTGATGGGTGACTCTGCTGATAACTTCCCTGGATGTCCTGGCGTTGGTGAGAAGACTGCTGTCAAACTCATCAACGAATTTGGAAGCATTGACGAGATGCTACGACGTGTGGATGAAATTAAAGGTGCTCTGAAGACAAAAGTAGAAACTCACATCAATGATATCAAGATGTCGCAGTTCTTGGCAACCATTAAAACAGATGTGCCTATCGAATTGAATCTCGACGATTTGAAACTTGTAGAACCCAACGAAGCAGAATTGGGTAAATTGTTGGAAGAACTAGAGTTTAAGAGTCTCGCCAACAAGATTCTTAAAAAAACTGAAAAAGTAGTTAAACCTGTTAACGCACAACTCGATCTCTTTGCAGAATTTGCACCCGAGGGCCCGAGCGTTCAAGAATTCTCGAGTTTTGAGAGCCTAAAAACAGTACCTCATCATTATAAACTCATTGATAATGAGGAAGATCTGAAGAAATTATGTGATTTTTTTAGGACAAAACAATTTCTTTGTTTAGATACAGAGACTACAAGCACCTCTTCCATTGATGCAGAATTGGTCGGTTTGAGCTTTTCTGTTGAAGAACATGAAGCATTTTATGTACCTATTCCTGCTGAACAAGAAAAAGCACAACAGGTGGTCAATATTTTCAAACCGCTCTATGAAGATGAGCGGATTTTAAAGATTGGTCAAAATCTGAAATACGACCTTGAGGTGTTGCACAACTATGGCATCGAGTTGAAAGGTCAGATGTGGGACACGATGATTGCTCACTATCTCATCCAACCTGAACTTCGTCATAATATGGATTATATGGCAGAGGTATATCTGCATTATCAGACGATACACATCGATGAACTCATTGGTCCTCGAGGTAAGAACCAACGAAGCATGCGTGACCTTGATCCAAAAGATGTTTACGAATATGCTTGTGAAGATGCTGATATTACCCTGCAGTTGAAAAACAAGTTAGAGCCTGAGCTGAAGAAGCAAGACTGCGAAAAGCTGTTTTATGACATTGAGATGCCACTGATGCCTGTCTTGGCTGAGATGGAAATGAATGGTGTCTGCCTTGATACCAACTCGTTGGCAGAAACATCGAAGCAATTTACTCAGCGCATGCTCGACATAGAGCAAAAAATCTATGAGCTGGCTGGCGAACAATTCAATATCGCCTCACCAAAACAAGTGGGTGACATCTTGTTTGAGAAACTTAAAATAGTCGAGAAGGCTAAGAAAACCAAGACAGGACAATATGTTACCAGCGAAGAAGTGCTTCAACAGTTGCGTCATAAGCACGAAATTGTAGGCTTGATTCTCGAGCATCGAGGTTTGAAGAAACTCATTGGCACCTATATTGATGCCCTTCCAAAGCTTATCAACCCACGTACAGGTCATATTCACACATCATTTAATCAAACCGTTACGGCTACTGGTCGCCTCTCATCAAGCGATCCTAACCTCCAGAATATTCCTATTCGTGGTGAGGATGGCAAGGAGATTCGCAAAGCTTTCATTCCTGAGCCTGGCTGCCTGTTCTTCTCTGCTGACTATAGTCAGATTGAGTTGCGTGTGATGGCACATCTCAGCAATGATGCCAATATGATACGCGTATTCCAAGAAGGCAAAGACCTGCATGCTGCCACTGCAGCCAACATTTATAAAAAAAATATTGATGAGGTCACACGTGACGAACGTACCAAATCTAAACGAGCTAACTTTGGTATTATTTATGGCATCACAGTATTTGGTCTAGCAGAACGTCTTGACATTCCTCGTGACGAAGCTAAGATGCTGATTGATGGATACTTTACGACCTTCCCAGAGGTACACGACTACATGGAACAATCGAAGGAGATTGCCAGAAAAAAAGGTTACGTCACTACGCTATTTGGACGTCGTCGTTACCTGCCTGATATCAATAGTGCAAACGCTACTGTTCGTGGCTTTGCTGAGCGCAATGCCATCAACGCTCCTATTCAGGGTACAGCTGCTGATATCATCAAGGTGGCGATGATTCGCATCTATCAGCGCTTTAAGACAGAGAGTATTAAGAGTAAGATGATTCTTCAGGTACACGACGAACTCAACTTCTCTGTTTATCCGGAAGAGAAAGAAAAGGTAGAGCGTATTGTGATAGAGGAAATGCAAAATGCTTTCCAAATGAAGGTACCTCTTTTAGCTGATAGTGGCTTTGGAGACAACTGGTTAGAAGCACACTAACGCAAGAGCAATTCTTCAGCGAATTTATAGATGATAATGCCTGCTGTCACACTTACATTCATAGAGTGTTTGGTGCCCAGCTGAGGTATTTCTAGACAACCATTTGAGGCGTCTACTACTTCTTGGTGGACGCCTTTCACTTCATTACCAAGCACTACAGCGTATTTTAAGCCACTCTGAGGCACAAATGTCTGTAGTTTGGTACTATGTTCCACCTGCTCTATAGAAAGCACCGTATAGCCCGCTTTTTTCAATTCGTCGACAGCTTCCAAAGCCGTATTAAAGTATTTCCAGTCAACACTCTCCTCAGCACCCAGCGCTGTCTTATGTATTTCGGTAGATGGTGGGGTTTGACAAATACCACACAGATATACGGCCTCTACTCGAAATGTGTCGCAAGTACGAAACACACTTCCAATATTATACATCGACCTAACGTCATCTAATACCACGATGAGTGGGAGTTTTTCAGCTTGCTGAAACTGCTCTACTGTCAATCGCTGCATTTCTATAGTACGTACCTTTCTCATCCTTTTTTCTTTTGTTGTTGCAAAGGTACAAAAAATTTTTGCTAAAAGCTTTTGGAGTTCAGAAAATCTTGGTACATTTGCACATGATTCATTTCTAACTAATATCAATTACTGAACTATGAAGAGAAAACTTATGTTTTATGCATTGCTGATAGTGTCTGTGGTGATACAGGCACAGACAGCGAGAAAGTTTACTATTAACCTTACTGAAGATGGTAAGGCCAATATGGTGGTCTTTCTGCCAGAGAAACCTACTGGTAAAGCTATTGTAGGTGTGCCTGGTGGTGGCTACTCGATGCTTTCAAATTCTCATGAGGGCTATTTGGCCTCTGACTGGCTGAACAACAAAGGTATTGCCTATTTTGTAGTAAACTATCGCTTACCTAATGGTGATCGCACTATTCCTATTGGTGATGTGGAGAAAGGTATCAGAATAGTAAGAGACTCTGCAGATATCTGGCATATCAACCCTAATGATGTGGGTATCATGGGCTTCTCAGCTGGTGGTCACCTATCATCAGTCATCTCTACCCTCTCCGACTTCGATGTTCGACCTAATTTTACTATTCTTTTCTATCCTGTCATCTCAATGGATGTACCAAGGTCACATAAGTGGTCGTGCATTAATTTTTTAGGTGAGGAAGGTCATAAGAATCGTAATCTTATCAATAAATATTCAACCAATAATGCTGTTCAGCGCCATCTTACACCTCCCGCTGTTATCATTACAGCCAGCGATGATGGTTTAGTAAATCCTGTTACAAATGGTTTGGAATATTACAAAGCTATGCACAATGCAGGCAATGAGTGTACTATGTATATCTATCCTACTGGCAATCATGGTTTTGGATTCGGACCTTGGTTCAAATACCACGATCAGATGCTTACTGACCTAGGTAATTGGCTTGATAATCATCCGTCGCCAAAGAAAAATGCTATCAAAGTGGCATGTATAGGCAATAGCATCACAGATGGTCATGGTATTGACTTTGCCCCTGCTAATGGTTATCCAGCTCAACTGCAACAATTGTTAGGCAAAGACTATTTGATAAAGAACTTTGGCGTTAGTGCACGTACTCTATTGAATAAGGGCGACTATCCTTATATGAATGAGACTGCCTGGAAAGATGCTTTAGCTTTTAAGCCAGATATTGTCATTATCAAACTCGGTACAAATGATTCCAAGCCCCAGAATTGGAAGTATAAGGAAGAATTCAAGCAAGACCTACAACAGATGATTACTACTCTACGTCCTGATTTGTTACAACCAGTCAATAAAAAGAAGAGTAAGAAAAAGAAGGCTGTAGAAATACCTAAAGGCGCACCACGTATTATTCTCTGCACACCTGTTCCTGCACTTAAATCTTCATGGAATATCAATAACTCAATCATTGAAAATGAGATTATTCCTATTCAGCAAGAAGTAGCAAAAGAGTATAACCTACAAGTCATAGATCTACATACCCTTTTTGGTACTGATTCAGAGAATATGCTTGGTGATGGTATTCATCCTAATTTTAAAGGTGCAAAGAAGATGGCTGAAATCATTGCTGAAAAAATAAAAGAATAAAATACAGTCCAATAAGATTGTTGATAACTATGTGTAAAACCTGTGGATAACCTTGAGATTATTCGCAGGTTTTCTTTTATCAACAATCTGAAACGGGGATAAAAAACATAAATCTAAGGCTTATTTATCACTTTTCCACCATTTTTCGCTGAAAAAAGATATAAACTTATTAATTTTGCACCGAAAATGAGAATTGTGGATAAACTACTTATCTGACTAATTATCAATAAGTAAGTATCCACACTCGATGTGGACAACGTCATATTACTATGGAATAACTAAATACGCAAGTATTTCTTCAAAAAGTTATTCACATATCCACACCACATCATCCTTCTCATTTTTGTTTTTAAAGAAAATAAAAAGAAAGTAAAATAATAAAGTGATGTTGAAAACAGAGTGGAAAGAGCAAGGTTTCATTGATGAGCCAGTAGCTGAAGGTACAGACCTGAAAGCAGAAATTCGTCGTATGTGTAAAGAGAAAGGTGCTATTATTCTGGCACACTACTATACCATAGGTGATATACAGGACATAGCTGACTTTGTAGGCGATTCGCTGGCTTTGGCCCGTAAGGCTGCAGAGACAGATGCCAAGATGATGGTCATGTGTGGTGTACATTTCATGGCAGAGACTTGTAAGTTGCTTTCTCCAGACAAGACAGTATTATGTCCTGATCTCAATGCTGGTTGTTCTTTGGCAGATTCTTGTAATGCTGATGATCTTCGCAGGTACAAAGAAGAACATCCTGGCTATCAGGTAGTGTCTTATGTAAATACTACAGCAGCTGTTAAGGCATTGACTGATGTAGTTGTTACCAGTGGTAATGCTAAGAAAGTCGTTGATCAGTTACCAGAAGATGCCAAACTTATCTTTGGTCCTGACTATAATCTGGGTAATTATATCAATGAGGTAACAGGTAGGAATATGCTTTTGTGGAATGGTGGCTGTCATGTACATGAGCGTTTCTCCGTCAGCAAGATTGCAGAACTGAAGAAGCAGTATCCTGATGCCATAGTAATGGCTCATTTAGAGTGTAAAGGACCTGTTTTAGCTTTAGCTGATGTCAAGGGAAGTACGGCTGATATGTTGAAATATGCAAAAGAAAGTGGTGCTAAACAATTTATTGTGGCCACAGAAGCCGGTATTTTGCACGAGTTGCAGAGAAATTGTCCTGATAAGGTATTTATCCCTGTGCCTCCAGAAATCAGCGAGAGCGGCCTGGAATGCAGTTGTAATGAATGCCAGTATATGAAGATGAACACACTTCTAAAGATATACAATTGTCTGAAGTACGAATGGCCCTCTGTCGAGGTAGATCCAGATATAGCCAAAGATGCTGTGAAACCTATAGAAAGAATGCTGGAGTTGAGTTAATTACTCCAAACTTTTTCTTAATAATGGCTTTTCTATGACATACCATGATATAATAGCTAATATAGTAGTAATAAGAAGAGCTATTACGAATGTCAGATAGATGTTATATTCATGTAGTTTGTAATTTATTAATACTTGTATGACTGGAAAGTGATACAGATATAATCCATAGGAAATATTATCGTATCTTTGTAGGAAGTTAAGAGGCTTACAAAAGTAAGCTATTCCTACTATCATGGAAGAAAATATAAATGGTTCTAAGTAATAGATATATTGAAATTCAAAAATATTGCTAATTATATAGAATATCATACATACAAGGAAAATTGATTTGATATTTTTGTAGAACCAGTCGAAATATAATAAAATAGTTGTTCCACTAAAGAAATATATGATAGTATTTATGCTATTGTCGTATATACTACGATAAATAGTAAGCAATGTAAATATAGGTATTAAAACGTAAATCTTATTATATTTGCGCATTAGATAAATCATGAATGGTACTGCAATATAAAATAGTACTTCATATTTCATAGACCATAGTGATCCATTAACAAAAGGTCCTATAGGATTGTCAGTAAATAATCCTGGAAGACAAGGTTCTATAAAATTAAGAAATGTTAGGTTTGCTACTAAGTATTTCAAGCTTTGTATTGAAAAAAAATACTCTGTAGATGTTACGTTGGTAAAAAATATACCACATAAAAAGCATAAAATAATAGTAGTGACGTATGCAGGTATTATACGAAATATACGTTTCCTAACATAAATATTTAGATTATTTCTACGAATAAAGCTATACACAACCAAAAAACCTGTAATGGTAAAAAATGATTTTACGCGCATTTGACCACTGATGAACCAAAACTGTTCTGTATCTGTAAGTGTGCAAAAATGGACTAATATCAATGAAAAAGCAAAGAAATAGCGCAGAAAGTCAAAACAATTATCTTTTCTTACACGTTGTATGGTTTCATTGGTAATTAATTCTTCCATATATCAAACCATCATTGACTGATAACAATTTTTTTACCATTCTTGATATATATACCCTTTTTAGGATTATCTATCTTTTGTCCATATAGTGTATATATATTATTAGATGCATTGACGTTAACAATACGTTTAATTGATGTACTTTCATCAATATTATTAATACGCTCATCTAATAGTTCGAGATGCGTACTGAACCAATCTTTTGCTTCTTTGGCATCATCAGAAATATTGAGTGTTGCGATACCATAATCCCATCTCTTAAAATGATGGATTCTTGATGTATTAATAGCTATTCCTTCTGATGATACTATATAGTTATCAATAAAGGTTGTCATCTTTGACAACAACGTTGGCTTCAGTTCATTCCAAAGTCTTTTATATTCTTTTGTGAAAGCTTTGTTATCACTATTGAATAATTGATTGAAATAATAGTCATAGTCACCTGTATGTATTCTAGAAAATGTGCCATATGTCATTCCATAGTTGGAATCAAAGTCCCATATACAAGGCATTTCTAATAGACTTTCATTGGTATTATCATATTTTGAAACATAAAGATTGGTACCTCCAGAATCATAAGATCCTAAGATATCATGAGCCAATACCCAGCGTGCAAAAGATGTGATATCAATGAACTGTTCATATGTACCTGTTTTGATACTTTCTTCTGTTTTATTTATATATTGTGTAATGTATGTTTCCTGCTCTACTGTCACATCTTCCTCATCTGGATATTTCCAGGTCCATCGATAACCTTTATATGGTGCAAAATAGTTTGAAGTGAAGTACTTATTTTCGTTCCACCAATATGGGTCTCGTTCTATAAGATAACCAGTATTCTTATTGACATTGATTCTGCAATCACTATTTCTTTTGATTGACTCAACAAGCAGATAACATCCTCTATAGTCACCATTGATAAATACGTTACAAGGCATATATTTTGGAGTCCATGAAAATTGTATCCATTCACTTAATTGTAGTCCTATAATTGTATTGAGTGAAAGAGCATCTTTGATAAGTCTCCAGTCCTTATCTTCATAATGGCTGTCATTACGAGACAGTAAGTCAGCTTTTTTTTGGAGTTTAAGTTTATAGGGATAATTTAGACCTACTGCATAATAGGCTGATGTGTTACCATTGATTTTAATAGTCGCTCCACTAACGTTTTTCTCGTAATTACCACTATCATAAATAATATTTCCAGAATCAATGATTTTGATTCTGCATGGTACTTTTGTAGCGTTTGTAGAGGTAGCTCCCATACATCCTTCAGGAGATTTGACAAAGTCGCATGTAGGTTCTTCTTGATTATTAGTAGTGATGTCTACGACTTTCAATCCTATCTGACTGATAGTTTCAAAATCATTATCTTGCGCTTTTGCGAAAAGAACACAAAATATGAATAGAATGATTGCGAAATAGAATTTAATCATCTTACAATAGCTATCTTGCATACAGTACCTTTTTCACCATTACTCGTTGCTGTAGCTACCATATAGACGCCAGAGGCCACTCTCCTACCCTGTTTGTCGCATCCATCCCAGGTAAATGTACCTCCATTACTGCGTCCTTCAGCTATCAAGGCACCATTGGCTGCCAGTATCTTGACATCAGCATTGAGGGATAGTCCTGTGATAGTGATAAGACCAGTGTATTCTGGTGTGACAGGATTGGGATAGGCCCATACATTGTCTTTGGTCATCTCTTCAACAGGTTCTGTAGCATCACTGACGAACGAACATAATCCCTTGTCAGTGAGGAAGAATACTTCTCCCGTCTGTTGATTGATAGTAATAAAGTTGACGTAATTAGAGAGTATAGGCGAATTATCAGTGGTAAAATGGTATATTTGGGTCATATTATCCTCACTGACGAGGAAAACACCATTACCGTCAGTAGCAAACCATTTTCTTCCTCCTCCATCAACAGCTATGCAGTAGGTAGTGATACCACTTAGCAGATAGTCAGCCAGATTCGTACCATCGTTGCGAGGCACTTTTTCCTGATAGAAAGTGTAACTATCTTGTCTGACATCCTCTGACTTAATATAGAAAGGTCCCTGGTTGGTAGCAACCCACATATTTCCGCTTTTATCTTCTGTGACATCATAGATCAACAAGCTGGTGTTATAAGATACACCATCTTGATTGACGAGGTCCTTATAGCGATATACCTTATCGTTATTAATATCATAGCAGAAGACAGTTTGTGTTGACCAGCTGGTATTGACAAACCACATGAGTCCTCGACTATCTATTTTGACGTTTCTCATACCAGGACACGATACCTCATCGTCATAATAGAGCTCGCTTTTGGTCAATTTCTTCCATTGTGCGTCTTTCGTCAGTAACAATAGATTGACACCATTGGCCTGACTGTTTAGTACCCACAGATTGCCATTATTGTCGAATTTAATACCATGAACAAGCGTATAGTTATCGCCATGTTCCTGATGACTTGAACTGCTCCAAGCTGGTCGTAAAGGACTATTCTCTTTATAGTAATATGCTTTCAGCAGTCCGTTCTGAAACTCATAGAGTCCGCAGCGACCTCCTACAGCAACATGATTTTGATCTGTAGGATCCACATCGATACAGTTGATATCGATATAATCAATGCCTGTAATGCTACTGATATCCTGTGGGTATAAAGTCCAGTCGCTGCCATTCATGATTTGTATGGTTCCTGGGCAGTTGGTTTCATATTGTCCTGACAAGAAGGCACCACCAGTGGTATATAGTTTACCATTCAGGAACTTTGCCTCGTAAAAGCTATTAGATGCAGGGCCTCCAGGCTTCAGCGTCTTGACGACATCGATGTATTTGTCGTAGTCGCTGTTATCTTCATCTGGCAGCACAGCAGGATAGTCAGGATGGCCAGGTGTGTAACTTTCAGCTATCTCAGCTCGCTGCACGTTGACCTTGACAATGCCAAAGCCACAGACGAGGTAGGCATAAACGCCTTCTATGCGGATACTTTGAACTGTCTTGTCGCCTATAATCGACTTATTGTAGAGGTCACTGATATTGGTGATATTACCCTTTGTATCTACCAAGTCGATATTCGAATTGCGATAGACCACGACGAGGCGCTTAGCCTGTTTGCACCAGCTGATATGCGTGATATCGACATCGCTCATACCATTGATTTTATCGTAGGTAATGATGCTCTGGTCTATCATGTTATACTGATAGAGCGAGCCAGAGGCCCTCACGAAGAGATAGTCGCCTGCTGCCTGTATCTGCTGTGGTTCAGCATACGACAGGTAGTTGCGCCAGGTGCCTATTTGCGCCATGCATACTGCATAGTTTATCAAGCATAATGATATGACAGCGAGAAGTCTCTTCATAGATAGCGGTATTATAGGGTCTTTAAGTATTCTGCCAGCTTCTGTACGGCTCGTGCACGATGGCTTATCTGGTTCTTGACGTCAGCACCCATCTCAGCAAAGGTCTTGTTGTGACCCTCGGGTTGGAAGATGGGGTCGTAGCCAAAGCCCTCTCCTCCCCTACGCTGGGTAATGATTTCACCATTGACGATACCATCGAACGTCTTGGTCTTTCCGTTTATTATTAACGCAATAACTGTGCGGAATCGTGCACGACGATTGTTATTATTCTCTAATTCGTGCAACAGCTTGGTCATATTGGCATTCGAGTCGTGACCTGGTCCGCCAGCATAGCGGGCGCTATAGACACCAGGTGCACCGCCCAGGGCATCGACCTCAAGACCTGTATCGTCAGCAAAGCAGTCCACGTTGTACTTGTTATAGATATACTGGGCCTTGATGAGGGCATTGTCTTCGAGCGTCTGTCCCTTTTCAGGGATGTCGTCGTGACAGCCTATGTCTTCGAGCGACAGTACCTTAAACTGATTACCCAGGATTTTGCGGACCTCGATGAGTTTGTTCTGATTGTTGGTAGCAAATACTATTTTCATCTTCTTATTGTTTTTCTTCATAGTGACCCTCATCTCGTCGAATCCTTCGCCATATACACCAATGACGGCACTCTGCGAGACAAAGGCGTTGGGGTCGATCATCTTGATGAGTCGGAACATGTTGATGCTCTCGTTCTTCTTGGCGAGGATACAGAGCACTTTCATCTGTTTGCCTGTGTACCAGCCGTGTCCGTCGAGGATGGTGACGCCATGATTCATCTGCGTGCCAATAGCGTTGGCTATCTCCTGCCATTTCTGCGAGAATATCATAAACTGCACAGACTGTCTGCGTGCATTCATCACGTAGTCGAGGGTATAGTTCTCCATCGCCATCACACAGAAGCCAAACATCACCTTATGGGCTCGTTCCAGATAGGTTCCGAATTGTGGGAAGAACATACACGAGCCAATGATACAGAAATCAGCAGCGATGAGCACGTTGCCCAGCGATACATTGGGGTGGTACTTGTTGACTGAGGCTGCTATGATGTCAGTACCGCCTGTCGAGCCATTGTTCATGAAGACAGTGGCCAGGGCGATACCAGTGAGTACACAGCCAATGATCATCGACATAAAGTCCTGTCCATCGCCCATCAGCTTGAACGGCAGGCCGTTCCCCTGCTTAGGGATATAGTCCTGTGCAAACTTCAGCATGAAGTAGAGGGTGAAGATAGCAAAGATGGTCTTCATCAGGAACCTCCAGCCCAAGATCTTCAATGCCGCTATGAGCAGCAAGCCATTGATGATGATATATGTGTTCTCCAGATGGAATCCTGTGGCGTAGTAGATGATGGCTGACAGACCAGTCACACCACCAGCCACTATCTGATAGGGCATCAGGAATACGGTGAAGGCTACAGTATAGATAGCGAGGCCAAGGGCTATAAACATATAGTCCTTGACCTCGTTGAGGATTAATTTGTGATCGACAGTCATAATCGAAAGTCTGATTATTTACCCAATACGATGTTCACCATACGCTTTGGTACGATGATCACCTTCTTGATTTCGAAGCCTTCGAGATACTTCTGGGCACGCTCTTCAGCGAGGACAGCCTTCTGGATGGTGTCGTTGTCAGCATCGGCAGCAAACTCCATATCGAAGCGTGTCTTACCATTGAAGGCAACACCCAGTTTGACAGTATTCTCCACGAGATACTCCTCGTTCCAGGCAGGCCACTGAGAGTCGCAGACACTACCCTGCTCGCCCAGAGCCTCCCACAGCTCCTCAGCGATATGTGGTGCGAAGGGTGCGATGAGGATGACGAGCGTCTTCAGGGCTTCACGACTCTTGCACTTCTGCTGAGCCAGCTCGTTGACGCAGATCATAAAGGCTGAGATAGAGGTGTTGTATGAGAAAACTTCAATATCCTGTGAAACTTTCTTGATGAGCTTGTGAACACTCTTCAGATTGTCCTTCGTGGGCTCGCTGTCGTCAACAAGCAACTTGCCCTCAGCATTGTCGCGAGAGTTGCCATAGAACAGTGCCCAGAACTTCTTCAGGAAACGGTGACAGCCATCGATACCGTTGGTATCCCAAGGTTTCGACTGCTCCACAGGACCCAGGAACATCTCGTAGAGACGCAGGGTATCGGCACCATACTTCTCGACTATCATATCCGGGTTGACCACGTTGAACATCGACTTCGACATCTTTTCGATAGCCCAGCCACACTTGTACTGACCATTCTCGAGGATGAACTCAGCGTTGTTGTATTCAGGACGCCAATCCTTAAATGCCTCAATATCAAGCACATCGGCTGATACGATATTCACGTCGACGTGGATAGGCGTTGTGGTATATTTGTCCTTCAGTCCAAAGCTGACAAACTTACCCTTGTCCTGACCCTCGTCCTCGATACGATATACGAAGTTGGAGCGACCCTGAATCATACCCTGGTTGACGAGTTTCTTGAAGGGCTCGTCCTCGCAGGAGTAACCAGAGTCATAGAGGAACTTGTTCCAGAAGCGCGAATAGATGAGATGACCAGTAGCATGCTCTGTACCACCTACATAGAGGTCTACATTGCGCCAGTATTCGTCAGCATCCTTCGAGACCAGTGCCTTCTCGTTCTTGGGGTCCATATAGCGCAGATAGTAGGCTGAAGAGCCTGCAAAGCCAGGCATTGTATTAAGCTCCAAGGGGAAGACACTCTTGTTGTCGATGTTTTTGACATCAACAACACTATCAGTCTTCGTATCCCAGGCCCACTTCGTAGCACGTCCCAATGGGGGCTCGCCAGTCTCTGTGGGCTGGTATTTGTCGATCTCAGGCAGTTCCAGAGGCAGACACTCCTTTGGAATCATATAGGGCATGTCGTCCTTGTAATAGACGGGGAACGGCTCGCCCCAATAGCGCTGACGCGAGAAGATGGCGTCGCGAAGACGATAGTTGACCTTTACCCTACCCAATCCTTGCTCTGTGACGTATTTCTTCGTGGCAGCGATAGCCTCCTTGACAGTCAGTCCGTTGAGGCTGAACTTAGTGCTTGCAGAGTTACACATGATACCTTCCTTGGCATCATAGCTCTCCTCGCTAACGTCAGCACCCTCAATCAGAGGGATGATGGGCAGGTTGAAGTGCTTGGCGAAGGCGTAGTCACGAGAGTCGTGAGCAGGCACAGCCATGATGGCACCCGTACCATAACCAGCCAACACGTATTCGGCTATCCAGATGGGGATTTTCTCGTCAGTAAACGGATTGATGGCGTAGCTGCCAGAGAACACACCCGTTACTTTGTGGTCCATCTGGCGATCGCGCTCTGTACGCTTCTTCACGTAGTCGAGATACTTTTCTACCTCAGCCTTCTGGTCAGGAGTAGTCAGCTCTGCTACGAGGTCTGACTCAGGAGCCAGCACCATGAAGGTCACACCAAACATCGTATCAGCACGGGTGGTGAAGATGGTGAAGTGCTTGTCGCTGTCAGCCACTTTGAATTCCACTTCAGTACCCTCACTTCTGCCAATCCAGTTGCGCTGAGTCTCCTTCAGTGAGTCTGTCCAGTCAATCTCCTCGAGACCATCGAGCAGGCGCTGGGCATAGGCAGAGACACGCAGACACCACTGGCGCATCTTCTTCTGCTCTACAGGATAGCCACCACGTACTGAGACGCCATCGACAACCTCGTCGTTGGCCAGTACAGTACCCAGTTTGGGACACCAGTTCACCATTGTATCTGCCAGATAGGCAATACGATAGTTCATCAGCACCTCCTGCTTCTTCTTCTCAGAGAAGTTGTGCCAATCAGCTGCTGTGAAGTGCAACTCCTCAGTACCCAGGGCACCACAGCCCTCAGTACCCATCAGCTCGAAGTGCTCTATCAGCTTGATGGTGGGCTGAGCCTTCTGCGAACTCAGGCTATAATACGACTTGAACATGCGCTGGAAGGCCCACTGCGTCCACTTGTAGTAGATGGGGTCGCAAGTGCGCACCTCGCGCTCCCAGTCGAAGCAGAAACCAATCTTGTCCAACTGCGAGCGATAGCGGTTGATATTCTCTACTGTCGTCTTCTCAGGATGCTGACCTGTCTGGATAGCATACTGCTCTGCAGGCAGTCCATAGGCATCGTAACCCATAGGATTCAGCACGTTGTAACCCTGCTGACGCTTGTAGCGGGCATAGATGTCTGATGCGATATAACCCAGAGGGTGACCAACGTGAAGGCCAGCACCAGAGGGGTAGGGGAACATGTTGAGCACGTAGAATTTCTTCTTCGTCGGATCCTCCTCTACGCGATAGGTTTTCATCTCTACCCATCGCTTTTGCCATTTTTGTTCAATGTCTCTAAAATTGTATTCCATTGCTTTGTATATTTGATATTTTGTTCTCAACAGTGCATATTAGGTTACAAAGGTACGAAAAGTAGGTCGAACTGCCAAATTTCTTAGGACTTTTCATCGAAAGAGTGCGTCGTTAGAAATTAACAATTCAGAAAATCCATAACAAAACATCGCTCAGAATTCGCGAATTACTCACCACATGCGCTCTCGCCTTCGTATGGCGAAAATATGACCATTTTGTATCTCCTTGTCATACAAGCACTTATATTTTTCACCCCTTTCAAAGCCTCGAAAATTGCCCGTTTTTTGCCCTTTTTTCGCCTTTCAAGTAGCCTTTTTTCTCAGAGTAAATAGCCTTTTTGCTACAAGCAAAAGGTCGTTTTGCTCCTAGCAAGTCCCCCTTTTGCTCCTAGCACCCTCCTGTCACCACCTTTTCGTCCCTCTCCAGCCCCCTTCATCCCTCTAGAAGGGTAGGGAACTAAGTGTTAAATTCATGTATATTTCTTTTACATTGTAAACAGTACCAATAATTACCTCAACTTTTTTATTGTGGATTTGATCTTTTTTGTGTACCTTTGCATGCAATTAATTAAGCGAAGTACGATGGCAAAGGAGTTGACCCCCATGATGAAGCAGTTTTTCGACCTCAAGGCGAAGCACCCTGAGGCCCTGTTGCTGTTTCGTTGTGGTGACTTCTACGAGACGTATTGCGAGGATGCAGTTATTGCCTCGCAGATACTGGGCATCACGCTGACTCATCGCAATAATGGGTATAACAAGGGCGACGAGATGGCGGGCTTTCCACATCATGCCCTCGACACCTACCTGCCTAAGCTGATTCGTGCTGGCAGACGAGTGGCCATCTGTGACCAGCTGGAAGACCCTAAGCTGACGAAGAAACTCGTCAAGCGAGGTATCACGGAACTGGTGACACCTGGTGTGGCAATGAGCGATACTGTGCTCAACTACAAAGAGAACAACTTTCTTTGTGCAGTACACTTTGGCAAGGGCGCCTGTGGCGTCAGCTTCCTCGATATCTCGACAGGTGAGTTCCTGACGGGTGAGGGTACCTACGACTACGTGGAGAAGCTGATGGGTAACTTCCAGCCTAAGGAGGTGCTCTACAACAGGGAGCGTCGCCACGACTTCGAACGCTACTTTGGCACGCGTCTCTGTACCTACGAGATGGACGATTGGGTGTTTACTGAGCAGACGGCTCATCAGAAGCTCTTCAAGCACTTTAATGTGAGATCGCTGAAAGGCTTTGGTGTCGACCATCTGAAGAGTGGTGTGATAGCTGCTGGAGCCATCTTGCAGTATCTGGAGCAGACGCTCCACTCGCAGATAGCCCATATCACCTCGCTGTCACGCATCGAAGAGGAACGCTATGTGCGCCTCGACAAGTTCACCATCCGCTCCTTAGAGCTCATCAGCACTATGCAGGAAGATGGTAAGTCGCTGCTCGACGTCATCGACCAAACGGTATCGCCTATGGGCAGTCGTCTGTTGCGTCGTTGGCTGGTGTTCCCCTTGAAAGAAGAAAAACCTATCAACGAGCGCCTCGATATCGTCGACTACTTCTTCCGCGAGCCCGACTTCCGACAGATCATCGACGATAGGTTGCACGCCATTGGTGACGTAGAGCGTATCGCCTCGAAGATAGCGGTAGGGCGCGTAACGCCTCGCGAGATGGTGCAGATGAAGGTGGCACTACAGGCTATCGAACCTATCAAGGCTGCCTGTCTGAAGGCTACCAACGAGTCGTTGCGCAGGGTAGGAGAGCGCCTCTCGCTTTGTGAGGAGCTCAGAGACCGTATTGCTCGTGAGATACAGAACGACCCGCCACAGCTGGTGCAGAAGGGTGGGGTGATTCGTGATGGCGTCAATAGCGAGCTCGACGAACTGCGCCATATCGCTTATTCTGGCAAGGATTATCTGCTGCAGATTCAGGAGCGTGAAGCGCAGGAGACGGGTATCGCTTCGCTGAAGATAGGCTACAACAATGTCTTTGGCTATTATCTGGAAGTGCGCAATACCTATAAGGACAAGGTGCCACAGGAGTGGGTGCGCAAGCAGACACTGGCTCAGGCTGAGCGCTATATCACACAGGAGCTGAAGGAATATGAAGAGAAGATTCTGGGTGCTGAGGACAAGATTCTCTCACTTGAACAGCGCCTCTTCAATGAACTTGTCGTCGCTGCTCAGGCGTTCATCCCACAGATACAGCAGAACGCCAATGTCATTGCCCATCTCGACTGTCTCTTGAGTGCTGCCAAGACTGCTGAGGAGCACCATTATGTGCGTCCTGTCATCGACAGCAGCGACGTTATCAATATCCGACAGGGTCGCCACCCAGTCATCGAGACACAGTTGCCTCTGGGTGAGCGCTATGTGCCCAACGATATTCTCCTCGACCAGGAGCGACAGCAAATCATTATCATCACTGGTCCTAATATGGCTGGTAAGTCCGCTCTGCTGCGACAAACGGCACTCATCGTGCTGCTGGCCCAGATAGGTAGTTTCGTGCCAGCAGAGAGCGCCCAAATAGGCTTGGTGGACAAGATATTCACGAGGGTAGGGGCTTCAGACAATATCTCGCTGGGCGAATCGACCTTTATGGTAGAGATGACTGAGGCTGCTAATATATTAAATAATGTGACGCCTCGCTCCTTGGTGCTCTTCGACGAGTTAGGACGAGGCACCAGCACCTACGATGGTATCTCTATTGCGTGGGCTATCGTAGAATATCTCCACGAGCATCCCAAGGCTCAGGCTCGAACGCTCTTTGCCACCCACTATCACGAGCTCAACGAGATGGAGAAGAACTTCGCACGCATCAAGAACTACAATGTCAGCGTGAAGGAGGCTGATGGCAAGGTCATCTTCCTACGCAAGTTGGAGCGGGGTGGGAGTGAGCACTCCTTTGGTATCCATGTGGCAGAGATAGCTGGTATGCCCAAGAGCATCGTCAAGCGCTCTAACGTCATCTTGAAGCAACTGGAGAGCGACCTCACAACGCCACACTCTGACCAGCGGTCAGAGAACGCCCAAGTAGGTACAGTGGGCAAGCCTACAGCTGAAATAGCTCAAAGTCGTGAAGGCATGCAGCTCTCGTTCTTCCAGCTCGACGACCCAGTACTCTGCCAGATTCGCGATGAGATTCTAGGTCTCGACATCAACAACCTCACACCTATGGAGGCCCTCAACAAGCTCAACGACATCAAAAAAATCGTCTCAGGGAAATGAGACGATTTTCTTTTTAAGGTCGATGCTTCGTTATTTCGATGCTTCGTTATTTCGATGCTTCGTTATTTCGATGCTTCGTTATTTCGATGCTTCGTTATTTCGATGCTTCGTTATTTCGCAGCTCCGATGACGATAAAGGGAGTAGAGAGTATTTGTCCCATATCGAGTGGGAGAGAGGCTTCGAAGGCTTCCTGTATCTCTTTGGTGTACTCAATGAAGAAACGGAAGGTGAAGATATAGAACAGGCAGAAGCCAAAATACCAGCCCGTGCCTATCTTCTCAGGCATACGCTTATGCAGAAACCACAACAAGCCAAACAGGATGGCATAGGCGATAGCCTCATACAACTGACCAGGATGACGAGGCATCTGATCAACACGTTCGAAGATAAACGCCCAGGGCACATCAGTTATCTTGCCAATAATCTCTGAGTTCATCAGGTTGCCCAAACGGATAAAGCATGCCGTGATGCCTGTAGCGATGGCGATATTGTCCAATACGCGCCAAATGCTGAGTTTGGTATTCCTGACATACAACCAAAGGGCTATCATGAGTCCTAAGGTACCTCCATGCGACGCCAACCCCTCATAACCTGTAAACTTCCATCCGCCATCAGCTAGAAAATGGATAGGTAGCAGCATCTCTACGAAGCCTTTTACTGATGTCAGATAGTAGTCGGGCTGATAGAAGAGACAATGTCCCAGACGGGCACCTATGAGGATACCAATGAAGCAATAGAAGAACAAGGGGTCGAAGAGCTCGTCCTTGATCTTCTGCTCCTTATACAAGCGCTTGACCACCAGATAGGCCAGTGCCAGTCCGATTAGCCAGCATAGTGAATACCAGCGGAAGGGACCAATGCTGAGGCTGGGGTTCCAGACGATGTAGCTTAGCTCGTTCATACATTAAATCTAAAATGCATAATGTCGCCATCCTGCACGACATACTCTTTTCCTTCAATACCCATCTTGCCTGCCTCGCGGACAGCAGCCTCTGAGCCATATTGGATATAATCATCGTACTTGATAACCTCAGCGCGGATAAAGCCCTTCTCGAAGTCGGTATGGATGACGCCAGCACACTGGGGAGCCTTCCAACCTTTTTTATACGTCCAAGCCTTCACTTCCATCTCACCAGCAGTGATGAAGGTTTCAAGGTTCAGGAGGGCGTACGCTTTCTTGATGAGGCGATTGACGCCACTCTCCTCCAAGCCCAGTTCCTCTAAGAAGAGTTGCTTGTCTTCGTAACTCTCCAGTTCTGCGATATCCTCTTCTGTCTTGGCAGCGATAATCATGGCTTCAGCACCTTCTTCCTTAGCCAGTGCCTCTACCTTCTTGGTGAAGTCGTTACCACTCTTGGCATCTGCCTCACCTACATTGCAGACATACAGTACAGGTTTGGCTGTCAGCAGGAAGAGATTCTTGGCACAGTCCTGTTCGTCCTTGCTCTCAAACTCGACGATACGGGCGTTCTTGCCTTGTTCCAAAACCTCCTTGTAGGCTTTGAGCACAGTAACCTCTATCTTGGCATCCTTGTTGCCAGCAGCTGCTGCCTTCTCCGTCTTTGCCAAGCGACTCTCGATAGTTTCCAAGTCCTTGAGTTGCAGCTCGGTATCGATAATCTCCTTATCACGGATGGGGTCGATGGTACCATCGACGTGGGTGATGTTTTCATCCTCGAAACAGCGCAGCACGTGGATGATGGCGTCCGTCTCACGGATGTTGCCCAGGAACTTATTACCCAAGCCCTCACCCTTGGAGGCGCCTTTTACAAGTCCTGCAATATCTACGATTTCGCAGGTAGCAGGAACGATGCGACCAGGATGTACCAGTTCTGCTAGTTTGGTGAGTCGTTCGTCAGGTACGGTAATAACACCCACATTGGGCTCTATCGTACAGAAGGGGAAATTGGCTGCCTGTGCCTTTGCACTCGACAGACAGTTGAATAGGGTGGACTTGCCCACGTTAGGCAATCCTACAATACCACATTTTAATGACATTTCTTTCTCTTAATACTTAACTCTTAATTCTTAACTCAACAGCTTCTCTGCCATCGCACGACCCAGTGCCTCACACTGTGCCTTGGTCTCTGGTGTCAGACTCTGTTTGATTTCTACAGGTTCGCCTACAGGCTCATAGTGAAGTTTCTCCTCATTCCAACGGGCAATCTCGCTGACAGCCTTCGAGGCCCAGCCATAGCTACCAAACCAACCCAGCAGGTGATTCTTGATGTCCTTGCCAGCTAACTCAGAGAGCAGCACATCCATCTCATGATACAGAGCGGTGTTGTAGGTAGGAGCACCAACGATGAGGCCCTTATAGCGGAACACATCACGGATGATATACGAGTGGTGGGTCTTTGATACGTTATAGACCACGATATTCTTCACACCAGCCTCTGAAGCAGCACGGGCAATCACCTCAGCAGCACGTTCTGTATTGCCATACATGGTGCCATAGCAGATAACCAGACCTGGTTCTGTCTCGTACTTCGACAAACGGTCGTAAATGGCGATGACCTTTTGGATATGTTCATGCCATACAGGTCCATGGGTAGCACAAATGTAGTCGAGCTTCACGTCTGCCAGTTTCTTCAAGGCGTTTTGAACGGGAGTACCATACTTGCCTACGATGTTGGAATAGTAACGTTCCATCTCCAACCAGAAGCTGTCGCAATTGATCTGGGCGTCGATGATGCCACCATTCAGTGCACCAAAGCAGCCAAAGGCATCACCACTGAAGAGCGTCGTGCCACAAAGCGTCACCATCGTCTCAGGCCAGTGTACCATAGGCGTCAGCACGAAGTTGAGCGTCTGTTTGCCAAGCGCGAGGCTGTCGCCATTCTTCACTTCCAACGTACCTTCAGTGATGCCATAGAAGCCCTCCATCATCTGGAAGGTTTTCTTATTGCCTATAATCTGGATATTGGGATAGTATTTCTTGATGAGGGCGATGGAACCGCTATGGTCGGGCTCCATGTGGTTGATGACGAGGTAGTCAACAGGACGATCGCCAATGACCTCCTGGATATGTTCGATATACTGGGTGAAGAAGTCCACCTCAACCGTATCGATGAGACAAACCTTCTCGTCATCGATAAGATAAGAGTTGTAACTCACGCCATAGGGGAGGGGCCATAAGCCTTCGAAAAGCGACTTATTACGGTCGTTGACACCAACATAGTAGATGTTTTCAGTAATCTTCTGCATAGTACTTATTCTTGTATGAGTGATAATTCTAATTCCTTTTTACGCTCAGCACCAAACTCGGGCGATACGTAGTTGTAGAGGCTACGGCAGGCTTCGGCAGAGAACTGCTGACCAGAGGCGATGAGCTTGTCCCATTGTTCTTCCGTCAGTCCGTTCTCAAAGTCGCTGCGTGTAATGTTGTTCGTCAGCAGGCCAAAGAGGAAGCCAGCATTGAAATTGTCGCCAGCACCAATCGTGCTGACCGTTTCGCGGTTCTCGATGGGATACTGCTTGTGAAAACCGCCTTCAGCAAAGAGATCGATGGGTTCGCCACCATGTGTCACGATAAACTTCTTGGTATAGAAGGAAATTTCGGAACGATAGACTTTCTCCGCATTGTTCTTCTTGAAAAGGATCTCAAAGTCTTCGATAGAACCACGCACGATATCTGCCAGCTCGAAGTTTTCCAGCAGGTTGGGTGTGATCTTCATCACCTCATGCTGGTGCGAGGCCCTGAAGTTGACATCGTAGTAGAGGATGGCACCATGCTCGTGGGCATATTCTAGAAACTCCTTCACTTGTGGACGGATGACCTGATTCAGCGCATAGTAGGAGCCGAAAAGAACCAGATCGTCGGGCTGGATGTCGGGATAGGTGAAGTCGAGGCGATCGTGGGGATGGTCTTTATAGAAGATATACTCCGCATCGTTCTGGTCGTTAAGGAATGCCAGCGAGAGTGGTGACTTGGAGTCAGGATAGACATTGACACTATCCGACTTGCAACCATTGTCGCGCAGGAATTTGATGATGTTATGGCCAACACGGTCATTGCCTGTCTCACTGATGAATCCTGCTTCTACACCACAACGTCCCAAGGAGATAATAGCATTAAAAGTAGAGCCTCCTGGTATAGCGCTGATAGGTTGGTCATTACGGAAGATGATATCCAGTACTGTCTCTCCGATTCCAATTACTTTTCGCATATGCTTCGCTTTTTGCTTGCAAAGGTACAAATTAATTGAGAATTATGAATTACGAATTACGAATTATTTTGTACTTTTGCAGCCGAAATGACAAAATACAATACAACAACACTGCCCAACGGGCTTCGTATCATCCATCTGCCCTCCTCATCACAGGTGGTCTATTGTGGTATCGGCATCAATGCTGGAGCGCGTCAGGAGGCTGCTGGCGAAGAGGGATTGGCTCATTTCTGCGAGCACACCACTTTCAAGGGAACTCAGCGTCGTTCTGCCTTGCAGATTCTCAATGCGCTGGAGAGTGTGGGTGGCGACCTCAATGCCTTTACCAATAAGGAAGATACTGTTTTCTATGCTGCCATTCTGAAGGATCATGTATCCTGAAGACGAGATTCGTCATGAGGTGGATGTCATCTGCGACGAGATTGAGAGTTATAACGACTCACCGGCAGAGCTCATCTATGATGAGTTCGAGAACCTCATCTTTAATGGCCATCCGCTAGGACATAACATATTAGGAACACGTGAACAGGTTTTGGCTTTCACCAGTGGTGATGCCCAACGCTTTACACGTCGCTACTATCGTCCTGATAATGCGATATTCTTTGCCTATGGTGATTTAGATTTTGGACGCTTGGTAAGAATGCTCGAACAGCATCTTGATCCTATTGTCAATAGCGAGATGATTCTGCAGTCTGAGACAACACTGTCACCTTCAGTCGCTGCGCCTTTATCACATGCCACCCATCATCAGGCTCATGTGATGTTGGGCAGTCGTGCCTACAGCTATACCGACGAGCGTCGCATGCCGCTCTACCTGCTGAACAACATTCTGGGTGGTCCGGGTATGAATGCCCGCCTGAACCTCTCGTTACGCGAGAGAAACGGCTTGGTATATACCGTAGAGAGTTCGATGGCCAGCTATAGCGATACGGGTTGTTGGTCGGTCTATTTCGGTTGCGACCATCATGACGTGAAACGCTGTCTGCGATTGGTACATCGTGAGTTGGACAAGGTGATGCAGCATCCTCTCACGGAGCGCCAGCTGACAGCTGCCAAGCGCCAGCTGAAAGGTCAGATAGCCATCGCCTGCGACAATCGTGAACAGTTTGCCCTCGACTTTGCCAAGCATTTCCTCCATAATGGCAGTGAGCGCGACATCGACGAGATGCTGCAGCGTATCGATGCCATCACGTCCCAGCAGTTGCAGGATATTGCCCAGGACCTGTTTGCCCCCAATCGTCTCCAACTGCTGACCTTATAAAAAAACGGCATCGCGATAAGGACCCGTTGTCCTCTACCGCGACGCCTCTGATAATAAGTGTTAGTTAGTTGTTATTGTTTACTCATTGATCACCTTTTTGATGGTGCCGTCCTCGTTGTAGAAGAGGCGCTGCACCTTTAGTGAGCGTAGATGAGTGATGTCGTTGCTGGGTACACAGTCGTGATAGCACAGATACCACTGGCCCTTGAACTCTACAATGCTGTGGTGCGTTGTCCAACCTACGACGGGATCGAGGATGACACCCTGATAGGTGAAGGGGCCATAGGGATTGTCGCCGATGGCGTAGCACAGGAAGTGGCTGTCACCAGTAGAGTAGGAGAAATAGTACTTTCCATTATACTTGTGCATCCATGAAGCCTCGAAGAAGCGGTGGGGATCACCTGCCTTCAGGGGTTGACCGTCCTTGTCGAGGATAATAACCTCGCGTGGAGCCTCGGCAAACTGAAGGACATCGTCGCTCAGACGTACCACACAGCTGGGCAGTGCGGGCGCATCAGCATGGGCAAAGAGCTGTGTCTTCTTGTCGGGAGCAGGTCCCAGATCTACCGAACCCGTAGCTTCGATGGGGTTGATCTTCTCATTAGGCTTCTCGCTCTTGATGTGCTGGATGGGACGATACCACTGCAGCTGACCACCCCACAGACCACCGAAGTAGATATAGATCTGACCATCGTCATCCTTGAAGACACAAGGGTCGATAGAGAATGAACCGCGCATGGGTTGCTCCTGGGGAATGAACGGACCCTCGGGCTTGTCGGCAATAGCCACACCAAGATGGAAGACGCCGTTGTAGTCCTTAGCCGAGAAAATCAGATAGTACTTGCCGTCTTTCTCAACAACGTCGTTGTCCCACATCTGTTTCTCTGCCCAGGGCACATCTTTCACGTCGAGGATGACACCATGATCGGTAGCCTCGCCGTTCTCCACATCGTCAAACGAGAGTACGTGATAGTCCTTCATCTGGAAGTGGCCACCATCATCGTCGAAAGCAGCTCCTGCCTCCCAGTCGTGGCTGGGATAGATGTAGAGCTTGCCATTAAACACATTGGCTGAGGGGTCAGCCATATAGTCACTGGGGAATAGATAACGTGGTAATTTTGCCATAATAGTACTTATTTGAATAGTTTGATAATGTCGTTAACAACAGGTTTGGCCTGATACTGGCGGTCGAAGAGCAGGGCATAATTGGTACGTCCCTTGATAGGCCAGCCGTTGAGCCATGAGTTTTCGTCGCAGACACCCCACAAGGTGACACGGCCAATCTGCTCGCGGTGCTTGTAGTAGATCTTGAACAAGTCTAGCCAACGCTTGTTAAGCTCTTTCTGCTTGTCGGCAGGAAGTCCGGCAGTATAGGGATTGTACTTCTGCTGCAGTTCGAAGTTCTGGGCGATATCTGCACCGCCAAAGCCCTGTGGGTTGGGCAGCACATTGATGTCTAGCTCCGTGATCATCACCTTCACGCCGCAGGCAGCAAAGGCATCGATGCTCTTCTCGTATTCGTTCAGATCGGGATAGTCCAGACCATTGTGGCTCTGCATACCTACACCATCGATGCGCAATCCCTTGGCCTTCAGGTTCTTTACCAGACGGCATACGGCTTCACGCTTCTTGGCACCCGACATGGAGTAGTCATTGTAGTAGAGCTCCGCATCGGGGTCGGCCTCATGAGCGGCACGGAAGGCTATCTCGATGAACTCTTCACCTAATAGGTTATAGTACTTCGATTTACGGAACGAGCCGTCATCCTCGATGGCTTCGTTGACAACATCCCATCCAAAGACCTGGCCCTTGAAGTGACCTACTACGGTCTTGATATGTTTGATCAGACGCTCTTTCAAGACCTCCTTGGATACCGGACTAGCGGCATAGCCATTGGTAAACCACCAGTCGGGGGCCTGTGAATGCCATACCAGACAGTGGCCGTTTACCTTCAGTCCCAACTGCTTGGAATAGGCGACGAACTTGTCGGCAACACGGAAGTCGAAGATGCCTTCAGCAGGTGCCAGGACTTCTGGTTTCATACAGTTTTCTGCTACTGCGCAGTTGAAATGCTTGCTGAGAACGGCATCGGCCTGAGGCACCTGTCCGTCGCTCTGCCATTGGTTGACGGCAGCACCCATCAGGAAGTACTTGCCAACGGCGTCTTTAAGGCCCTGTGCTGATACGCTGCTCAGCGCGGCAATGGCTATAGCGGATAGGAGGAGTCTTTTCATGCGTTAGTATTTGTTGTTGGTTTATTTGTTACGCTCTTCAATCTTCTTATTGATGTCATCAATGACCTCGTCGGTCAACTCATAGCGAGAGATGATAAACATGGCCAGACCAAGCAGGATGGCGGGGATGACGCATACCAGCCACAGGATACCCTGCTCGGCAAATGGGGTCTGAACGGTCTCCTTGGCGTTGAAGCCTACATAGGCCAGCACAAGTCCGGGGACGACACCACCAAGTGCCATACCGGCCTTGAAGAAGATACCCGTCAGGGCGTTGACGATACCCGAGATGCGCTTGCCGGTGGTGTACTCGCCATAGGAGATGACCTCGGGCACCAGTGCCCACATGTAACCGGTAGCCACGATGACACCCGTCGACTTGATAAACTGAGCCACATAGACAATCCACATCTGCTCCTTGAGGGATGGAATGATACTGACGACATACAGGATGCCCATACCGACGATGGCTACTGTCAGGAAGATATTGAACATGCCGCGCTTGCCGACAGCTTTCTTAATAGCAGGAACGAGGGGCATGAAGATAAAGGCAGGAATAGAGCCCAGACCCATGAAGATAGCCAGTTGGTCACTGGTAGCCTGCAAGTTACAGGTCATATAGTACGAACCAGCGGCATTACCTACTGACATCATGGCGAAGGCTGTGATGAAGAAGAAGGCTAGGATGCGCAAGGGGCGGTTGCGGAGGAATTCCGTCCACAGGTCACTCACTTTCACGTCTTCCATATCCTTAGCGTCCATCACCACGCGCTCCTTGGTCTGCGAGAAGCAGAAGAAGAGCAGCAGCATGCCGACAGTGGCATAGATGGCCATCGTGATAAACCAGGCACTGCTGGCCTCAGGGGTATTGATGATTGCCGAACCATCGGCAGCCTTGGGGGCGAAGAGGGCGACGACGAGGGGGATACCGGAGGCAACGCAGAGACCGCCGACATTGGCCAGGAACATACGGACACTGGTCAGGGTGGTAATCTCATCGGTATCGCGCGTCAGCGAAGAGTTCAGAGCACCGTAAGGCACATTAATCAATGTGTATAACATCGACATGCCAACATAGGTCACGTAGGCATAGACGAGTGATGGAGCGAAACCATTCCAGAAGCACAGGATGGCGAAACCTGTCAGTGGGATACCGCCTAGCACAAGATAGGAACGGTATTTACCCAACTTGGGATTGTGCTTGTCAACATAGGTACCTACCAGGGGATCCCAGAGCACGTCTACCAGACGGACGACGAGAAACATGGTGGCAGCGTCAGCAGGGTCAAGGCCATAAATGTTGGTGTAGAAAAACAGCAAATACATGCTGATGGTTTGGTAAATCAGGTTCTGAGCTAGGTCGCCCGAACCGAATCCGATTCTTTGAAGCCAGGATAGTTTGTAGAATCCTTTTGCTCCTTGAGTTTCGTTAGGTGTCATTTGCTTTTAGGTTTAATACAATTTTGGTGCAAAGTTACACTTTTCTGCTGAAATGGATGTTTTTTGATGTTACAAATACATACCTTATTTGTTTCATAAAGATAAAAAATGCGTTTTCTTTTTACTATCTGACAATTTTTTTCTACCTTTGCCACCAACATTAAAGCAAAAATCATTGTCATGAGAAAACTTTTTCTTCTTTTCCTGTTGGCAGGCTGCTGTATTGCCCAAGCCGAAATTCAGTTACCTCAGTTGTTCCAGTCGGGCATGGTGCTCCAGCGTGGCAAACCTATCCCTGTTTGGGGTAAGGCCGCTCCGGAAGAGCAGGTGGTCATTGTATGGCAGAAGAAAAAGTACCAGACGCAGGCTGATGCCGAAGGTCGCTGGCGTATCGACCTGCCTAACACCAAGGCGGGCGGTCCCTATACGCTGATCATTGGCAATCACGAACTCACCGATGTGCTGGTGGGCGATGTCTGGCTGTGTTCAGGCCAGTCGAATATCGATGTCACTATCGAGCGTGTCTATCCGCAATATGTCGATGAAATTGAGCATTTTGATAATAATATGGTACGTTTGTTACGCGTGCGTAATGCCACCAACACCCATGGCGTGCAAGACGATATTCTGCCTACGCAGTGGAAGGCGCTCAACAAGGAGAATGCCTGGCTCTTCTCGGCTGTAGGCACATTCCTAGGTCTCCGCATGCAGCAGCAGACACATGTGCCACAGGGTATTATCGTCAACAGTTGGGGCGGAACACCTATCGAGGCGTGGCTTTCTGCCGATTCCCTGCAAAATAGCCATCCATTGCTGCTCGAAAAGACCCGTCTCTATGACAATAAGGAGTATGTAGCTGCACAGATGCAGGCGAACAATCTGGCCGATCGTCGATGGAATGAGCTGTTAGATAGACAAGATGCGGGTATTGCTGGCCGTTTTACCGCCCACGACTGCGATGACGCTTCGTGGAACGTTATCGACCAGAACAACTGGGGCTGGCGCGGAACGGGTACCACTTGGTTGCGTCAGCACGTCCAGATCGACAAGGCCCATGCCGGACAGCCTGCCCGTCTGCTGCTGGGAACGCTCTTTGATGCAGATATCACCTATGTCAACGGCCAACAGGTAGGACGCACCTACTACCAATATCCGCCACGTCGCTACGACATCCCTGCAGGCCTGTTGCGCGAGGGTGACAACGTCATCACCATCCGCTTTATCAATAAATACGGCGTGGCCCACTTCATTCCCGAGAAACCCTATCTGTTGGCTTTTGGTAACGACCGCTTCAGCCAGAACCCTATGCCCAAAGATGTCATTGCCCTCAGTCCGCTGTGGAAGCACCATGCTGGTGCCGAGATGCCAGCCTGTCCTTCGGGTGATGTCTCCCTGCAAAACCTGCCAACCACGCTCTATAATGCCGTCGTGCATCCCCTGGCACCCTTCGCCCTCAGCGGTGTGGTATGGTATCAGGGAGAGTCGAATACGGGCAATCCTGCGCCCTATGGCGACTTTCTGCGTAAGCTGATGGGTGGTTGGCGCGCACTGTGGAACGAACCTTCCCTGCCGTTCTGCATCGTCCAGCTAGCCAACTATGATGGTCGCCAGCAGACGGGTATGCCTTCGCCTATCAAGCCGCAGACGAATCCGATGAACAGCAATTGGGCACGCTTACGCGAGATCCAGCGTCTAGCCACCATTGGCGACCAGTATGCCGAAACGGCTTGTATCATCGACCTCGGTGAGACGGTCGATATCCATCCTTTGCGCAAGAAGGAGGTAGCCGAGCGAATCGGTCTCTGCATGGACCGCTTGGTCTATGGCAAAGGTGTAGCATTGTCTGCTCAGCCCGTGGGTCATCGTGTCGAGGGCGCCAAGGTGACCATTATCTTCGACCAGCCCATGCAGTCGGGTAGTGTCGATGAGGTGGAAGTAGCTGGCGCTGACGGGCGCTTCGTGTCTGTCAAAGCCGCTGTTGAGGGTGCTGAGATGACGTTCCTCTCTGCCGTCACGTCACCCGTTCGTGTACGCTATGCATGGAAAGACAATCCCGTTCATGCCAATCTGCATGCTGTCAGCGGCTTGCCCGCCATGCCTTTCGAATATCAGTTAGATCGTTGATTTCTCAGGAAACAATACTATTTCAGCAGACAACCGGTAAAGATGCGGCCTGATTGGATGCCCAGCCGGCGTGCTGAGAAGTAGTCGTCTGCCTGCTGGTAGGTGCAGACGGGCGACACCCGGATGGCGTCGCTACGGAGTCCGGCGGCTAGGAGTTGCCGGCGATTGCACTCGGGTAGGTCGATGTGCCATTTGGCGTCGTGCCTGCTGATGGCCGACATCTTGAAACCTGCTTGCTTGAAAGCCTCATAGACCTCATCGCCCACCTCGAAGCTGTCGAGATGGATGCCAGGACCGATTTGCGCCCTCAGCTGTTCAGGATGTGTGCCGTAGGCTGCCGTCATCTCCGCCACCGCTTGTTCCGCAATCCGCGCTACCGTACCCCGCCAACCGGCATGAATAGCACTGGCGGCATGATGCACTGCATCGTAGAGTAGGATAGGGATGCAGTCGGCCGTAGAGACACCGATACACACCCCGCTGAGGTCAGTCATCAGCGCGTCGTAGCCTTCCAGCGCCTCTTGGCGCTCTGTTTCTGGCAGTGCGAGCAGGGCTTCGTCGATGCGTACCATCTTCGTCAGATGCACCTGATGGGGCATCACCAAACGGTCGTCGTTGATTTGCAACAGACGGCACAGGGCTTGGCGGTTCTCGCGGATATGCGCCTCGCTGTCGCCACAGAAGCGGTTGATGTTAAACGAGGCATAGCTGTCCGTACTGCTGCCGCCGCCTCTTCTGCTGCTGAAGGCCGTCAGTCCTTCGCCCATGTCATAGTAATCCAGTTGGGGCTGTATCATGTTGTTCATTGCGATGAGTATGCTTTGTTCGTGGTGCAAAGATACAAAATATTTGGTATTTCCAGCTGCTTTCCTTGTTTCTTATCCGTTTTTTCTTTATCTTTGCCCTCAAAAAATAGTAAGATGAAACGACTCTGCCACTTGATATCCGATTATATGGGCATCCTGGTGCTCATCGCTGCCGTGTTGGCACTCGTGTTCCCCGAGACGCTGGCTACGGTGCGTCCTACTGTCATCAATTACCTGCTGGGTGTCGTCATGTTTGGTATGGGCCTTACGCTCAATCTCCATGACTTCCAAATAGTGTTCAGCCGCCCCAAGGATGTCATCATAGGTTGTCTGGCACAGTTCACCGTCATGCCCTTGCTGGCATGGATTCTGTCGCGCCTCTTTGCTCTCGACGAGGCATTGGCGCTGGGTGTGGTGCTGGTAGGTTGTTGTCCAGGTGGTACCGCCTCTAATGTCATCACCTATCTCGCCAAGGGCGACCTCGCGTTGTCAGTGGGCATGACGGGCGTCTCCACGCTGTTGGCACCGCTGATGACTCCCCTGCTCACGTGGGCTTTAGCTGGCAAGAGCGTCGATGTCAATGTGGTGAGCATGTTCCTGAGTATCCTCTGGGTGGTTATCCTGCCCATCGCTGCCGGTTTGGTTGTCAAGTGGCTGTGGCCCAGGTTCACCGAACAGGCCACCGACTATCTTCCCGCCTTCTCGTCGATAGCCATTGCCTTCATCGTGGCCATCATCATCGCCGCCAATGCCAGCAAGCTGTTGGCAGGCGGAGGGGTAATTCTCCTTGTGGTGATGCTTCACAACCTCTGTGGACTTTCCATCGGCTATCTCATTGGCAGCCTCTTGCGCCTGACATCAGCCAAGAAGCGGGCCATATCAATAGAAGTAGGCATGCAAAACTCCGGTTTGGCCAGCAGTCTGGCCACCATTCATTTTGCTACCTATCCCCTCGCCACCATTCCAGGTGCCATCTTCAGCGTGTGGCACAATATCAGTGGCGCAGCGGTCGCCTATCTGTATAGGCGCCGCATGCTTTCATAAAAGTGATTATTCGAAGGTGAATTCGGTCTTCTCTACGCCCTCTCCGTAGATGGTCTTAAAGTCATTCTTCATCGAGATAACGTAGTATCCCATCTGGCGCCACTGCTCACCGAGCGTGTTGGCCTTGGTGGGATTGGCGTGGTCGCGGACGTCGTCGTCGGCTATGAGCATGAAGGCTGCCGACTTGTGTACGTTGCTGAGGCCGTAGTTATGCATTGAGCAGTCACCGCCGCTGTTGCCTAAGATGAGGAAGGCGACAAGCACCCATTGAAACTTTAATCTTTTCATACTGATGATTGTTTTTAGAATGATATTTGATGCACAACTGGGCGCAAAGGTCGGAAATAATATCGATATTAGCAAATTTTCTTCTACAAACTCTTGCAAATTTAAAAAAAAGTTGTATATTTGCATCCGGAATCCAAAATAAAGGTAGATAATAAAACACCTCAAAAACAGGTTAGCAATTGAAGTAATAATTAGTATCGGAGTTCAGAGGAACTTGGGGGGAAATATGGTGAAGATAGAGGCCGCTTGAGGGAACCGATGCCCAAGAGCGGTTTTTTTGTAGATTTTAGAGAAGTCAATCATATATCAAGCAATGGAGAATCATAAACTGAACATCAACGAGTGGGCCGAGGAGGACAGGCCCCGCGAAAAGATGGAACGGCTGGGTCCGCAGGCGTTGAGTGATGCCGAACTGCTGGCTATTCTCGTGGGCTCTGGATCTGCTCATGAGGATGCCGTCGCCCTCATGAAGCGCATCCTAGCCGATTGTAACAACAACCTCAATACCTTGGGTAAGATGAGCGTGAGAGAGCTCTGCCAATATCATGGCGTTGGCCCAGCAAAGGCCATTACCATCATGGCAGCCTGCGAGCTTGGCAAGCGCCGCCAGATGGAGACCCCCGAGGAGCGCCCCGACTTAGGCACCGCCACCAAGATCTATAACCACATGCATCCCCTATTGCAAGACTGCGACGTTGAGGAGTTCTGGCTGTTGCTAATGAATCAGAACCAACGCCTGATCCGTCAGACGCGTATCGCCCGTGGTGGCATCACCGAGGTGAGTGTCGATATCCGACTGATCATGCGCGAGGCGGTGGTGAACAATGCCACCATCCTCGCTGTCTGCCACAACCATCCCTCGGGCAACCTCCGCCCCAGTCAGGACGATAACAACCTGACCAGCAGCATCAAGCAGGCCTGCAGCCTCATGCGCATCCACTTCCTCGACCACGTCATCATCACCGATGGCGCCTATTTCAGCTACCACGAGACGGGGAGGCTCTGACTATCGTTCTTTTTTATTATGTGCACACTGCGGACAGATGCCTTTGACGACATACTCTGCCTCTTCCATTATGAAACCTGCAGGAAGAGGGACGGCGGGGATGCGGACATCAGTGAGACAAAGGGTGCGATGGCAAAGGCGACAGGTGAGGTGGACATGACCATGACAATGGCGCGTGTCGTCGAGGTGACAGACACAGTACTTCTGCGAGCCGGAGCCGTCGTCGATGCCATGCAGCAAATGGGCATCGGTGAACAACGTCAGCGTGCGGAAGAGGGTGGATCGGTCCACGGTAGGCAGGGCACCCTCGAGGTCGGCGAGGCTGAAAGCATCGGAGAAGCCATGACGCACCTTGCGCCAGATGAGCAGACGGACTGCCGTGAGACGAATGCCTGCATTGTCGAGCACCTGCTCGTCGGAGATATCAGGGTGTATCATAGCTTCTGGATGTTTTGTAGGGGTTTATTGCGTGATGACGATGCCGCCATTCTGCGGAATGGTGATGGCGAGCTGCTGTTTCTTGTTCTGCTTGACGCTCTTCATGCTGCCTTGCAGCTGGGCATCGTCGCTATAGACGGTGAGGGGCTTCTTGGCATCGAACATCGACAGCTGGAGCGTGGTCTTCACGGGCTGCTGCTGGGCGTTGATACCCACGACGAACCACTTGAAGCCAGCGCGACGGGCCAGGATAACATACTTGCCCGGGTAGCCGTCGATGAAGCGCACCTCCTCCCATGTGGTGGGCACCTGTTTCATGAAGTCGACAGCCCATGCGGGAGCATCGTCGAGGTTGTTGGGGGCCATTGCAAAGTGCTGCACGCTGCTCTGGAAGAGGACGGCAGTGGCGAGGGCATAGACATCGCTGGTGCGACGGGTGGTACCATGCTGGTTGTCGGCACTGTAGCGCTTGTTGAGCGTAGAACCGCCGAAGTCCATCGAGCCCACCGTGTTGCGGATGAAGGGATGAATGCAGCCATTGAAGGCCTCGGCATCACAGGCACCCTGTCCGAAGTGCAGGTTCTCGGAGGCCAGCACAGCCTCGGAGGCTACGTAGTTGGGATACATGCGCTCCCAGCCGCGGGGCAGCGTACATCCGTGGAAGATGACCTGTATGCCGAAATCGTTGGCATCGGTCAGGATATCCTCATAGAGCTGCATCATGGCCTGCTTGTCGCCTCCGAAGAAGTCGACCTTGATGCCCAAGATGCCGTTCTTCTGCATCCACGCCATCTCCTTGCGACGTGCTGCCGACTTGTCCATCTTGCCTCGCGGACCCTGAGGAGCATCGTTCCAGTTGCCATTGCTGTTATACCACAGGAAGAGGCCTACACCCTTTGACTTGGCATAGCGTGCCAGTTCGGCCATGCGCTCGTAGCCAATCTGCGTGTCCCACAAGGCATCGACCAGTACGGAGCGCCAACCCATGGCTGCCGAGAAGTCGATATAGCGCTGCTGCTCGTCGAAGTTGCAGCTGGGGTCCATCTTGATAATCCACGACCAGCTGCCCTTGCCGAAGTTGTATAGCTGGCTGGCGGCATATTTGGGTTTGACGACATCCCATGCGATGGTGGTCTCTACCACGTCGCTGAGGGAGCCGATGGTGATGGTGCGCCAAGGTGTGGCAAAGGGGAGGGAGATAGCCGGTGTGGTGCTGCCGATGCCATTCATCTCACCAGCCTGCGGGAAGCCGATCTGGTACTTGCTACCGCCCGCATTCAGGAGACGACAACCGACATAGTTGCCATCCGTACCCGTCTCGGAGAGCAGCACCCAGCCCTTGTCGCCCGTCTTGAACAGGCAGGGGAAGGTATAGCCCTCGCCCCAACCGTTCTTACCGGTAGGCTCGTCGAGGGTATAGGAGGTCTCGTAGCTGGGAGATGTGCGAGCGAAGCCACCCATGGGCTTCGACTGCGGACAGAGGAAGGTCGTGGTGCCCTCGGGCAGTACGAAACTGCTGGCCTCTGAGCGGATGACGGCCACCAGCGTCTCTTTATTGGGATAGATCTGATAGCGATAGGCGACATCACGATTGCTCACGTGGAAGATGATATCCATCACATGGCGATCGCGTTTTTGGAAACGGCATACAGCCTCGGTGGCCTGATGGCTCACGTGGAGCTGCTTGATGGTGGCCAGATGGTAGTCGACATCTATCGACTTGCTCTCAACCTTCGACAGGGTAAGCCCCTGCGTCAGGTCATCGCTGTTCAATAAGAGGCCAAGGGGTGACTGCTCGATGAAGGTCACACCATCGCGGACCACCTGATAGGAGGCACGACCGTCGGCATCGCTAATGGTGACTACAATCTTGCCGTCAGGACTGGCGATGCGCTCCTCTGCGGCATGCGCTGTCAAGGCTGTCATGGCCATCATCAGCACGCCAGTGAGTAATGTACAATTGATTTTCATGCTTTGTAAATAATAAGTAAATGGTTAGTTTTCTTGGCTTGCAAAGGTATATAAAAAAAGCGAGAAACCAACAAGAAAGAAAGAAAAACATGTTTTCCCTTTGCATTTTACGTACTTATTCGTATCTTTGCAGAAACAAACAAGCAAAGCTAAGATGACACAAGAAGAAAAGAGCCGTCTGGAAGCGCGCATCGTCGATGTGCTGAAGACTGTCTATGACCCCGAGATACCTGTCAACATCTACGACCTGGGTATGATCTACAAGATTGATGTCCAGGAGGATTCGAGCGTGGAGATGGATATGACGTTCACGGCCCCCAACTGTCCTGCTGCTGACTTCATCCTTGAGGATGTGCGTACCAAGGTGGAGAGCGTCGAGGGTATCACCTCTGCCAATGTCAACCTCGTCTTCGAGCCCGCCTGGGACCAGAGCATGATGAGTGAAGAAGCACGCGTGGAACTAGGATTCGATTAGTTATGAAGAACATCTATTTCTTATCCGATGCCCATCTGGGTTCGCTCGCCGTTCCGCATCAGCGGATGCAGGAGCGCAGACTGGTGCGCTTTCTCGACAGCATTAAGGAAAAGGCGGCAGCCATCTATCTGCTGGGCGACATGTTCGACTTCTGGTACGAATACAAGTATGTGGTTCCCAAGGGTTTTACCCGTTTTCTAGGCAAACTCTCGGAGCTGACGGACAGCGGTATCGAGGTGCACTACTTCACGGGCAACCACGATATCTGGGCCTACGAATACCTGGAGAAGGAGTGTGGTGTCATCCTGCACAAGAAGCCCGAAACCACCGAGATCTATGGTCATGAGTTCTTCTTGGCGCATGGCGACGGCATGGGCGACCCCAACAAGTCGTTCAAGATGCTGCGTTCCATCTTCCACAACAAGGTGTGTCAGTGGCTCTTCTCAGCCTTGCATCCCCGCTGGGGCATCAGCTTCGGACTGGCATGGGCCAAGCACAGCTATATCAAGCACAAGGAGAATAATGACGTGGTGTATCTGGGTGAGGACAAGGAGCATCTAGTACTCTATGCCAAGAAGTATATCCTGGCACACCCCAATATCGACTACTTCATCTTTGGACATCGCCATATCGAACTGGATATCAATCTGGTACGTCCCAACGAGGGTACTGGCCACAAGGCCCGCCTGATGATTCTGGGCGATTGGATTTCGCAGTTCACCTATGCTGTTTACGATGGTGAGCACATGTTTTTGGAGGAGTATGTCGAGGGCGAGAGTCAGCCTTAAAATAAGTCGTATCAATGAAGACATTTGAAGAATTGGGCGTCTGCGAAGAGATTCGCCGCGCCATTGAGGAGATGGGTTTCGTACAGCCCATGCCTGTACAGGAGGAAGTTATACCCTATTTGTTAGGAAACAGAAATGACGTCATCGCACTGGCCCAGACGGGTACAGGCAAGACAGCGGCATTCGGTATTCCCGTATTGCAGCGTATTGATGTGACAAGAGCGGACACACAGGCACTAATCTTGTCGCCCACCCGCGAACTGTGTCTGCAGATCGCTGACGACCTGCGCGAGTTCTCGAAATACATGGCTGGCATCCACGTGGAGGCTGTCTATGGCGGTGCATCCATCGAACAGCAGATCCGTGCCCTGCGCAAAGGGGCACAAATCATCGTGGCAACCCCAGGACGACTCATCGACCTGATGAATCGTGGCGTGGCACAGCTGGACAGCGTCCGTAACGTCGTACTCGACGAGGCTGACGAGATGCTCAACATGGGTTTCTCGGAGAGCATCGACGCCATCCTCGAGGGGGTGCCCGAGGACAGGAATACACTGCTCTTCTCAGCAACGATGAGCAAAGAGATAGAGCGTATCGCCAAGGGTTATCTGCATGATTATAAGGAGATTGTGGTGGGTAGCCGCAACGAGGGTGCTGAGCACGTGAACCATATCTATTACATGGTGAATGCCAAGGACAAGTACCTGGCACTGAAACGCCTTGTGGACTACTATCCGCGTATCTTTGCCATTATCTTCTGTCGTACGAAGATAGAGACGCAGGAGGTGGCTGACAAGCTCATCAAGGATGGATATAATGCCGAGGCGCTGCATGGCGACCTCTCACAGCAACAGCGTGACTTGACCATGCAGAAGTTCCGCCAGCATACCGTACAGCTGCTGGTGGCAACGGATGTGGCTGCCCGCGGACTGGACGTCGACGACCTGACGCACGTCATCAACTACGGCTTGCCTGATGATATCGAGAACTACACCCACCGCTCGGGCCGTACGGGTCGTGCCGGCAAGAAAGGCACGTCGCTGAGCATCGTCCACATTCGTGAGAAGCACAAGATCCGTAATATCGAGAAGGAGATAGGCAAGCAGTTTGAGCAGGGTGTCATCCCCTCTGCCGAGGAAATCTGCAAAAAGCAGCTCTACAAGGTGATGGACGAGATTGTCAAGGCCGATGTCGATGATGAGGAGATTGGTCCTTTTATGCAGGATATCCAGCGCTATTTTGAGTATATCGACAAAGAGGAACTCATCAAGAAGATCGTGTCGATGGAGTTTGGCAAATTCCTGTCCTACTATGCTGATGCGCCAGAGATCGAGGAGGTAAAAACTAAGAAGGAAGAGAGTAGAGGTAAGAGAGAAGAAGGTCGCAGTAAGAAGCAACTGACACCTACCAGTAAGGGCTACAAGAAGCTGTTCATCAACCTGGGTAAGAAAGATGGTTTCTATCCTGGCGAGCTGATGCAGACGCTGAACCGCTTTGTGGGTGGTCGTCAGGAGGTGGGGCACATCGACCTGCTGGACACTATCTCCTATTTCGAAGTTCCTGAGAAGGATGCCAAGAAGGTGATGATACAGCTAACGGGTATCCGCTATAAAGGGCGTACCGTACGTTGCAATGATGCCGCGGAAGGCGGCAAAGCCAGTAGTCCTAGAGTATCTAGAAACTCTAGAAGCTCTAGTGAGCCTAGAGAACCTAGGAAGAACACTTCCAAGGGCACGAGAACTCACCAGAAAGAGGAATGGATGGAGCTAATGAATACGTTTAAATCGAAGAAATTCAAAGGCGAAATCCCCGATTTCGAGGAAGAAGGCTGGGCTATCCGCAAGCCTCGCAAGAAGAAATAAAAGAAGGTAGGGTTTTGCCCTACCTTCATTGTTTATTTGGCGTCAATAAGGAGAGATATTGTTTAACTCCTGAAGTTGACGCTCTTCTATTTGTCCGGAGAGCTGACGATAGAGGTCGGACCATGATATTGGGGTCTGAGGCTGGAAGCTGCTGCCTTGCATATAGCGGAGCAAGGCGTGATAGAACTGGCGTCCCTCGGGATAGTCGGCTGCACACTCCAAATTGCTCATGCAGACGAGGAGTTTGCCCTTTCCAACAGCAAATTCAAAGACCAAGCCTAATTTATGGTTGCGCTCCACATTATCTATCACCTGCACGATAGGACGATAGGCTTTCGAGAGATGGTCGAGAATCATCGGGCGTGACTGCTGGATGATAGGGAACCACTGCCAGTTGGTGTGTTCCTCGGTAGGGAAGGCCTCAAACAACGGGTGCTGTGGATTGGTCAGAATACCCAATGTACCTGGTGAGACAGGCTTTTTGTTGTTCTCGCAGATAGTCTTGAACATGCGGTAATTCCAATAGTCTGTCTGAAACAAGCCCCCTATTGTTTGTTCTTTGTACGTCTCGTGGTCTGGCATCCACAACACCTTTGCACCTTGTTCTAATTGCCGGCAAAGGGATTCAGACATCTCATGGGTCACTACGATATCGCGCGGATCCAACGACACATTTTTAGGATAAACCCATATATTGTAAGTATTATGATACTCAGTGCCTTCGAGCATCAACACCATCTGCAATTTGGCACCATTATGAACAACGGGCGCCTCAAAAGGTATAGTGCCGGCAGTCAGCAGTCCCTCGCCATCAGGAATAGGAAGGTCGCCCTCCATGTTGCCTATGACCCAATGGAGCGTCTTGCCTTGTAAAGAACCTCCACTATAGTTGGCTATCTGAACGGCGATGTCCTGACGCTGGCCTGACAGGTAGGTGTAGCGAGGCAACAAGGCTAAAGGAACCACATCGTTACACCATTGGCGCCACTCGCGAGGCGTCGTCAGGTTCTTGGACTCCATAAAGGCATCGAGGATGCCCACATAGGCAGAGCCCTGTCCGGGATAGTCTTGCAGGTCGAGCAACTGGAAGCCATCCATCGAGGGTGTGCGCAGGTCGAGTTCGATATCTGCTTTATAGAGTTCGAGCGACCAGAGACCGCTGGCGCGATGGAAGTCGTTGGCCTGGTCGAGCATGCCTGCCTCAGCGAGTCGCTGGCGGAACACCTCCATGTTATAAGGATAGAGGACACCCGTATATTTGGCCATTTCATCGTAGTCGGGATAGGTCTGGAACTGCCCCGTCTCATGGCTGATAACGGGTATGTCGCTGCGCTGGCAACCTTGCTCCAGAGTAACGACAGTGTTGGGATACTCCGTATTCAACAAGCCGCCTGTCTTGGCATCAGCAAACGAGAATGAACCACGGGTATGGGTATCGTAGGAGCCCCATGCCTCGCCACCTACACGACATGTTGTAAAATAGTCCATCTCGGGTTTTACGCCCTGATAGCCTAGATAATAGTTGGACCCGAAGGTATAGTGGATATGCGGTGCCAATTGTCGGAAATCGCGCACAAAATGTGCCATTTCATCGGTACTTCCCCATAGTTCATTACCCAAGGCAAACATGGCAAATGACGGATGGTGGGCATATTCTTTCAAGATGTTGACACCCTCCTCATGCAGGAAGTTCATCAACAACGAATCCTTAGCATTGAAGTCGCCCCAGAAAGGAAGTTCAGGCTGCAGGATGATACCCTTCTCGTCAGCAGCGACGAAGGCTGCTTCAGGCGGACACCACGAGTGGAAACGTACATGGTTGATGCCATAGTCCTGACAGGTGCTGAAATAGCGGCGCCACGACTCGACATCCATAGGACAGTGGCCCGTTAAAGGCCATACGCAGGCATCGTGCTTGCCACGCAAAAAGACGCGATGTCTCTGAGCGTCGTAGATGTGGCGGTCCCTGATAATCAGCGATTTAGAGGATCTTGGAACGCTAGAAACACTAGAAGAACCAGTCTCCAGATAGAGCTGTCCGATGATACCATTCCAATTTGTTTGGGTATCCTCTGTATAGGCGTGACTGCTGGCATACAACTGTTCAGGAACCCCACTGCCATTGTCTATGACGATGCGGATGATATGTTTTCCAGGCTTGAGCGCCTTGAGCTGATAGCGCTGAGGCGTCGAGATATGATGGCACGAGTCCATCAGTTGTCCATCGACATAGAGCCATGTGGGTTTGGTACGCTCAAGGAAGAGTGTTAAAGGCTGCTTCTTCCATGCCTTGGGGATAACGACCTCACGCTCATAGCATGCCTTCCCTTTGAAGGAATATAGGCGCGAGAGGTGTGTTGTCTCATCCTTTTTTTCGATGGAATGGCCTTTTTTGTTGGTATCCATCGTGCCAGGCAATAGGATGGTGGTCTGTTGTTGGTCGTAACGCAACGTCCATTCACCTGCCAAATCAATACGTTGTTGGCTGATAGTAGGCAGCCAGGCCACACACAGAAGTAGAAGAAGTAGCCTCCTCATAGCGTTTTAGCGGGCATTAATCTCCTTGATAAGGCGATCGGCATGTCCCCAGCGGTCCATCATAAACAGCACGAAGCGGATATCGACGTTGATGGTACGAGCCAGTTCACGATCGAAGAAGATATCGCTGGAGAGGCTGTCCCAGTTGCCGTCGAAGGCCAGTCCGATGAGTTCGCCCTTGCCATTGAAGATGGGTGAGCCTGAGTTGCCACCCGTGATGTCGTTGTTCGAGAGGAAGCAGAGCTGCATAGTGCCCGTCATCTTGTCAGCATAAGGTCCGAAGTCCTTGCTGCCCAGCAGTTCGTGCATCACAGGCTCAGCAAAATACTCTACGTTTTCGTTGGCCTTCTGCATCTTCTCCCACAGCGAGCGGGCAGTGGTGTAATAGCCGGAGGGCTTGCCACCTAATGAATATTCACCAATCTGACCATAGGTCATACGCATGGTGAAGTTGGCATCTGAGTAGTTGGGCAGGTCTTGTTCCATACGCAACTTGGCAGCACACAGCCACTGCTCCTGCTGGGCGATGCTGTCAGCCAATGCCAACAGGTCGGCACGCAGGGTAGCGCGCAGTTCCGTCAGGCAGAGTCCGTAGGCCACGCCGGGGTCTTTGTCGAACGACTTCTTGTTGATATAGATCTTCTTGCCGCTCTTCATCAGCATGGACTTCTTGTAGACATAGTCCACATAGGCGCGATAGTCGCCCTTGAAATCACGATCGACGACGTTGAAGATGTCAAGGTGGTATTTCTTGTCGATATGGTTGCGGTAGTTCTTCATCAAGGCAGCCAGCAATTCACGATCAGTTTCCAAGTCCCAGTCTTTGCTGTTGTCCTTGAACTCCACATACTGCTTGCTCTTCTTGTCCTTCGGACCTTTCACCTCGATACCACTATGTACCTGACGGGCACGACGTGTCAACTCGTCGCACTCACGTCCCCATGTATCGTTGTAATAGTAGAGGGCACGAACAGCATCGAAACGCTTCTGATACAGTTGTGCCAGCTTGTCGAAGTCGAGCTGTCCCTTCAGATAGCCCGTGGAATCCTGCCAATGGCGCAGGCGCGTCTCAAACTGGCGCTTCTGCTGGATGAGTCCGATGCTGTCAATACACTTGTTCATACCAATGGAGTTCTTCCAATAGTTGCTGGAATGGGCGTATTTCGACTCGTATTGGATGCGGATAGCCTCTGAGCTGAGCATACGGCGCCACATGATCTCCTGCTTGACACCACGAACCTGTATCATCGACTTGTTCATGGCATCGCGACGTTCCTGAATACCATAGCTCGACAAATAACGGCTGGTGCTGCCCGGATAACCAAGAATCATGGCAAAGTCGCCAGGCTTGTAGCCCTGCATCGATACAGGAGCCCATGACTTGGGATGATAAGGCACATTGTCCTTGGAATATTTGGCAGGACCGTTGGTCTTGGGATTGGCATAGATGCGGAATACGGAGTAGTCGCAGGTCTGACGCGGCCACATCCAGTTGTCCGTCTCGCCACCATATTTACCCATCGACTTAGGAACGGTGAATACCAGACGTACATCGTTGAAGTCACGATAGGTAGTCAAATAATACTTGTTGCCCTCATAGAACGGCTTCACCTCTACGCGCAAGGTGGAATCCTGCTGATGGATATCCTTCAGCCAGGCGTTCTCGATAGAATCGACAATTTCGGCTTGTTTCTCTTTGGACAGTCCTTTCAGCTGAGGAATAATCTGGTCGGTGACATCCTTCTGCTCCACCATGAAACTGACATAGAGATTGTCATTGGGCAGTTCCTCTTCATAGCTTTGTGCTACGAAGCCGTTGAGCATATAGTCGTGCTCTACAGTAGAGTGGCGACGAATGGCATCGAAACCACAGTGGTGGTTGGTGAATACCAGTCCGTCTGGACTGACGACAACACCAGAGCAATAGCCTCCAAAGTTGATGACGTTATTCTTCACGGCATTGTCAGTCTGATACAGCTGTTCTATGGGCAGCTGGAAACCATACTGCTTCATCTGGTCGTAGATGGCAGTTGGCAGGTTGTAGAGTGTCCACATACCCTCGTCGGCATGAGCACCAAGGGTGCAGAGACACATCAATGATAAGAGTAGTTTTTTCATGTTGTATTTACTATTTAAAATATTTTCCAATCACGGGGAGATTCTTCAGCGGTAAATCCTTATAAATGATATAAGCCACAAAGAGGATGATGATCAGCGTATTGAAGGCCAACGCTCCAATCATGGGCCATTCGCTGCTAAGTTGCATGAGGCAGAAGAAGCAGGCGGTGATGACCACGTAGAGGGTGATATCCTTCATCGGGTAGGGTATAGGGTTCTTCTTCTGTCCGACGATATAGCTCAGTACCATCGCCGTTCCATAACCTGCCACGCCGCCCCATGCACAGGCCCAATAGCCATACTTCGGGATGAAGAGGATGTTGACGGCAAAGAGCACCAGACAGCCTGCTATGGAGAACCAGGCACCATAGATGGTCTTGTCGATGAGCTTATACCAGAACGACAGGTTGAAATAAACACCCATCATGATCTCTGCTGCCATGACGATAGGTACCACGCCCAATCCCTCACGATAGTTGGCACCTAATATATACTGTAGCAGGGGCATCCATCCCACGACGCAAAGATATGCCAGTAGCGTAAAGATGAGGAAGTACTTCATCGCTGTGGCATAGTATTCCGTCTTGTCGGCATCCTTGGACTTCGCGAAGACGATGGGCTCGTAGGCATAGCGGAAGGCCATGGTAATCATAGCCATAATCATCGCAATCTTCACACAAGAGCCGTAGTCACCCAGCAGGATGTTAGCCTGTTCTTCGTCGGGATAGACCAATGGGAAGATTATCTTATCAGCCACCTGATTCAGAATGCCTGCGATACCCAGTATCAAGATGGGCCATGAGTAGCTGAACATCTGGCGCAGCAGCTGGCCATCAAACTTCCACTGTATCTTTATCAAACCGGGTATGAAGAACAGGGTGATGAATGCTGTACACAACAGGTTAATAAAGAAGACGTAGAAAACAGATGTCTTGCCGAGGACGACAAAATACAGCACATTCAGTCCGATATTAAAGATGATGAACAGCATCTTCAGCGATGCGAAACGGATGGCACGCTTCTGGTAGCGCAAGAAGCTGAAGGGGATAGCCTGCAGGGCATCGAGGGCTACTACCACGCCCATCATTAGCAGATAGTCGGGGTGGGCAGCATAGCCAAGGGCTTCGCTGATGGGCGTGATCAGTCCGAACAGTAATAGCAGGAAGACAGCCGTCAATGAACCGACGACAGCCATTGCTGTAGAGAATACCGTATCGGGCTTGTTCTTCTCGTCGTTGGCAAAGCGGAATAAGGACGTCTCCATACCAAAGGTCAATATCACCAGTATCAGTGCTACATAGGCATAGACATTGGTGCTGATGCCATAGTCGCCCGTTTCATGGGGCATGTAGTAGGTATAGAGCGGTACTAAGAGGTAGTTGAGGAATCTGCCGACAATGCTCGACAGTCCGTAGATGGCCGTATCCTTGGCCAAGGATTTCATGTTTGCCATATGAGCGTATAATCATTAAATCAGAAGCTGCGCAACCATGCTTTGAGCTCTAACATCATCTCGAGGTGATAGGCAAACGACTGGCGGATGCCAAAGCCATGACCTCCAGAAGGATAGATATGCATCGCTGCTGGTACCTTGTTGGCAAACAGCTCTTCATAGTAGTTGACACTGTTGACGGGCAGTACGACACGATCGTCGTCAGCCAGGATGATGAAGGCGCGAGGGGTATGACGACCCACATGTTGTTCGTTGCAATACTCATTGATGAGCTTACGCTTGGGCTTCTTGCCTAACAGGTTGTCGCGCGAACCCTGATGCGTGGTACCCTGTTCCATAGAGATGACAGGATAGAACAGTATCTGGAAGTTGGGCGCAGCATCGCCCGAGGCATGCGTTGCAACGGTAGAGGCCAGATGGCCACCAGCCGAGAAACCCATAATACCCACATCCTTGGGGTTGATGTGCCACGCAGCAGCGTTTTGACGCACCAGGCGCATGGCCTCTTCAGCATCCTCACCAGGTATCTGCCATACACCATGAGGCATGCGATACTTCAACACGATGAGAGCGATGCCCTGACCATTGAAGAAAGGCGCCCACTGGTGTCCCTCATGATCCATGGCCAGATGGCTGTAGCCGCCACCAGGACAGCAGACGACAGCACGACCTGTTGCCATCTTCTCTTCAGGGAGATAGACCCACATCTTTGCCATGTCCTTCGGGTCGTTATTACTGGTCTGCGGACCATTGGGCCACAGATTCATCTCTATCGCTTTCTGGGCGAACACCTGTGCCGAGATACACATCATGATAAAAAACAGGATTTTCTTCATAACTCTTTGCTTTATTGCTTGCAAAGGTACAAATTATTTTGTAATTTTGCACCATTATTGAAATAAAACGCATAAAACTATGAATCGAAGGCTTTTTTTCCTTGCATTACTGATGATATGGGCTGTCACGATGCAAGCTAAAGTGAGACTGTCCCATCTGGTCAGCGACAATATGGTTATCCAACAGCAGACGGATGTCCGCCTATGGGGTTGGGCCAAAGCGGGTAAGAAGGTTATCGCCACGACGTCGTGGTCGAATCAGAAGTCGGAAGCCAAAGCCGACCAGCAGGGACGCTGGTTGTTGACAGTCAAGTCGCCTGCTGCCTCTTATGAGCCGCTGAGCATCACTTTCGACGATGGCGATGGAAGGGTGACCATCCATAATGTGCTGGCTGGTGAGGTGTGGGTATGTGCTGGTCAGTCGAATATGGAGATGCCCGTTAAGGGCTTTGGCATGTGCCCTGTCCAAGACTATAACCATCATGTCGTGGATGCCATCAACTCCAAGGGAGTCCGCAGTCTCAAGATACCCAGCATTATGAGTAGCAAACCGTTGGATGATGCCAACTGCGAATGGCGTCAGTGCTCACCCAAGACGGTAGGCGAGTTCTCTGCTACGGGTTATTTCTTTGCCCGCCTGTTGAGTCGTACCCTCGACATTCCCGTAGGTATCATCGAAGCCAACAAGGGAGGAACGCGTGTAGAGAGTTGGTTGACCAAGGAGAATCTGGAGCACTACACCAACGATCCCACGGATTCGGTGGCTATCTGTCAGAAATGGCCGGAGTGGGACTATCATCGTTCACTCTTATGGGGTAACGGCACTTTCAACCCCATCCTGAACTATACCGTGAAAGGTATTATCTACTATCAAGGCTGCTCGAATGTCGGCGACCCTGGCGACCAGTACTCACAACGCATGAAGTTGCTGGTTGAGCAATGGCGCAGCCAGTTCAAACTCGGCGAGATTCCTTTCTACTTCGTACAAATAGCCCCTTGGGCGTATGACGATGGTGACGTCAATGCCGTGAGTGGTGCTCTGTTGCGTGAACAGCAGTTCAAAGCTGCCCAGATGATTCCTAACAGTTCGCTGGTATGTACCAACGACCTGGTCTATCCTTACGAGTATTCCCAGATACACCCCACCCAGAAGCAAGGGGTAGGAGAACGCCTGGCCTTTACCGCATTGAATCGTGACTACGGCTACGAGACCATTCAGTACAAAAGCTCCTCATACAAGGATATGACCATCAAGAACGATACGGTATTCATCCATACTCAGGATAACTACTGGTGTGATGCTCCTTTCGAGCAGATGCAGGGCTTCGAAGTGGCTGGCGAGGACCGTGTGTTCTATCCTGCTGAGGCCAAGCATTTCTGGCAGCCAGGAGGTGGTTACTGGGATGAGGCCATTATCGTCACTTCTCCTCAAGTTAACAAGCCTGTGGCAGTACGCTACTGTTTCAAGAATTTCCAATTGGGCAATGTCAAGAACGGCGGCAATCTACCTTTATTCCCCTTTAGAACAGACAACTGGTAATGGAGCACCCATTAGAGACATTCAAATACTGTCCCGTATGTGGCAGTGCGCATTTTGAGGTGAACAACTTCAAGAGTAAGAAATGTCGTGACTGTGGCTTCACCTATTATGCCAATCCGTGCTCAGCGACGGCAGCCTTCATCGTCAATGATAACAACGAACTGCTGGTAGTACGTCGCGCCAAAGAGCCTGCCAAGGGTACCCTCGATCTACCGGGTGGTTTTTGTGATATGGGAGAAACCGTTGAGGACGGTATGCGGCGTGAAATCAAGGAAGAAACAGGTCTGGAGGTCGATGACATCCAGTATCTTTTCTCTTCCCCCAATGTCTATATGTACAGCGGCATGGGTGTCCATACCCTTGACATGGACTACTTAGTGCGTGTGCATGGCGATGCTGTCGCCGTGAAAGCTGCCGACGATGCTGCCGAGGCCATCTGGATACCTATTGACAAAGTCAATCCTGCTGAATTTGGTCTTCTCAGCATCCGTCATGCTGTCATCCGTTTCTTGTCCGATGTTTCTATTTATATTCACTCGGACTGATACCAAACTGTTTCTTAAAGACGGTCGAGAAATGGCTTTGTGAGCTGAAGCTACACTTATCGGCAATTTCAGATACCGTATATTTGCCACTCTTCAGCAACTCTGCAGCACGGTTCAACTTATAGGTACGGAAGAAGCTGATTGCCACATCGGAGAGTATGAGGTTGGGCTCCGCTGCCCGCATCTCCTCCAAAGCGGTATCGGCATCGACGCAGGTGATGAGCTGGTAGTCGCGTGAGAAAAGAACGCGCATGTAGTTGACCACCTCCGTATCGTCATCCACCACGAGGATGGTGGGACGATCGTCCTCGGGAAGCGAAGGATCAGTAGTGGCTGGCCCAGTACATTACAGGAAGCGGATTCACCAACTTCGAGTACATCGAACGCGCAGGTGTTCACAACTGGAAGTTCTGGAAGGAGTGCTATCCAAAATTTATGGCAAAACTTGGCCATTATTTCAAATAAAATGTTTATATTTGCACCATTGAACAACTAACTTATAGATTTACAATGAGAAAACTAATGATGGTGGCTGCCCTCTGCCTGATGGGCATGGCAGCCCACGCTCAGCAAAACCTGAGCTGGGGACAAGGTCCACAGGTGGTATCCCCTGACGTACATGCTGACAACACGGTGACATTTAACGTGGTAGCCCCTGAGGCTCAGAAAGTACAGTTGACTGGCGAGTTCTTGCCTCCGAAGAAGGTGGAATGGATGGGTAACTCGTATGACATGCCTGGTGTGGTAGACCTCGTGAAGAATGACAAGGGGGTGTGGAGCTTTACGACGGAGAAGTTGGCGCCCGAGCTGTACACGTATAATGTGATAGTGGACGGTGTAAAAACCCTTGACCCGCTGAATGTATATAACATCCGCGATATCAACAATCTTTTCAGCGTGTTGCTGATTGGCGGTGACCAGCGTACAGACTTGTATAAGGTGAACAAGGTGGCTCACGGTACGGTAAGCAAGATCTGGTATGAGAGCAAGACTGCCGGTCTGACGCGTCGTCTGACGGTATATACCCCTGCTGGTTATGAAACCAGTGGCAAGGAGTATCCCGTGCTCTATCTGTTGCATGGTATCGGTGGCGACGAGAATGCCTGGAGCGAACTGGGTCGTACGGTTCAGATCATGGACAACCTGATTGCTCAGGGCAAGGCCGAACCAATGATTGTGGTGATGACGAATGGTAACATCTCAGAGGAAGCTTGTCCTGGCGAGACATCAAAGGGTTTCGTCGTTCCCACGATGATGCTGCCGAAGACCATGGAGGGTAGCTTTGAGACCGCCTTCCCCGATGTCATCAAATTCATGGAGAAGACCTACCGCGTGAAGAAGGACAAGGCCCACCGTGCTATTGCCGGTCTGTCAATGGGTGGTTTCCACAGCCTCTTTATTTCTATCAACAATCCTGACTTGTTTGGTTATGTAGGCCTGTTCTCTGCCGCTGTTGACCAGCAGCAGCCCGATCCCAACGGTCATCCCGAAATCTACGCAGACCGCAATGCGAAAATAGACGGACTCTTCGCCAAGAAGCCCAAGCTGTTCTGGATTGGTATCGGCAAGACAGATTTCCTCATCAAAAACAACAATGATCTGCGTGCCTACCTTGATAGTAAGAAGCATAAGTACACCTACCTCGAAACCGATGGTGGTCACATCTGGCGCAACTGGCGTATCTATCTTTCCGAATTCACTCCGCTATTATTCAAATAAAGTCTTATGAAAAAATCCGTATTATTTATTGTTGCATCGGCTGCGCTGATGGTTGGCTGTACGTCTGCTGACAAGGTGGCTCAAAAGACCATTGACCAGCAGGAAGTAATCAGTAAGTTGTCACTCGAAGACAAGGCACACTTCGTCATTGGTGTAGGTATGGCTGGCTTCAGCGGCGACAATGCCGTGATTGGTGCCACCCAGAGTCTCGTTCCTGGTGCCGCCGGTACTACCTACCCACTCGATTCACTGGGCATTCCTGCTATCGTATTGGCTGACGGTCCTGCCGGCCTTCGTATCGATGCTACTCGTGAAGGTGACTCTGCCACATACTACTGCACTCACTTCCCCATTGGAACACTGCTTGCCTCCACCTGGAATACGGATCTTATTGAGGAAGTCGGTCAGGCCATTGGCGAGGAGGTGAAGGAGTATGGTGCTGACGTGCTGTTGGCTCCTGCGCTGAACATCATGCGTAATCCCCTCTGCGGACGTAACTTCGAATATTACTCTGAGGATCCTGTGGTAGCAGGAAAGACCGCTTCTGCCTATATCGCTGGTGTGCAGAAGAACGATGTGGGTACCAGCATCAAGCACTTCGCTGCCAACAATCAGGAAACCAACCGCATGAACACCGATGCACGCATCTCTCAGCGTGCCCTTCGTGAGATTTATCTGAAGGGCTTCGAGATTGCCATCAAGGAGAGCAAGCCATGGACGGTAATGACCTCTTATAACTATATCAACGGTACCTACACTTCCGAGAGCAAGGATTTGGTTCAGACTATCCTCCGCAATGAGTGGGGCTATGAAGGAACCGTGATGACCGACTGGTTTGGTGGTAAGGATGGTGCCAAACAGATGTGGGCTGGTAACGACATGCTGCAGCCTGGTAAGAACGAACAGTTCGACAGCATCGTGGCAGGTGTGAAAAGTGGTAAACTCGCTGAGGCCGATCTCGACCGCAACGTTGCACGCATCTTGAACCTTGTGGAGAAGAGTCCGCGTTTCCAAGGCTATAAGTACTCGAACAAACCCGACCTCAAGGCACATGCACAGGTTACACGTCAGTCTGCTGCCGAGGGCATGGTACTGATGAAGAACGAGAAGGCCCTGCCATTTGCAGAAAGTGTTAAGAATGTAGCCCTTTACGGCAATACTTCTTACGACTTCATCGCTGGTGGAACAGGTTCTGGTAATGTGAATCATGCTTATGTAGTCTCTCTGCTCGACGGCTTGAAGAATGGCGGCTATACCGTTTCTGAGGAACTGAAGACTGCCTACGAAACCTATATCGCTGATGCCAAGAAGAAGGCAGAGGCTGAACTAGAGGCCAAGGCCAAGAAGGATCCGAAGAGTGCGATGCTGGCTCGTTTCCTTCCACAGCCGTTGCCCGCAGAGAAACTCTTCTCTGTTGACGAATTGACTGCCCAGGCAGCCAATGCTGATGTAGCTGTCATTACCCTTGGTCGCCTCTCTGGTGAGTTCTTGGATCGCAATGTGGCTAATTTCAACCTCAGTGATTCGGAGCGTAAACTCATCGAACAGGTTTGCGAGGTTTACCACAAGGCCAACAAGCAGGTTGTTGTGCTGTTGAACATTGGTGGTGTCATCGAGACGACTTCTTGGAAGGAGTTACCTGATGCTATCCTTTGTGCATGGCAAGCTGGCCAGGAAGGTGGAAACAGTGTCGTTGATGTACTTAGCGGCAAGCAGTCGCCATCTGGTAAGTTCACCATGACGTGGCCTGTGAAGTTCACTGACGCTTACAGCTCAAAGAACTTCCCCATCGATGAGGATCCACGTATCGACATGCTGAATCAAGGTCAGAAGGGTAATGTGAAGAACGTAGATTATACCAACTACGAGGAGGACATCTATGTAGGCTATCGTTACTTTGACAGCTTTAACGTTCCCGTGAGCTATCCCTTCGGCTATGGACTCTCTTATACCACCTTCGAGTATAGTGATGCCAAAATCAGTATGGATGGCGACTTGGCTATTGTCACCGTCAAGGTGACCAATACAGGAAGTCGTGAGGGTAAGGAGGTTGTTGAGCTTTACGTCTCAGCACCCGACAATAAGGCAGCCAACAAACCTGCCAAGGAGTTGAAGGCTTATGCCAAGACTAAGGTCTTGAAGGCTGGCGAGAACGAGACTGTCACTTTGAAGGTCAATACTGCCGATCTTGCTTCGTTCGATGAAACAGCTTCTGCATGGGTTGTTGCCGAGGGCGAATATCAGTTCCTTGTTGGCGCTTCATCTCAAGATATCAAGGCCACTCTTATGACTAATGTCAAGGGTCAGCAGACCAAAGCCAATGACGTGATGAAACCTGAAGTGAAGTTGAATCTCCTAAGAAGATAACATACATGAATTGGATATATAAGTTTAATTTGATCGCTGTTGCTATAGCCGCCTTGTGCGGCTATAGCCTTCATTCATCAGCCCAACAGCTCAATGCCAACAATATTGACGAGGTAGTGAAGGCCATGACACTTGAGGAGAAGTGCCATATGGTATTGGGCAGAGGCATGCATTTTAATGACGATGCCAAGTTCCCCGGTACAGCAGGAAGCACTTTCTCTGTTGCCCGATTGGGTATTCCTGAAACCTATTGCGCAGACTCTCAACAGGGTCTTCGTATGAATGCTACACGTGCTTGGGATCATAAGGATTACTATCCTACTGACTTTGTAGCCTCACCGACGCTCGCTTCTACATGGGACCGTGAGGCTGCCTTCAAGATAGGAAAAGGTATTGGTAATGAGGTGCGTGAGTTCGGTCTTGATTGGATTTTGTCACCAGCAATGAACCTGATTCGTAATCCGTTGTGCGGACGTAACCACGAGTATTATTCTGAGGATCCTTATCTCTCCGGCACCATCGCTGCGGGCTATGTGCGTGGCGTGCAGAGCGAGGGCACGGCTGCTTGCCCAAAGCATTTCGTTGCCAACAACCAAGAGACGAACCGCAATAACAACATCTCACAAGTATCTCAGCGTGCCCTTCGTGAAATCTATCTGAAGGCCTTTGAGATTATGGTAAAGGAAAGCAACCCCTGGACCATCATGACATCTTATAATAAGTTGAATGGTCCATATGCTGTACAGAACTACGAGTTGCTGACTACTATCGTTCGCGACGAGTGGGGTTGGAAAGGTATGTATGTTTCTGACTGGAATGCTGGTGACAATGCCGTAGCTGCCATGCTGGCTGGCAATGATATGTTGCAGCCTGGACAGGATAAACAGTATCAAGCTATTCTCGAAGCTGCCAAGAATGGCAAGCTGCCTATGGAGGTGCTCGATGCAAACGTTAAGCGTATTCTAGAGTATGTCATCAAAACCCATACTTTCAAGGGCTACAAGTATGATAGCGAGCCCAACCTGAAGGCTCATGCAAAGATTGTACGTGAAGTTGGTGCCGATGGTATCGTATTGTTGAAGAACAGTGGCATCCTGCCTCTTGCTGGCAAGCGTGTGGCACTGTTCGGATGTACCAGCTACGACTGGATTTCTGGCGGTTCCGGCTTTGGCGGCACCAGCGTTGGTCACTATACCGTATCGCTGATTGAGGGTATGCGCAGTGCTGGTTACGAGGTTTACAAACCTTTGACTGCGACCTACACTCAGCACATTGCTGCTGAAGAGAAGCGTTTGTTCCCTAATGGGCGTCCACCATTCTCACTGCTGCCTCCCGCTCGTGCTGAGGAGAAGCAGTTTACTGCTGATGAACTCACTGCTGCCATCAATGGCAGTGATGTGGCTATCATCTCTTTAGGCCGTAAGAGCGGTGAGGCTGCTGACCGCAGCGAGGCAGATTTCTACTTGAAAGATGGTGAGAAACAACTTATCAAGGCTGTCAGCGAGGCTTATCATGCCAAGGGCAAGCAAGTCGTGGTGTTGCTCGATATCTGCAGTCCTATGGACGTGGCTTCATGGCAGGATCAGATTGATGCCCTCGTTTGCACGTGGCAAGGTGGTCAGGAGAGCGGATTCAGTGTTGCTGATGTGCTCTCAGGTAAGGTGAATCCTAGTGGTAAACTGCCTATGACCTTCCAGATAAACTATGGTGACGCTTATGCTGACAAGAATTTCCCCAGCAATGTTGACGACAAGACGCTGGGCGCTATGTTCATGTGGGGCTACAACAAGGACAAGGCTCCTAAGGAGCGTAAACCCGAGGCCAACATTGACTTTACGAACTATGAAGAGGACATCTACGTTGGTTACCGTTATTTCGATAGTTTCGGCAAACCAGTAGCTTATCCTTTCGGGTTTGGACTCAGCTATACTACTTTCGGATATGAGAACTTGAGTGTGGTAGAAGCCGACGACATCTATACTGTGAAGGTAGATGTGAAGAATACGGGAACTCGCGCTGGTCGTAACGTCGTGGAGCTCTTTGTGGCTGCTCCCAATAGTAAGAAGCTGAACAAGCCCGAAAAGGAACTGCGCAACTACACCAAGACGCGTCTGCTTCATCCTGGTGAGAGCGAAACGGTAACAATGACGGTTTCTGTAGAGGATCTCGCATCTTTCAACGAGAAGGCCTCAGCCTGGAAGACAGATGCAGGTATCTATACTTTCATGATTTGTTCTTCAGCCAACGACATAGAGGCCCAAACCACTGCGAAAGTGAAGGCTTGGACCAAGAAGGTGAACAACGTGATGAAACCAAATGTAAAACTGAACTTATTAAAAAGATGAGAAAAACGATCATTACTCTCGCACTTGCAGCTATATGCTGCATGAGTGCTTCGGCACAAGAGAAACTCTTCCAGAGTGCCAATGTTCAATCACCCGTTATTAACGATGACGGTACTGTTACGTTCAACATCTTTGCCCCTAAAGCGATTAAGGTAGAGGTGACTGGCGACTTCCTGCCCACACAGCCCATACAAATTCCTGGCTACGGACAGTACGATGCTCCAGGCGTGGCTCAGCTGAAGGAAGGAAAAAACGGTGTGTGGAGCTATACCACTGACAAGCTGGCTCCTGAGATGTACAGCTACACTTTCAACATCGATGGTTTGACAGGTGTGAAAGACCCTGCTAACATCTATGTGAATCGTGACATTGTATCATTTACCAACATCTTTATCGTCAGTAACGAAAAAGGCGACAAGGGTGATTTGTATAAGGTGAATGAGGTGCCCCACGGCAATCTGAGCAAGGTTTGGTACAATAGTCCTACACTGAAGATGAACCGTCGTATGACCATCTATACCCCTGCTGGCTATGACAAGGGTGGCAAGTATCCAGTGCTCTACCTCTTGCACGGTGCTGGTGGCGACGAGAATGCCTGGAGCGAACTCGGTCGTGCTGCTCAGATTCTGGATAACCTGATTGCTACTGGTAAGGCTAAGCCTATGATTGTGGTCATGCCTAACGGTAATCCAAACTGTCAGGCTGCTCCTGGCGAGTGGTCATGGGGTATGTATACGCCTGGATTCCGCGATGCTGGTACAGGTCCTACAACTCCTGCTGCAGCTTCTATCCCAGAGAGCTTTATGGATATCGTAAACTATGTAGATGCCAACTATCGCACACTCAAGGATCGTTCTCACAGAGCTATCTGTGGATTGTCAATGGGTGGTGGACATACTTTCCACGTCAGTCTGCTCTATCCTAACAAGTTCGACTATTTCGGACTCTTCTCTGCAGGTTTGCACTTGGCAAATGGCGGTTATCAGGATTCGTTTGCCAAACAGATCAAGGCCAATCCTGAGTTTGAACAACAGAGTGCTAAGCTGTTCGGTAGCAAGCCCAAGCTTTACTGGATGGGTATGGGTAAGACAGACTTCTTATATCAGAGCACTGTTGACCTGCGTGCCTTCTGGGACAGCAAGGGTTATAAGTATGAATATGTAGAGACCGATGGTGGTCACATCTGGCGCAACTGGCGTATTTATCTGACCATGTTCGCACAGAAGATTTTCAAGTAATCTTCACTCCGATATAAGTAAATGGGCTGGCAATGATGTCAGCTCATTTTTTGTCTGAAACGTTAAGAAAATAAAAAAACTACTATATATATAAGGTGTAACCAAAACTTTTGCTTACTTTTGCCGCCCGAAAGTTGACTTCAGTCCGCTTTCTGATGATTAGAAAACATAAGAAACTAAGAAATATGCAAAAGAATTTGGTGATTGTTGAGTCTCCTGCTAAGGCTAAGACTATTGAGAAATTCCTGGGCAGTGACTATAAGGTCATGTCGAGCTACGGACATATCCGCGACTTGAAAAAGAAGGAGATGAGTATCGACACGACCACTCTCGAACCGGAATACGAGATTCCTGAGGAGAAAGAGAAGTTGGTTAAGGAACTGAAGTCTAACGCCCAGAAAGCTGAGAAGGTATGGCTCGCATCCGATGAGGACCGCGAGGGAGAAGCTATCTCATGGCACCTTTGCGAGGTGCTGGGTCTTGACGAGGAGAAGACCAACCGTATTGTATTCCACGAGATTACCAAGCCCGCTATTCTGCAGGCCATCGAAACGCCTCGCCACCTGGATATGAATCTGGTCAATGCCCAGCAGGCTCGTCGCGTACTTGATCGTCTGGTAGGTTTCAAGCTGTCGCCCGTATTGTGGCGCAAGGTGAAACCAGCCCTGTCTGCAGGTCGCGTACAGAGTGTTGCCGTACGACTCATCGTTGAGCGCGAGCGCGAGATACAGTCTTTCAAGAGTGAGGTGTACTACAGCATCACGGGAACCTTTGCCATCACCAATAGCGATGGTTCGCAGACGGAGGTTAAGGCTACACTTGCCCAGCGTTTGAAGACTCACGAAGAGGTGGAGCAGTTCCTGAAGCAGTGCATCGATGCCACCTACAAGGTAGAGTCGGTGAGCAAGAAACCCATGAAGCGCACCCCTGCGCCTCCTTTCACCACCTCTACATTGCAACAGGAGGCAGCCCGCAAGTTGGGCTTCACCGTGTCGCAGACCATGATGGTGGCACAGCACCTCTATGAACACGGACAAATCACCTATATGCGTACTGACTCTGTTAACCTCTCTGGCCTCTGTATCAATGCCAGCAAGGAAGAGATAGTTAAGCTCTATGGCGAGGAATACAGCAAGGTGCGCCAGTATCACACCAGCTCAAAGGGTGCCCAAGAGGCTCACGAGGCCATCCGTCCCACCTATATGGATCGTACCGAGATTGAGGGTACTGCTCAGGAGCGTAAGCTCTATGACCTCATCTGGAAGCGTACCATTGCCAGTCAGATGGCTGATGCTGAGATGGAGAAGACCACAGTTACCATCGCTATTGACAAAGCCGATGCTCAGTTTATGGCTCAGGGTGAGGTTGTAAAGTTTGATGGTTTCCTCAAAGTTTATCGCGAATCATCCGATGATGATGAACAGCTGGAGGAAGAGAGCCACCTGTTACCACCTCTGAAGAAAGGTATGGAGCTGACGCGTCGTGAGATTCAGGCTACTGAGCGTTTCAGTCAGGGCCCTCAGCGCTATACGGAAGCCTCGCTGGTTCATAAGCTCGAGGAGTTGGGTATCGGACGTCCTTCAACCTATGCGCCCACTATCTCAACCATCCAGCAGCGTGAATACGTGCACAAGGGCGATAAGAAGGGTGAGGAGCGCAGCTACACCATCGATATTCTGAAGGGTAAGCTCATCAATCAGAAGGTGCGTAAGGAGATGGCTGGCTCAGACAAGGGAAAGCTGTTGCCTTCTGACATCGGTATGGTGGTCAACGATTTCCTGATGAAGTATTTCCCCACGATTATGGACTATAACTTCACCGCTAAGGTGGAGCTCGATTTCGATAAGATTGCCGAGGGTAAGGAACAGTGGACTCACATGCTGAAGAATTTCTATAAGAAGTTTGACCCGACAGTGGAGAAGACTATGAATGCCCGTCAGGAGCGCAAGGCTGGTGAGCGCCAGTTGGGTAAAGACCCCAAGAGCGGCAAGCCTGTCTTTGTCAAGATTGGACGTTTCGGACCTGTTGTGCAGATCGGTTCTGCAGAGGATACTGAGAAGCCTCTCTTTGCCCAGCTGCCCAGTGACAAGAGCATGGATGAACTGACACTCGAGGAAGCCCTGGAGCTGTTCAAGTTGCCACGCACTTTGGGTAACTTCGAGGGTAGCCACGTTGTCATCGGTGCAGGACGCTTCGGACCTTATATACTCCATCAGAAGAAGTACACGTCGCTGCCCAAGGATGCAGATCCCATGACCATCACCCTTGAGGAGGCTGTGAAACTCATCAACGAGAAGCGCCAGCAGGACACCCAGAAGCACATGAAGATCTTTACTGAGGACCTCAAGTTGGAAGTGCTCAACGGACGCTATGGCCCCTATCTGGCCTATGATGGCAAGAACTACCGTTTGCCCAAGAACCTGCACGCCAAGGCAGCTGAGCTGACCTACGAGGAGTGTATGGGCATTATCGAAAAGCAGAAAAAGTAATTCGTAATTCATTATTCGTAATTATCGATGAGACGCATCATCCTGATTGGCTACATGGGCTCCGGTAAGACCACCGTGGGCAAAGCCCTATCGAAGGAAACGGGCATGATGTTCTATGACCTCGATTGGTATATCGAGACCCGCATGCATAAAACGGTGTCCGAAATCTTTGCTGAGCGTGGTGAGGAGGGATTCCGCAAGATTGAATACAATATGCTGCATGAAGTGGCTGAGTTCGAGGATGTCATCATCAGTTGCGGAGGAGGTACGCCCTGCTTCTTTGACAATATGGACTACCTCAACCAGCAGGGTGACGTTGTCTATCTGAAAGCAACGCCCGAAACACTCTATAACCACCTGCTTATGGCTAAGGTTGAGCGCCCGCTGCTCAAGGACAAGAGTGCAGAGGAGCTGATTGCCTATATCACTGAACACCTCAAGGAGCGTGCTCCCTACTACGAGAAAGCCCGTCATACGCTGGATGTCAGCGTGCTTGACAACTTCGATAAGATACAGGTCAGCGTCGCCCATCTGCGCGACCTCCTATCCCTTTAACCCATCAGGTTTATAACTGACCAATTATACCCATAAGAAATATGAAGAAATGGACCATTGACGACTCCAAGGAGCTCTACAACATCAACGGCTGGGGTACCAGTTACTTTGGTATCAATGACAAGGGAAACGTCTATGTGACACCCTGTAAGGACTCTACGCAGATTGATATCCGCGATGTGATGGATGAGTTGGCACTGCGCGATGTGACACCTCCCGTGTTGCTGCGCTTCCCCGATATCCTCGACAACCGTATCGAGAAGACGTGGAGCTGCTTCAAGAAAGCCTCTAAGGAGTACGACTACAAGGGAGAGAACTATGTGGTGTATCCTATCAAGGTCAATCAGATGCAGCCCGTTGTTGAGGAGATTATCTCTCACGGACGCAAGTTCAACCTTGGCCTTGAGGCTGGTTCAAAGCCTGAACTGCATGCCGTTATTGCCATGCAGTGCCAGAGCGACTCCATCATCATCTGTAATGGTTATAAAGACCAGAGCTATATCGAACTGGCCCTGTTGGCTCAGAAGATGGGCAAGCAGATCTTCATCGTTGTGGAGAAGATGAACGAGTTGGAGATTATCGCCCGTGAGGCCAAGAAGCTCAATGTCCGTCCCAATATCGGTATCCGCATCAAGCTGGCCAGCAGTGGCAGTGGCAAGTGGGAAGAGAGCGGGGGTGATGCTTCGAAGTTTGGACTGACCAGTGCCGAGCTGCTTGAGGCACTCGAACTGCTCAACAAGAAGGATATGCGCGACTGTCTGCGCCTCATCCATTTCCATATCGGTAGTCAGATTACCAAGATTCGTCGCATCCAGACGGCTCTGCGCGAGGCTTCGCAGTTCTATATCCAACTGCACAAGATGGGATATAATGTGGACTTCGTAGATTGTGGTGGCGGACTGGGTGTTGACTACGACGGCACACGCTCGCCATCGAGTGAGAGTTCTGTCAACTACTCTATCCAGGAGTATGTCAACGACTGTATCTACACCTTCGTGGATGCTGCCAACAAGAATGAGCTGCCTCATCCCAACATCATCACGGAGAGCGGACGCTCACTGGCTGCCCACCATTCAGTATTGGTGATTGACGTTCTGGAGACCGCCTCACTGCCTGAGATGCCTGAGGAGTTTGAGCCCGATGAGAACTCACACCAGTTGGTGAAAGACCTTTATGAGATCTGGGACAACCTGTCGCCTCGTAATGTCTTGGAGGACTGGCACGATGCCGAGCAGATTCGTGAGGAGGTACTCAACCTCTTCAGTCATGGTATCGTTGATCTCAAGACGCGTGCCGAGATTGAGGCGATGTACTGGAGTGTCTGCCACGAGATCAATGCGCTGACCAAGAATATGAAGCATGTGCCAGAGGAACTGATGACCATCGATAAATTGCTGGCTGATAAGTATTTCTGCAACTTCTCGCTATTCCAGAGTCTCAGTGACTCTTGGGCTATTGACCAGTTGTTCCCCATCATGCCTATCCAGCGACTCGATGAGCGTCCCACGCGTAATGCTACCATACAGGATATCACCTGCGACTCTGATGGTAAGATTGCCAACTTCGTGACCAACCGCCACAACTCGCATTCGCTGCCTGTTCACTCGCTGAAGAAGAATGAGGACTATTACCTTGGCGTCTTCCTCGTGGGTGCCTATCAGGAGATTCTGGGCGATATGCACAACCTGTTTGGAGATACCAATGCGGTACATATTTCCGTAAAGGACGGCACCTACCACATCGATCAGATCATTGATGGTGAGACGGTTGAAGAGGTGCTCGAATATGTGCAGTACAATCCCAAGAAACTCGTGCGCCAACTGGAAATCTGGGTGGCCAAGAGTGTGAAGCAGGGCAAGATATCACTCGAAGAAGGCAAGGAGTTCCTCAGCAACTATCGCTCGGGCCTCTATGGCTATACCTATCTGGAATAACTAGATTATCTAGAATCACTAGAACAACTAGAACCCCTAGTATATGAAATCAAAACTGACCGTTGTTAAAGTTGGTGGTGCTGTGGTCGAGGACGAGGCACAGCTCACGCAGTTGCTGAAAGATTTCTCAGCTATTGAAGGCTATAAAGTCCTCGTGCATGGTGGCGGACGCAAGGCCACGAAGATGGCTGAGCGACTGGGCATCGAGACCAAGATGGTAGAAGGCAGACGCATCACAGATGCAGATATGTTGGAAGTGGTAACGATGGTTTATGGCGGACTGGTCAATAAGAACCTCGTAGCACGTCTGCAGGCCAATGGTGTCAATGCCCTGGGACTGACGGGTGCTGACGCCAATGCCATACGTAGCCATAAGCGCCCCTTGAAGAACGGTGTGGACTATGGTTTCGTGGGAGATGTTGATCAAGCTGACGGAGAGATGCTGGGCAGACTCATCGAGGCAGGCATCACGCCCATCATGGCTCCGCTTACTCACGATGGTGAGGGACATATCCTCAACACGAATGCCGATACCATCGCCTCAGAAACTGCCAAGGCACTTGCCAAACTCTATGATGTCACGCTGATCTTCGCTTTCGAGAAGAAGGGTGTGCTGAGCAATCCCGATGACGATGACTCCGTGATTCCCGTTATCACACGTACATTATATAATACCTATAAAGCCGACGGAACCATCAGTGGTGGTATGCTGCCTAAGATAGAGAATGCCCTCAGCGCTGTCGATGCTGGCGTCTCTCAGGTCATCATCACCAAAGCAGATGCCATCGATGGTCATCACGGCACCATCATCAAAGCATAAATGATCAGTTTCCAGAACAACGTACTGCCACTGAAGAATATGCTCTTCCGATTGGCACTGCGCATCACACAGAATCGTGATGATGCTGAAGACGTTGTTCAGGACACGATGCTGAGGGTCTGGAACCGACGCGACGAGTGGGAACGGATTGCCTCTATGGAGGCTTTCTGTCTGACCATCTGTCGCAATATCGCCCTCGATAAGCTGCGACGGATGGACAACCAGCAACAGACGCTCGACGACAGCATCGACCCGATGGATCGCAGCCATCATTCCAATCCAGAAGAACAAACTGTGCAGCGCGACCGTGTGGAACGGGTGCGCCAGCTTATCAGCCAGTTGCCTGAAAAGCAACGAAGCTGTATCCAGTTGCGCGACGTGGAAGGTAAGAGTTATCGCGACATTGCTGAGATACTCGATATCACCGAACAACAGGTGAAAGTCAACATCTTCCGTGCTCGCCAGAACATCAAAGAACGCTATATGAAAATGGAGAAATGAAGAAATTTACAAAAAAATCGATTTTTACTGTAACTTTCCACTCCGCTAAACGTCATTGACTATAGAGACAACAAAAAACAGTATGGACTACAAGTACATCGAACAGCTTTTAGAGCGCTACTTCAACGCAGAGACTTCCCTCGAGGAGGAAAGCATCCTGCGCAGCTTCTTCAGTCAGGAGAACATTCCTGCTGAGATGGAGCAGTGGCGTGCCCTCTTCACGGCAGATACTGATGAGGTGCTGGGAGATGACTTTGACGCACGCATCCTGCAGGTCATCGAGGAGCAGCCAGCCGTTAAGGCTCGCGAGATTACCTTGACACGTCGCCTGATGCCGCTGTTCAAGGCAGCTGCCGTGGTGGCTATCATCATCACGATTGGTAGTGCGTTGCAGGCTCCCTGGGACAACACCTGGAACAAGCCTCAAGATTATGCCCGCTTCCAGCAAGACCTTGACAGCGTGGCAGCCGTCAGTCCCATACAGGCTGAAAACATCAGCGACTGGTCAACCCCCGACACGACTAGCATCCTGATGGAACAGCCCAAGAATTAGGATATTATTCTATGCTTTCTCTCTATATTAATCATGTTTAGTTAAAACACAAGAAACTGTGAAGTTTCATTTCTCTCAAATTTTTCATAACATACTAACGAAGAACGGACTACCCCATCAGAGCAATCAGAGGTAGTCCGTTCATATTTTGTAATCTATCGGTTTATTCTGCCCGTCGCATCCACACATGGAGCTGATAGAGGGCGGGGAGAAGTATGAGCAGCGAGAAGACGAGGGCCAGCACGACGTGTGTCTCAGAGCCTTTGAAGACATCGACGAGCTTGGTGTCGTCGTCAGGATAGAAGGTGTATATCACGTAGGCTGCCGAGTTGTTGGCCCAGTGTTGGGCTATACCTGGCAAGATGCTGCCTGTGCGCCAGTACATCCATCCCAGCAGCAGACCGATTAGGAAGGCGTGAGGCATCTGGACGGGATTCATGTGGATGAGCGAGAAGAAGAAGGCTGACAGGGCAATGGCTTTCCACGGCGAGTAGCTATCGAGCAGTTTGCGCAGGATGGCTCCTCGGAAGACCATCTCCTCAGTGAATGGCGCCAGCAAGCCGATAACGAGATAGCCCCAACGGTCAGATAGCATCATGCCGAACTCTGTCTGCATGAGATTGGGCAGCTCGGGCATCTGCTCTTGCATCCATATAGAAGGTATCAAGGCTCCCAAGGCAGCGATGACGCTCCAGAAGAGTACCATCCAGGGACGTGTGCGCAGCCAGCGTGGTGACACCTCAGTCCAGTGCCAATAGAGGAAGACAGCCATAGTGATGATACTGGTAATCACCGACATGGTGAGGAGTAGTCCCATGGTCTTGTCTAATGAGCCTGTGGCATAATACCAGATGGGGGGTATAGCGGCACCGCCTAGCAGTTGGATGCCGATAAAGATAAACAGATAACTGAGTGCTTTTTTCATTATTTGATGGTTTGGTTTAATCGTTCTTCGGTTTGTTTGACGTCGTTTTGCAGCTGTGCCTTCAACTCTTCGATGGTATCGAAGCGGCGCTCGTCGCGCAAGCGCTCTACAAATGAGATGGTGAGCTGACGTCCGTAGAGGTTCTCGTGCAGTCTCAGCACATGCACCTCGAGTGTGGTCTGATGACCGTCAAAGGTGGGACGCGTGCCGATATTCATCATGGCGTGCTTCTGTTCCATGCTGTCGTCTAGGCGTACTCTAACGGCATAGACGCCTGGCGCAGGGATAAGCTGACACTGGTCGTCCACCACGATATTGGCAGTAGGGAATCCCAGTCTGGTACCGATATGCTCTCCATGTTCCACACGGCCTGTGATAGTATAGGGATGTCCGAGAAGTTCATCAGCCTTGCTGATATCGCCATCGGTGATCAGTTGACGGATGATGCTGCTGCTGATCTCGCCCTCCTGGGGTAGCTGTAGTACCTCGATGCCCAACTCCCGTCCGTAGCGCACGTAGTCATCGAAACCCTCAGCGCGGTTATGGCCAAAACGGTTATCGTAGCCAGTCAGCAACACTTTTACGTTCAGCCTGTCGCGCAACTCATGCTCCATAAACTCACGGGCCGTCATCTGGCGCAGGGCATCATTGAAGGTCAACACCTCAATACGGTCAATACCCGTTTTCGTCAGCAACAGGCGTTTCTGGTCCAGGGATGTCAGCATCTGTGGGCCACTTTTATCGAAGGTGATAGCCATCGACTGCAGACCACGCTGACGGGCTTCGCCTGTCACATGCTGCAAGACGAATTGGTGGCCGCGATGCACACCGTCGAACATGCCTATCGTGGCTACATATCCTACTTCTTGCATAGGCGCTGAATCCATCTGTAAATTTCACCCACCCACAGCACCAGTGACGTGCCTGCGATGATATAGCCCCACGTCTGCCACGACAGAGGTACGGTACGGAACATGCGTCCGCCAAAGGTGACAATCAGCCACTGACCTACCAAGACGATGAGCAGGACGAAGAGGAATCCCTTGCAAGCCCACAGTCTGCGGAAGGCAGAGTAGTTAGAGCCCAGCATACGGGCGTTGAACAGATTCCACCATTGCAGCATGACGAAGATGGTGAAGAAGACTGTCAACTCGGTGGCATCGACACCAGCCACCTGCTCGAAATACCACAACATGGCAAAGGCCACAGCGAAGAAGAGACCACCCCATAGCAGGATGCCTTGCGTCATGGAACGTGTGATGATAAAGGCATCCTGAGCCCTGGGCTTATCCTGCATCACCTCGCGCGATGGTGGCAACGAAGCCAGTGCCATAGCCGCAAAGGTATCCATGATTAGGTTCACCCACAGTATCTGGGTAATCGTCAGTGGCATCTCAGTACCGATGAAGGCGCCACAGAGCACCAGCAAGAGGGCCGTCACGTTGACGATCAGCTGGAAGAACACAAAGCGTTGGATATTCTTGTAGAGCGAACGGCCCCACATCACAGCATGCACGATGCTGTTGAACGAGTCGTCAATCAGCGTGATGTCGCTGGCCTGCTTGGCTACACTGGTACCCGAACCCAGCGAGAGTCCTACGTGGGCACGATTCAAGGCGGGTGCATCGTTGGTACCGTCGCCAGTGACAGCAATGACCTCACCCTGCTGTTGCAACAAAGCCACCAGACGCTGTTTGTCTGACGGACGGGCTCTTGACATCACTTTCAGTGCCTTGATGCGTGCCAGTGCCTCTTCATCAGTCAGTGCTGCAAACTCCGGTCCCGTAATGGTGGCAAGCGACTGCTGCGTGTCATCGATAACGCCACACTGGCGTGCGATTTCCATTGCCGTTGCCGATGTGTCGCCAGTGACGATTTTGACATTGATGCCAGCCTGATAACATTGGTAGATGGCGCTGGGCACCTCGTCGCGCAATGGGTCACTGATGGCTACGATGGCGAGCAGCTTGTTACCTTCAGCAATCGCCAGCGTACGCATGGCATGCTGTTGCCAGTTCAGCAGTTGTTGTTCCAGTTGTTGACGCTCATCGTCAGAGAGCTCACAGCGCGCCATAATCACCTCGGGCGCTCCTTTTATATATATGGTGTCACCAACGGTGGTGGTCATATACTTGCGTTCTGTAGAGAAGGGCTCACGCGCTGTGATGGGGTTCTCCTCGCGTATCTGCTGGTAGTCCACGCCTTGCTCTGTCAGCCAGCGCAGCAGGGCCTGTTCCGTAGGATTGCCCACCTCGTGTGTCGCAGTGGTATTCAGCGCAATGGCTTTGTGTAGGGCTCCACACTCCTCACTCCTCACTCCACACTCCACCATTTCCATCACCGTCATGCGGTTCTGTGTCAGTGTACCTGTCTTGTCCGTACAGATAGTGGTCACGGCACCCATCGTTTCCGAAGCTTGTAACTTGCGCACCAGGTTGTTCGACTTGAGCATGCGACGCATGTTCAATGCCAGCGACAGCGTGACGGCCATCGGCAGTCCCTCGGGTACAGCCATCACGATGAGCGTGACAGCCATCATAAAGTAGCGCAGGGTCACTTCCAGCATACCCAGATAGTCCGTTGTCTGCCACAGGTTGTTGGTTAGCATGTCGTGGATGAGGAAGACGATGAAGGAGGCAATCGACAAGCAAGCCCCCACCTTACTGATCAGCTTGGCGAGGCGGTCAAGTTGGATGTTCAGGGGCGTCTTTACACCAGTCAGCTCAGTAGCCTGTCTGGCCACATGGCCTATCTCGGTATTGTCGCCAATGGCAGTCACCACATAGCGTCCCGTACCGCCCAGCACCATCGAGCTCCTAAGCAGTTTATCCTTCGGATAGGCCTCGTCACCTCTTACCTCTTCCTTCTTCCCTCTAACATCTTTACTCGTCATCGGTTCACCCGTCAGGCTCGACTCGTCCACCTGCAGGTCTGTCGCCTCAAAGAGTTGTCCGTCGGCAGGCACCTCATCGCCCGTCTCGACAATGACTACATCGCCCACAACGACCTCCTTACGAGGTATCTCCATTACCTTACCGTCGCGAAGCACCTTGACAGGCTGCTCCTCACCCAACTGCGTGAGCACGTCGAACTTACGGGCGGCATCGCGCTCGAAGTAGAAGCCCACCGTCGTAGCCAGGATGATCGCGAAGAAGATGCCCAGCGTCTCTACGAAGTCCTGCTTGACAAATGCCAAGACCAGCGAGACAGCGGCAGCTACCAGTAGAATGCGAATCATCGAGTCCTCATATTTCTGCAGATAGAGTCGCCACATCGACTGGCGTTTAGGAGGCGTCAGCACATTCTCACCATATTCGAGGCGACTTTTTTCAACCTCTATTGTAGTTAGTCCTAGTCTATTTACTTCCATAATTGGGTGCAAAGGTACGATTAAGTGAGCAAAAAGCAAAAGAAAAATATTTTTTTTCTTAAGCTTTTTCGAACGAAAGTACCTTGACCGAGGGTCAAGGGTAGTAATTTTTTCGCTATTTTCGCCAAAAAATTTGGATATTTGCAATAATCTGCTTACCTTTGCACCTGCATTTTCAAGATGCAGTTGCGAGGACGGGCTGCGTCTCAGCAAAGAGCTAGCTCTTTGCGTTCGATTTGCACCGTCCTTGTCACCTGCTTAACAAAAAGCATCGGACTTGTAGCTCAGTTGGTTAGAGCAACAGACTCATAATCTGGAGGTCCCAGGTTCAAGCCCTGGCTGGTCCACACTGAAAATCAGCAACTGACAGGCCTCAATCCCTTATGTACAGGGCGTTTGAGCCACGTGAGGGATATTGATTCTCCCTCACGTCTCCCTAACGTCCTGGGTCACATTTCGAATTGACGTGAGGGTACAAGGTCAAAAATGTGAGGGAGACGTTAGGGACATTTGTTCTCCCTAACGTGCCTTCAGCCCTTTGTACATCGGCATTTGAGAGGGGTTATGTTAGGATGTGAGGGTAAAATCGCGCAGTCAACAAAAATCAGGGTTCAGGCAGTAACATGCCAAGTTACTATCAGAGAAAAGGCTAGTTACTCTCAGCGAGAAGGCTTCTCTCTCATCGAGAAACGACCAGTTACTGTTCGAGAAACGACGAGTTGCTGATGGTAAGTGGGGCACTTTCAAGTCGTTTGTAACGTACATTCGACCCGTTCCTACGTCACTTTCGGGTCGTAGATGCGATACTTTACTCCCCTAAACCATCATCGGAACGGGTCGTAGATGACGTCGGAAGCAGTGCAAGATAACGTTGGTACGACCCGAAAGTGACCTATCACGTCTGAAAGAAGCAAACGCCTTGCTTGCTTCTTCCTCGCGGCCCGCTTGCTTGAAGCAAAAATAATTAGAAGAAATCCATGATTTAAAAGCCATAAGTCCTAGATTTATCAATGACAAATCCTAGATTTATACCTGCCCCTCTGCTTTCCCGTGTCAGAATTAAGCGTAGAAGAACTTTACGCTGATTTTTGTGTCTTTTTTCTTGGAAATCTCAAAGATTATCCCTATCTTTGCAAAGTCGTATGGTTCGACTGTGCGACAAGACATTTTGGAAATGAAGCGTTGTGCTTCGATCTTGCGCTCTGAAACCTGAGAAATTTCAAATGATAAGCGAGACGGAGATAACAACGGTTCACGCTGTGTAGTGTGGGCTGTGGTGTATCTGTATCTTTTTATCATCGGTTTTCTCAGGACCGCAGAGCAGGGATGTGGAGACACAGTCCGCGCTTCTTTTGTGCCCCTATATTAAATAGGTGCTCATGCCAGACTGAAAGAACATTGTACATATAACTAACTTAAATAACAACATTATGAAAAAACTATTACTTAGAACAATGATCCTGCTATGCGCCCTAGTAGTGGGAAGTAATGCGTGGGCAGATGAAACTATTTTAACCCTAGACTGTGCCACGCCAGCTCCAACAGGAACATCAACTGCTTTATCTACTACAACCGATGTTGCCACATTCCTCAATTCAGCTGCAGGATTATCCGAAGCAGTAAATAAAATTACATGTGGTGCAAAAGATGGTGATGTTTATAAAGGAAAAGGTACTGGAGGTGGAAATATCCCACAACAATGTTTAAAAGTAGGCAAGGCAAGCGCAGGGGGAAGCTTTACCTTTACAATTCCTAGTACATACGATAATGTTGATGTGGTTGAACTTACCTGCTATGGCTGGAAAACCACGTCATCAATAAGTATTAACAACGGAACTGCTCAGACTTTTACAACTGCACAAGCTGAAGCAACAAAAACATTTGAACTTGCAAGTGGAACCAAGAATATTACTATAGCGGTTACTACAAGTGCTGTGTGCATAACAGAGATTGTATTAAAGAAAAAAACTACTGCAGCCGTTGCCACTCCAACATTCTCTCCCGCTGCAGGCACTTATACATCTACTCAAAGTGTTGCACTATCATGTGCTACAAGTGGAGCGACCATTTACTATACTCTTGATGGTACGACTCCTACAAGCAGCAGCGATGTTTATTCGTCTGCCATTAGCGTTAGTGCGACCAAGACGATCAAGGCTATTGCCAAGAAAGGGGAAGATTATAGCAATGTTGCTTCTGCCGCGTATAATATCCTACCCGTTACCCACGCAGGTACGGCTCTTAGTCCATACACTGTGACAGATGCACGAAATGCTCTAGCAGCAGAAATAATAGAATCTGAAACTGATTATTATGCAAGTGGTATCATCGCAAAGATTGTTAATTTTAACGAGAATACTGGACAACTTACCTATTGGATTTCAGACGATGGTTCCATGACCAATTCTCTGCAGTGCTATAAGGGTAAGAATGTTGACGGTGCGAACTTTACTGGGGCGTCAGACCTTGAAGTTGGTGACATTGTAACTGTTAAAGGTAAATTAAAGATATATAGCGCTACATACGAATTTGATGAAAACAACGAAGTTGTTACTTTAACCCAGCGTACTAAAGTAAACATCGCAACTTTCACAGCTACTACCACGGATTTGACCATTGGTAGTACAACTACTACTACCACGTCTGTTACAAACGACCAAGTTGGTTGGACTCCTGTTGCATACACTTACTCATCAGACAATGAGGCTGTAGCAACGGTTGCTGAAAACGGTGTGGTTACTGCTGTAGCCAAGGGTACTGCTAATATTACGGTTATTGCAAATGTAGCAGCAAACAATGCAACATACAAAGTTGGTACCTCTAAGTCAATTGCAATAACTGTTCACACCCCCAGCCATACTGCAAGATTCTCAGTAAATGGAGATATTGATGATGGTGATAATGATGTTGCTGAAGAAGGCGATGCTATTACCTTCCCAACAGATCCTGCTGCGGTTGGCGGTAAGACCTTTGTAGGATGGACCACGACAGCAATTAACGTTGCAACAGACAATGTACCAGCCCTTTACACATCAGCCACGATGGGTAATTCTGATATTACCTACTATGCTGTGTTTGCATCTTCAGAGGAAGGCGAAGGATGGTTAAAGATGGCTGCTTCCGATATTTCTGAAGCAGGAACCTATGCTCTTCTTACAACAGATGGGCATGCTTTCAAGGGATCAATTTCAAGCAGCGGTCACGGTGAGGCTACAGATGATGCTTTCTCCTTTGTTAAAAATACGGCAGCAAGCGCCCCAACAGGAACCTGTGAAATTACATTGACTGTTTCGGGTTCTGGTTTTACTATGTATAATGCAACAAATAAATATCTTTATGCGTCTAAAGCCGCATCTGGTGGTTTAGCTTGGCATGATTCAGAAGACAGTTATTGGTTATATGCAAATGATAATTGGCAATATTCTAAGGATTATTCTGGAAGTTATGCAAGGCTAAGAAGCTATAGTAATAATTCGTTTAGAACATATTCTACCAATAGTGGTGATGTACTTGTGTTTGCTAAGAAAACAAACGTTACCGTATATTCAGGTTTCTTTACTTCTATTCCTGATGAACCTTCTACTCCTGTTGTTTCGGGTACCACTGTTACCCTAGCCACTAGCGCCAACATGGCTGGCTGGCGTACCTATAACAACAATACGGACAAGAAGTACACCGTTGACGGAACAACAAAGGTTTACTATGCATCTGCGACGGGTTCAAGTACTGTAACTCTGGAAGAAATTGCTGGTGGTGTACCTGCCAATACTGCTGTCATTCTGCATCAAACTAGTGGAACGTCAATCACATTGACTGAAACAGATGCCACTATTACTGCTCCTGGCTCAAGCAACAAACTGGCCGTTTCAACAGTAAATCAGAACTTGGGTAAGGTGTTCCGTTTGGGTTATAAGTCTTCAGATGGTATTGGCTTCTACAGCTACACTACGACAAGTGCTCCTGCAGGAATCATCTATGTGTCTTCAATTACTGCTGGCGCTCGTGAATTCCTCGGCTTCGACTTTGGTGACGAAACAACTGGCGTGAACGAAGTGAAGACTCAGAAAGTTGATGGTCAATACTTCAACCTCGCTGGCCAGCGCGTAGCTCAGCCCACTAAGGGCCTCTATATTGTGAACGGTAAGAAAGTTATTATCAAATAAACTATGGAGGACACAATTATGAAGAAAGAATATATTAATCCTGAAATGGAAATCATAAAGTTGAATGCCAAGTATCAGCTAATGGCAGGCTCTGACCTTGGAGGTCATGACGAAGTGCCTGAAGAGTATGGCGCTCGTGAAGATGAGGTCATCGACTTCGATAACTTCTAAATGAAAAATGGGATCTTTGCTGATCCACAAATATATCCTTCATTCGTGAAGGAGATTTAAGTAAGTTTTTTAATGGTGCCCTGCTGTTCGTGAGAATAGCAGGGTATTTTTAGTACGCCCAGCATGGGCGTACGCTATAGGGTGCAAGTCCCGAACGAGCCCTGATAGTGGGAATCGTTAGCCAAGAGCAAGGGTGTCCGTGGCGACGCGG
>CADCBH010000014.1 GCA_902799655.1 uncultured Bacteroidales bacterium
CTCCGTCACTTCCGGACGCTGATTCTGCAGGATTTCCTTAGCAGCAGCATCACCAGCCACGGCAATCAACTGCTGTTCTTCAGCAGACAATGCGCCCATCATCTTGTCCAACAACTGTATGGCCTGCTGTTCGGTCAGCGGGCTTTCCGTGTGCTGGCTGGCGGCTGTCAGACGACGAGCCACGCGCTCCACCAGCGTCACTTTCAAATCTGTTATCATTACCAATAAACGTTTATTGGTTGCAAAGGTACGAAGAAGTTTCCACTTTCGGACAACTTCCACTATTAAAAATAACAAAAAGTTTTCCGTTTTGGGTATTTCTTGCTATCTTTGCACCATAAAAGTAGTAACATTTGCAGCATGAAGAATTTAGCAACGCGGCGAAGTATCCGCCAATATAGCGACCAAGAGGTGAGCCGGGAACTGCTCAACAGACTATTGAGCGAGGCCAGTCGCACACAAACAATGGGCAACCTTCAGCTCTACTCTGTTGTCATCACACGCAGTCAGGAGATGAAGGAGAAGCTGGCTCCTGCACACTTCAATCAGCCGATGGTCTGCCAGGCTCCCGTCGTACTTACCATTTGTGCCGACTTCCGTCGTACCACCCGCTGGTGCGAGGAGCGCAAGGCTCAGCCGGGCTACGACAATTTCCTGTCATACCAGAATGCTGCCATTGATGCCTTGCTCTATACACAGACACTTTGCAACCTGATGGACGAGGAAGGACTGGGTTATTGCTATCTGGGCACCACGGTCTATCAGCCTCAGCAGATTATCGACATTCTGCAATTGCCGAAACTCGTCATGCCTGTTGCCACGCTCACCGTTGGCTGGCCTGCTGAGCAGCCTCCCCTCTCCGACCGTCTGCCCTTGGAGAGTTTCATTCACGACGAGACCTACCGCGACTATAGTGCGGCAGATATCGACACCTATTATCATGACAAGGAGAACTTGGAGGAGAACCGCCACTTCTGCGCTATCAACCACAAGGAGACGCTCGCCCAGATCTTCACCGACATCCGCTATACGAAGAAAGACAACGAGGCGATGTCTGCCGGACTGTTAGAGGCATTGAGGCACCAAGGTTTTCTGGAGTAACAGTTTAATTCTTGGCATTCATCTTCTTGTACAGATCCCTCACCTGTACAGCACCTTCGTTCGCCGGTTCATACGCCAGAATCTTGTCGGCATACCGTGCCGCCAAGGCATAGTCTTCTTTCTCGATGAAGTAGTAGCTCATCAGATAGCGATAGCCTGTCAGCAGGCGTTCGACATGGCGTTCGTCGAGCGACGGTTTCTTCATGAACACATCCTCCATCTGCAGGATGGCGGGAGCTGCCGTTCCTTTCTGAGCCTCGGGATCCAACTGGAACTGGATCATCGCCACACGCATATAGGCAAAGAGGTCGTCGTTCATCGTCGTCTCAGGAATGCGGTGTGCCAGTATCTCGTCAGCCTTGAGCAGTTTCTGCTCTTTGGCGTCACCGTCCGACACCTTAGCCCACTCGATATAGATATTTGCCTGTTGCATGGCGATGTCATCCGTCATATGACCCTCACGGCGACGCTGTTCGGCGTATGGGTCTATCCACTGGGCAGCCTCCTCAAACTTTCCCTGCTGATACAGGTAGCGCACCCACCCCGTCAGTGCGACGGCATAGTGTATCGTATCGCTGTGCTCTATGACAGCAGGTTCAGAACGCTTCAGCTGTTCAAAAGCCGACAGACTCTCACGGTAGCGGCCCTGCGACACCAGTGAGCGGAAGAAATACCTGTTGAGCGGCATGCTCTGCGGATAATAGCCCAACGCCTCGCGTGCCTTTCTGACGCAGTCGTCATTCCGCCCACTATAGAAGAGGCTTAGGATATACAGTTCCATATCCCCACGCGACATCAGCGACATCGACATCTGGTCGTAGGCATGTGCCACCTCGCCGCGGTATTCCGTACCCTTGCGATCTGCCTGGTCATACAGTTGAGCGATATACAACTCTGCCGGGAATCCGAAGTACTTCTGTTTAAAAGCCTGCAGTTTTGCCTCTGCTGCCCTCACATCTGTCTGCGCCAACGGCCTACAGATATTCAGCAGCGAGTCCACCTGCCGCTGCGTCTGAGCCTCAACGCCTGAAGATAATACCATCAACAGGCATCCTAAAAATAGTATCTTGCGTATCATTCTCTTTATCAGTTTCATTATCCGCCAAGGGCGGTGATGAAGCGGAGGGCCAATTCATTGGAAGGATCTACGTCAAGCATCTTATCTGCCCATGCCAAGGCCGCCTTTTTATTCTTCTTAATAAAGTACTCATTGCGCATCATGTACTCATAGCCTAACAGCAGATAACGTTTCTCGCCAGCCTCCAAATCATTTCGACCGCCCAGGTTATCCACCAGTTTCTGTGCATAGGGCATACCCAATCCGTCTTTCAGTTCCGGATCCAGTGCCATGCTATAGTAACAGCAACGGTGTAGGAACATGTTTGCATTCAGATCAGAATGATTGGCAGCTTCATCAAATACCTTGACGGCATTACGTATTGCATCCATTCGCTCCGTACCATTCAGTTCTGCAGCCCAGTCGGTATAAATAGTGGCATAGGCAATCATCAGGTTATCATTTTGAGTACCTTTATCACGATAGCGCTGTACCATAGGTTCCATGATGGCAATAGCTTGGTCATAATCACCCATCTGTCGCAACTCACCGACCTGCGTTGTGATTGTCGATACGATAGCCCTGTCAGCCTGCGATTTCTTTGTTGCCGAAGCATCCTCCATGGTCAGCACATGCTCATACTGAGTGATGGCATCTGCATAACGTTTCTTACCAGCGAGACAGGTTGCATAGTACAGATAGTCATCAGCATCCACCTTTCTCACGCTGTCAGGCATAGCAAACATAAACTCAGCCGTCTTGATACCCTCATCCCACTTCTTGGTATTCATACAACCCACCAATAAGAATTTACGCAAACCGAAATCCTTGGGGAAACGTTCGAGACCATAGGTTGTCACCTCATACAATTTGGCAAAACGCTCGTCACCCAAGTCGCCGGCCCACTGCAAACCCAGTGAATAAGCACCGAGGTCACCAAGGTTTAGCAATTCCCTGTCTTTACTATCATAGACCCTACCATAGCTATCTGCCAACTCCTTCATGGGCAGTTTTCCATGGTCACTATACAGTTTATAGTATAGGCGTCCCAGTTGCAGGTCCACCTGGAAGGTTGAGTCGCGCTGCTTGAGCACCATGAGCTTCTGTACAGCAGCATCAGGGTCTGAGAAAGCCAGCAGTTTGGCCGATTCGATATACAACGACGAGTCGGTGGGATTGGCGGCAATACCTTTATCCAGCCATATCAGTGCCGTATCGATCTTTGCCTCGTTATAGAAAATATCGCTGGCCACGAGATATGACTGGGCATACTTCGGGTCCAAAGCGATGGCCTTGTCCAGATACTCAAAAGCCTTCGGCACATCACGGCGGTGAAACTGCGGTGTCGGATTACCAGGCTGCATCACATAGTTATAATAGGCCTTCGCGATACGAGCTGCCAAGACTGGCCCTTTCTTTTCGTCTTTCTCAAACTTCTTATAGATGTCGGCCACGAAGCGGTCCACAATCTCATACTCCGAGAATACACGGATAATGGTGTCGATGGCAGCACCTGCAGCCTTCGGATCGTCTTGTGCCTGCATCGGCGCCACGGCCATCAGCATAAGGCTACATATGAAAAATATCTTGCGTATCATATCTTTTACATCCTACTTCTTACATCATACATCTTACATCTATAACTCATACTGCACGCCAAAGTTCAGCGTTTGCAGATACTTCACTGTCAAGAAATCCACACTAGGCAGTTTAGCACTGCCAAGCAAATAGAATGTCGGCTCCACAAAGGCCGAGATGTGAGGTCTCAACTTAAAGCGCAGCTTAAAGCCGAGGTGAGCACCAACGCCTGACGAGACCTTCATGGGTTCTTCCATACTCACCTCCTCGCCGACGAACAGCGTTTCATCGATGCCCAGATTAGAGCTGTCGCCCAGTGGCATGATAAAGGTCGGTCCCAGATAAGCGCTCAAATCAAAGCGTCTCCACGAAGGATAACCACAGAAGAGGTTGCTCAGATTGGCCTGATAGCCTACGCTAATCAGTCCGAGATTGAACTTATGGTTCCACATACCGTATTTCGTGGTATATCCTCCATTGTCTGTATTAGTCACCGTATATTCCACGATGTTGGAGTGCTTCACGGGCAAGTACTCAAACGATGCCCTCACACTATGGATGGGTGTCAGATGATATTCTCCAAATACTTTTCCGTTGAAGCCTACGCCACCGTCACCCTCAAAATTCTTCTTGGTATGTATCTCATAGAAGCCACCTCCCAAACCGAAACGAATCTTACGCAACGGTTCATACACCTCATTGTCATCCTCCTGGCGGAACCGCTTCGAACGCGTTGCGATCTGGAAACCAAAGCTGATGGTGACGGCATCGTCAGTGAAATTCTTGTTCCAGTCCACCTCCGTATAAGGCAGTTTATAGACGTAATGCATATATCGTGGTTCCACGAAGAAATGCAGACCGTCGCTCAACTGATACCACAGATGGGCACCAAGGTTATAGGCCTCACTACGCGTACTCAGACGCTTCGACTGGTATTTATCCACCCATCCATATTCCACGCCACCCGTCAGGTAGGCACCATATGGTTTCTCCCAACTGAAGTTCTTGAACAAGCCAAAGGGGTTGAACAACGCATCCAGTCGGATACCCGTATAGATGTTATGCATATACACATTATAACCCGATGGAGCCGTCGATATCTCCGGGTCATTGGTAGATACAAAATCTTTCAGCCATGTGGTCTGATGTACAGAACCTGTGAGGCGGAAGCCGATGACCGGTGACAGCCAGCGTCCCACACTCAGTGAGAAGTCAGAGCCCAGTGAGCCGCCGGCACCTACTGTTGAGTTTGTCAGGAAGTTGACACCATTGCTATACTCAATGAACCACGGCTGCTGCCACGTTTGCAGCAACATACTGTCCCTATCCACCATATCATTGTCCTGACGACGCTTGATGAAGTATTTGCGCTCCCGTTCCGACAGGTTGTTATGCAAGTAATAGACGTAATTGAAATTGACGCCGTAGAACAAGTCTATCTTTCGCCAGTTCTGGTTCTGGCTGAGATCCATCTTATCCGTAGCCAGTCCCATGTATGGCTCGATGTTGACATAGCCCTGCGGACCCGTGAAGAAGCGTAGCTGCAGGCCCATATGTCCTTCAAACGACGTGCCGTTCTTGTCTTTAGGCCAGTTCTGGCGGATAATCTCTGCCTCCACCTTGTTTCCCTCAGCCTCGTATTTCTCCAGGTCTTCCTGCAGTTTTTCTTCGTAGAGCATGTTCTTGAAGCTCAGCTTGCTAAACTGCACACCCGCGCCAAAGACAGTAGAGATATCCATCAGGCGCGAGGGCTTGTAGCCACCGAAATACGACGACAGACTGAACAGATGGTCCAGACGCACACCGAATTTCGTAAACAAGCGGTCTTTACCTTTCTGGTAACCCCATGCGCCATGAAAGGTCAGACGTGCCGTATTGTATCTGTTAAACTGCTTACCGATACCCACTTGCACAGCACTCAGCGTATTGAAGCTATAGTTATCCGATGGCGGTACCATCTTCTCCAGTCCCAAGCCGACTTGTATGAAGAGGTGGTCATCCCATTTCTTGATAAACTCCTCACCATAGGGAACATGTCGGCGCGAGAGGATATATTCCATAGCGTCAAAGCCCGTACGCTGGATATCTTTCTTCTCTTCGGTCGCCGTCTTCTTATCTTTAGCAGGCTTGACAGGCTCTATGTCGTCATTATCCTCACCAAAGTCAGTGGTGTCACGTGGGGCGACATCAATCCTGTTGGGTTCTATATCCAACGGGCAGACGGCAAAAGCCAGCGTCGTGCTACATAGCAGCAGTATCAGCAGTATTCTTCTTCTCATCAGTTTCTTCTTTCTTTTCGTCCTCTGAAGGAGCATTCAACTTCTCCAGTTTCTCCTGTTCCTTACGTTCCTCGTAAGCCTGAAGCAGACGGAACAGTTTGTCGTATGCTGGAATCTGCGCCCTCTTGTATTTGTAGATCTTACGCATGTCCTCCGGCACGTGAGCCTCGTTGAAGTACATACGTTTGAACTGCGGTTCCAGTTCGAAGCAATGCTGGAAATATGCCAGATAGAAAGGAATATTATCGATTTCTATGTCGTCATCAGCATTCTTGGGTTTCTCCTTCTTCACTACCTGAGGGAGCTGTCCGTCATGCTCCTCCATATACTTCTCCTTCTGCTGGTTATAAAGGGCATAGCGGTTATAGTCCGTAGCCATCAGGTCAGTTTCCTCATCCTCTGTCAGGAGGAAGAAGCCACCACCGATATCCAGCTTGTCATCGTTATTCTCTTCTTTCGGTTCCAGCTGTTCACGAATCTCTCGTTCAGCATCAATCTCCATGCCTGGCGTCAGCTTCAGTTTGGAACTCAGTTCGCGCCATGCAATCTGTGCCCACAGGATACCCTTCAGATACCATTTCTTAGCACTCTCGTCGGGCATCATGTCCACATAGTCCATGCCGCCCTTGGTATTTCCCCAGTCAGGAATCTCGGAATACAGGATAGCCTTATTCTCGTCACTGATATTCAGCACGTAGTTCTTAGCAGCCTCGTATTCCTGTTCCTGCTCCGCATTACGGAAGTTGTTGTAGTGCAGCGACTTCAGGTTCATGATACGCTCCAGACTCTCCAGAGCCGGATCGCTGGCATTGTAGTTCTTCAGCCACTTGATGAAGTACTTACACGAGTCCATCTTCAGCTCCTGGTAGTAGGTAACCGCCTGATTCAACAGGATTTCACGACGGTTCACTGTGATGGTCAGCATATCGTCAATAGCCTTCTTGGCATTGACACCGCGCTTGGTCAGATCGATGAACGGCTCCAGAACACGAGCGTTGGGAGTACCCTTCTTCAGATTGATGAGTGCCACGCGATTACATACGTATGGTGCTATCTTGTTTTCCGTAGCATACTCCGGATTCTTGGTGATGTCACGGTAAGCCATCATCGTCAGCGTGTCAAGCTCCACAGAGTCTGTCAGGTTGTTGAAGATGTTCCAGTAGTCACCGTTCGAGAAGCGCTTCTTACCAGCCTTATACAGGTCTTTGAACTGGTGGAACTCATCGACGGCCTCCTGCGGTGTCAGCACCTTCTCACGGATATACTTATACGATGCCTTCATCACACGCATGCTCTCCAGGATTGGCACAATCTCTGTATCATAGAACTCCAGCAGGCGCAGTTCGCGATCGGGCGTCTCTGTCTTGCTGGTGATGGCAAGCACTTGGTCAGCCTCGCTGCTCTTACCTTTCTTGCGCATACGTTCTATCACGTCGTTCCAGGTGTACACACCACTGGTCGATGCCACACGCTGGCCACTGGGCAGATAGCGTTGGATGATGCGTGCAGCCAACTGGGCACGCTGGGCAGCCAATTCCTGGTTTTTCTTCATATTACCATCAGGCGACGCCATACCCTGAATACTTGGCGAGAGCAACTTGTCACCATACGAGCGCAACTCCTCCACGAGTTTGTTCATATTGACCTGGTTCATCGAGTCTTCCTTCAGCTCCGACTTACCCACCTCGAAGCTCAGCGCCAAGTCGCGCTTCTCGTCAGCAATCTGTGACTGGGCTTCCTCTTTGAACTCTTCGGTCAGTTCCATCTCAGCCAAAGCCGGCGTGAAGTCGAGGAACTTAAACGGACGATAGCGCAGACATGTTCCGGCATAATTACCTGTATAATAGACATGATGATAGTCTTCGACGACAAATTTAAACGGGCCGCGGAAGCTGGCGTTCTTATCTTCTTTCTTGTACACCAATGTTGTATCTACCATGATGTACTCGTCATCCTCCAAGGGTGTGCTGGCTTGATAGCTCTTGGCCAATGAATCATTCTTGAAGTAGTCAAAGCTCATGCGCTTGTTCTGTAGCTCATGGTATTTCGCACCTTCATAGACCAATGGATGACAATACGCCATCGTATCGTCTGTCTGACAGTCCACGGCATAGGTCTGCACAATCATGCGGGCATTGCTACGCGCCTGGCCCTTCAGAATTTTCATCTTCACACGGAAGTACTCGTTGCCGTCGTCCGGGTCACCCGTACCACCACCAATCTCCTCGCGCTCACCAAGTTTACCCTCGGCATACACTTCCTGCAGTCGCTGTACATTGATGGTGAGTTCGTATTCAGTCTTGCCTGGTACCACTTCCAGAATGTCCGAAACCTTGTTTTCCTGACCAGTGATAAACAGGTAGCACATCGTCGTTGCGGTGCTGAGTTCGACAAAGCCCTTTGCAGATGTTCTGTTCTTCTCGATGAAGCCGTATTTCTTCATCAGCAATTTCACCTTTGCTTCCTGGTCCAAGTCGATATTCATGTCGTTCGCTGACTTGTCACCCGTCAGTCGCTCAATGGCAGCATGGGCCTCCTGAGCTTCCTTTTTCGTCAGCATACGCGAATAGGTTACACGCTCGTTGATATCTTTCTTTGTCTCCTTGTTGTGTACGGTCACCTTCACCTTGATGGTCACGGGTTCAGGGTTCTGAGCCATCAGGACCAGAGGCAACATCACCAGCAACATCAGAACAACAAGTTTTCTCATATCCGTCGTTTTAATCTATCAACTATTTCAATATATAACTGATGCTCACGCCGATACGTGTCGGCAACAAGTAGTAACCCGAGGCATTGGCTCGCTGCTCACCGTCGAAGATGTAGTCAGCGTCATACTGGTCTCCATTGAAATACTCCTTGTGCTTATAGAATATGAAGCCGAAGCCAGCATGGAAGTCAATATTGATACGGCTTTTGATGGGCATGACATAACCGAAGGTCAGTCCCAGACCCAGTCCGGTACCGTCATACACCTTGCCCGCCCACTTAATATCGTATGTGGCACCAATGGCGCCCAAACCGATAAACTCCTTATACATCGGACGACCTGAGAAATAGTAGCGGTACTCGGGTTGTATAGCTTTGATCTTGATGTCCTTTCCCAGAGGCTTCATGGCGAACAAGCCGTTCAGTGACAGCGTCGAGCGCTCGCCCACAACCAGCTCCACACCGATATTGGGTGTAAAGGTCGCCAGCCACAGCGCATCCACGTTCGCAGCGATTTTCTGCGCCCGAACAGTTAAAGTGCTCACCAGAGCCGTCAACACAACTACTAAGAGAGTCCTCTTCATCATTCGTTATATTTTAAAGTGCAAATATAGACATTTTCCCCGAAACCACCAAATCTTTAACTAAAAAATAGAGGTTGCGTAGCAAGGTCGTTGGCAGGTCGTAGCTATATCGTAGGTATAGCGTCTATTGGTTATTCAAGTAAAGATTCACTATTTCTACAACGTCACTGATATTCACCTCACCATCGTTATTCACATCGGCAGATGATAAGGGGAGTTCGTCCACTGTACCATTCAGATAGTAGTTGACCAACATCACCGCATCGCTAATATTCACCAAGCCATCCCAGTTCACATCGCCTTTTCTTCCAGTATCCACACTCGTCTGATTAGCATCACCAAAAGGATCGGCAGGACTATCAGGATTGTACACAAAATGAGCTGCCAACGTGACATCGTGATGGGGCATCAGATAGCTGAATGACAACGCATCACTAACCTTTACGCCATCTGCAAACCATCCTTGGAACTTAAAACCTGGACTGACATTCTGGGCTGCAACATTCACATATTGGTCAGCCTTACGCTTGATGCCACTTGTGACATTAAACGTACAACTGCCCTCCGCATTGTTATCCAGATATAGCCGATACGTATTAGGAGCTGTAGGGTCTGCGGGATTTGCTGGTGTAAACTCATACACAGCCACCAGACTGGCGGGGCCGTCGGGCATGGTGTAGTGAAAATTACGCTCGGTGCTTACCTGTTCGTTGCCACGTTTCCAGTAGAGAAACGTGTAGTTGGCCCTTGCCGATGTGGTCACCCATACCGAAGTGCCGCTCTGGTAGTTTCCTCCACCAGACACGTAGCCTCCCTCCGCCGGTGAGGCACTGACTGTCAACTTGTAGGTCAGCAGTGGATCGGGTGGATTCGAGGGATTATAGTCATCATCAGCCATTGCTCCTGCCGCAAAGAGCAGGAGCATGGCGATGGCACATATCATCGATTTTCTCATTTTACAAGCAGTTTTGTGGTATTGTCATCCACCTTCACGATATATGCTGCATTGGGAAGCTGGATAAATCCATTCTGTACATGACCTGCCAGCATTGTACCAGACAGCGAGTAGATAGTCACCTCCTGCTGTTCGATACCACTGAAGCTAATACCACCCTTTTCCGTTAGGATGCTAACACCAGTCTCCTGACGAATCTTTCCGACACTTGTCACATCACCATTGGCAACCAGCGTGAAGCGATTATCAAAGCCACCAGCCTTGGTGCTGAAGGTATAATCACCCATGGTCAGGTCGTGGGTTATCTGCATCACGTTGTCATACAACATCATAGGTTGGTCCATACGCTGAGCGCTGATGGTCATCTCACCTTCCTTCACTGCTATATAGCCCAGACGCACCTCACCCATCGGACGCTCGTTGATAGCATACTTGGTAAGAGACTGGTCCAAAGAATACAGCTGGGCGACATCTGACGAGAAGAATTTGGGAGCATCGCATGCCATCTCGTAATTCTTCGACTGTTTCTCGTTGAATACCACACGGGTCTTGTCTGTCGTCTGTCCGTCACTCAGCGTCAGATTGATGATCTGTCGGCTGGCATCAACACCCTGTGCACGGCGGCGAGCAGCTCTACGAGGACCATCATTCTGCCATTGCAGATAGGTATAACGGCCGTCGTTATCACCATCTACGGGGAAGTTCATCTCGCTCTGGTTCTCAGGCTTTTGTACGAAGAATGCCTCGAAGGGACGCAGGCTATAGTCATCATCACCAGGACGCACTGCCTCGTAGGCTGTTCCGTTCCATACGGTGATGGGCTGTGTATATCCCGTCTTCTCAATATCGTAATAGCTGTGGTGCGGGTTACCCATGAAGTTCCACGAAGCATCCTGTTGGTTCTGTGCTGCGTGTTGCTCAAAATCGTGTGGATGGTTTTCTGCCTTCCAATGCATATCTTCACGCTCCACACACAATGACAGCACACCACTTCTATTGCATTGGAAGATATATCCCTGACCTGGCAGCAGCCAGTCTTGCAACCAGTTCAACCATCCGGAGGCACCTGTGGCACGCAATGACCCGCTATAGTAACGGAACACATAGTATCCTGGAGCAGTAATGTTGGTTATCTTCACGCGGAAAGGCAACGACAGGAAATACCAGCGTCCTGCCGTAATCTTAATATCGTAGTACACCTTGTTGGCTGACAGGTTGTCGTCAGCAAGAATAGAGCCGCTCTGGTCACCATCCACCTTGATGTGCACCTCGTCCAGTTCCTGATCGTCAGTGGTCTCTACAATAAGTCCAGAGCCGGGATTCAGGTCTGCATCTGGGTCGTCGTCACCAGAACCTTGAATGGTACCAGCATCATCACTGATGGTAAAGTCCTTATTGATATAGAAGTATTCGTATTCAGCGTCGAATTCCTGCAAATCACGGAACTGGCTCCACTCCGTGTCATACCAATAGTTCTTGAAACTGGTAGTAGGCACGTGTAGCGTTGCCGTGGTATATGTACTAAACGTATTCATGTTAATCTGAGTCGGCTCAGCAATGTAAGTATAGACATCGTTAAGGCGAGAACAGCCAGAGAATGCTTCATTACCAATTGACATAATGGAACTTGGAATGCGTACCTCTGTTAAAGAAGAGCAACCATTGAAAGTATTGCCAGCAATGCTTTGCAAATTGGTTGGCAAACTAATTGTGCTCAATGATGTACCCATGAACGCGCCTTCACCTACTTTTTTTAGAGTTGACGGGAAAGCAACACGTACAAGCGTAGTCATATAAGCAAACGCTCTAGTCCCAACAATTTCAAGTCCTTCAGGCAATATTACCTCACGTATTCTAGGATTATTATAACCAGAAGTAAAATCATATAAGCCACAGAAAGCGTAATTACCAATTTCCTTCAAACTATTTGGCAATTCTATGGTCTGAATATTAGAACATTGTCTAAATGACGAGTCACCGATCTTGACTAAGCCTACATTTAACTGGATATTTTTTAAATTTGTACATCCATAAAATGCCTCCTTCTTTATCTCTGTCAAAGTCGTAGGGAGTTTTACACTTATAAGTTTTTCCAAATTGTAGAAACTACGTATACCTAAAATATTATCCTCCGTATAATAGCCCGTATAATACTCATAGTCGTTGGCAACGATGTTGGCATCAGCAAGGTCGAGGTAATGCAGATTATCCATCTTGTTACGCATTACCATGATGTCGTATCCATTGATATCACCCGTAATCTTCAGCGTTACCACCTGTCCCAGATTCTCTTCTCCAATAGCATCCACCAAACCTGAATGGTCTGTCTGTGCTGTGACATTCACATTGTATTCCAATACTGAACCAATTCCCACAATGCGCGCTTTGAAGTCGCTCCACTTGTCGGCATCCTTGTAAGCAGCAAGTGCTGCATCAGGCACACGTACCACCATCAACGTACCGAAGGCATTATTAGCCACCAATGTAGGTGGAGTCGTTGCCATCAGGGTTATCGTACCAGGAGTATTAAAGGCGTTATCGCCCACATTTGTCAAGTCTGTTGATGTGATACTCGGCTCATTAAGAACAGAGCAACCGAAGAATGCATAAGAACCAATAGTCTGTACTTTAGGCAACGAAATATCCGTCAAAGCAGTACAACTATAAAATGCTGAAGAGCCAATGGTGGTTGCTTTAGGTAAAGAAATAGCAGTCAACGAGTTACAGCGGGAATATGCAGACGAGCCAATGGTGGTTGCGTTGGGTAAAGAAATAGCAGTCAACGAGTTACAGCCGGAATATGCAGACGAGCCAATGGTGGTTGCGTTGGGTAATGAAACATTTGTCAATGTCGTACAACCACTGAATGCATTATTACCGACAGACGTAACATTTGGCAAATTAACATTTTGTAGCTTCCTACAACCACTAAATAAAGAATTGGGGATTGTCGTAAAAGCAGAAATATCTCCTACGGTTTCAAGCTCACTACAACCTGCAAAAGCAGACTCTCCGATAGTAGTTACCTCACCAAGATCTACATTTTGCAACTTATAGCAATTATAAAAAGCATGATTGCCAATAGATCGGCAGTTTGACAAGTTAACACTTTCCATCTTACTGCAACCATAGAAGACATAGTCACCAACAGCAGTATAAGCAGATAGGTCACCTACAGTAGTTAGATTGCTACATCCATAAAATGCGTATGACCCCAACGATGCAGATTGCGAAATATCAACAGCAGCAAGGCTTGAACAGCCATAGAAAGCACAATTTCCAATTGAAGCGCCTTTCAAAGAGCCTACACTTGTTAAAGAAGTACAATTATAAAAAGAATAACTTGATATGCTCGTATTATCATTTAAATCTATTGATTGTAAAGAAGAACAACTTTCGAAAGCATAAGTACCTATATTGTGACACGTTGCCAAACTTACAACATTCGAAAGATTGCTACAATATCGAAATGCATAGCTGGAAACCGTCTTACACGAACTCAAATCAATCTGTGTAAAGTTACTACAACTCTCAAAAGATTGCCAACCAATGTATTCACAATTCTCAGTACCTGTAATAGTTGTCAGTGCTTGACAGCCTCTAAAAGCATAGTCACCAATTCTTTTAATCGTCGTTGGCAGTTCGACAGAGGTCAGTGTTCTATTATCTTGGAATAGGCTACCTCCAATCGCTTGAATCGTCCGTAGTGTTCCATTATCATCTACAGTTTCCGGGACCACCACATTGTCACCATAATTTGCTGCACTAGTTATTGTCCAATAGGTACGGTTAGTACTATTGCCATCATCATACCAGTAGTTCTGCTGGCTAAACGTCCACGTCACGCCGTTAGTATCTGTCCACGTGGCGGCAAAAAGCTGCATCATGCAAGTACAGAGCAGTATAGGAAGTAAAAATAGCTTTTTCATAGTGATATAGGATTTTAGTTATTATTTCAGTTTCAGTACCTTGCGGCCATCAATCACATAGATGCGGCCTGCCTCAGGCGAAGAGACACGGCGACCTTGTAGGTCGAAGATGTCGTTGGACTTCGTCATATCATTTTGCTTGACGGAAATGCCTGTAGTAGAACGGTCCAAGGCGAATGCCGGGCGACTTGCACTAGGGACGACTACCCAACAGCGGCCCTCAGGAATGGTGAACGACTCACCATTGATATTGAAGAACTTCACTCCATCGCCTTGATTCTGTAGCACATAGCCTTCAGTAATTTGCTGAGGAACGATGGCACCACGCAGCACACCGGCAACAGCCACCTCGACATAGGCAGCAGGATTGACCTCACCAACCTGCTGATGGGTATAACCTACTGGAGCATACAAAATGTAAGGCGTATAGGCCTGAATACTCTCAGCCTTGGTCAATACCAGATAATCACCATTGCTATCGCTAGTGGTCGCGCTACTACTGTACGCCTCAACACCCTCAGGAATAGCACAGTCAAAGGGAAGCACGCAGGTGCTCCACTGGTTATCACTGCTGACGGTGACAGGAACGGTACTCTCATTCTCAACTGTGAACGTGAAATTCGGCTGGTTCTCAGGTTCATAAGCGACACCACCCTCTTTGATGATGAGTGCAATCTCGTCAACGGAGATATGTGCTTCGCCTGGCTGAATGAATGGAGTGGCCTTGACATAGACGGTAAACAGCTTGCCGTCGGTGTCTTTCAGTTCTTCATTGGCAGTCGACATCAGCACCACGCGCAGTATTCCCGTTCCTACCACATCAAAAGTAGCAGATACGGAGTGCGTAGCCTCGTCGTCTTCTACTGTAACCATCGACGCATCGGTCTTGTCGACGACGACTTTGGGTGAACCATTACTCTTCGTATCCGGCACCAAACCTGCCGGGAAATGCATATCCATGTTGACAGCAGTATAACGGCGGCACACATTGTTCAGACTGACGGTAAACGAATAGACGTCATTACTACCAGGAACGACCGTCATATTGCTAATCGTGAAATACTCTTGCGTTGCTTCGCCGGCATAAGCGAACACTGCCAGCGCATTCAGAAAGAATAGTAGTAAAAGTTTTCTCATTATCTTTTTGTTTTTAGTTCAATTGGATTAAGCGGATTCCTTCTCCGCTCTGCTTGCAAAGTTAAGCATTTATTTTGAGAATTGCAAATATTAATTCAACTTTTTTGGGTTTAGCAATAAATAGTCCGCCGTAGGTGAAGGCTAAGCCCCATACGTTATTCTCTCTACGAGAGAGAATTAGTATGTGGGGGCGTTAGCGCTTCACCGAAGGCGCCCAAAAGAAGGAATTGAGGATAATAGTTTGCACGTAGAATTCAAATGAAATTCTGGTACAAATCAATCGTTCTTGACGCGGAAGGTCAGTGTCAAGTTCTTGCCTGGCTGATAGGCGTCGTCGTAATTGCTCAGTACCACGGGTGCCGATACCTTGGCACCAGGTTCCACTGTGCTTAACAGGTTATCGCCGCTATCACAGGTACGTATCTCGTACGTCAGCGTAGCCACCGCAGTCTGGTAGTGGTTCGCCATGTGTATGGGGATATAGAAGACACCATGATCAGCGTCTGTATAGTCTGTGGCCGTTGCTGTACCGTTATAGCTGTACAACACTTTGTCGGCAGGGACAGTATAGTTGATAGTGCGTGTTACGAGGCCACTCTCGCTGTTGATGGTCTCCCAGTGCGGCTTACCGTTACTGCTCCACAATACAAGGCGGCCCTTCTCCGTCAGCGTATAGGTGATGGAGAAGGTCTTCAGCACCAGCTCTACCCTATTGACACCTCCTACACGCAGACCATTCAGGTATGTCTTCATCTCATTGCTAGCGGTCACAGTCACTTCATTACCAACACATGCCAAAGCATGCTGGAATTCAAACGACAGCGAGCCCGCGGTGCTCTGCTTTGTCCTGTTCAGCAACGGTGTAGCATACAGCAGGTCCACCTGATTGGCAGGATTAGTATGCAGACAATAAGTAATCCAGGGGTTACCCACCTCATGCTGATAGCTCATCGAGGGTATGCAGTAGCCAGCATTGCCTGTGCTCATATCACTATAAGGAGCATAGGCCATGAAGCTCACATAATGGGAAAGTTCCCCTGTACTGCCATCCACCTCGCCTTCACCATTCGGCCAGTATTTCAGGGGGCTATAGGTCCACTTACTCGTACCGTTGTTCCATGCGACTTTCTGGTTATACATAAAATCGGGCTGTGCGTCCACGTCGCCATACTTATGTAGTCCCGTATAGCAGGCGAACACGCCAAAGCCGTCTGATGATTTAAGTCCCGCAACGTCCATCACATTCGGTACGGCACGGGTTTCTGCTTCCAGACCGTCAGCCATCGTGGCGTCGAACGCCACGGGCTGTTGGTCGTCAGCAGGATTATTAGACAGCCCGCTATTGTCATCGGCGCTACATGCCGATGACAATAGGGCTGCGACTGCAAAAGCAGTCAGTAGACTGATATGATATATCTGTCTGTGCATCATTCAATTAGTTGTTAGCGGGAAGATCAGTATTGCCAGTATCACCTGCGACCCATCCAAAATCCTCCTCTTTAACATCAAGTTTCACACTAGTCATTCCTAAGTGAAGCTGGACAGTATACTTCTTGCCGGCTTTCAATGTAATCGGACTATTTGCGGCAAGTTCCACCACCTTGGTAATGTTATTCTCCACACTGATACCATGTGACTCTGTATCGCTAAGATAGCTAGAAGTCAGACTTGCGTCATAGGTTTCCACATCATAAACAATATTAATTCTAAGTTGCTGACCTGTTGGAATTACATAGACGGGATCAGTAGCATTTGCAGCACCCTCAAAGAGGTTTACAGCAGTAGTTGTTACACCAGGCTGCTGATCTGGATCTGGTTTAGTGAAAGCTGTACCATTGTGCTCATATGGTTCACTCTGAACTAATTTGGCATTAATAGCTATAGGTTTCTCGTTAGGCATCTCAGCATAGCCCTCACGACCATCACGACGTCCGTCATAAATAGTAACAGGCTCACCAATGAGCAGACCATTGCTATAAAGATCATTCCACTCAGGATCTGTACCAAAATTATTGAGGTTAAGTTCACCCTTCAATGCCAAACCTTCAAAAGTGACCGAGCGTACCCAGATACGAGTATTGGGATCCAAAGTACCCCCATTATCAAACTTCGCATCAACCTGAACATTGAGTGAAGACAGTGCATGACTGAATTCAAACTTTATATTTGGGTCAGCAGGCTGTTTCGAATAATCCAACCAAGGTGTCGCCCAACAGAGATCTACCTGTTTAGAAGGGTCGAGATTGACATAATAGCGCACCTTAGGATTGCCATTCTCAGCTGAGCGAGTCATGCCAACGATACCATAGTCTTTCACTATGGGATCACCCGTAATTGGATCTTCCTCTGGTAAGGCATATCCCGTTACAGGATCTACTGCTACATATGGAGCATAGGCAAAGAACGAGAGACGATCAAGACCTGTACTGACAGCTTCTTCACCGAATTCGTTGGGCCAGTATTTCAGAGGAGAGTATTTCCAGTGGTCTGTATCATAGGTTACCTGCTGATTATACATAAAGTTAGGAGTAGCATTGGGCGTATAGGGCTGGTTGTCGGTATAATACGACATCACGCCAAAACCCGTATCAGCAGCCTTCAGAGCATCGAGTGTCAGTTCACCTTCATAGCCACCACGGGTGGTGGTACGGTTCATATATGCACCGAAATTAATGGGGGTCTCACTGGCCTCCGGAGTAGTAGCAGCAGGAGCTGTTGCCACCTCGTCGGTGCTGGAGCAAGCTGTGAGCATCAAAGATGCTACAGCCAGTCCAAATACTGAATTAATAATATTCTTTTTCATAATCTATCGTTTTAGTTGTTATTGTTGTTCTTTTGCTAAATGTTAGCGTCTCCATGGTGCAAGAACAGGATGGTTGTTGCTTGCTGGGGATGATGAGAAGTAAGGACGGCTTGGAGCTGGGTCGTTACCGGGATCGTTTCCAGGATCATTGCCGGGATTGTTATTATTGGCGGCAATGGGATCGCCATTAGCATCCCTTGGGCAACCCTCATAAGCAGCACCTGCTACCGTCTGGTTATGAGCCGTTACCTCGGCATCAGTAGGATTCAATTCGGTGTCAGCGGTCCACTCCTGCTGCTCAGGCAAAGCATTGTGCTCAGCAATTTCTGCATCGGTATAATGTGTTGCAGGCTTTATGGTGTTTGCATCCCAAATATCAAGCGTTGCATTGTGGTCTGTAATTTCTTGCTCTGTATATTGTACCTGAGCAACATTCTTTACAGAGATACCTGTAGCAGCATATCCATCAACAGTGAGCAATTCAAATGTTGTTCCACCTGTCAAATCAAGGGCATGAACAGCATATTGTGTACCGACTAATGTAGGATCAGCTGGATTCTCTTCAACCTGTACAATCGTGTATTCACCATCTACATTGACAACACTTACTTGACCACTTCCATATTCATTAGTAGGATCACCGGTTGCATAAGAAGTAAATGAATACCAGCCAGTCTTATCCTTAGGAGCCGCCCAAATGTCCAGTTCAGCATTGTGCTCTTCAATTTCAGCAGCAGTATATGGCCTTGCATCCTCCTTAATGGTGTTTGCATCCCAAATATCTCTTGCAGCATTGTGTTCCGCAATTTGGTCGGCAGTATAATGACGTGCCTCGCCATACATCCATGCATCAGCAATATTATGCAGGGCGTTGTATTCGTTAGCCTCTTGCTTATTGAAAGTAGATGCTGTGTTATAGGGCAGGTCAACACCAGCACCATAGCCCTCTGCCCATTCGGTAACAGAAGCGTCGAACTTCACGCTGGTCAGACCCAAGTGCAGCTTAACGGTATATACCTTGCCTGCCTCCAGTTTGGTAACATTCTCTGTACCATTCTGGAAAACAATCTCCTTCTCAATGGTGTTCTGCACACTACTACCACGTACGGCACCGTCAGACAGGAATGTAGCCAAACTGGGGTCGTAGGTCTCTACATCGTAAACGATGGTCACCTTTAGGTTTTCATCAGTAGGAATGACGTAGATAGGCATAATAAGTTTAGTAGCGGCATCAAAGTTCACATTGTCAGCAGCAAAGAGGTTGACAGCAGTCTTGGTAACACCAGGCACGGCATCACTGATAGTCAGCTTTCTGGCAGTCTCATCCTCAACCTTCAGAGCAGCCTGATCGTAAGGATCACTCTGGATAATCTTGGCATTCAAAGATGCTTGAACCTCCTTCTTGGCAGTTGCATTCTCGCGACCTTCCTTACCATCGGTACGACCGTCGAATACAGTGACCACGCCACTGGCAACAGGAGATTCATTCGTCAGGTCAAACCACTGTGGACCTTCGCCTGCCTTGGAATTCAGGTTCAGACGGCCCTTGTCGGTAAAGCCCTCGAAAGTCACTGAGCGTACCCAGATGCGAGTGTATCGGTCAACTTCAGCAGAACCATCGTTATGTCCCTCAGTATCGATGTCAGTATCAATCTGTACGTTCACAGCAGCCAGTGCATGCTTGAAGTCGAAATTAATCTTCGAGCCTGTTGTAGGCTTCACCACGTCGATAAAGGGTTCACCAGCCGAAATCTCATTGATGGCCTCTTCGTCAACCATAGCGTTGAAATCTTCCTTGGCGACACCCCAGCAGAGGTCAACACGCTTGTCGGGATCCATGTCAGCATAGTACTTGACATAAGGATCTCCAGAAGCGGTATTGCTGGTCAGAGCAACGATACCGTTGTCGCCATCACCATCGCGTTTGATGATACGACCTGTAGAAGGATTCACCTGCACATAAGGCGCATAGGCAAAGAATGTCAGACGGTCCTGCCCCTCACTGGCTGCGGTCTTACCGAACTCATTAGGCCAGTACTTCAGAGGAGAATAGGTCCAGTTTGCACCACTCACCTTCTGGTTGTACATAAAGTTAGGCTTAGAAGTCTCACTATACGACTCACTGTCGGAATAGTAAGCGAACACACCGAAGCCCACTTCCTGTAAACTCACTGCAGGAGCATCACCATTAGTCGTCAGCGTACCAGCAGCACCGGCACGTGTCACACCTCGATTCACATAGGCGCTGAAGTTCACAGCCGAATCGTCCAGCTGCTGAGCGGGCGCCTTGCTCTCAGACAAATCATTGCTGGAACAGGCGGCAAACAAGGCTGCAGTAGCTGCAAGCATGAAATAGATTCTCTGTTTCATAGATTCATGTTTTAAATGTTAGTAATATATTCTTATCTCATTTATTCTTTTGAGTTATCAGAACGTCGTATCAGAGCTGCCGCCTTCCTCCCAGTCGGAGACATCGGCGTCGAAACCGGCCTTGCTGTCACTATCAACCTCTGGCAGGTCAGGGAAGTTGGGATGGCTGCTGGAGATGCGCAACACGATGAGTCGCTGCTCTTCGTAAATCGTGATATCCTCCTCCGTGAAATCGTAGTGGTAGTCCACCACCGTCTTGTTGTCACGCAGCAGGAAACTGAGGTTCAGTCTCAGCAGGGTTTCGTACGACGACTCCCCACCTTCAGACTGTGGAGCGCCGCCACGTGCATAGATCGGTGATGCCGGCATCTCCCTGTCGGGCAAGCCAATGCAATACTGTTCACCGGTGATATAGCCGTCCACATCGGAAGCATTGATCTTCCAGTTATCCAGGATCTGCAGGCAACGGCTGGAGGTATGCCGCTTCGAAGCCATCCAGTAGCCATCAGCCAGACCTGCCACACTGCCTCGCACAGTATAAAGGCGGTCGATGTCCTTCACATGGACGATGGCACGTACCCTCCACATCTCTGGCGTCGGGTGGGCATAGATGGTCTGTACCTCTGCCTCGTCAGGCTGCTTGTCGCGGTCTTCATACGGGATATAGTCGTCTTCACTGCCCGACAGCACCTCGACATTCTCCAACGTAGCGATATTGATATTCTCTGGATTGGCAGACACCAAGAACGACTCACCGTTGGCTGACATGAGTGGGATATCGGTCATACCTACTGGAACGGCATCACGGCCTACGAGGGCCAGCTCCGTTCTGGGTTGGTCGGCAGCGGGATTCAGCAACATCAGTGCCGTCTCGGGAGTTGTCATGTCGATAAAGGCCATGTGGCTATACTCTGCTGGCGAGTAGTCGAAGACGATGCCAGTATATTGACCACGGGCCACACCAATCCATGTATGTGTCACCGCTGCGGTGGTCTCATGGCGGTTATAGCCGCTATGGTCATTGCGGATAAACCACCACGTCATACCGCCAGGTTTCTGCGTGGCTTTCGACCAGTCGGTAATCAGCTCTATCTGCTTCTGGTTCTCAGCGAGGACATACAGGTCACGACGGCATCCCGTCAGGAACACCTGTACCCATGCCGCAAGCATCACGATGCCAAGGGCTGTTATGCTGATATGTCGCTGATTACTTCTCATGCAGTTTCTGGGATTTAAAAGTGAATGGCCAAGCATTAAACATATAGGACAGTGTCACGCTGGCATGGCAGATGCCCGGCCACATGAATGTGCCGTTCTCTTTCCATACCAGGTGGTCGTCATGCTCCTCGAGGTGATTCTCGGGATAAATCGAGCTGCCATAATATTTGCGGTATTTACTGGAGAGCAGACCCACGCCGATGCTGGCATCGAAGGCCCAGTGTTCATTCCAGCGATACTGATAGCCGATATTGAAATAGAAGTTCAGATACTCGCCCTGATAGCCCTTGCTCGCCTCTGTCTCTAAGTCGTAATAGCCCAACGCCAGTGCGGCACCGATATGGAAGCCCTGCAGCATGGGCTGACGCTGTCTGTTGCCCAGCCAGTAGCGGATCTCGGCACCGATGTTCTGAATCTGCAGCGCACGGGTGTTGTTGCCCCAGACAAACCACGGGAATATCCACTCTGCCTCCAAGCTCCACTGGTTGCCATGGAACAACGGCACCTCCACCTGTACGTTGGGAGCACCGAAGGCCCAGAACAACAGGTTGGTCTTGATGGCCCAGGCAGGATACTGCACCTGTATGGCAGTGATGCTGTCGCGCACGCTCATCTTGGCCTTATGGCTATAGGGCTGCTTAGATATCGAATCAAGACCAGTGCTGCTGATAAGTGCTGTAGGCTGGTTGACAACCATCACCACAGTATCGCGCTGTACGATGGTATCTGTCCTACCCTCGTAGCTGAGCACGGCATTGGCACCGGTACGTAGCTGTGCCAGGTATGGCTCCATCTCTTTCCATACTCTGCCGTTCTGCAGTCTGCGCAGTTTGTTCTCGCGGGCATCGCGCTGGTTCTCATTAGTAGTGGCAGGCTCTTCGATGATGCGCAGCACGGCATCCTTCCAAGGCTCGTTGCTGGTCTGGATGAGGTCGTAGAGTCCGTCCCATCGTGCACCCTCATTGTGAATCACGATGTTATGGATGCCCTGTCCCAGTCGCTGACGGATCAGGTGGCGCACTGCGCGTCCACGGTTTTCTGCCAACCACTTATTACGCGAAGGGATACCCTCTGGCGAAGCACCTGAATAGATGTCGAGGCGGAGATTAGGTATCACCCTATCACCGAAATTTGCACGGAAAGCCTGTTCAAATGAGTTCCATCGCTCCCTATTACCCATATAGTTCATGTCCACCGTCACGCTGCCTGCGGGGAACAGGATATTCAGCTCAGCAGACTTGGGCTCACTATTTTGGGCGGAAGCAGACAATGAGAAAAAGCACATCAAAAGAGCCAACATTGATACCACACTATTGTGGAACAATGTTGTATGAAGCGTTAAAATAACACTTTTATATCTTTTGGTCAGCAACACTTTCAAATTGTCAGCTTTAGGGTTTTATTTCTTGCAAATATAGACATTTCCATGTGTAAAAATATAAAATCGTCGAACAATTTAGTATTCTTTAACACTATTAACCTCATTAGCCTATTATTTGCGGCTGTATAAGGGTATTAAATCCTAGATTTATCGCTGACAAGTCCTAGATTTATCGCCGATAAATCCAGGATTTGCAAGCCCCTTGCCCTACTCTATTATTGAAAAAAACAGGAAAAATAGACATCTCTCATCTTGTAAGGACTGTAAGTCCGGCACAGACTGAGTGAGGTTTTTTATGGTTTTTGTAAAAATCTAAACACAAGTATTAAGCCTAAAAGCAACATGAATTTAGCGTGAAAACGCCTTGAATTTAGCGTAAATCCAAGGCGAATTTAATATAAATAATCTTTGGTCGTCCTTTCAGTCCTCAAAATCTATAGAAAATCTAAAGAAATCGAATGATTTTGAAGACGGAAAACGGCGCGCTCGAGGCGGAAGAAGCAAGCGGAGCACGAGTACCATCAGTAACTCGTCGTTTCTCGATGAGAGAGAAGCCTTTTCTCTGATAGTAACTCTACTTCTCGCTCTGACTTATCCCTGATTTTTGTTGACTACGCGATTTTACCCTCACATCCTCACATAACCCCTCTCAAATGCCGATGTATAAAGGGCTGAGGGCACGTGAGGGAGAACGAAAGTCCCTAACGTATCCCTAACGTTTTTGCCCCTGTGCCCTCACGTCAATTCGAAATGCGACCCAGAACGTGAGGGAGACGTGAGGGAGAATCCATATCCCTCACGTGGTTCAAACGCCCTGTACATAAGGGATTGAAGCCTGTCATGTTAGGATGTGAGGGTAAAATCGAAATTCGTCAAAAAAACGTTGCTTGAAGCAGACAAGGCGCTTGCTCGAAGCAAGCGATGCACGAGGAAGAAGCAAGCAAGGCACGAGGAAGAAGGAAAAATAGGGGTCTCTGATGTGAAGTTGAAGTGAACCTCCACTTTTTACTCTTCCGGTTTTCCAAAGTCTTTTATATGCCCTTCTGCTATCATCTCAGCATAATGTTGATGCTGCTTATGATATATCACATGGAAGAAGAATGGCTCAGCCACACCATCAATTTTAATCTCATCATCGCACACATCCATTTGTTTCTGCTGTGAAACATATCTTTTAAACATAGCAGAGAATATTCGACTACGGTATTCCTGAACCGTCATATCTTTCTTACGGCTTGGTACAAGATGAATGAAATCGCAAAAGTAACTCAAAATCACATTGGGCATTCGTTGCATTAAGTCAGCTATACACTCTTCTATCTGTCGAAGTACCTTGTGACTTGTAATATTTTGTCCTTTTACACGAGCCAAACCAATCTCTACGACTTCGATGCCTTGCGCATTTATTTGGTCTAGCAAATCGTCAGAAATAATACCACTACGATCTGTTGTAAATTGTAGCTTATACTCATCACCACTCTCCGAGTATAGAGAATAAACTTCTGTCATCAGACGTATATGGTTTTTGTAGGCTCGGTTTTGTCTGAGCACAGTTTTTCAATCCACAAATACTTCTGAACGCCTATTTTGCGGATATGTTCTTCCAGTTTCCTAGAAGGGTTCTTGATGGTAATCGTTCTTGAATTGCTCATATTGAAAACGTTTTCTCGCTGCAAATATACGAACTATTTTCTAATCTTCCAAATTTTCTAACGGAAAACGGTGCGCTCGAGGCGGAAGAAGCAAGCAAGGTCACTTTAGGGTCGTTCCTGACGTTCTTTCCACTCGTTCCGCAGTCATCTACGGGTTGAAGATGCGATACTTTACCCCCCTAACCTCTCAATTTAAGTAAGTCGAAGTACATTAGACGGGTATCTAACTTGACAGGAATGTCTTTCTTTCCCATAGTATAAACAGATTCTTGCTCCTCAGTTGGGAAAAGAGGGCAAAAACCATTCTTCTCGTAGAATGATAGAACCTGCGGTTCATTGACCGCATCTACAATAACAAAGCGACAGCCCGTCTTATTACTACTAGAATAGAACCAACCCTTAATAAAATCAAGAGCCTCACTACCTATACCTTTTCCCGCAAACTCACTACTAACACCAAGACGGCCAATCAATACTCCTGGATAACGTCTCAAAGGTTTCTCGTGATGAGTAAGACTTTTCATATAGTCACGACGACTACGAGGGAGGTCATAGATACGAATACTGTCATTAGAAACCGTCAAAGCACATACAATCTTCGATGGATCATTATTTAAACGAAAGCAGTATGTCTTTCCCATTAAATAGTAGGCATAACGACTTGCATCATTCTGAAAAAAATCATCAAGGTCAGCATTGCCACAAGAAAAAGGCTGACAGGTAGAAAGAATATCCTCTGTCAGCTCATAGAATGTGCATTGCTCAATTAAGAAAGACATACACAAATCACTATTAATTACAACATCCCAGCCTTGCTCAATATCTCATGAGCCATCAGACAGAAGGGATGCTGATCCTTATTCTTATTTCCCTTAAACTCGCGCTCAGCTTCTTCTGCACGACGAAGAAAATCGCGTGCTTCTTTACCTTTCAGCGTTGGGATTGCTTTAATTGCTGTTGCCATTGTTGTATCTCCTCTTTACTTTTCTCGTTGCAAAGTTAAGCATTATTTCCTAATCTTCCAAATTTTCCAACGGAAAACGGCGCGCTTGAGGAGAAAGAAGCAAGCTTCCTTCACTCTTACTGTTTAGGCTTCACGGCACGAATGGAGAGACCATGGCGGCGCTCAAGCGTCTGAATCACCTCGACAACTGCAGTTCCATTATTGGAATAGAAGTGGAGACAGTACGCATTGTTTTGGTTCGTACCACGTGTAGATGACCAATAATAGCCATGCGTCGGATTATTATCTGTTATACCTTGTCGGTAGCCATTGACACAGAAGAAGATATATTTGGAAGGACTCTGCTTACTCATAAACTTCACACCCGATATACCTGTATTATTGAAGTTAGCCACCCAAGATTGATTGGTATTATTAATCAAATATTCATATTCTTCTTTCGTCGGCATACGCCAGGTATATTTCCACAACTGGGTCGCAGCATCATCTTTTGAATCCAAAACGGTCTTATGATCTGAATTATTATACTGTGACCATGAACTGCCCGAACGGTATGGCGCTTTAGCTGTAGTAAACGTATTAGCAACCATATAGCTTTGGTCATGATTGGAGCTCTCGACACCAGTCTTCATTGCCCATGAGAAAATCAAGGCACGATCAGTCTCGTCCTCCTCATCGGGATCTGCACCGATATTGATGGTTGCCCACAGCAGACCATTTGGCAAGTCAAGATCAATATAAGGATATGGATCTTCGCCTTCTGGTGTCTGTCCACCAGCACCCTGATTGATAGTGAGAACAACATTATAGACCTTGCCGGCAACGAAACCGCCATTGGCTTTGAGGCTACGCAGGTAGGTCTTGATGGTGTCGTTGGAGTTGATGACAATCTGCACCTGCAGGCTGTCTCGGAAGCCTCGGTTCAGCGTGCTGTTGGCCGTAGTGATCATTTCCGTGGTGGGCACCATAGCATAGCCCGCACATTTCTTTACTTTGGTCAGGTCGTCTGCATAGTCGTTTTCGTAAACCACATCGTCTGAGGCAGACGTCATCGTATTATCACTGATGTCGACCGACATCATGCGGACGGGTATATCTGTCTTCGTTGTATTACGTGATACCAGCTTACCGGTATTGTTGGGGCTAGACTTGTCAGCAATGGTCAACCTCCATTCCGAGGGGACTTCGAGCAGTTTGATATCCTTCACCTGGAAGGTGCCTTGGGGTTTGGACTTCGAGCAGATGTAGAAGCGTAATTGGGCCAAATGGTGCGTCAGCTCCATCTGTGGATGGTCTGCCTGCGAATTGTCACGGAAGTATTTGCCACAATAGCCCTCATCGGTGGCTGGTTTGGAAAAACCAGTAATAATATCTTGCGAGCCATTCAGGCTATAGTCCGCTGTCACCACGTTGTTGTTCGACACATAAACCTTGCTGTCGTCCACGCGGGGATAATAGGTATAGAAATAGTAATTGTACCAGCTACTGACGGGATAATAGCAGGTAGTTGGTGACGGCGTACTATTCAGCGATGCTTTGTCAATGAATTGCAGCGACGTACTGTTATTGACAATAGTAGCCATCATGGGTTGGTTCCAAAGCGGGCGGGCATGGGCCACAGTGCCATTCCACTTGATGTCACCGGTGGCTACAGGCCCCGACTTACCACCAGCCGGCGTATTGGTCTGTGCAAGAGCGAAGACACCCATGAACTCATAGTCTGAGGGTGAAACGCCTTGCGGAGTTTCGAAATTACCGTTCGTCGTAGCCAGCGGTGCACGCGTCATGTCCGCCGTGTTTGACGACGGACTGATGCTCAGCTGCACGGGCACTCTTTCAGCCTCCGACAGCGCATCGTCCTTGCCAGCCTCAGCGATTTCGTTGAGGTTGTCAGCGTTGCATGCTGTCAGCAGTGCTATGAGTGTCAGGCTTGCGAAGCCCAGTAATTTCTCCCTGTGAGATTAAGAGAGTATTACTCGATGGTCATGTCGATAGGCGTTGCCACAACCTCCCATACATCCAAGGTAGCATGCATATGAATCTCCTCGGGCGGTGGGATGTTCAACACTACGTTGTAAACCTTGCCTGCTTCCAAACCATTGGTAGGCAAATCGACAGACATTTTCTCAGACGTATATTCCGTACCAGCAACATCATTGCCACCCGAATCCTTCGTAGCACCAGAATAGATGGTGAACGTGATTTGGGGAGCATCAGTCATCATCGCCGTAGTGGGAATCATGGCATAACCCAACATCGTTGGCTGTGTCGTATTATCACTCTGAGCAATAAACGGAATGTTCACACGCGTGTTCGCAGGCGTCGTCTGGTTGAAAGCATCATCGTCTGACGATGTTGCCACAGCACCGGTGTTGTCCAGCGTCATCTGCTTGATGTGAATGTCCGACGTCGAAGTGCCCTTACGTGTCAGCACACCCTCGTTGGCAACAGCTCCTCTTTCTGCAATGGTCAGCGTCCATCCGTCGGGGACGTCTTTCAGCGTCACATCCTGAATCTGGAACAGCTTCTTGTAAGGAGCAGCATCGCCAATCGTCGTACCATAACCATAGGTATTATAGGTACCTGACGAGCATTTCACGAAGAAACGCAACTGGGTCAGTTTGTGCGACAAGGCCAGCATAGGCAAGTCAGACAACTGGTTGTAACCATTGGCATCCTGCAAACTACGCATATACTTGGCGTTGAAACCCTTATCAATATCAGCAGCGACTGGTGTCGCCTTTGCATAGATAATGTCCTGCGTACCATCGATAGTATAGTCTACCGTCACCTTGTTAGCCGTCTCCGTAATACCCGTGGTCTGTCTAGGATAGTAACCATAGAAATGGTAGTTATACCAGTTACCATACGGATAGAAGTAGATCATCTGCTGCGAGAGGTTGTCCGGATTCAAGAACTGCACATCACATGCGTCTTCTGTCGTCAAAGGGACATTACCGATATATTTATCAGCACCATGAGTAATCTTGACAACCCGGGCAGGATGGTTGGGCGTCAACAGGTACTGTAGCGTATTGGCTTCAGATGTCCAGTTGATGGATCCCTCTGCCACTGATCCAGGCGTTGCAGGTGTTGTCTGCGGTTTCTGTGCCAGGCAGTAGATACCCAGGTATTGATTTGCCGGTGTCTCAAAGAAACCAGTAACAGCTTCCGATTCCAACGGAGCACGTGTCACAGAGTTTGAACTCGACTGAGAGCCAAATCCTAAGCGTATCTCCACCTCACTGTCCATATTAGCCTCAGCAATGATGGCTGCCTGCTCTTCAGGAGACAACTGTTGAGCGAGGTCATCCTTAGAACATGCTGTGAACAGCAGCAGACCGGTAATACTTAGGATGGATAGATATTTCTTCATCGTATCTATTGTTTTTCGTTTCACATTCTCTTGCGTTCAGCCTATTCATAGACCTTACGTAGAGTTTTGAGGGAGAGCCCTCCCACCTTGTAGGAGGGTCCTCTATAGGTCGCCATTAGGCGATACTATTAATCTTACTCGTCAGCACCAATAGCAATATCCTGATCACTCTTCTGCCAAGCAGTCAGTTTAGTAGTGATGACAATCTGCTCAGGACCATACAGAGTAATGGTAATCAAGTAAGATTCACCTGCTACAAATGGATCACCTGCATCAGCAGTAGAACCAGTTCCAGTACGAATAAGATCTGCAATAAGTTTGCCAGGTATTACAGTTTGAGCTGCAGTGAAATCGCCAGGAGTATTCGGACGTGGATCAGCAGCTGGGGTTGTATTGCTATACCAATTCTGTGCAGTATATGCATCCATATCATATTCTACAACAACAGAATACTTATCCATAGGAGCTACAATCAAAGCCTCACCGACAGGCTTCAATTCGGTTTCGTCATTTTGCTTATTATCGTCGGTATCTGCCCACGTCAAAGTAATTGGCGCAAGAGGTAACATTTTACCAACTTCAGGATCTGCTGCAGCAATCGTTTTTTCCGCTTGATCCACTTCAATCTTATAAACCTTGTCACCAGTTACAAAGAAGTACTTATTTAGGTTAGCTGCAGTTTTTGCATTTTCCAAATCAACTGCGCTACCCTTTCCTGCCTTATTAGCATCCTCGATACCATCGTAAGCAGTCTCGTCTGCATAAGTACCAGAAGCATCAGTTGCCTTATATGTTGTGGGAATAACATCACCAACTGCAATTCTACGCTTCAGAGAGACCTGAGGCATTCCTGCTACAGTTTCAGGAATTGCAGGAGCAGTCTGAACAACCTTCTTATAAGTCACTTCAGCCTCATCCATATTAGAGTTACCATTGGTATCCACTAACCATAACTTAGCAACGCGGCCAACATTTCCAGCGACAGCATCGGCTGCGTCAACATCTGTACCCACAGTACCTGTCAAATCCTGTTGATCATTTGAATTTGTGTAATCAGTTTCATCTGCACCAACCCAGGCATAAGTAGCCTCTGTTGCTGCGTGTGCATTACCATCATAACTCATATTATCATAGTTAGCATCCCATACAATACGATTATTAGGCTCAGCAACAGCCTCACCTAAAGCATTCTTATACTTATAGGCAACAATCATATCACCGGTAATTTTGGAGTAGACTTTAATTGCCTTTACGCGTACACCTGCAGCATTAGCTTTACCTGCAATAGCTTGGAACTGAAGACGAGTCAATAAGTGCTTAAAGTCAATAGTAGGTTGGAGTCCTTTACGAGCCGCTTTGGCTGAATATGCAAAAGCAGAACCTTCTGTTGCAGGTGTCCAAGTTCCTGCAGGTTTGGCATTACCTACCAACAAATCGTGAGAACCATCAATTGTAAAGTGAGTAGCAACATAATTAGCTGATGCTTCTGTAGTGGTTGATGTCGCAAGATTAGCATCTTCATACATAGTTACTGCGCCATCACCAGCAGGAGCATCTGCACCTTCACCATAACCGCCAAGGTAGTAGCCCCAGAAATCAGATTGTCCATTAATAGGATAATACTTTACCTTAAATGTATTCTGAGGATCGGCCAATCCGATTTTGCTTGGATCAACAGGTTCTTTGGCAATACCAGTATTAGCTCTTTCTCCTTCGAGAGGAGTAACCAAAAGAGAAGATGCATCATAAAGATTTTCTGGACTGTCGCCATCTGTTTGTGAATAAACAAATGAAGGTAGCAAACCATGACTTGCGTCTTCATTAACCTTATACATCAAAACATGAACACGTTCACCGCGCCAAATGTTAGGATCTTTAGTACTGTTATCTACGTAAGCATTAGTACCACCAGCAGTACCAGTACCACGAGTGGTAACTGTACCTGCAGGAGAACCTACTCCAATCTTGATAGCTACTTGGCCATCAGAATTCTCCAGAGGATTCTGACCCTCATCAGCAGCGAGATTGTCATCGCTTGAACAGCTTGTCAGCAGGCCTGCTGCTGCGATAGCTGCAAAAATGAATAACTTTTTCATAATCTTTTGTTTTTAAAAGTTAATAATAAAGTGAATTAAATAAATTGTTTTCTGTTTCTTGTTATATATCGTTTAAAAATCAATATCAAAGTCATCCTCACCAATGTTAATATCTTGGTCACCCTCTTGCCAAGCATCGATACTAGCATAGACCTTGATGGGCGAGAGGCCATAGACCACAAGGGTGATAGTGTAGTAGTAGCCTGGCTTGAAGATGTAGCGTTTCTCACCGGTCTCAGCATAGTATCTATCGTCGAGGTATTTATCCTCCAACTGTGGATTGCGGGCCACAATGTCGGCAGCCTTGATAACGTAGTGCGACGTAAAGGAGCGGATGTCGTATTTCTTATCTCCTGTAGCAGAAGAGCCGTGATTAACCTCATTGCGATAGTACGACTTGATATAGACATTGACCGAGTCGCTGGGCGGAATGAGCAAATCGTCACCAAAAGGAACGGCATCTTTCAAGCGCTCTTCGAGATCGACCTTACCAGTGATGACGGTTGGATGCACTGGGTCATCATATTTGTTATACTTCTCCAACCAATCGACATGCCAGCAATCGTCGCGATCGACGAGAGGATTGCCATCCTCGTCGAGGCCCTCGGTATCATGGATTTGAGCCTTGCCCAGCACCCACTCTCCGTCATCATTCTTAACGAGCTCGGGCCTGTCGTGGACATAGACATCGCCCAGCATATCGGTAGAGGTGTTATAGGGATGGAAGCCCACCTGATTGGTATCGCGGTGAGCCACGATGAAATCGCCCTTGTTGTAGCACTTGACGCGGATGGAATGGATGGCGGTATGGTGGGACGACTCGTCACCGGCAGCACCACGGAAGCGGATACGCGTCATCTGGTGGTGCAGATTGATCATGGGATCGATACCACGGTGGGCGGTGAAGGTACAGTAGCCGAAGTCCTTGATCTGCTCTTTCTCTGTATCCGTGAGGTCGGGAGCCCCGCTGAGGGCGTACTCGATAGGCGGTGCATAGCCTGCCATAATATCCTGTGAGCCGTCAACGGTAAAGTTGCGATAGACCACCTGGTCCTCCAAGCGCTGGCACTGGCCCCAATCAACGGAGTTGTCTTCGGTAGAGAAGTCATCGCCTGAGATATCACCAATGCTATAGGCAAAGAAGTTGTAACCCACGTCACCACGGTCGGGATAATAGATAACCTTGCGCTCGCCGGTCTTCTCGTCGAAAGGTGTCTTCAGCTTGAACATGCCGCCATTGTCCTCGGCAGCCATCTCCAGATTGGCCAGCAGGCCCTTGTAGTAGTCCTGACCATCGACCAGACAATGCCAGCGGTCCTTGGTATCGGCCAAATTGGTGCCTGGGGCATGGGCCTGTGGATTACCCTCGTCGACGAGGTTATAGCGACGGAGGTCGGGGGCATCGAGAGTAGGCTGCGTCATGGTCTTGGCGCGGAAGGCGTAGATATAGAAATTGGTGCGCTCGTATTTCTCCTTGATAAGCAGTTTCTCCTCATCGCTCATCTGTGACAGCTTGTTGACCAGGTCTTGGTCTTTCCAGAATTGGAAGGTACCGATACCACGCGTCATATCGTTCTGACGAGACGCTGCACCACCCGTGACGGAGAAGAAGGTCTGCTCGTTGACGAAGACGCGAATGGGCGTACCGACGGCATCGTCGTTACTCAGCGTCTCGTCATTGGTAGCCTCCACACCTTCTTCGTAGGGCAGTCCAGGATACGACTCAGTACTGCATGCCGCCAGCAAGGCAGCAGCAGTCAGTGTCAGTAGTCCTATGTATAGCGTTCTCTTCATTCTTCTTTTTTTAAGTATCAACGAGGATATCATCCTCACCGGCATTGGTCCATACCTCCAGACCGCTATGCTCAGAAGGCAGTACGGCCTTCTTGTCGATGATCAGCGTGGCCGCTATCCTCAACTCGCCGTGGTCCTTGCGGCGGAAAGCCCACAGTCCGTCTTCCGACGACTTATAGAGCTGAGCCTTGGCGATAGTCTCGTGCAGGTTGATGCGGGCATGGATGGTCTTCAAACCCTTGATCTTGATCATCAGCTGCAGGATGCCAGGGCCACGGAAGGCCTCGGCATTGTCGGAATTGACGAGAGACAGCACATCAATGTTGCCATGATAGTGCAGGTCGGTCGTGGCCTCCGTATCTTTTCCTATCTTATTGCCATTGTCATCCTCTGGCCAGCACTTGAAGCGCATCTTACCGGTGTTCTTCACATCGAACATGTCGCTGGAGAGATTCAGACGGTATGGGATGCCTGAAATCTCAGCACACACGGTATCGATAGCGAAAGGCAGACCGTCGTCACCATCGAGAACCTTGTGGATGTCGAAGTAGATGTCGATATTCTGCGTGAGGATGCTCGGACGGAAGGTGAACTTCTGCGTGGTGTTCTTGTCGATAACCAGTGGCGAGATGCTGTCGTAGTAAACGGGCATCAGGTCGGGCTGCAGATAGATCTGACCAGTGGGGAAGCCGTACTCGTCACGAGGACCATAGACATTGTAGTCGGGCCAGTCGGGCATGTAGCCGTGGAGCTCGGGCGAATTGAAGCGGTAGAGCTTATAGCGCACGCAGAGGTCACGCAGGTAGGTATTGTTGCTAATGCCATTCTCCAGATAGTCGTAGATCTCGTCATAGACGAACTCTTCCTTATCGAAGTTGACGGCGACAAACTTGAAGGTGCCAGCCTGTACGCGGAACTGGTCGGTAGGATCGGTGTAGCCAGGGACAGAGGGCGTAACGGCGTCAGCACGATGGCTACGAGCACCGACATTGATGCCGCTATCATCACCACCACCGGTGTTATCACCAGTATCGTCACCGGTATTATCGCCAGTATTATCACCACCGGTGTTATCTCCGGTATTATCACCGGTATCGTCACCAGTGTTGTCGTCACCGGTATTATCTCCGGTGTTATCGTCAGCAGTAGGAATGGTCATGGCGCCAATATCACCATCGAAGAGGTAGTAGCCATAGCCGTCCTTAGCATCCACACGGCAACCGGTGATGCGGGTGCCGATGATGCGCTTGGCAATGACGAGCATAGAGTCCTTGGTGCCTGGCTCAGCCTCGTGATAGGTAGCACGAGGATCACCATTCACGCCAGCCCAGTCAAAGGCGAACAGCACACCAGCTTTGTGCGGGTGTTCACCTTCTTCGCAGAGCTCAGCCTTGGTGCAGGCGGCAAGCAATGCCATCAGGGCTATGACTATATAGGCACTATACTTCATTCTTTCTTTTCTTCTTCAGGTTGAGGAGACTCAGGGGACTCGGGGGACTGGGGCTCAGGAGCCTCAGTGGGCTTATTGGCCTCAGGAGCCTCAGTGGGCGACTGGGGCTCATTGGGCGACTGAGCCTCTTGGGCCTCATTGGGCGACTGGGGCGCATTGGGCGACTGAGCCTCATTGGCCTCATTGGCCCCATTAGCCTCATGGGCCTCCTTGGCGGCCTTGGCGGCCTTCTTCTGCTCCTCGGCGGCGGCTTTCTCGGCGGCCTTCTTGTCGGCAGCAGCCTGTTTTTCGGCGGCTTTCTTGGCCTCGGCGGCTTTCTTGTCGGCAACCTTCTTAGCCTCAGCGGCCTTCTTGGCTTCGGCGGCCTCCTTCTCGTTCCTAGCCTTGTTCTTCTTAGCCAGTTGCTCGTAGCGATCCCAGAACACATTGCTGATCTTACCGTAGATAGAGTCGCTAAGGTGCTTGGCCTCGGCAGCATTACGGTTAGCCAGAATGGTACTGTCGATCATCTCCTGATAAGCAAGATCAGCATCGTAACGCCAGCGATACTTCTTGGTAATGGGATACTTGCCGAAACGATAGACGAAGCCCACGCGCAGCTCGTTGATAACGGGCATGATCGTGGTCTTACCAGTCTGCTGGATTGGATAGCAGTCGTCAGATCGCTCGTGAGTGTAGGTGTCGTACTTGGCGTAGGCGACACCTGCACTGGCCGCAAATTCAAGGTCGAGTGAGTTGCCGTTGCTGAATTCATACAACGGCTTGATCATACCCCACATGACACCACCAATAATTGCATTTCCTTGCTTTCCCTCTGCACCCAACATCAGTGAGTAATTGTTGTAAGCTATAAATCCTCCTCGGTAGAAAGTAGTGGTGGGATGTTTAGACTCAGCCCGTCGCGGCGACACGACGCGTTCCCATATATGTTTCTTTGGTTCTATGAATCTTCCGTCGAAAACGCGGATGCGATAATAGTTGCGTACCTCCAAGCGGGCCTCGGTGACATTATAAACGATGCCTGGCTTGTAGGTATGACTGGTCTGCCAATTGGAGCGTAGGTTGAGTCCCACGCTCCAACGGTTCCAGTTGGTATTGCGTATATCATACTCCACGCCGATATTCGGAACGAGCAACAGCCAATCAACAGCGTTGGTTCTCAATGACAGCCTCTCAGCGGTGGAAAGGGTGTCGACCTTATGTCCTGTGTCCATGACTTGAGCTTCCATAGTCAACGGCAGTAATAATAGTACACACAGCCAAATATATTTGAAGGTCTTTAGCTTTACCATCAAAAAAGTCAGCTTTTTAATACTTTTAGTTTTTATCCTTTATTAGGAAATGCGAGGGCAAAGATAAGAAATATTAATGAAAGAAGGCTCGTTAATATCATAAAAGATGTTAACGAGCCTTAATTCGACGATTTTTTAACGGTGTGTGCGTATGTCAACGGGGAATCCGCAGAACGCACATTTTCCGATTAATCTTCGAGGGTAACGGGCTTATATTTGGGTACGAGGGCCTTCATAATGCACCAGCCAATGAGGTAGGCAACGGCACAGAAAGAGAAGACTACCATGTAGGCGGCAGGCTTGCCCTCGAAGCCCATCACCTGGAAGGCAGAGCCTTGCTCGGCTGCCCATGTGAAGAACTTACCAGAACCCATATTGATAGCCATAGAGCCAAGACCACCGATGGCAGTGCCAAGACCGACAATGGTACCGATGGTTGACTTGGGGAACATGTCGCCGATAGTCGAGAACAGGTTGGCCGACCATGCCTGGTGACCAGCACCGAGCAGACCAATGAGGATGGCAGGCCACCATGCGCTATAGGCGCCAAGGGGCTGTGCGAAGAGACCCAGTACGGGGAAGCAGGCGAAGATCAACATGGCACGCATACGACCCAGATAGGGGTTCATGCCCTGTCTCTCGACAAAGATCTTAGGCAGGTAGCCACCACCGATAGAAAGGATGGTCACGATGGCATAGAGCGTGAAGATGAGAGCGATACCCATAGCCGAGTCGGAGGTGTAGCCATACTGGTCGGAGAAATAGGCGGGAGCCCAGAAGAGGAAGAACCACCATACACCGTCGGTCATGAACTTACCAACGAGGAACGCCCACGTCTGACGGAAGGTGAAGCACTTCACGAAGGGGATAGCAACCTCTTCCTTCTTCTCCTGACGGTCCTGTACCTCAGCGAGGTCAATGTCCTGCTCAATGTAGTTGAGCTCAGCCTGGTTGACATGCTTGTTCTGGCGAGGCTTCTCATAAGCCCACATCCACAGACCCATCCACACATAACCGAGCACACCGATGATGACGAAAGCCATCTCCCAGCCCCAAGCACGAGCCAACAGGGGAATGGTAGCGGGAGCAGCAAGGGCACCTACCGACGCACCGCTATTGAAGATAGAGGTCGAGAAGGCACGGTCCTTGGCGGGGAAATACTCGGCAGTAGCCTTGATGGCTGCGGGGAAGTTGCCTGCCTCACCGACGGCGAGAATCATACGGCACGAAAGGAACAGCCATACAGAAATGGTGGCAACAGCCACGGCAGCATCACTGCCAGCCTGTATAGCACGCAATGCCTCGATATCGGCATAGCCCTCGATATTCATTGTAGCCCATCCACAGGCAGCATGGAGCACTGCACCTGTTGACCATACAAAAATGGCGATGAGATAACCCTTCTTGGTGCCCATCCAGTCGATGAACTTACCGGCGAAGATGTTGGCGATGGCATAGAATGCTGAGAAGAGACCAGTGATGTAACCGTAGTGCTCATCGGTCCAGTGGAAATCGACAGCAATAAAGTCTTTCCAGGTTAATGATAAGACCTGACGGTCCATGTAGTTAACAGTGGTTGCGAGAAACAGCAACGCACAGATTACCCAACGGAAGTTGGACATTTTAGTTGTTGAAACAGGGGTCATAATATTTATAAATTTAGAATTTTGATTTTAGAATTTAGAGTTATCGACTATGTCGATTAAGAATTACTAATTAAGAATTATTTTCGGTCATATTTTTTCGTTTCGTCTTGATTATTGAAACCAAAAGCCGTTTTATTTCTTCTCCATCATCGTAAATGGAACGAAATAACTTTTCATCCAAATCATTAATCTTTCTCAGCAAACGTAACCAATAGAGAGTCTCATTACATTCTTTCAAAGAGATGTATAGCTTCGCAACAAAATCATTATCGCTAATTGCACATTCAGCCTCTGAATAATTTGCTCCAATGCTCATTCCGCTACGCATGATTTGATCTATTATATGCTTTCCTTTTCTTTCGGTATCTAAGAAACGACATAGGTTCACTATTCTTGCTGCAAATAAAAGACATTTTTCGTCAATCAACTTACCGAAGTCACTCATTGCAATAATTCTTAATTATCAATCGGCGCAGCCGACAACTCTCAATTCATCATTCTTAATTCTTAATTCCGTCATCGGATATCGATGACGGGAATGTTGTCTTTGTCGTTATAGTAAAGGTTCTCGCCTGCCATACCCCAGATAAAGGTATAGTAGTAAGTACCGGCAGCAGCATGCATGCTCCACTCCGGACTCATAATGGCCTGCTCGTTATGGAGCCACACCACCCTGCTCTCCTGAGGTTCGCCCATGATGTGGGCAATGGTCTGCTCCTGAGGGAGATTGAAATAGTAGTAAGCCTCGATGCGACGACCATGGGTGTGAGGAGGCATCGTGTTCCACGCAGCACCCGGATTGAGCTGTGTAAGACCGAGCTGTAACTGGCAGGGACCCTCTTCGAGGACATCGTTGACGATGAGCTTATAGACGGTGCGGTTGTTACACTCCTCCAGAGAGCCTACGGGTCCCCAGACAGCAGCCTTCAACGAGCCCTTGCGACCGTCGAGGGTGACCCACTGGGTCTTATAGTGCTGGTGAGCAGTGGCACTGTTGAGATAGAACTTGGCAGGATTCTTAGCATCCTTGGAACGGAAGAGCACCTCCTTGTTGACATCCTTGTCCTTGGCGATATGACCACGACCGACATACAGTGCCTCCTTGGGAGCGAGGGCATACTCCTTGCCATCGACAATGACAACGCCGTCGCCCTGTCCGCAGTTGACGATACCAATCTCACGGTTGTATAGGAAGTACTTCTCCTTGATGCCCGGATCGACGTCGAGGCCCAGTTCAGAGAAGTTCTCGAGTTTCAAAGTTTTGTTGACAGGCATCGCGCCACCAAAGATGAAACGGTCGTAGTGAGAGTAGGTCAGGTTGATCTCGTCGGCAACCATTACCTTTTCCATCACAAAGCGCTCACGAAGGGTCTTCGTGTCATAGTGCTTGACATCTTCGGGGTGGCAGGCCGTCTGGAAGTTCACTTTTTGCTGGCCGAAGCCGTTTGTCAGATTAGCCATAAGCATCAGAATCAGGATTAATTTTTTCATATTTTATTCTTTTTCGTTATTGCGAGGTTTCGATGTTTCGAGATTTCGAGGTTGCGAGATTGCGAGGCGAGAGGCTATTGGGCCTTTTCCTCTTTGACGATACGGCGGCGGTTCCAGAGGAGCATGCCGATGGTGATGAGAGAGAGGATGGCGGCACCGATGTACTCGAGCGAGTTGACGCAACGGTAGATGACCCAACCGAAGAGACTGGAGGCGAAGTCGAGGGCACCTCCCTCGAAGCCTGCGGGAATATCAGCGGCCTTATCGCCCGTTTGTTCAAAGACGGTGTGAGCAGCCTGCGTGAAGGCGGGCGCCATATCGGTCACGAAGTAGAGACCTATGGCCAGCGCCACAAGACCGATGATGAAGGTCTTGACGACATTGCCCTTGGTGAAGGGCAGCACCATGGGGAACAGGTAGAACATGCCTGCCAACGATGCCAACGGCAGGAACTGGTTACCCGGCAGTACCACAGCGAGACCCAGTGCTACGGGGATGAGCAACAGCGAAACGACCAACGTGGTGGGATGACCGATGACAACGGCAGGTGACATACCGATATATACCTTCTTGCCATTGAACTTACGCTTTACGACCTCCTGGGTCTTCTCGGCAACGGGTTTCAGACCTTCGATAAACAGCGTGGTGATACGGGGAATGAGTTCCATGACGGCACCCATCGTGACACCGAGGAAGAGAATCTTCTTGATGTCAAGCTGTGCAAGAGCACCAATCAAAGCGCCCACGATGACACCGAGCACCAGCGGTTCGCCAAGGATACCGAACTTCTTCTTCAAACCCTCGGCATCGATATTGAGCTTCTCAAAGCCAGGGATGGCATCCAACGCCTTGCCAATCAGCAGGGCAAAGGGTACAAAGCTCTGACAGAACGGCTGGGGAATAGAGATGCCCTGCCATTCGGGATAGTACTCCTGGAAACGGTCGGCGGTGAGGTCGGCCATGACAAGAGTGATGATATAGCACACGATAGCGGCGAAATAGCCCCATGCCAGCGACTGATCCATCACGAAATAGGCCACAGCACCGATGAAGGCGAAATGCCAGTAGTTCCACAAATCGATATTGACGGTACGGGTACATTTGGTGATGACCAGCAGGAAGTTGACACCTAAGCAAATGGGAATGATGAGCGCACCTACCGCTGTATTGTAGGCTACGGCAGCAGCTGCCGGCCATCCCATGTCGAAGACTTTCAGCTGCAGGTCGTAGAGGCGCGAGATATCGCTGAGGGGGCCACCGAAGTTGGTGGTGAGCAGAGCCGTCACGATGCCCAGACCCACAAAACCCACGCCGACATACAGTCCCGACTTCAATGAGCGGCCGAATTTCAGACCAATGCAGAGGCCAATAATCGTGAACAGGATGGGCATCATCACACTGGCGCCCAAGCTAATCATGTAGCTAAACACTTGTTCCATGAATGATTTGTTTAATTTGTTTTATAGCGTAGTGTCTGCAAAGGTACGAAAAAAAGTGATAAATGAAAAGTGAAAAGTGAAAAATGTTTATGTAAACGTTTACTAATCCTGATAATACACCTTCTTTACACGGTTGCTCACGCTGGTCAGCACCTCATAGGGGATGGTATCGAGGATGTCGCTGAGCACACTGGCAGGCAGGTGTTCACCGAAGATTTCGACCATATCACCCTCGTGGACATCGGGGATATCGGTGACATCAATCATCGCTACATCCATACAAATATTACCCACATAGGGAGCCTTCTGACCTTTAACCAGACAATAGCCTGCACCACGACCGAGGTGACGGTTGAGACCGTCGGCATAGCCGATAGGTATGGCGGCAATGATGCTATCGCGCGTCAAGACGCCACGACGGCTGTAGCCTACCGTCTCGTCCTTGGGGACATGGCGCAGCTGGAGGATTGTCGTCTTGAGGGTGGAGACGGGCTGCAGGGGAGCACCTGCTGCGCGGGGATCGTAGCCGTAAAGGCCGAGGCCGAGACGGCACATATCCATCTGGCGTTCGGGGAAGTGCTCGATGGCGGCGCTGTTGTCCATGTGGCGCAGGATCTTATGACTGAAGGCGGCCTGCAACTGACGGCTGGCCTTGTCGAAGCGCTCGAACTGCATCGTCGAGAAGTTGTCGAAGTCGTCGCTGTCGGAACCGACGAAGTGCGAGAAGACAGAACGGGGGATGATGGCGTTCTGACTCTTCAAACGACGGATGACCTCGTCGATATCCTTTTCGGGGTCGAAGCCCAGGCGGTGCATACCCGTATCGAGCTTGATATGTACGGGCCATCCCGTGATACCCTGCTGTTCGGCAGCATGGATGAGGGCATCCATCAGACGGAATGAATAGACCTCGGGCTCAAGGTCGTAGTCGAACATGGTCTTGAAGGCCGTCATCTCGGGATTCATAATCATGATGTTCTGGGTGATACCGTTGCGGCGCAGCGTGACACCCTCGTCAGCCACAGCCACAGCGAGGTAATCGACGCGATGATCCTGCAGCGTCTTTGCCACCTCGACAGCTCCAGCGCCATAGGCATCGGCCTTGACCATACATACCAATTTCGTTTCTGGTTTCAAGTATGAACGGTAATAGTTGAGGTTGTTGACCACCGCGCTGAGGTTGACCTCAAGGATGGTCTCGTGGACCTTCTGCTCCAGCTGTTCAGTGATGCGGTCGAAACCGAAGGGACGGGCGCCCTTGACGAGGATGAGCTCATCATGCAGGGAGCGGAAGGCATCACTATGCAAGAAGGCATCGGTGGTGGGGAAGAAGAGAAGCTGGAGACCCGCAGCTGACGCTGCGGGAGTGGTGGCAGGAGAGCCCGCCGGAGATGCGGCGGGAGTAGTGGAAGAGCCGAAGGCGGCGGTGATGCGGGGACCGATAGCGATGAGCTTCGTGATGCCGCGTTTGGTGCAAAGCGCCAGGACTTCGCGGTAAAGTTCCTCATCAGTCATGCCGCTCTGGAAGATGTCGCTGAGGATGAGGGTGCGAGGGCCCGCAGCGGATGCTGCGGGAGTAGTGGCAGCGGTGGCTGTACGGCGCGCCATGAAGTCGATGGCGATAGCGAGAGAGTTGATATCGCTATTGTAGGAGTCGTTGATGAGCAGACAGCCATGCTGGCCTTCCTTGACCTCGAGGCGCATGGCGACAGGTTCGAGCTGGGCCATACGCTCCGCCAATTGCACAGGGGTGATGCCCATATAGAGGGCGACGGCAGCACAGGCAAAAGAGCACTGGAGCGACGCCTCATCGAAGAAGGGCAGCGGATAGCTGGCGCGCGTACCTTTATATATATAGGAGACGGTAATACCCGCCGGAGAAGCAGCGGGAGTAGTGGTGATACCCGCCGGAGAAGCAGCGGGAGTAGTGGTAACGGCCTCGATATATAGGGGGGCTGAGGTGTTCTCACGGCTCCACCCAATCTTTTCGCCCTTGAAACCTGAGCGACGGATGCAGCGGCTTACGATATCATCGTCGCTGTTATAGGCGAGCACCTTGGTGCTATGGAACAGCTGCATCTTCTCCATACATTTCTCCTCCATCGTACGGAAGTTCTCCTGATGGGCAGCACCCAGCGAGGTCAGCACGCCAATGGTGGGCTGGATGATGTCGCAAAGAGATGCCATCTCGCCGGGCTGGCTGATACCTGCCTCGAAGAGTCCCACCTGGGTCTGTTCGTTGAGCAGCCAGACGGAGAGGGGCACACCAATCTGTGAGTTAAAGCTCTTCGGAGAACGGGTGACCGTCATCGATGGTGAAAGCAGCTGATTGAGCCACTCCTTGACCATCGTCTTACCATTAGAGCCCGTGATACCGATGATGGGGCAGTTGAACTCGTCGCGATGGCGCTCTGCCAGGCGCTGGAGAGCCTCTAAGGGTGAGGGGACCACTAGGAAGTTAGCATCGGGGTAAGAACCCGCAGCTAACGCTGTGGGAGTAGTGGCGGAGCCCGCTGTAGATGCAGCGGGAGGAGTGGAGACGACAAAGTTGCGAACACCACGACGGTAGAGGTCGGCGATATAGCGATGTCCATCGTTGCGGGTGGTCTTCAACGCGAAGAAAAGCGTCTCTTCGGGGAAACAAAGGGAGCGGCTGTCGGTGAGCAGCCAGCCTATCAAGGCATCAGCGGTGCCGATGCGACGCGCTCCAAGGAGCGTAGTGATTTTCTCTATTGCGTATGTCATAGTTATGATTATTATTGGGCGCCAGAAGAGCCCGTAGCTGATGCTGCGGGAGTAGTGGCGGCGGGATATTTTTGACGGAAGGCGGCAAGGCGCTGATGTGCCTGTATCGCAAAAGCTTTGTATTCGGGGGATTCGGCGTTAAAGGGCTTGTGGGCAAGCGCCTGTCTGATAGGGCGCCACTCGTGGAGATAGTCCTTGGCGGCATCACTGAAGTAGCTGTCGACCAGGCGTTCCCAGATGTATTCCACGGCCTGGGAAGAGGGATGGAGCATGTCGGGGGCATAGAAACGATAGTCGCGAAGCTCGTCCATCAGGAGCTCGTAGGCGGGGAAGTAGGTAATAGAGCCCGCCGGAGATGCGGCGGGAGTGGTGGAGGATATGGCAGCAACGTTGTTGCTGTATAGGGAACTACAGCGGGAACAACAGCGGGAACAGGCGAGGAGGAGGGTGGCCTTGGAGAGTTGGCTCTCGTGATAGCCGTATTTGCGATAGCGGATGGGGCTAACGGTCAGGACCACATGGATCTCGGGATTGATGCTACGAAGGACCTCGACACAATGGCGGAGGTAGTCGGCGCAGGTCTCTACCGAGAGCACTTCTTCCTCGAAGAGAGATTGGGGGCGCTTCTCGCAGTTATCGACAATCTCGCCAGTGTCTTTCAAACGATAGACGTGATTGGTGCCAAGGGTGAGGAAGGCGATACGGGGGCCCGCAGCTGATGCTGCGGGAGTAGTGGCGGAGGGACCCGCCGGGGAAGCGGCGGGAGTTGTGGTGGCGGTCAGGCGCTGGAGGGTGTGGAGGATGCTGGCGGGATTGTACATCACACCGTAGGGGTTGACGGTGACGGGGAAGGCCTCCTCACGGAAGCGGGCGCCAATGGCATCCGCAAAACAAGAGCCCACAAAGAGTATCTCTTCGCAAGGCTCTATCTGGAATGATGGTTTATCGATATCTACGACTGTACGGAACTCCATCACTTTACCTGATAAAAGCGGCGGTTGAGTCCTACCTGCATTGTGCTCTTTCCACCGGTCTTCATGGTATCCATCACGATGCTAAAGTCCACGGGCTCACGGACTGCCATCAGCACGAGCGTCTCATCGGAGGGTTCGTCGCCAAAGATGAACGGCTCGGCCTTGAAAGACACGGTACTCATGGCCGGTACCAGCAGATGGGCACAGGTGGCTGCTGCATCCATAGGCAGCACCAGATACTTGTTGCCCTGTTTGTCGATATCGAGCAGATTCATATAAAGCAGGTCGGCGGTGCGGTTGGTCACACGCAGGTAACAGCTCGTATTAGGAGCTATGGTACCGTCGAGCACCATACCGGTTGTACAGTCGACAAGGTCGAACTGGATATCGTAGTCGGTAGCAACAGAGGTCTTCGGGTCGATGAGGAGGGAGTCGAGGGAAGTGGTGGTACCCCCAAGCAAATGACCCAGCTGATTCAGAAGCAGAGAGTCATTAGATGACGAGCGATAGGCGGTAGCCGTAGCCTGCATATAGGTATTGGGGTGCGACATCTTCTCGCTATCATCAGAGAACAGCTGCTTGACGACATAGCTGAGGTACTGCTTAGAGAGATTCTTCGAACGTCCCTTCAGACCTTTGACGAGGTTGCCCACCGTATTAACGCCAGGCGAAGTAAAGGAATACATCTTGGCATTCTTCTCATCGATGACAGTCACTGCACTCTCATCACCAAGTTGCAGAGTAGTCTTGTCAGACACCACCTTACGGGCTTTCAGGGGCACCATGGTCTTGCCATTATGCCAACGTGCAGAACCTACCACAGAATAAACGGTGTATGACTGAGCCGATGCCGACAAAGGCATCAATGCCAACAGAACTATCAGAATTCTATTTATCATAGGTAAAGATATTAAAGTGTTCGATACCACTGGGGTTCATAAATACCGGTGTCTGCTTGTAGTCAGTCGTCTTGCGGACGGCATCATAGAGGTAGGCATCGAGGGCACGGGTAGAGAGACCCTCGTCACCATCACGGCGGGCAGCACCATTGAAGGCTTCGACCAGTGCTTTGGTGAAGGCGCCATTACCCCATGTGGGGTCCTCCTTGGACTTGGTGTCGCCAGCACTGGAGGCATAGAACAGCATGCCGTTCTTTGAACGTCGCAACTGCTCTACGAAATGTTCTGCAGCAGCCGAGCGGTTTCCTTCGAGGAGACCGGCAGAATAGCAAGCATCGGCAAAGACCACAAACTTAGAGTTGATCTTCTCGGCAGCATCCTTGAAGTCGGTAGCACTGAAGCACTCGTAAGTGCGCTTCGTGTTTCCGCCATAAGGCATAAAGAAGAAGCGGTCACGCTCGTCACGATAGCCGTGACCTGCGAAGAAGAACATACAAAGGTCGTTGGGGCGAGCCTCCTGGCCCATCCACTCCATAGCCTCAAAGATGTCACCACGGGTGGCTTCCTGATCCAAAAGCAGCTTGACCTCGACATCAGAGAAAGGATGACCCTTCTTGGTGCGCAGCACATTCGAGAAGTCGGTAGCATCCTTGACGGTCATCTTCAACGGTAACAGTTTCTCGTCATTATACTCCCCTACTCCCACCACAACGGCAAAGAGTCGGGGCAGGTCAACCTGTGCCACATTCTCACGGATGAGGCGAATGGCGGCAGGGATACTGTTACCCTTCTCGTTTTGGGCAAAAAGCATAATGGTACAGTCACGGTTGGGCACATCGACCTCAATCATATCAGCCTGCTTGACCGCACGGGAGTCGGGCTGACGGACACCGTCGACCATCACGGTAATCTTAGTAGACTTCTCCAAGCCCTGTGCCAACAGCTGGTATTTCAGTTTGATGACATCGGTATGGAACAGGGACTGGTCTTCAGGATAGAGGATACGCACCACGGGAGCACCATTAGCGGCGCTCAAGTCCTCAGAGGCGGGAGTGCCCGCAGCTGACGCCACGGGAGTAGTGGCAATGCCCGCCGGGGAAGCTGCTGGAGTAGCGGCAGCGGCCAAATCGGTGGCGGCGGCCTCAGTGGGAGGAGCAACCTCAGCAGGAGGAGCTGCAGGGGGCGGTGGAGGTGTAGAACCATCGTCCTTGAGGGTCAGAGCCTCGAGGGGCACATCCCAGTGGGTAGATACGGTGGGAGGGAGATTACGCTGAATCTCCGACTCCTTGGGCAATACCACCAGCGACTTCTTGCGCTGTGCCTGCTGAGCAATCTGGAGTTTCAACTGGCGCAGACGTTCCAAACGGACCACCTCCAAACTGTCGGCAATCATCATGGAGTCGATGGTTGCTATCATGCGCTTATCGAGGATGCCATTGGTCTTGAGACTATCCATGAGTGCCTGATTGAGGGAGTCTAGCTTCTCCTGACGCGAGAGTTTGACGAGATCCATGAGCTTCACGAGGCTGTCGGGGCGCTCGGAAGGAGGAAGAATCGTGGCAGAATAGCCGATGGGAGAATCCTCGACGGGGATGCCCGCAGCTGATGCTGCGGGAGTAGTGGCAGCAGAGCCCGACGGAGATGCTGCGGGAGTAGTGGCGGAGGAACCCGCCGGAGAAGCGGCGGGAGTCGTGGCGGCGGGGGCTTGGGCGATAATCTTTGTGGGGCGCTCTATTTCAGGGGCGAGACCCACATCCTTGCCGTTGGACATGTCGCGCCAGCGCTTGGCTTCCACACTGTCAGCCTCAACGAGGACGCCTTTCTGGTAGAGGTCGGCCAGTTTCTGCTGGGCTGGCACATAGCCACGGATGGCCGATGCCTTCATATACATCAGTGCCTGGTCGTAGTTGACAGGCACGCCATCACCATTCATATAGCAGGTGGCCAGTCCATACTCGGCCTTGGCATGGCGCTGACGGGCAGCACGCTTGAACCACATCGATGCCGAGCTATAGTCTTTTGACGTACCTTCGCCCAGATAATACATCTTGCCCAGTTGGAACTGAGCATCAGCCAATCCCTTCGAAGCTGCCTTGGTATATAGTTCGAGGGCTTCCTCAAACTGGCCAGTCTGATACTTGGCATTAGCCTCGTTAAGCTGTTCCTGAGGAGTCTGAGCCACTGCCGTGACCATCATAATAGTCATCAGCAGCATTACATATAGTCTCTGTTTCATATTCATCGTTTTGTTTCCTCTTGATATTTAGTCGTCTTCCAAATAGATTGAATTCTTGAATATTCGCCAATGCCACTTGTTGTATATCAGGCGGACACTATCCTCATAGATAGGGCGTGCCGTCTCAATCAGCGCAATACCTGCCAACGGATAGAGCAAGTCGACATTGTACTGGAGGTGCATGAAGCTGAGGAATGATAGCCACACCAACAGTGCTGCCAACAGGAAATAGTAGGCACTGATGAGATAGCTGTCCACTTTCGGCCACAGGCGAGGTATCCAGTAGTTGATCCACGAGGAGAAATAGAGCAGCACGAAGGCAATCAGAATGCTCAGCCATACCGGCATATCCTTGATGTTGCGGTTTTGGATATAAGACAGCATGGAATACGCCTGAATCTTCATACCTGGCATCTTACCCAGCGGTGTGAAGTGCGCATCCTCCTCATTCGACACAGTGCCAAGAAGCACTATCTTGTCTTTCAGCATATTAGAGAGGCGTTTGACATCCTTGCAATTGATGATGGGGAAGTCGGTATCGCCATAGACTATCAAACGGTCGTTAATCTCTTGCTCATGGGGCTGCTCACCCATATAGACACATGCCGTATGGTAAGCCAAAGAATACATCGGCTTATCATTCAAGTTCTGGGAAAGGGTGTATTCGCGGATGATGCCACCTTCATGGTCCTGCTTCACATTCCCGTAAGCGAAGGTATAATCACCTAATGGTGCAAAGAAAGATGCCAGCAATTCACTGAAGGTGTTTTGCTCCTCATCATAACCAATCAGTTTGCTGGAGAGCACGACAGGCTCTTCCGCCTCATCGATAGCACTGACCAGCATGGCATTGGCCAGCACATCGTCGCCCTCTTTCGGAAAGAGGAGGTCGACGGACAGCACCTTCGGCTTACAAGCATTGATTTGCTGAATCAACTGGGCAATCTCACCACGGTCGATGAGCTCCGTCATATCAACCAGCACGATATCATCGTTGAGTTCGATATCATCGCCACGGCTCATCTCATAATAGACGTCCGTCATGTGGAAATTCTCGAAGGCCTGCTCTACGGGATTAAACATAGAGAGATTGACGGACACCAATCCGATGACAGCCGCAATCAGAGCCGTTGTCAGACAGACGCCCACATGATCCCAATGCCAGAATTTCCAATCTTTTTTCATTCCGCAGCATAGATATGACGCTGCAAAGATAAATAATTTTTAGCAATTATGCAAAAAAGAATGAAATTCTTTTATCCTGCTCCTACTTTTTCACCGCATCACTGTTTCGGCGACGCTGATACACTCTCCATGCCAATGCCAGGAGAATCAGCAGCAGCAAGACATAGGCCGTATAGGCTATTGCTTCGGTACGGTCGATGCTCTTGGGGAAGAAACTCAATACCACCTCGTGCTTTCCGGGCTTTACCTGCAGGGCACGCAACACGTAGTTGACACGTCCCAATGGCTGTTCCACACCATCGACGGTAGCAACCCATCCTGGATAATAGATTTCAGAGAACACCACTACTCCACCCTTTCCTGAGTTGACCTCATAGGTCAGCTTATTGGGCTCATAGGCAGTGATCTGGACACGGCTCAGGGTATCCTGCATGACAGCCTGTCCCAGTTGCTCCTCAAACTTCTTGTCGGCAACAGCCTCATGGCGCAAGGGCAGCTTTCCTACCATATCAATTTCCTGATTGGCATTATCTACATAATGAATGCGGTCAACAAACCAAGCATTGCCATAGGTATATGGGTTGGCCAGCGGCACCGTCTGTCCACCCTGCAGAGGCAGGATGAAATACTTGGTATTGAGCATGTTAAGCACAGGATAGATGCTATCACCATTCACCTGTGTCATATCACCTCCTGCCTCACTGACCGCCTTGAAGACATGGTTTATCTCCGGTGAGATGTGGGCATCGATCAGTTCCTGATAACGGCGCAACTTAGCGGCATGATAGCCACCGATGCTTTTCAGGTAATAGCTGGTCTCGTTCTCATTGAATGTAGAAGTGGCCAGATTCAGCACACGGTAGTCGAGCGACGTATCCTGCAAGATATGGTCAATGGCCGTCGTCTTAGGTATCGGTTCCTCACGCACCGTCTTTGACACAAACATCTCATCATTGAGATAGCGCTTATTGATCTGCCACATATCAATCAGACAGAGCACCGTCAACAAGGCACACATCCACTGGGCACGTAGTTTCTTATAGCGATAAAGCAGCATACATGCCGTACCCAGCACGATGATCCAGAACGAGCGCCAACAGTCGGCGGTGAATACCGCCACACGCATCTCTGTCAGGTTCTGGAGCAATGGGGCCTTCTGGTCGTCTGGCAACTGGCTTAAGGCCTGCATCTCATTATAGCTGATGAAATCGGGGAAGAACAACTGTGGCATCAAGGCGAAGAGCAGACAGACACCAGCGGTAAGAGCGAAGGATATCCACAGATAGCGCGTGGGGAAAGCACTCGCCACAGGAGTCTCCGAAGAAAAGCCGTCAATCACCTTCTTCAGTGCCATCATGGCCAACAGCGGGATGGTAAACTCGGCTATCACCAGAATAGAGGCCACCGTGCGGAACTTGGCATACATCGGCACATAGTCGAGGAAAAAGTCGGTAAACGGCATGAAGTTACGTCCCCACGACAGCAATACCGACAAGATGGTGACAGCCAGCAGCGCCCACTTCATCGGACCCTTCACAATGAACAGGCCCAGTACGAAGAGCATAAGGACGAAAGCGCCCACATATACTGGACCTGCCGTCATTGGCTGGTTGCCCCAATACTGTCCCAGTTGCTGATAGATACCTACATAGTACTCATTGGCATGCTTCATAGCCGTCTTGCTTTGTGACAGGGGTACACTGGCACCGCCTTTAGCGTTGGGCACCAACAATGTCCATGTCTCATCAATGCCATAGCTCCACTGGGTGATATAGTCGCGGTCGAGACCACTGCTGGTCTGGTTGGCACTGTTCTGCTTGACCAGTTCACTCTTTCCACGCATCGACTCCTGAGCATACGTCCACGTATGATAGAGGTTCGAGATGTTCAGACAAATACCTATGGCTGCGCCCACCATACAGACTGCCGTAGCTTTCAGCAGATGCTGATAACGCTTCTTCAGGATGCCTTCGATACAGAAAGCTATCACCATCGCCATAATGACAAACAGATAGTAATAGGTCATCTGTACATGGTTGGCCATCACCTCCAAGGCTGTAAAGATAGCTGTCAGCAACATACCCGTCAGGTATTTGCCACGATAGGCCAGTACCACACCGGCAATCATCGGTGGTAGATAGGCCAAAGCCACCACTTTCCAGATATGGCCGGCAGCAATGATGATGAAAAAGTAGCTGGAGAATGCCCAGATGACAGATCCCAATGCCGCCAGATAGACACGGAAGTCGAAGGCCCTCAACAGAATATAGAAGCCCAGCAGGTAGGCAAAGACATACCACACATTTTCTGGAAGGCCCAGATGATAGACCGTTTCCACCTTGGTAAGCAACGTCGTGCTATGATAGGACGGCGACATCTGGTAGGTAGGCATACCGCCGAACAACGCATTGGTCCAACGTGTGCGCTCTCCTGTACGCTGATGATATTCGCTAGCCTCCTGACCTGCACCACGCCCGGCAGAAGAGTCGTGACGATAGAGCACACGTCCCTCAATATCGGCGGGGAAGAAATAGGCAAACGATATGATTACAAACATCAAGACTACCAGTACATCAGGCAGCCATAGCTTCCAATTTTTCATAACACGATAGTTTTTGGTTGCAAATTTACAAATAAAATGAGAATTAAGAATTAAGAATTAAGAAATATTTCGTACCTTTGTCGTCATAATGACGAAAAAAGTATGAAAATAGGAATTATTGTAGCAATGGACAAAGAGCTGCAGCAGTTGCAGCAGGTGTTTAAGAACAGTGATGTCTTGGTACAGAAATGTGGTATCGGCAAGGTCAATGCCGCATTGGGAGCCCAAAAGATGATTAACGAGTTTAAGCCCGACTGTATTATCAGCAGTGGCTGTGCCGGTGGCAATGGTGATGACATCAACATCCAGGACATCGTGGTCAGTGCAGAACTGTGCTACCACGACGTCTATTGTGGTCGTGCCATTGATGACAGCACCGTCTATGGACAGGTGCAGGGACTGCCCGCCCGCTATCAAGCTGATCCCATGCTGCTGCAGAAGGCACAGCAATTATCAATTATTAATTGTCAATTGTCAATTCATACAGGCCTTATCGTTACTGGCGACTGGTTTGTCGATTCGAAGGATAAGATGCGTGAGATTATCGGCCACTTCCCAGAGGCCAAGGCCGTGGATATGGAATCGTGCGCTATTGCCCAGACCTGTTATATCAACAAGGTGCCGTTTATCTCGTTCCGCGTGGTCAGCGACATCCCGCTTCGCGATACCGATGCCTCTCAATATCATAATTTCTGGGAAACCGTGGCAGAGCACTCATTCCAGACCACCAGGACATTTGTAGAACTTCTTAAACAATAGATTATGGAAGTCATACAGAGTTTTACCATCGACCATACCCGATTGAAGCCCGGCATCTATGTTTCACGCGAGGACAAAGGATTTACGACTTATGACCTGCGTATCACAGAGCCCAACAAGGAACCTGCTGTAGCCCCTGCTGCCATGCACAGTCTGGAGCATCTGATGGCCACATGGTTCCGCAATTCTGCAGCCAAAGAGGATGTGGTATATGTCGGTCCGATGGGCTGCCTCACAGGTATGTACATCATCATGACGGGGGCATACACCGTTGAGGACATGCGCCAACTGACCATCGAGTGTCTGCAATGGATCCTCACACAGACCGAGGTACCCGCCACACGACCGGAGGCCTGCGGCAACTATCTGCTTCATGACCTCCCCATGTGTAAGTGGGAAAGTGCCCGCTATCTCGACCGTTTACAGAACGATTTCCATAGCGAGTACACGAAGCTACAGATTACCCTCGAAGACGGAAAAATCTTCGCTGATGCATAAAAGAATAATCCCTCGTCAAATGGCGAGGGATTACTGTTTAATTCTTGTTTGCCTTTTTACGCTGGTCGTGATCAAGGATGATCTTACGCATACGCATCGACTTGGGAGTCACCTCGACGAGCTCGTCTTCCTTGATATACTCCAGACACTCTTCGAGCGACATTACCACCTTCGGAATGATGCGCGCCTTGTCATCGGTACCTGAGGCACGGACGTTGGTGAGCTGTTTGGCCTTGCAGACATTGATAACGAGGTCGTTATCATGGACGTGCTCGCCAACCACCTGACCCATATAGACATCCTCACCGGGATCGATGAAGAACTTACCGCGATCCTGCAGCTTGTCAATTGCATAGGCGAAGGCATTACCCGTCTCCAAGGCTATCATCGAACCATTGACGCGACGCTCTATCTCGCCCTTATAAGGCTGATACTCCTTAAAGCGGTGAGCCATGATAGCCTCACCCTGAGAAGCCGTCAACACATTGGTACGCAAACCAATAATGCCACGAGAAGGAATATCGAACTCGATATTCGTACGCTCCCCTTGAGACTCCATAGAAGTCATCTCACCCTTACGGCGGGTCACCATATCAATCATCTTTGAGGCAAACTCCTCAGGGACATTGATGGTTAGTTCCTCAATAGGCTCACACTTGACACCATCAATCTCCTTATAGATAACCTGCGGCTGACCGACCTGCAACTCGTAGCCCTCACGACGCATGGTCTCGATGAGCACGGAGAGATGGAGCACGCCACGGCCAGAGACAATCCATTTATCGGTAGAGTCCTCAAACTGTTCTACATGAAGGGCGAGGTTCTTCTCCAGTTCTTTCTCCAAGCGGTCATTGATGTGGCGAGAGGTAACAAACTTACCCTCCTTGCCGAAGAACGGTGAGTCGTTGATTTGGAAGAGCATCGACATGGTAGGTTCGTCGATGGCGATAGGCGGCAGGGGCTCGGGATTCTCGAGGTCGCAAATCGTATCGCCAATCTCGAATTTCTCCAAACCGATGACAGCACAGATATCGCCACAGTCCACCTGGTCGATACGCTGGTGTCCCATACCATCGAAGGTATGCAGTTCTTTAATCTTGGTCTTCTCCATGCTACCGTCGCGGTGAGCAATCGTCACCTGCTGACCGTCTTTCAACTGGCCACGATGGACACGGCCCACAGCAATGCGGCCAGTATATGAGCTATAGTCGAGCGACGTGATGAGCATCTGAGGCGTACCCTCCAACTGCTTGGGAGCGGGAATTACCTCGATGATCTTATCCAACAGATAGGTGATATCAGTAGTTGGTTTATTATAGTCCTCACCCATCCAGCCGTTTTTGGCTGAACCATAGACGACGGGGAAGTCAAGCTGGTCCTCGGTGGCGTTAAGCGAGAACATGAGATCGAATACCATCTCATAGACCTCCTCGGGGCGGCAGTTAGGCTTGTCGACCTTGTTGACCACCACGATGGGTTTCAAACCAATCTGCAGCGCCTTCTGCAGTACGAAACGTGTCTGAGGCATGGGACCCTCGAAGGCATCGACCAACAGTAAGCAACCGTCGGCCATGTTGAGTACACGCTCTACTTCACCACCGAAGTCGGAGTGTCCCGGAGTGTCAATGATATTGATTTTTGTTCCTTTCCAATTGATACTTACATTCTTTGAAAGAATCGTGATGCCTCGTTCGCGCTCAAGGTCGTTAGCATCCAACACCTGAGATGACAGGTTCTGTCCCTCACGGAACAGGTTACCGGCCAGCATCATCTTGTCCACGAGCGTCGTCTTGCCGTGGTCTACGTGTGCGATAATCGCAATATTTCTGATATCCTGCATAGCTAAATGACGTAATTTCGGGTGCAAAGGTACACATTTTCTACGAATTATTTGCGCATTTCATTAATTATTTGTACCTTTGCAGCCGCATTTGACGATGTACCCATGGTTGATGGTCGTGGAAGGCATCTGAAAGATGGTATTTATTAACATTTTAATTCATCAAAAAATTATGTATTTAGATCAAGCTAAGAAGGTTGAGATTTTCGGCCAGTATGGCAAGGACGCCAAGGACACCGGTTCTGTTGAGAGCCAGGTAGCTCTCTTCACCTACCGCATTCAGCACCTCACTGAGCACCTGAAGCAGAACAAGAAGGACTTCGGTACCGCTCGTTCGCTCACCAAGCTCGTAGGTCGTCGCCGTAAGCTCCTGAAGTACCTCTACAACAAGGACATCAACCGCTATCGTGCGCTGATTAAGGCTCTCGGACTGCGTAAGTAATCCAGAGCATAAGCAGAAAAAAGAATGCCTCACCGATTGGTGAGGCATTTCTGTTTCTTATTGCAGCGTGATATTCACGTTTTTCTTCTTGACATTCTTCACATTGGTGAAGACGGCATCCTTCTTGGCAAGGATGGTAATATTCTGCAGGTTGATACCATCGATGGGCATCTCAGGCAGGCCATTGAACTCCATCGCACGTCCGGCACCATTACAGATGATGTTGCGGATATCGATATTGCGGAAGATTGGTGTCGTCTCATCAATAGGAGCCTTAGTCACATTATCAGGGTTGTCGCCATCGGCCAGCATCTCAGCCACCGACTTTCCACCATAATACATATTAAAGGTGATGGCATCGGTCTTGATGTCGGTCATCGAGATATTCTTGACATAGATATTCTCGACTATACCGCCACGGCCACGCGTCGACTTGAAACGCAGGCCGACATCTGTTCCCAGAAACTGGCAGTTATTGACCAGGATATTCTTGACGCCACCGCTCATCTCAGAACCAACGACGAAACCGCCATGACCGGCAAAGACGGTGCAGCCTTCTACCACAACATTCTCACAAGGGATGCCACGACGGCGACCGTCGGCATCCTTTCCACTCTTGATGCAGATGCCGTCATCGCCAGCATCGAAGCGCGAGTTGACAATCAAAGCATTTTTGCACGACTCCAAGTCGAGGGCATCACCATTCTGTGCATAACTGGGGTTGCGTACCAGTACCTGGTCGATGATAACATTCTCGCACATCAACGGATGGAGGTTCCACGCAGGAGAATTCTGGAAGATAACGCCCTTGAGCATCACGTTCTTACAGTTGACCAACGAGATCATCACAGGACGGACGAAACGGCGGATGGCCTCCCACTCTGCCGAGGTCTTCGCATTGGGCACATTCATGTTGGCACCCTGTTCACCTTTGGCATAGCCGGCAGAAGGCACCCAATAACCTGGTTTCATCTCCTGACTGCCGGGGATAGCCAGCAGTGACTTCCAGTGGCTTTCAGTAACCTTTCCTTTCTTGACGGGACGCCAGTATTGGCCGTTGCCATCGATAACACCCTTGCCCGTGATAGCGATATTGGTGGCACCATTGGCACTCAGTGGCGACTGGCAGCGACGGGTATCCAGACCTTCGAATGATGTCTCGATGATGGGGTACAACGATTCGTCGGCAGCAAAGAGAATAACGGCACCGGCCTTTAAATGCAGTTCGATATTGCTTTTCAGCACAATAGGTCCTGTATGCCATACCCCCTGGGGCACCACCAGACGACCACCGCCCTGCTGGCTCAATGCTTCGATGGCTTTTGCGAAAGCCTCAGTATTCAGAGTGATACCATTACCCACCGCACCAAAGTCAGTCAATTTGACTTGTCGGTCGGGGATAACAGGAGCCGTAACCTCTGGCATCTGGAAAGGTAATTTCTCCGTGAACTTGGCATAAGGGTTGGTGCCGGCATCAGCGGCAAAACCGCTGACCGCTATGAAAGCGGTGAAAAGTGTTGCGATTAGTTTTCTCATGTGCAGTTTGTTTTAAGTTTGTTTTAAAGATTAGTCAACTCACGTAAAGGATTCATGACGAAGTCACGTTGGTGCATCAGCGGATGCGGTATCTTCAAGTCAGGCTCATCGATGCTCAGGTCATCATACAGGAGGATATCGATATCGATGGGTCTGTCGGCATAACCAGCAGACACGCTCTTCGTCTGGCGCCCCATGTCGCGTTCTATCTGCTGGGTAATCGAGAGCACTTCGCGCGGTGTCTTTTCCGTTTGGCAGAGAACAACGGCATTCATAAAGCTGTTGGGCGATTCGAAGCCCCAAGGCTCCGTCTCAATGAACGACGACTGACGCGTCACTGTGCCAACACGTTCACCGATGAGACGAATGGCTTCACGCAGGTTCCACACCTTGTCGCCAAGGTTGGAACCCAAGCCCAAATACACCTGATGACTAGTCATCGAGTATCAGCATCGCGTCGCCATAGCAGCCAAACTGATAGCCATTCTCCACAGCCATCTCGTAGGCCTTCATCACTAGGTCATAACCACCGAAAGCAGCAGCAGCCATCACCATGATAGACTCTGGATGATAGAAGTTGGTGACCATCGAGTCAGCCAATCCAAAGTCGTATGGCGGGAAGATGAACTTGTTGGTCCATCCGTGGTACTCCTTGAGCATGCCGTCAGTGCCCACTGCTGTCTCAGTAGCACGCAACGTGCTGATGCCGATAGCACAGACATGATGTCCGGCCTGCTTGGTCTCGTTGACAATACGACAAGCCTCTGACGATACCGCCATTTGCTCAGAGCTCATCTTATGCTTGGTCAGATCTTCCACCTCAATAGGATCAAAGCATCCCAGGCCGCAATGCACCGTGATGAAAGAGAAGTTGACGCCACGGATCTCCAGGCGTTTCATCAACTCCCTGCTGAAGTGCAAACCTGATGCCGGTGCCGTGACAGCACCCTCATGCTTAGCAAAGATGGTCTGGAAGTTCTCCATATCATCGGGTGTTGCGGGACGCCTGTCAATAATATAACGGGGCAACGGTGCTGAGCCCAAATCAAAGAGTTCTTTTTTGAACTCGTCATGCGGACAGTCATAGAGGAAACGCAACGTACGGCCTCTGCTGGTTGTATTGTCTATGACCTCAGCCACCATCGGTCCTTCTTCATCAAAGAAGAGCTTATTGCCAATACGGATCTTACGAGCCGGCTCTACCAACACGTCCCATAGGCGCAGTTCCTCGTTGAGTTCACGCAGCAGGAACACCTCAATCTGCGCATCGGTCTTCTCTTTAGTACCGAAGAGACGTGCTGGGAACACCTTGGTGTCGTTAAACACAAAGGTATCACCTTCATCAAAGTAATCGATAATCTGACGGAAAGTCAGGAAGTTCTCCGTATCGTTTCCTTCAGCATCCTTCTCAAACATATCAATAGTCTGACTCTTACGGTGTACCACCATCAGACGGCATTCGTCGCGATGGTAAACTTTCTCTTCTGTACCATCTTCGTTCTTAAAAGCGCGATAAGGCGGCTCCAATGCGACCTGTTCCTCAGGCAACTTGAATTTGAATTGTGATAACTTCATTTATTTTGTTTCGATTTTCGTTATTACGGGATTACGTTATATCGTTATTACGAGCATTCTATCTCTTGTTCTTCCAGCCACTGTGGAAAGTCATCGATGGTGATACAGTCGGCAATGCGGACACCGCCCAAACGGGTGCGGCAAAGAGCCGTCAGATAGGCGCCACTCTGAAGCGCTTTACCAATGTCACGTGCCAAGGAGCGGATATAGGTTCCCTTGCCACAAACCACGCGGATGCTCATCTGCATGGTCTCGGGATTGAAGTCAGTCAACTCAATCTCATCAATACGAACCGTCTTAGCCTGCAAAGCGACCTCCTTGCCTTTACGCATCAGGTCGTAGGCACGGTCGCCACCGATCTTACAAGCCGAATATTCGGGAGGCACCTGCTGGATGTCGCCGACAAAATCGGCCAGCACCTGCTCTATCAGCTCACGGGTGATATGACTGGTCGGATAGGTAGCATCCACCTCGTGCTCCATATCATAGCTGGGGGTTGTTGCTCCCAACTGCAGTGTAGCAGTATATTCCTTGTCATGCAACTGAAGGCGCTCTATCTCCTTGGTTTTCTTTCCCGTGCAGAGTATCAACACACCTGTTGCCAAAGGGTCGAGTGTACCGGCATGACCTATCTTCACCCGTTTGACACCTATCTTTCGCGATACGCGCGTACGCACGAAAGCCAATGCACCGAATGAGGTCATGCGGTAGGGCTTGTTGATAAATATGAATTCGCCTGCGTTGAAGTTCATGAATCTGCTATTACTGATGATACTAGTCTTTCTAGTATTACTAGTTATATTAGTTGTGTAATGATCGTGATCACACCTACCACGGCACAATAGATACCGAAGTAGACGAGCTTGCCATGCTTGACGATATTGATCATCCACTTACAGGCCAGGAAGCCAGAGATAAACGCTGCTACAAAACCTACCAGCAGTGGGAAGGCCTCGGTATTGCCCATCACATTCTCGCCTTTAGCCATCTTCATGACATCAAGCAGTGCTTCACCCAGAATGGGAGGAATCACCATCAGGAACGAGAACTGAGCTAGTTTCTCTTTATTATTTCCCAGAAGTATACCTGTGGCAATGGTAGAACCTGAGCGCGACAATCCGGGCATCACGGCGGCAGCCTGTGCCAGTCCGATGATGAAGGCATCCCTCAGCGAGGTATGTCTCTTCTGACGCGGACGGGCATAGTAAGAGAAGATGAGCAGGGTAGCCGTTACCAGCAGGCAGCAGCCCACTACCATCAGGCCTGAACCGAAAATCTCCTCCACCTCGTCTTTGAAGAATACGCCGACGATACCTACGGGAATCATCGACACCAAGATATTCAAAACGTATCTCGTCTCTGCGTTAAGCTTGAACTTAAAGAAGCCTCGCAGGATCCAATTGATCTCACCCCAGAAAACCACCAAAGTTGATAAGACGGTAGCGACATGCACAGCAACGGTGAACATGAGATTCTCCTCACCATTCTCCATGCCAAATATGGCCTGTCCGATGGCCAGATGGCCACTACTGCTGACAGGCAGATACTCCGTCAGTCCCTGGATGATACCTAATATCAATGCTTCAAACCAACTCATAGCGTTTTATATAATTAGTCCTCCTTGGGGCGACGTACTACAGCATAAATCATAGAAACAAAACCTGCCAGACACACCAGTGGAGCCACCTTGATACGACGGGCACTGAAAATGTCAGGGTTATAGGCATGCTCTGTAGAGCCTGCTCCGCCCATCAGCAAAAAGCCAATCACAACAACTGCCATTCCAACAGCCAACAAGATGTAATTGGTCTTACCAAATGCAAAATCTCTTTTATCCATATCTTAAATCTTATAAAGCTCGCGCGCCTTCATCTTCAGGAACTTGTTGACAGCCAACCAGGCACAAAGAGCCGTGATAACAATACCGAACACCAGCACAGAAGTACCCGTTATCGCCAGAACCTCCCAAGTCACAATATCCAGAATGCCCGGCTGTGTCAGATAAAGTCCATAGACGCCTGCCCCGAGCACGCCAATAGCCAATATGGCAGCAATCACACCCACCATCACAGCCTGACGGAGGAATGGCCGACGGATGAAGCCCCACGATGCTCCCACCAGTTTCATGGTATGGATGACAAATCGATTGGCATATATGCTCAGACGTACTGTATTGCTGATGAGCGAGAATGACACGAAAGTCAGCAACAAGGCCAGCACAAGCAATACCACACTGATACGGCTCAGGTTGACATTCACCTCATTCATCAAATCTTCCATATAAGCCAAGTCACTCACACGGTCATCCTTCTTCAGCTCTCTGGCAATCCATCGCAGCGAGTCACGATTGGCATAGTCGGCCTTCAAGCGTATCTCCAGGGTTGCCGGGAAGGGATTAAAGCCCAGGAACTCCGTCGGGTCACTACCCAGTTCCTTGATCTGCTCACGCTGAGCCTGCTCTTTGCTGATGTAGTCAATCTCGTGGGCATAAGGTCTGTGATAGATGTCACGGCAGAACAGGTGGGCATCATTCACCGACACAGAATCCTTCAACATGACTGTCACTGTCAGATTTTCTTTCATGTGTGCCGACAGATTGCGTGCCGACAACACGAAAAAGACCACCATACCCAACAAAATGAGTACCATGGTAGTGCTTATACACAAAGTAACAACCTGCAAGCCTCTGCGGCTGCGGGCCTTCTTACGTTTATTGCTCATATCTTTTTAGACGAAATACACCTAATTTCGTGCAAAGTTACTACTTTCTTTTGGTTTTCCCAAAAAAAAATCATACTTTTGCACTCATTATGAGTACGATTATCTATCCATCGCCCATTTTCGGGCCCATTCACAGTCGTCGGTTAGGCATCTCTTTGGGCATCAACCTTCAACCAGCCGACGGCAAGGTCTGCACCTTCGACTGCATTTACTGCGAGTGCGGTTTCAACAAAGACCATCGTCCCACCCTTCCTAGACCGTCGCGCGAACTGGTGGCTGAAAAGTTGGAAGAACAGCTACAAAAGATGGTTGCCGAGCAGCAACTACCTGACGTACTGACTTTTGCTGGTAATGGAGAGCCCACCAGCCATCCACATTTTGCAGAGATCATCGACGACACCATCCGTCTACGTGACCAATATTGTCCCAATGCCAAAGTGTGCGTACTCAGCAATGCCACTATGATTCACCGTCCACAGGTACATGATGCTCTTTTGCGTGTCGATGACAACATTCTGAAACTTGATACCATCGACCCTGCCTATATTAACAGAGTCGATTGTCCTATTGGACATTATGATGCCAACAGTATCATCGATGGCCTCAAAGCCTTCAACGGACATGTCATTATCCAAACCATGTTTATGAGGGGAACATATCAAGGTGAAAGCGTAGATAATACGGCAGAGGCATACATTGCCCCTTGGCTGGAGACTGTCAAAGCTATCAAACCTCAGCAAGTCATGGTATATACCATTGACCGCGAGACACCTGCTCAAGGGCTAGAAAAAGCCAGTCGCGAACAGCTTGATGCCATCCGCGACCGTGTTATTGCTGCAGGCATTCCCTGCACAGCCAGCTATTAACTCAGTTTCATAACGCCCTCCAACTCTCCTCATAACGCCCCCTAACTCTCCTCATGCCCCTCTCATACCTCTGCGGCTAGTGATAACATAGAGCAAGCATAGAGAGGACTTAGAGCATCCTATGAGCATCCTATGAGTATCCTATGAGAAACCCTTGATATACCATAGAGTTGGTATAGACTTGTATAGAGTTGGTATAGACTTGTATAGAGTTGGTATAGAGTTGGTATAGACATGCTATAGACTTGGTTAGGAGAATTAGCTTATAAAAATCCTTGTGTAGCAGTGACGGTTATAAGCCATTGTTTGCTGCTGCAAAGATACAGTTTTTTCTTTTGATTTCCAAATGTTTTGAGAAAATCATGTTAATAAGTAATCAATGGCCCCATGATAGGTTGATCAGGGGACTTTGTACAATACAAAAAAAACATTATTTCCCTTTTTTATTTGTTTCTTTGCTCGCTTATTTGTATCTTTGTCGACAATTTGAAATAATAACTATAAATAATATTATCAAAATGAGAAAAAAGAATGGTTCAATGTGGGTATGGATGCTCGGTGCCGTAGTAGGATTGGCATCGTGCGGAGTAGACATGCCAAAGGAAACACAGTCATCGTATGAAACTATGACAGTGGAGAAATCGAGTATCGAACTCCCTTACAAGTTCAGTGCCAGGATGAAAGGCCAGAACGACGTTACTGTAACGCCACAGGTGAGTGGACAATTGGTAAAAATCTGCGTTTCTGAGGGTCAGCAGGTGAAACAGGGACAGACGCTCTTCGTCATCGACTCCCGCAACGCCCAATTGGAATTGGAGGCTGCCGAGGCTAACCTGCAGGCTGCTCTGGCTCAGGAGAACTCTGCCAAACTGGAGTATGAATCGAACAAGAACCTGTATGAGAAGAAGATCGTGAGCAGCTATATGCTGAACAACTCTGAGAACTCCTACAAGCAGGCCCAGGCTGCTGTGGCCCAGGCCCGTGCGTCAGTGAACCGTGCCAAGGTGAACCTCGGTTTCTGCACCATCACGGCTTCCGTCTCAGGTATTATCGGCGAGATTCCCGTGCGTGCCGGTGACCAGGTTTCTCCTGCTACGCAGCTGACCATGCTGAGCGGCAATACGACCATGTACGCCGAGATTTCAGTAACGGAGAGCGTTATTGAGGGCATGGTACAGGAAGGCATGAATATCTCCGATAAAGAGAAATATCTTGCCAACCTGCCCGATGCAACATTTATCATGAAGAACGGTACGGAGTATCCTCATAAAGGTCGTGTCGCCAGTATGACGGGTGTCGTAAATGCCTCAACAGGTTCGTTGACCATCAAGGTATCGTTCCCCAATCCAGAAGGCCATCTGTACTCTGGCATACAGGGTTCGGTCGTTATGAACTTCGCTGAGAAGGATGTGATTGTCATTCCGCAGAATGCCGTGATACGCCTTCAGGACAAGTCACAGGTTTACAAGGTAAAGGCCGATAGTACCGCCACCGCCGTCGACGTGACGACAGAAGATACTGGTAACGGTAAGGACTTCATCATCACCAGCGGCTTGAATCCGGGTGACCAGATTGTGACCAATGGTGCCAACAATGTAACGGAAGGACAGAAGGTACTTTTCCCGGAAGAACCGAAAAGTGAAAAGTGAAGAGTGAAGAATTTGTTGCTGCAACAATATGAAGAACAATATTTTCATCAATAAATACGTGATGGCATGTGCCATCTCGATTGTGATAGCGCTGGTGGGCTACATATCGATGAGCACGCTGGCAGTGGAGCAATACCCGGATATCGCACCACCTACGGTATCGGTTAGCACCAGCTACTCTGGTGCTGACGAGAACACCGTGATGAAGTCGGTCATCCAGCCGCTCGAAGAGGCCATCAACGGTGTGTCAGACATGACCTACATGACCTCAAAGGCCTCGTCGAACGGTGACGTTGAGATTAGTGTATATTTCAAACAGGGTGTCGATCCTGACATGGCAGCGGTAAACGTGCAGAACCGCGTTACCCGTGCACAAGCCCTGCTCCCTGCCGACGTGAACAAGATCGGTGTGTCCGTACAGAAACGACAGAACAACATCCTGCAGATCTTCGCTGTGAAGAGTTCCGACGGCAAGTACGATGAAGACTTCGTGTCTAACTACGTTGATATCAACGTCAAGCCGCGTCTGATGCGTATCACTGGTGTGGGTAACGTGCTCAGTCTGGGTAACACTTACGCTCTGCGCATCTGGCTGAAGCCTGACGTGATGGCACAATATGGTCTGACGCCTAACGAGGTCTTCGCCGCCATCGGCGGACAGAGTTTCGTGTCGGCTATGGGTTCGCTGGGCGAGCAGTCGGAGAACTCCTACCAGTACAGCATGCAGTACAAGGGTACGCTGAAAAGCGTTGAAGAGTTCAACGACATCGTGCTACGCACCAGTGGCGGCGGCATGCTGCACCTGAGCGATGTGGCCGAAGTGAAGATTGGTGCCATGAGTTACAACTTCACGTCGAACATTCAAGACCGTCCGGGTGCTATGTTCATGGTCTTCCAGGCTCCGGGTGCCAACGCTACCGAGGTGAATGCCCGCATCAACAAGACGTTTGAGGAGCTGAAGGCCAACATGCCTGCCGGTCTGGAGTTTATAACCTTGATGACCAGTGACGACTTCCTCTTTGCCGCCATCCATAACGTGGTGGAGACGCTTATCATCGCCATCATCCTCGTGGTGCTTGTGGTGTTCTTCTTCCTGCAGAACTTCAAGGCCACCATCATCCCCTCTATCTCGATTATCGTTTCACTATTGGGAACCTTTGCCATCGTCTCGCTGGCAGGTTTTTCGCTCAACATCCTGACGCTGTTTGCACTGGTGCTGGCCATCGGTACAGTGGTGGACGACGCCATCGTGGTGGTCGAAGCTGTCATGGCAAAAATGGAGGGTGGTATCAGCGATGCCCGTGAGGCTACCCGCCAGGCCATGAACGAAGTGTCGGTAGCCGTGGTATCGTGTACCTTAGTATTTATGGCTGTGTTCATTCCCGTGACCTTTATGCCCGGCACGTCAGGCACGTTCTTCACCCAGTTCGGTATCACGATTGCCTCTTCTGTCGGTTTGTCGTGCGTGTCGGCCCTCACGCTCTGTCCTGCCCTTTGCGCCATTATGATGAGGATGAAGGAAGGCAAGCAGGATGGCAAGGGTTTGACCTACTATACCAAGAAGGCCTATACCGTCAGTTATAATGCCATCTACAACAAATACAGCAAGAGCGTTCAGAAGTTCATCAAACGTCCCATCTTGGCATGGAGTTTCTTGGCTGTGGCTGCCGTACTGCTGATGTTCTTCATGAAGAGTCTGCCGTCAGGCCTCGTGCCACAGGAGGACCAGGGTGTGTTCCTAGCCGAACTGCGTGCACCGGAAGGCACCACACTGAAGCAGACCCGTGAGATGGTGAAACAAGTGGAGGCGAAGGTAAAGAATATTCCCGAGTTAGAGAGTTTTTCCGTATGCTGCGGTTACGGTATGTTCTCTGGTGCTGGTTCCAACTTTGCCACCCTCATCGTCCGTCTGAAGAACTGGGAGGATCGTCCGGGCATGAACCATCTGTTGACCCTCGTCATGTACCGTTTCTACTTTGACTGTCAGGACATCAAGAATGTGCAGGTGCTGCCCTTTGAGTTGCCTCAGATACCTGGCTATGGTACGAGTAACAGTGTGAGCCTTGTGGTGGAAGACCCCACCGACGGCAACCTGTCTGAGTTTGCCAAGCAGACCGAGCACTTCTTAGCCAAATTGTCTGAGCGTCCGGAGATAGCCTCCGCTATGTCTACCTACTCTGAGCGTTTCCCGAAATATCAGGTCGACATTGATCCTGTCCAGTGTGACCGTGCCGGCGTGTCGGCTGCTGAAGTACTCAACACGTTAGGTACTTTCTGCGGTGGTGCATACATTGGCAACTTCAACCAGTTTGGTAAGGTCTACCGCATCATGGCTGCTGCCTCGCCCGAATATCGTCTCGACCCGCAGTCACTGAACAATATCTTCGTGCAGGTGAGGGGCGGCAAGATGGCACCCATCTCCGAGTTCGTCTCGCTGAAGCAGATTGTTGGTCCTGCCAACATCGAGCACTTCAACCTGTTCCAGAGCATCACTTGCTATATCTCTGCAGGAAGCGGCTATACCGAGGGCGACGCCCACAAAGTCATCGCCGAGGTATTCAAGGAGGAGATGCCTGCTACGGCCACCTACGAATATAGTGGTATGTCGCGCGAGTTGGAGGAGGCTTCTGGCTCTAATGCCACCGCCATCATCTACATCATCTGTGCCATCCTGATCTATCTCATCCTTGCCTCTCTGTACAACTCGTGGTTCACCCCGTGGGCCGTGCTGTTCAGTGTGCCATTCGGACTGATGGGCGCCTTTATCTTCGCTTACCTCGGTTATACGCAAGGTATACCAGGCATGGACAACAACATCTATCTGCAGACGGGTGTCATCATGTTGATTGGTCTGTTGTCTAAGACAGCCATCCTGATTACGGAGTTCGCTTCCGAGCGCCGTGCCCAGGGCATGGGTATTTCCGAGGCTGCCTTTGAGGCTTGCAAGGAGCGCCTGCGCCCCATTCTGATGACGGTGGCTACGATGATCATAGGTATGATACCGCTCGTCATTGAGGGTGGTGCTGGTGCCAATGGTAACCGTGCCCTCGCCCTTGGTGTCATCGGTGGTATGAGCGTCGGCACCATTGCCCTACTCTTCGTCGTTCCCGCCTTCTTTATCGTGTTCCAGAAACTGCATGAGAAGTTCCAGGGGAGCACAGTGAAAGTGAAAGAAGTTAAAGAAGTTAGTGAAGTTAAAGAAGTTATAGACTAATGAAAAGACTAAGGAATCTGATTGTCGCTGCATCCGTGAGTATGTTGCTCACGGGCTGCGGCCTATATAATAAGTATGATAATAAGGTGGAAACACCTGCTGGCGTGTTCGGTACAGACCAGGGCGCTGACACCGGAGGTGAATCCGTCGCACAGCTGTCGTGGCGCGAGTTCTTTACCGACCCGATGCTACAGCAACTCATCGAACAAGCGCTGGCCAGCAATACCGACCTGAATTCTGCCCGTATAGCCGTGGAGAAGAGCGAGGCAGCGCTGAAGGCCGCCAAACTTGCCTACCTGCCGTCGCTCTACTTAGCACCGCAGGGCACGCTCGCCAAGTTTGACAACAACCCATGGAGTAAGACTTACAACCTGCCGCTGCAACTTTCGATTGATGTCGATGTCTTTGCCTCCATTACCAACAAGAAGCGTGCCTCGAAGGCCGTGCTCCTGCAGGCTCAGATGTATGAAGAAGCCGTGCGAACCAATCTAATCAGTATTGTTGCCCAGCAGTACTACATGCTACAGCTGCTTGATCGCCAGTTGGATATCCTGACCATGACTGACAGCCTTTGGGGTTCCTCGCTCGAAACGCAGAAGTCGCTCTTCGAGAACGGTAAGGCTTATGCCACCGCTGTCAACCAGATGGAGGCATCGTACATCAATGTCAAGACACAGATTGTCGACACGCGCCGCAGTATCCGTTCCACCGAGAACGCCCTCTGCAAACTGCTGGCCATCACGCCACAGCACATAGAGCGTAAGAAGTGGGGCACCTCTTCTCTCACCGAGAAACCCAAGGACCCTCTTGATCAGCACATGATCAATGCTCAGTTACTGAAGATTGGCGTGCCTGCCACGATGCTTGAGCAGCGTCCTGACATCCGCATGGCCAACCACGCCATGGAGGAGGCCTTCTACAACACGCAGGCTGCCCGTTCAGCTTTCTTCCCCAGCATCACGCTGACGGGAACGGCAGGCTGGACAAACTCTGCAGGCGAAATGATTATCAATCCCGGCAAACTGCTCCTGACAGCTGTAGGCCAGTTGACACAGCCCATCTTTGCCCGTGGCAAACTGATAGCCAATCTGAAGATTAACAAACTGACCTATGAGGACCTGCAGAACAAGTACGTCCAGACCGTCATCGATGCCGGTAATCAGGTGAACGAAGCTATGGCCGACTGTGAGAGTGCCCAAGAGAAATATGGCTACTACCGTCGTCAGGTCGAGGTGCTCTACGATGCCTATACTGGTACACACGAACTGATGGACAACGGCAAGGCCAGCTACATTGAGGTGCTCATGGCCCAGGAGGATTTGCTCCAGGCCCAACTCAGCGAGGCCGCTAACCTGTACAAGGGTGCCCAGGCCGTTATCTCCCTCTACATCGCCCTCGGTGGTGGCACGAAGTAAACAAAAGACGTGAAACCATACAGAACAATAAGAGGATGTGCCAACGCACATCCTCTTATTGTTGATATAGGGTATCTGAGCTTACTTGCACATGATGCCTCGCTTAGAGTTCTGCAGGAACGTGATGATGTTCTGAATCTCAGGGCCATCGGGCACCTGGTCTCGAATCTGATTGATGACATCGAACACGCTGGTCTTACCGTGGAACAAGAGACGATAGGCATTGGCAATATGCTTCTGAACCTTCTTGTCGATACCGGCATAGTCCATAATCTTGGTATTCGGACCGCCATATTCCATGGGGTTACCACCTGCAATCACATAGGGAGGTACGTCGTGCGAGAAGGCACAGCCAGCCTGAATCAGCGACATATCGCCAGCACGGGTGTTGGCATTCTGAATGGCACCGGTAGAGAAGATGACACCATTGCCTATAACGCAGTCGCCAGCAATCTCTACGCCGTTGCCAAATACGCAGTAGGTACCAACCACGGTATCGTGGCTGATATGGGCACCTTCCAGCAAGTAGTTATGATTACCGATGACAGTAGTGCCATCGCGATAGGTACCACGGTTGATGACCACATTCTCGCGAATCACATTGTTGTTGCCAACCTTTACGTACGACTTCTCGCCACGGTAGTGGAAGTCCTGAGGCAGGGCACCGATGACAGCACCCTGGTGAATCTTGTTGCCACTACCGATACGTGACCCGTTCAGGATGCTGACAAAAGGCATGATGATGCAATCGTCACCAATCACCACATCGTCTTCGATATATACGAAAGGGAATATCTTACAGTTGTTGCCAATTGTCGCCTTGGGGCTTACATCAGCTTTGGGGGATATTTCGCTTGCCATGATTTTCAATTATCAATTGTCAATTATCAATTACCATTACTTTCCGCCTCCACCTAATGCTGTATAGAGGCTCACTACTGCCTGCATCTTATTGAAGTCATCAGTCGCCTTGTTGATCTGTGCAGAAAGCAGCTGCTGTTGAGCAGTAAGTACTTCCAGATACGAGCTGCCACTGCTCTGATACAGTTCCTTGGTATCCTCTACACTCTTAGAGAGTACCTCTATGCGTTCTGACTCCAATTTGGAGTTGTCGTTGTAAGCATTATAGTTAACCAGTGCATTACTTACCTCATTGCCTGCCTTCAATATGGCATTCTGCCAGTTATTGAAAGCCTGCTCATACTTCAACTTGCTCACCTTCAGGTTAGCTGTCAACGCGCCACGATTGAAAACGGGCTGCGTGAGAGAGCCAAAGACCGACGTAATCCACTTACCAGGATTCATAGCACCATTGCCATTTGAGAAAGTAGCCGAGGCACCCACAGTAATATTGGGATAGAACTTCGAGCGAGCCGTCTGAATATCGTGAAAGCATGAGGCCAGACTCATCTCGGCCTGATGGACATCAGGACGATTCTGAAGCAGAGCCACACCTACACCGGCAGCTAACTGTGAAGGCAACACCTGGCGATCCATAGTAGAACGCGGAATCTGATGCCCTGCATCACCGATGAGCAACGACAGTGCATTCTCTGTAGCACGTATCTGACGCTTAAAGTCATTCATCTGCGTCTGCGTATTCAGATAGGCAGCCTGTGCACTCTGCACACTCGTTGAGCGCGCACGTCCCAACTCAAACTGCTTCTGCATCATCTCCCATGTCTCCTTCGACATGGCAGACATCTCCGTTACGATACGTAACTGCTCGTCAAGCATCAGCAGCGTGTAGTAGCTGTTGGCAATACCACTAATCAAAGAGGCACGCACAGCCATCTGATAGTCTTTCATGCCCAGCAACTGCATCTGTGTTGAGCGTTTCTGAGACAGGATATTTCCAAAAAGGTCAACTGTCCATGAAGCAGAGACGGGCAAAGAATAGCTTTTGGTGGTCACCGACGGGTCTGTATGTGTTGTAGATATCTGACCCATAGGTGATGTTGAGCCAATATTGATAGCAGGCAGGAATGCCAGCTTGGCAGCTTTCAGCATCGCCTCATACATCTGTACATTGAGTGCTGCATTCAACAGGTTCGTATTTTTCTCGAGTCCCTGTTGGATGAGCGCCTGCAACTGCGGATCGGTGAACACTTCGCGCCAAGGCATATTGCCAAACGATGCCGTATCTTGGACCGCCAACGTGTCAGCATCATTCATGGCATCACGAATCAACCCTTTTGCATTCACATCAGGACGCTCGTACTTATTATATAGGCCGCAACTGCTCATCAGCAGTGAAACGGCTGCAAATATCATAATCTTCTTCATAGTCGTTTATTTCTCCAATTCATAAGTAACGGGTTCGGAATGTGCATACTGTTCCAACTCAGCAGCAACTTCTGCATTCTCCTCATCCTCGAACTTCAATGGCGAGATCTTCTCCTGCAAAGTCTGGAAAATCACAAACAACGTAGGAACGACAAAGAGCTGTAGAATCGTACCAATCAACATACCACCAACGGCTGCGGCACCCAGTGTCTGGTTACCATTCTTGCCAACACCCGAGGCAAACATCATGGGCAACAGACCGATAACCATGGCCAAAGAGGTCATCAGGATAGGACGCAGACGGGCAGCGGCACCCAGCACCGCCGACCACGAGATGGCCATACCAGTCTGACGACGCTCCAGTGCGAACTGTACAATCAAGATAGCGTTCTTGGCCAGCAGACCAATCAGCATGATGAGCGAAATCTGCATGTAGATATCGTTGGCATGACCGAACATCATCGTGAAGAGGAAACAGCCTGCCAGTCCGAAAGGTACGGAGAGTACGACCGACAGC
>CADCBH010000015.1 GCA_902799655.1 uncultured Bacteroidales bacterium
CGTCAAGCATGTCCTCACACATCGTATTCTCTATGCCGACTTCTGGATGTGGGAGACTGAAGAGCGCCCACCACTCCCAGAAGGATATTTCTGGATTCCAGAAGCCGACATAGACAACTACGCCGTTCCTCGTCTTATAGAAATTCTGCTTGACAGGAAAAAGCTATGACGGTCTATTGACCTCCATCATTATCCCAGTCAATATATTCTTCATCTTCTGATAACAAGGTGTCTAAAAGACTAGTATCCAACAAACAGGATTGATATTTAAGCGGGATCACGCATATAGCGGGTTTTTCATATGGTTTCTTCATTGCTGTGTCCTCCTATTTGTTCATATACTTTTTACCTTGATGGATATAGATGCCCTTTTGGGGCTTGCCGTTGAGTTGGCGACCGTTCATGTCGTAGTAGTGCTCTGTGCCATCTGCGTCAATAGTTTGGATAACGGGGGCGATAGCGGTTGCTTCATCATCCTCGAATGTCATATCAAGGAAACGAGCACTATTAGTGGTAGCTTGGAAGTAAGCACGGAATGGATGGACAAAGGCCTCAGGTTGATTTTCGGGCACTTTATGCCATTTACCATCACTTTGCAGCAGGTAGGCAGGCTTCTGAGCGTCGTAGAGTGTTGAGTTTGGAATCTTTGCTGTTGTCCCTTTGAACATGAATCCGCTGATGGCTGCTGGCTCTCCTGTAGGAGGCACAGAAATTGTGACAGATCCGACTGCGCTGAAATCTATTTCCTGTTCTTCCGTTATGACTATATAATAAGGTGTATAAGCTGCCATCTGCTTGTTGGCAACCTCGCTGAAAGTGATGGTAGTAGTACCTGATACACTATTAATAGCTGAGGGCGCATACACCTTGGCATTATCATTGTCGAGTGTGATGGCGTATGGCAGATAGATTGTGAAGCCTTGAGCGGAATAGCTTTCGCTTTCGGCCTGCGAAGTGTAATTGATGTCACGCTCATAGAAGACACCATCGGTAGAGGTGACTGGCACCTTCAGGCTGAAGTCTATATCATCCACCAAGTAGAAATAGTTAGTTGTCGCTTCAGTTTTTCCTGGGTCCATGATAAGTATGTTCGACTCGTATTCTTCAGTGCTATTACCGTAAGGCAGATAGAGGATGGTGTGATTGCCGAACCCATAGAAAGGATTGTCAGTATTGCTACGATTCACGTGTACATTGACAGTAGCCTTATTCTCATCAATGAAGCCGTCAACGTTTGACATATCCACATAGCGGAGGTTGTAGGTCCCCTCAAATATGGCATTGTCCAGTTTGTATCGCTTTCCACCTGGGAACGTGATGCTGGTGAGTTCAGTGCAAGAAGTAAAACTGCTACTCTTGATCCAAACGTTATCTTCCGTGAGGCTTGCCGTAGGTATTGTGTAGTCGCCAGTCTTGCCTGGTGCGCAGATGACAACATCGCTGAAGTTGCCAGTAGAATTGTGCATCAGTACATTGTCCACACAGAGGAAACCATTGCTGTTGCCACGCGATGCAGTCAGCGTGGTCAACTTGGGACAGTTGACAAGGAAATTGCCATCGTAGTCTTTGAAACCAGTGCCAATATTGAAACTTGTCAAATTGTCACAGCCGTAGAAAGCATTTTCCTTCACATTGGTTACAGCGTCAGGGAGGTCGATAGCAGTCAGTGCATCGCAGTTTTCGAAAGCACTCTTGCCAATACTCTGCAGGTTGCTGCCCAGCGTGATGGTGGTCAACGTCTTGTTGTCCATAAACACTTTATCGAAGATGGCTGTAACAGGCTTCGAGTTGTAGGTGGCAGGAATGGTAACTGATGCATCACTTCCCGTATATTTCACTAACTCGTAGCTTGTGTTGCCGTTACCAGCAAAGCGATAAACGAAATCACCGGAAACGACATCTACACAGTTGTTAATATACATGTCTTTCAGTGTGAGAGGCACAGGATAGTCTATATAGTTGTCTGTGAAATAATACCAGTTGTCCGTACCTAGCACAGTCTTGGTCTTATTCTGATTCATGTCGGCTTCAGCTGAATACTTCACATTGCCAGATTGGGTTGTTGATAGAAGAGAGTGTCCTATCACAACGCTAATGTCTTTATCAGTCCAATAGGCACAGTTTGAAATGGTACTTGCCACATCCTGATTAGTTTCTCCAATAATTGAACCTAAAGTTGGCTCTACTGAGTACGAAATCTGATTTCTTGCAAAACAGCGACTGATGTTGACACTACCTGCACCACCAACGATACCACCGATGGCTTGTCCGTTTGTCGTGTTTATGTTTTCGAGATAGTTGGAAGCCGAGCAGTCGGTGATGGTAACATTGCTTGCTACATTGCCGACAATGCCGCCAGTCCAACCCTTACACTTTACTCTTCCGCGGAACATGCAGCGCTCTATGGTACCGTTAGAAGCATAGCCTACGATACCGCCACCGCTGCCATTAGAGGCATAAACGGTGTAGTCGGCAGCGTCACTGGTTACCAGCACGTCGGAAACACGAGTGCCATTAGCAGCATAGCCGAGAACACTGCCAACATAGTCTCTACCTGCAACTTTGGGATTCTGTAGGTGCAGGTTGTAGATTGTTGCGTCATCGGCATAACCGAATAATCCTTGATAATTATTGGAAGACTGATTGACTTTGAGATTCTTAATGATGTGTCCTCCGCCATCGAATACACCATCGAAATTATGACTATTTGTACCGATAGGCTCCCAATTGTCAATACTGGACAAGTCGATGTCTGTTGTCAGTATCACCATCTTGCTGTTACTGTTCTTGTATAAAGAACCGCTATTCACTGCATCGCGGAACGCCTGTAGGTCTGCCAAGGATGTTATCTCTTGCGGGTCCTCGTCGATTTCATAGATACGTGCAAAAGCATCTGCCCAGCCCACTTTATCATTAAACTTGTATATACTGTAGTCGCTGGTATGACCTGCAGGTACATAGAGTATTCTCTTCTTAGCATCTTCTGCCATACTTGCCGCAGTACCCTCGTAAGAGAAGACATCAGCGCGCAACCACACAGGAGCAGCAGTGGCCTTACATACTATCTTAGAAAGATTGGGCAGGCCGATAAAGGCTCCGCGACCAACCTTGGTGAGCGTTGTTGGCAATTCGATGCTTGTAACACCGCTACAGCCAATGAATGCGAAATCCTCAATAGACGTGATACCCTCTTCGATGACAATCTTATTGATGCCGGTGCAGAAGCGAAAAGCGAATTTGCCAACAACGTTCTGATCACCCGGAACGTTTGTAATTCTCGGAATAATCAGTGTACCCTCCTTATATTGAGGAATGGAGGCAACGCGCCCATTACCTATTGTATAGGTTGTTCCATCCTGTCTCACAGTGACAGTTAATTGATTACTCTCCACAGTGACCTTGTAATCGTCGGCCACAGCCAGCAATGCAGTAAGGAGAAGAAGATGTATTGCTAATATAGTTCGTTTCATAGTCTTATCGTTTTATGGAATGAAAGGCGCATATTGGTCATTTCCGTAGTTAAAAAGGGTGCGTATGAACTTGATGTCTGGAGAAGTGCTAAAGAAAGCGAAAATAAAGTTCTTACATGCTTCTACATGGTCTTTAGTGTCAGTGTTGTCCACATAGAGGGTTACCTTTCCGCTAAAGGCATCTTTTGCACTGATAAAATTATCGTTAGGTACTACTGTATCCCTTGTAGAGTGGAACAAACAGAGAGGATGCTGAGGCGTCCAGTCTTTCGTCAGGTTGTTGCTTTCTAAGGCAGCAATCAGGTCGTTCATCTCTTCGTAGTCGGGTAGTGATGCGTTGTTCGCCATCGCATTCATATACTCCCAAGCTCTGCTAGTAAGAGCATATTGCAGATTGCACCTGCCATCAGATGTAAGGAGCTGTTTGTATTTGTCCTGCTTATACAGTTTTTTCAGGTAATTTTTGACATCATCGGTAGTCTTCTCCAGATTCTCATACTGTTTGTTGGCAATAATATCGAGGATGCCTGTGTCAATGAATGTCTGTGTGAAGAAGTCAGTTGCCTTATACTTCATCATTAGCGGGTTGGTGTCGAGCATACCCTTGATGATTAATGCAATAGCAACGGGCATCGTTAATTCTCCGGCTTTATGGCCTGCAGCCTCATCAGCTTTCATAAAATACTTCAGAGTGGCAACAGGGTCGTAGGGACCGTCACAACAGATAGAGCCAGCAAGCGGCATCAATCCGTTCAAGTTGTTCTGCTCAATGAAACGGTGTACAGCCATTGCTACCGAGCCGCCCTGCGAGGCGCCGATGGGTACATATTTGCCATAACGGAAAGGAGATGCAGACTGGGCAGCATGTGATGCTGAAGCACCGCCGTCCTTATTGGTGAATTTTCCATCTCTGAACAGCGCCATGCCGTAGCGTACACCATCCACTACCTGACGTGCTGTAAGCTCCTGATAGAGGTAGGGATGTGGACGGGTTTTGGTGACGCCATAGCCTTCGTAGTCGGGCATGATGAGCACATTGTAATATGCTGGATCGTCTGTCGATTTCTTTTTAGGGCCTTTTCCCCTTGTTGCATAGTATTGCATCATACTAACATCAGACTGGAAGGAACCGCTCTTCGTGTACAAACTCGGGCACTCTTTGTTACTGGTGATGGTACAGTGACAACCTATGATAACGTTGTTGAAACGATACTTTCCGCTATTCCATTCGGAATTACTGAAATAGGGAAATGCAGCCAAAGAGGACAGGATTATTGTGTTGCCATGCTTGTCGATGGAAGGATAATTGAAAGTGTAGAGGTAATAAGCTGTACCAGAGTAATAGTCACTATATTCCATCTCACTGGAGGCACTGGCTCGGCGGCGGACGGCCTTAGCAGCCTCAATGGCCTCCTCGGGGTTGCTACCCAGTTGCTCTACAGGAATGTCTATAAAATCGACTATGACAGGGGTCTTTTCAATCTTTCCCGTCTCAGGATTCATCATGAGTGAATCGCGCAGTACTTGTGTTCGTAGTACACCACCTGTTACTACGGCATCGTTAACATTCACAGGCTGGTGTAACCCGGCTGTAGCTACATTCTGCGCATGGGCAACAAGCAGCACTACCAGCCCCATCATTGTTGATAAAAATCTGTTCATATTGTTGTGAAGTTTTGTAATTCTTTGTTTTAGTGTCACACACCATTCTGATGGCAAAAGTACTAATAATTTGCGAAACTACGTTTCCCTGTCTCTTAAAATAACGTTAATAATATTTAAAAGCGGATGTTCCTGTCGTTTTTTTATGGTACATGAGTGAAGTGTAGATTTGGTGTTTCCGTGAAAAAGCGTTACCTTTGCACACAATTTAGTGAATATGGAGAAAGTAAACATCGCCATCTTTGTGTCGGGAAGCGGCACGAATTGTGAGAACCTAATACGCCATTTCAGCGGTTCGGAGCGTGTTAACTGCGCCCTTGTGGTTAGCAATAAGACTGATGCCTATGGCTTGGTGCGTGCGGAACGATTAGGTGTGCCCACAGCTGTGACGCCCAAGCCAGAGCTCAACAATTTTGAAGTGATGATGCCCCTGCTCAAGAAGTATAATATACATTTTGTTGTACTTGCAGGTTTCCTGCCATTGGTTCCTGATTTTCTTATTGAAGCGTATCCCCGTCGCATTGTCAATATCCATCCCGCTTTGCTGCCCAAGTATGGTGGAAAGGGAATGTGGGGACATCATGTGCATGAAGCGGTGAAGGCTGCTGGCGAAACAGAGACAGGAATGACAGTACACTATGTCACCCCCGTCTGCGACTCTGGCGAGATTATCGCACAATACCGTGTTGCACTATCACCCGAAGACTCTGCTGATGATATTGCGGCTAAAGAGCACCAATTGGAGATGGAGCATTTCCCCCAGATTGTCGAACAGGTAATCGACGAGACATTCTATAATATTTGAGCATCTCTTCGGCTTTCTCCGTCATTTCTGTAAGTTGGGCAGTTGGTGTCCCTCGCCCTGCGACAGGAGAAACCGTCAGCAGGGCGAGGGCGAACAATGATTGGATCTTGTTCATTATCAATGAGAGTGTTTATTCTTTATTTCCGTTTACGTCATTTCCTTGCAACCTGAAGGTAATGGGTACGGTGTACTTGACGCGCACTGCCACACCATTCTGCTTGCCCGGTGTCCAGTTGGGCATGGAGTTAATGACACGCAGAGCTTCAGCATCCAATTCTGCTGACATGTGCTTGACAACCTTAGCCTCAGAGATGCTGCCATCTTTCTCTACGACAAAAGTGGCGATGACGCGCCCCTGAACACCAGCCTTATAAGCTGCCTCAGGATAGCGTACGTTCTTGCCGAGGAACTCAAACAGTGCGGACGGACCGCCAGGAAACTGAGGCATCTCTTCAACGACATCGAAGGCGTTCTCTTGCTTTTCGACCTTCAATGGGTTGGGCATTTCAACGGGCTTCACCTTCTCTTGAACGGGAGGAGTCTGTTCCACAACGACGATTTCATTGACGGCATTGGTCTTGATGGTCGTATTCTTCTTGCCTTTCTTGATAATCTTTTTCTGGGGCTCTTCATAACGATAGTCAGTAATGGTCTCGGCATTCAGCGCCAGAGCAGTACTGACGATGGGCAACAGGGCAAGGAGCTTTAACAGACTGGTTCTCTGTGATTTCTTATGTAACATCATGGTTATACGATTTTTGAGGGTACTGTGAGAGATACCGTTGGCAATGGAGTACCCGCCAATGCTTACGGCCTTGGTGATTAACAGATATTGATATTGACGCGCATTAATCCCTTGAGAGAGTACTGCACCGTCGGCCTCATACTCATGGATGGCACGCAAGTCCTGGCGCAACATCCACATGGCGGGGTTGAACCACTGGAGGGCGGTGAGCAGGTCCACGAGGAGCAGGTCCCAGGAGTGTCTGAGACGGATATGTCCCCGTTCATGAGCAAGAATGGCAGCGTTATGTTCTTCGTAGTCACTGCGATTCATTACTATATAGTGCATCCAGCTGAATGGCGACACCTCAGCGTTACCGGTCACGCAGAGAATAGTGCCATCAGGTTGTGGATGACGCTCGCTTTTACGTATTAACAGCCAGACTTTCAATACCGACGACAACGTGTGGCACAGCGTCAGCACCATACCTATTATAAATAGGATGGACAGCGGCAACTGCCAAGGTGCTGAAGGCGTTTCAGCGGCTGTCTCCACCTGGACATCGCCTACCGTCACCATCGGCGTTGCCTCCAGCGTCACCGTCTTGTGCATGGTGATAACGCACAATGGCAACACAAACGAGGCTACTGCCGTCAGCAACAGTACCACGCGGTTTACTCTGTGGAATGTCTCACGACTGAGCATCAGGCGGTAGAACATATAGAACACCGCTATCAACACTGCCACCTTGGCATCGTATATCAGAAAGTCGGTCATACGCTTACGATTGTTGGTTTTCTATCTGGTCAATGAGTTCGCGCAGTTCCTCTACGCTGATCTTCTCTTCTTTGACAAACGAGGAGACGGCAGAGAGGTAGGAGTCGTCGAAGTAGTTCTTGATGATACCTGCAATGGACCTGCGTCCGTACTCCGTTTCTGAAATCAGCGGATAGTACTGGTAGGTATTGCCAAACTGCTTATGGTCGAGGAAGCCTTCACGTTCCAGGATGCGGACAATGGTAGACAGCGTATTGAAGTGAGGGCGAGGCTCGGCATAGTGTTCCTGCAACTCACGGACGAACATCGGACCGTACTGCCAGTACAAATCCATGATTTCTTTTTCCTTGTTGGTCAGTTTCTTCATTTCTTACGGGTTTTAAGTTAACCTTCTTTATTGCGTTAATATCAATATCTGCCGCAAAGTAACTAAAAGTTTTCGTTATATGTAACTAAAATGATTAGTTTTTAAACTATTTTAATTAGTTTCTTTAGTTGTTAACTATTGTTTCAGCCCATTATTCATCGAATTTACACCAATATATCTATAAGAATGAAAAAAAATTAGTACCTTTGCCGCAGAATTACAAACAACAACAACCAGTATTAATGATGAAAAAATATGTAATGTGGATGCTGGCTGCCTGTCTGACAGTTTGCAGCCCCGCTGTAATGACATCATGCAGCAGTACCAACGATGTAGAGTCACCTGCTAAGAAGAATTATTTCGCCTCATGGAACGAGTGCGACGCTCTGTCGGCACTGAAACTGTATGTGGAAGAAGTAACGAATCCCCAATCGGCTAACTTTATCAAAGAAGAAGACCGCATTGCCACCTTCGACATGGACGGCACCTTCGTGTGCGAGCTATACCCCAGCTATTTTGAATACAACATGCTGGAGTACCGCGTATTGGACGACCCCACTTATCGCGACAAGGCTCCTGAGGACGTGCGCGAGGCTGCCCAAAACATCAGAGACTTCGTACGCAATGGGAAAGCACTGCCCAGCGGTTTTGACATGATTCATGCTTATGCTGCCGCGAAAGCCTATGCAGGAATGACGTTGGCTGAATTTGACACCTACGTGAAAGACTATGCCGCCAAACCTGCCAACGGATTCACAGGAATGACGTATGGAGAGGCCATCTACCAACCCATGCGCGAGGTGTTTGAATACCTGAAGGACAATGGCTTCACTCTTTATGTGGTGTCCGGCTCCGACCGCTTCATCTGCCGCGCACTGGTTGAGCCACTCGGTATTGCTCCCAACAGAGTCATCGGTATGGACGTGAAACTGGCATCCACCAAGCAGGGAGACACCCCTGGTGTGAACTTCACCATGGGAAAAGAAGACTATCTGATACGTACGGACGAACTGATTATCAAGAATCTGAAGACCAACAAGGTACTGCAGATTGCACAGGAAATAGGCAAGGTGCCTGTACTCTCGTTTGGCAACAGCGGTGGCGACCAGGCTATGCACAACTACTGCCTCAGCAACAGCAAGTATAAGAGCGCAGCCTTTATGCTGGTTGCCGACGATGAGGAGCGCGACCACGCCAACCGTGAGAAAGCGCTTAAACTGGCTACTCAGTGGAAAGAAGCCGGCTACTACGTCATCTCCATGAAAGACGATTTCCGTACCATCTACGGCAGCAACGTCAAGAAGGTGGACTTCGTTTTCTAAAAGCCCATTGTATTCATCACGGGCAACAATCCATTTGTCTTCAAGTTGTTACGTCTCGCAGCCGACACGTTACTTCTCACGGCCGTCAGGTTACACACAAGAATAAAGAGTGCACGGAAAAGAGAAGAGTGGCTTCCTTTTCCGTGCAGCACTTATAAATTTATTGTCCAGAGAACTCGCTTACAGGTGGGCCAGTTCGATGACCTTGTCGACAGCAGCACTGAGGCCATCGACATTCTTACCGCCAGCCTGGGCGAAGTGGGGCTGACCACCGCCACCACCCTGAATGAGCTTGGCAGCCTCGCGAACCATCTGACCGGCATTCAGTCCGTGGTCGCTGACCATGTCGTCGCTCATCATGATAGAGAGCTGGGGCTTGTTGTTATCGTGGGTACCCAGCACACAGAGCAATGAACCCTCCACGGCTGCACGAATCTTGAAGGCAAGGTCCTTGGCAGCGGCAGGATTCATAGGTAATACGCTGGTAACCACCTTGACGCCATTGACCAGGCGAGCCTTCTCAACGAGTGTCTTGGCAGCACGCTCAACAGCCTGTGCCTGGAAACCTTCAATCTCCTTCTTCATGCTGTCGTGCTCCTCAATATATTTCTGGATAACACCCTGCAGGTCCTTGGCATTGTTGAAGAATGCCTTCACAGCCTTCAGAATATCCTCAGTCTGATACACCAATTCCTCACACTCCTTACCAGTGCGTGCTTCGATGCGGCGAATACCAGCGGCAACACTGCTCTCAGAGATGATCTTGAAGAAACCGATGCGACCTGTTGAGCTGGCATGGATACCACCACAGAACTCACAGCTGGGACCGAAACGGACCACACGCACCTTGTCGCCATACTTCTCGCCGAACAGGGCGATGGCACCGAGCTTCTTGGCCTCGTCGAAGGGAACATCGCGATGCTCATCGATATGGATGTCCTGACGAATCATGTCGTTGACCATGCGCTCTACTTCGCGTAGTTGCTCGTCGCTGACCTTCTCGAAGTGGGAGAAGTCGAAGCGCAGCGTGTCGGGCGAGACAAACGAACCCTTCTGCTCTACGTGGTCGCCCAGAATCTGCTTCAGGGCATAGTCGAGCAGGTGGGTAGCGGTATGGTTGGCAGCAGAGGCGTTGCGCTTGTCGGTATCTACACAGGCCATGAACTCTGCGGCAGGGTTCTTGGGCAACTGCTTCACGATATGCACGCTCTGGTTGTTCTCGCGCTTGGTATCGATTCACCGACCTGACCACCCATCTCGCCATAGAAAGGAGTGGCGTCGAGTACCAGCTCATAGAACTCGTTCTTCTTCTGAGTCACCTTGCGGTAGCGCAGAATATGGCAGTTGTATTCGGTATAGTCGTAGCCCACGAACTGCTGCTCGCCAGCCTTCAGCTCTACCCAGTCACTGTTCTCCACAGCGGCGGCATTGCGGGCACGTTCCTTCTGCTTCTGCATCTCTATGTTGAACTGCTCCTCGTCAACGGTAAAGCCGTTCTCACGGCAGATGAGCTCTGTGAGATCAAGAGGGAATCCGTAAGTGTCGAATAAACGGAAGGCCTGCACACCATCCAATTGGCTCTTGCCCATGGTCTTCAGTTCCTCCATCGCCTTGTCGAGCATGCTGATACCTTTATCGAGAGTACGCAGGAAACTGTCTTCTTCTTCCTTGATAACCTTGGTAATCAGTTGCTGTTGAGCCTTGAGTTCAGGGAAAGCATCGCCCATCTCGTGCACGAGGGTGGGGACGAGTTTATAGAGGAATCCTTCCTTTTGTCCAAGGAAGGTATAGGCATAGCGTACGGCACGACGGAGAATACGACGGATGACATAGCCGGCTTTGGCATTACTAGGCAGCTGACCATCAGCAATAGAGAAAGAAACGGCGCGTAGGTGATCAGCACAGACGCGCATAGCTACATCGGTTTCTTCCTTTTTACCATACTTCATGCCGCTCATCTGTTCCTCAGCCTTAATGATAGGCTGGAAAATGTCAGTATCATAGTTTGAATGCTTGCCCTGAAGCATACGGACGAGGCGTTCAAAGCCCATACCGGTATCAATAACATTCATGGCTAATTTCTCCAAAGAGCCATCAGCCTTACGGTTGAACTGCATGAACACAAGGTTCCATATTTCAATAACTTGCGGATCGTCCATGTTGACTAACTCACGACCGGGCTTTTTTGCCTTTTCTTCGGGCGTACGGCTATCAACGTGAATCTCAGAGCAAGGACCACAGGGACCTGTGTCGCCCATCTCCCAGAAATTGTCGTGTTTGTTGCCATTGATGATATGGTCGGCAGGGACGTGTTTCAACCAGTATTGTTCAGCCTCGTCATCACGCTCCAAACCCTCTGAGGCATCACCCTCAAAAACGGTAACATAGAGATCTTTCGGATCCAGGCCGATGACATCTACCAAGTATTCCCATGCCATGTCGATAGCACCTTCCTTGAAATAGTCACCGAATGACCAGTTACCAAGCATCTCAAACATGGTGTGATGGTATGTGTCGTGGCCAACCTCCTCCAAATCATTGTGCTTACCGCTGACGCGCAGACATTTTTGGGTATCTGCGCGACGACGTGGTTCTGGATCTCGTGTGCCCAGGATAATATCTTTCCATTGGTTCATGCCCGCGTTGGTGAACATCAGCGTGGGGTCATCCTTGATAACCATCGGTGCAGAGGGTACGATGGCGTGTTGTTTCGACTCGAAAAACTTCTTGAATGAGTCGCGAATCTCGTTGGCTGTCATCATGTTAAAAAACGATTTACTATTACGATTTTTGTAATTTGGCTGCAAAATTACAATATTTCTGCCAAAAAACACACGTTTCAGATAAAAATTACGCACAATTCTATTGTGTTTTCTAAAAATGTTTGTAACTTTGCCAAAGTATTATACACTAAAACGATGTAATAGATGAAGAAAATGTTGTTTACAGTGCTTGTTGTTTTCGCCTTTGCATTAACTGCACAGGCACAACGGGTTACTAAGGTGATTGAGCCTGTAAAAAATTCTGCCCCAGAGGGTAAGTTTATCAAGCGTAAAGTGGCTATAGGCCGATTCTCAAACGAAACGCAGTATGCCAAAGGTATCTTTTATGATAGGGAAAATGATCCAATGGGTAAGCAGGCTCTTGATATTCTTTCTGCCAAGTTGGCTGCTTCTAATAAGTTCCTGCTTTTGGAACGAGGGGATTTGGCTCAGTTGTTGGAAGAGGCAAAGAAAGGTGAAGGTGGTTTGCAGCAGACCATCGGTGCTGACTATATGATTATAGGCTCGATTACCGAGTTCGGTAGAAAGAATACGGGTAAAGAGGGTGTGTTCACCTCTACAAAAATGCAGACGGTGGAAGCTGCAGTTGCCATTCGTTTGGTAGATGTCGCAACAGGGCTTATTGTTTATTCTGATGAAGCAAAGGGCCAAGCCCAGATTACCACAAAGACGACATTGGGTGTCGGTGGACGTGCGGGCTATGATGCTACACTGAGTGATAAGGCTATCTCCGAGGCTATCGGACAATTGGTGGAGAACATCATCAACAAGTGCACTGACAAACCTTGGCGTACCTTCTTCCTAGTGTACGATAATGATGCTCAGATGATTGCCGGAGGTGCCAGTCAGGGTGTTAAGGCAGGTGATATTTTTGCAGTAAAGACCAAGGGCCGTAAGGTAAAGAATCCGCAGACAGGCGTGATGATTGAGTTGCCAGGCAAACAGATTGGTACTGTTACTGTTACGGAAACAGGTGGTGACACTCCTGAGACGGAGTATTCTTTCATTACTTATAATGGAAGCGAGGCAATCAAATCGGACAATTTGTCAAACTATTATATAGAGGAGATTAAGAAATGAAGATAAAAGCATTGTATTTGACCATTTTGGCAGTATTGCTGCTGGTTGGTTGCAAGTCGAACTATCCTGTAGCTCAGCAGACAGGTAAAGAGGATATTTCTTATTTGTTTTTTGTGGGCCCTAAGGAGACCTATGGTGATGGTATGTTCACCGTTCAAGTGAAAGTTGATGATACTCAGTTTGACGCCAAGGTGGTGAAGCCTAAGACAGCCAATCGCAAGGGTGTACAATATGCTGTCGCTCCTGGTCGTCGTCAACTGACAGTGAGCTTTAAGGGACAGGTCATCTATCAGAAGCAAATTTTTCTCTCACCTCAAGAAACTAAAACCATTGAATTACCATGAAGAGAGTATTTTTTTTCGCAGCAGTTGTAACGCTATTTGCATCATGTGATACACCACGGGCAGCAATGTATTCTTGGTATGACTCTGAAGATGCCACGTACCAGTACACTAAGCGTAATACCGAGGAGAGACTTAATGCTGCTATGGCTCAATATGAATTGGTTGTCAAACAGCAGAAGGGAACCCGTCAGGTCGTTCCTCCAGGTATAAATGCTGAGTATGGTTTTCTATTGTGCAAGGCAGGCAAGAATGAAGAAGGGCTCGTCCTCTTGAATGAGGAAATGCGTCTTTACCCTGAGTCAGAGAAGTATATTTCACGAATCGTAAAACAATTGAAAAAATGAAGCAGTATATTACTATCGTACTGGCAGCCATGTTGTTGGCCTCATGCGCTACGACGTCAGTGACACGTCATGAACAATATCCAAAGATGTACGAAGAGAAACCGCTCTCTATTGTTATCATGCCACCAATCAATCGCACCAACCATGTTGATGCCAAGGATTTCTTTTATACCACGCTGCATCAGCCTCTTTGTGAGAAGGGCTACTATGTATTTTCGCCATTGTTGACGATGGAGATGTTCCAGACAGAGAGTGCTTATGATGCCGAACCTTTTTTGGAAGGAGGCTTAGCACAGTTTGCCAATGTTTTGGGAGCAGATGCTGCAATGTTTACCATCATCAAATCTTGGAAGCGTAGCAATGTTGGTGGTTCAATTACGGTAGAGGTTGAATTTATCCTACGCTCTACAAAAACTGGAGAAACGCTCTATGACCGTGAAGGAAAGATTAGTGTTGATACCAGTGTGTCTACAAGTACTAAGGGTATCTGGGGCGCGTTGTTGGATAGAGCTTTGACAGCAGCCAACACGGCAACTACCGATAAGATAGTAGCAGGTCGCCTTTGCTCGGCTTATGTCCTGAGTGATATGCCAGAAGGTCGGTATAGCCCACTATTTGAGAAAGATAGCGAAGAACCTGCAGGTAACAAGCGCGTCGTAGCTACCGTCAAAGAGTAGTTCTAAGAAAAAGAATAGACTTATGGCTTTGAATCTTAACAAGAACTTGAAACTCTACTACTCCATCAAGGAGGTTGCGGAAATGTTGGGTATCAGTGAGAGTACATTACGTTATTGGGAGCGTGAGTTTCCTTTTCTGAAACCTAAGACCAGTGGTCCTGCTATGATACGTCAGTATCAGGAGAAAGACATCGAGCAGATACGCTTGATTCATAATCTGGTTAAGGTTCGTGGATTTAAGTTGGCAGCAGCTAAAAAGATTATCAACAGCAATCGTAATGGTGCTGACCGCAAAGCAGATGTTCTTACGCGCTTATTGAATGTACGTGATGACTTGCAGGCATTAAGGCGTCAGATGGATTCTTTACAGTAATCACCCTCACAACAACAAAGCCGGATGCAATCGCGTCCGGCTTTGTTGTGTAATGATTGTGAGGTTCTAAAAGTCTGGTACCCACTCGCTATGTAAACCAAACACTTTGCTTAGTGTTATTGCTTTTGCCTCTTTAGGGGATAATTGTCTGCTCCATAATACACGATGGGAGGTGTCGGCACCTTTACCCGTATTGGCAAATTCCATGTAGCGAGCTGTATTTTCTCGTTCTTTCTGCCAGTGATGCCATCCTTCAGGTACAATTTGTGCTGGCAATGAACAGTTCATGAATAACGTATATCCATAGTTGCGCCAGGGACGTCCGAGATAGACTTTGTTTATGCCTTCTGCACATGTGATAGAGCAATGGTTGAAGATATATCCATATACTACATCCTTTGGCGTAGAGGCTGCTGTGATGTAGCTATTGGCCTTGCAGAAAATGTTACATCTCTCAAACCATGCTGTAGAAGGTCCGAAAATGAAGTCGGTAGTCCCCTCAATATAGCAGTCGCGGAAGTAAAGACGGGTGCGAGCATTACCTGTATAAATGGTGTCCTGATTGCCTAGGAATCGACAGTTGAGGAATACGAGCTGGTCACCTTCTGTATGTAGTGCAACAGCTTGTCCAAGCTTCGGAGCATTATTCTCAATGGTTAGATTCTTAAGCGTAATTTGGCAACCCTGAATCTTCAAGGTATAGGTGCGGAATGTACCCATCTTGTTGATGTTGGCATGGTCGTCCCAAGTGATAATTGTTTTGTTGCGATCTTCACCACACAGTTCGATGTTTGTAAGCCACTGTGGTATGATGAGTTTTTCTTTGTAAGTACCTTTCTTGATATAGATGACTTTGTGATACTCCATAAATGCGCGGCAGACCTCAATGGCTTCGCTGATATTGCGGAATTGCCCTGTTCCATCGCGTGCCACTATGATAGTGTCAGGATTGTCATAGGAGTTGGCTCCATACGAACCAATGCACCAAATGGTACTCATCAATAATAATAGTTGTTTCATTTTTTTTAGTTTGTTGATGTGTTAATTGCCTATGATGGATAGCCTACATGATTTGTGTAACATCTTGCATATCGGCAATTTTTTTCAGTTGGTCGATAATGTCCTTTACATCTTCACGATCGTGAACACGCAATTCGATGGTTCCGTCGAATACACCTTCATCCGTGGCGATAGTCAGCTTATAGATGTTTACGCTCATTTGCGAGGAGATTACCTGGGCAATATCAAGCAGCATACCAATACGGTCGATACCTTGCAGGCGTATTGTGGCATTAAAGAACAACTTCTTATGCATATCCCATTTGGCATCAAGGATACGGTTGCCATAGCTGGCCTTTAACTTGGATGCCACAGGGCAAGCGCGCTTATGTATCTCTATCTGATGTTTGCCGTCGATGAATCCTAGAATGTCATCACCAGGAATTGGATGACAACAGTGCTTGAACTTATATTGTTCAATATTGCTGTCGGTGATAAAGATGGGTTTCTTGCGATTGAACTTCTCTGGCACAGTGAAGAAATCCGGTTGCTCTTCTGCAGCCTTTTTCTGCTTACCGCGACCAAGGAAGGGTACGAGTTTGCGCCATCCTCGCTTGTCTGAGACATTTTTGCCTTGCAGTTCATCTACGTCTTTCTCTCCTAACAGAATAGTTTTCTCACCAATCGCCAGGAAGAAATCTTCACGGTTGCGCATCTCATGGAATTCAGTGAGTAGAGCTGCTGCATTGTTACTATCTTCTATATTGTTCTTTTTCAAGAATTCAGTAAAAAGATCCTCACCTTGTTTTTGCAATTCTCTACTATCGCGACGTATGATAGCCTGAATCTTTGCTTTTGCCTTCGCTGTAGACACGAAGTTAATCCACGAAGGCTGAACATGCTGAGCCTTGGAGGTCAGAATTTCAACTTGGTCTCCACTCTTCAACTTATGGCTGAGAGGAACCAATTTATGGTTGACTTTGGCTCCAATACAATGTGAGCCTAAGAAAGTGTGTATTGAGAATGCAAAGTCAAGGGCTGTACATCCTGTCGGCATGGTCTTAATTTCACCCTTTGGGGTGAAAACAAATATCTCTGAGGCAAAGAGGTTGAGCTTGATGGCATCGAGGAAGTCCATTGCATCGGGCTGTGGGTCGTCAAGAATTTCCTTGATTGTTCTCAGCCACTCGTTGAGTTCAGTCTCGTCCTCCGTATATTCCACGTCCTCACCTTCCTTGTACTTCCAATGGGCAGCAAAACCTTGTTCAGCAACTTCATTCATACGGTCGCTCCGAATCTGAACTTCTATCCATCTACCCTGTTTCGACATTAAGGTGACATGTAATGCTTGATAGCCGTTAGCCTTGGGATGACTGAGCCAGTCGCGCAAGCGGTCGGGATGACTCTTGTAAATCTGCGAGATAGCGACATAGATTTTGAAACACTCGTTGATCTCCTCATCGCGATTGTTGGGAGTGAAGATGATGCGTACAGCCAGGATGTCATATATCTCATCAAAGGTAACGTGCTTGTTCTGCATCTTACTCCAAATGGAATAGGGAGTTTTGACCCGTTCCTTGATTTCATATTTCACTCCCATTTTGTTGAGAGCTTTCTCGATTGGAGCAGTGAAAAGGTCAAACAACTCATGTCGTGAGGCTTCTGTTGATGCCAACTTCGACTTGATGTTGTCATACTCTTCTGGATGTTCATATTGGAAACTAAGGTTCTCTAGTTCCGACTTGATCTTGTTGAGACCCAATCGATTAGCCAATGGCGCATAGATGTATAGCGTCTCGCCAGCAATCTTGTATTGCTTGTTGGCAGGTTGCGACTCCAGTGTGCGCATGTTGTGCAGTCGGTCGCAGATTTTGATGAGGATAACGCGGATGTCGTCACTCATAGTGAGCAACAGTTTCTTGAAGTTCTCTGCTTGTGCTGAGGCTTGCTCGCCAAAGATTCCACCACTGATCTTGGTGAGTCCGTCAACAATCTGCGCAATCTTCGGCCCGAAAATATTCTCAATGTCTTCAGTGGTGAAGTCTGTATCCTCAACGACATCATGTAACAAGGCAGCGCAAATGCTGGTAGAACCCAATCCCACTTCCTCGCAAGCAATCTGTGCAACAGCGATGGGGTGCATGATGTATGGCTCGCCGCTTAGCCGTCTTACTCCTTTGTGGGCCTGGCGGGCAAAATTAAACGCTTTGGTGATGATGTCCACTTTTTTGCGGTGGCGTGATGACAGATAGCTATCCAGCAGTCGTTGGAATGCTTCATTGATTAGTTTGTCATCTGCGGCTTCGCGTATCATCTGCTCTTCATCCATAGTCGTTTCCTCCTATACCTTATTTAATATATGCTTATCTTCTCCTTCTTTTTCTTGACTTGCTCGTGCTGCGGCGTTTCGTAGCTGAGCGACGTTTGATAGAACTGCTCTTTCTCTTCGAATAGCGGGCACTGCGGCGCTTGGAATAGCGTTTGCTTTTATGATAGTAAGTCGGCACGTCGTCTTTGACCTCCACTTCAACACGCCTGTTGAGCAGTTCATCGGAACGGTGGTTGAAAATGCTGTCCTGCAAGTCAATGAAGCGTCCGACTTCTGTGATTGGTAGACGGACAGGCATGGGCTCTGAGAGTCCAGGCACAATGTCGCGACGATACATGGGGTTCAACGAGCGCAGCAGGTCGATATTGATGCCTAATACTGCTGCAATCTGTTCCAAGTGCACGTTCTTGTTCACCATAATCGTGTCGGTCTTGGCAGGCAGACGGGTAGTCATGGGACAGATATTGTGCTGTGAATAGTAGGTCATAATGTAGTTGGCGGCAATGAAGGCAGGCACATAACCGCGTGTCTCCTTGGGCAGATAGGGATAGATCTGCCAGTAATCCTTCTCACCGTTAGAACGACGAATGGCTTTGTTGATATTCTCAGGACCACAGTTATATGCTGCAATAACGAGGTTCCAGTCGCCAAAAATGCGGTAGAGGTCTTTCAGATAGCGGGCTGCCGCATATGACGATTTGATGGGGTCGCGGCGCTCGTCAACCAGTGAGTTCACTTGTAAGCCATACTGACGACCAGTGGCCAGCATGAACTGCCACAATCCTGTAGCACCTACGCGAGATACTGCCTTGGGGTTCAGGGCCGACTCAATGATAGGCAAGTATTTCAGCTCCAAGGGCATTTGGTAGGTTTCCAACGCTTGTTCAAAGATGGGCATATAAAAGTTGGATGCTCCCAGCATGTAGCTGATAGAGTGGCGCAGGCGTCCGCTATAGCGATCGATGAATTTCTGTACAACGTCGTTATGGGCCATCTCCATGATGGTAGGCATGCGACTCAGACGATCTACATAATCTTCTTTAGAGTATATAGGATTCACATCACGCATATTACAGTCGCTGGGCTCGTCAAGATAGGTCTTTGACATATATAGGTTGAGCAGACTGTCCAGATCATAGGTCATTGCTTCAGGAAATTCAATGACTTCCTCATTGCCCTCCTGATCGATAACAGTGATTTCGTCTTCATCGGGCGTCTCGTTGCTCTCTTCATTTATCTGTGCCCATGTGGTGGTCACGGTAAAGAGTAGGGCAAGTATCAACAACGTCTTCTTATTCATCAATATGTCTTTTGTAGTTTTAATGTTATAATTCTTTTTTTAAAAGTGCAGGCTACAGCTCACGCCTATGGCCTGGGATTCCAGAGTGCTGTTTCCTGGGCGGCTGGGAATGACGGCTGGCATCACATGTAGACTGAGGTCTTTGGAAATGTCAAATTCTGACAACTCAGCATCGACATAGGCATCAATTACTGATAGGGCATAGATGCCAATCATCACAAAGAAACTCAGATCGCGCCAACGGCGGTATTTGTCTTTACGCCCCTTGAACAGCTGCTTGTAACGCTCGATATTATCGTCAGTAATCTGGACACCAAGATGCAGGAACTTATTGTAACTGTCCGTTTCCGGATCGTTGTCCATGATGTCGAGATAGGCTTGTGAGTAGTCTTTATACATCATGTTGTTCCAAGTCAACGCATAGATGCATCCCATGAATCCACCATAGAATATGGGTAGTTTCCAGTATTTACGATTGTATATCTGTCCTGCACCGGGCAATACGAGTGCCAGCCACAGCGCTCGCTGTGGATTGGGCTTCCATGTGTCCCAATTGCGTTTGACTTTCTTTATTTTGATAGAGTCAACCATCACACTCTGTTCAGGCTCAGTAATAGGAACCATGAGTGTGCCGATGCTGTCGCCAGTTTCCACAATGGCCAGTGAGTCTGAGTCATGCTGCGCCCATGCGTTTATGCCCATCACCGTTGCTACTACTGTGAGCAGTACTCTGCGTATGTTATTCTCGATTCTCAATGTGGATATCAGTTTTTAGCGCTGTCCAGAGCGTTCATGATTCTTTCTAATTGCTCCTCATCGTCAAAGAGGATACTGATTTTTCCCTTACCCTTAGGTGAGCAGGTCATCTGAACCTTGGCCTGGAAGAACTGAGACAGGCGTGTGCGCAACAAGTTAAACTCCTCGGGGAGCTTCTGCTGAGAACTGATGCGACCTTTTGCTGTCTTTACATCCTCACCACTCTTCAAAGCCTGCACCATCTCCTCAACTTTGCGTACGGAGAACTGCTGCTGCTGGATCTCTTTGAAGAGTTTAATTTGCTGAGAAGGACTATCGATAGCGAGCAGTGCACGGGCATGTCCCATTTCAATCTCATGGTTTTTGAGAGCTATTTGTACTTGAGCAGGCAACTTTAACAATCGCATATAGTTGGTTACTGCTGCACGGCTCTTACCAACGCGCTCTGATATCTTGGCCTGTGTCATGCCAGTCTCGTCGGCCAGATGCTGGTAGGCGAGGGCTATCTCTATGGCATTCAGGTCTTCGCGTTGGATGTTTTCAACCAGTGCCATTTCCATGGCATTCTGGTCTTCTACCGTCACGATGTAAGCGGGAATCTTGGTAAGTCCTGCCAACTGGGAGGCACGCCAGCGGCGCTCACCAGCGATAATCTGGTATTTCCCTCCATTGACCTTGCGCAGGGTGATAGGTTGGATGATGCCTAATTCACGAATACTAGTGGCCAATTCTTGTAGTGCCTCACCATCGAACTCGCGACGAGGTTGATTGGGGTTGGGCTCTATCTGAGCAATCTCTATTTCGTTGAGATTCGAACTGCCCTCAGTGTGCACCTCACTGGTGTCAATCAGGGCATCTAGTCCGCGTCCAGTCCCTATGTCATCGAGGCCTCGTCCTAAGACATTACTTGCATATTTCTTTTTTACTGCCATGTGTTTTAGTTGTTCTTGCTGATAATTTCCTTGGCGAGAGCCAGATGATTCTTGCTGCCTGTTGAGTCTGCGTCATAAAGGATGACGGGCAGTCCATGACTGGGACTCTCTGACAATTTGACATTGCGCTGAATAACGGTCTTGAACACCAACTCCTGGAAGTGGCGCTTCACCTCGTCATATATCTGGTTGGCCAGACGCAGACGTGAGTCATACATTGTCAGCAGGAAACCTTCGATTTCCAGTTTCGGATTCAGTTTGGTTTTAATGATTTTGATGGTGTTCAGCAGTTTTGAGATACCTTCCAATGCAAAATACTCGCACTGTACAGGAATAATCACTGAGTCGGCAGCTGTTAGGGCATTGACAGTGATAAGACCCAGAGAGGGTGAACAGTCAATCAGAATGTAGTCGTAATCTGCGCGGACAGGCTCCAGCAATTTGCTGATGACCTTCTCGCGATTGTTGAGATTTAGCATCTCGATTTCTGCACCAACTAAGTCAATGTGGCTGGGGATAATGTCCAGACCGTCAATATCTGTTGTATAGATGGCGTCGCGCACGTCGGCCTTGTCAATGATGCATTCGTATAGTGAGCAGTCGACCTCTTGGATGTTTACACCCAGACCGCTTGAGGCATTAGCCTGTGGGTCGGCATCAACCACCAGTACCGTTTTCTCCAACGTCGCCAGTGAGGCCGCTAAATTGATGGTGGTAGTAGTCTTACCTACACCACCTTTCTGGTTTGCTAAAGCAATAATCTTTCCCATATATAATTCAAACCTATTTGCTATAGACTGCAAAGGTACGAATAAGCGGGGAAAAAACCAAAGAATTTATGATTTTTTGCCTTTTTCGAGGGCTTCAAAGCGCGTTAACTTGTCCAGATAGTATTGTCGCAGGTCTTTCCAGCGATAATAGGGGAATTGTTTTGTCTTAACGGGCAGCGCGCATTCACGCTCGTTAAGTAGCGCTTTTACAAGGATATCGCCTTTCTTGCCATTGATGGGACGATAGAATACCAGTTGGATGTTGCAGGCCATCGGGAAAATGCGGTAGTTGCGCCAGTATTGATCTAATTGGTCCAAATCATTGACGGCAATGCCACAGGAGTCGAGTTCCAGCAGACAGGCTAGTGGCAATACACAAACCTCATGCCCGAAACGTAGCGTGGCCTGTGTCTGGGTGATGGTATCTGTGGTTTCAATGATGTTACGCAGCAGGTATCTTTGTGTGAAAGGCATCATACCTTCCGTGATAGGAGCGGGACCATAGTCAACATACCAGCCGATGTTGCGGATGCGCCACTGCTCATAGATTTCATCGTCGTTGAAGAGGGAGTAGAAGTCGATATCGGTGTCATGACTCTGCATGTTGGTGGTCACATCAAACAGGTTGTATATGAATGGGGTGTTCTTGATGCTATCGTTGGCCCACTGTACATCATTGAATAATACAGCCATCAAACGGTTACAATCTTTAGGCTTGCTGCTGTTTCGTATCTCGCGGCCCTTGCGTCCCATCTTCTTGATAAGCCCATTGCGAGGAGCATTCAGATAGTATTGGAAAGCCTCGCTGACGTCGTTGTGGATGCGTGCTGTGGGGTTGGCGGCAGCCAGTTCCTCACACTCGGCAGTCATCGAGAGAATACAACGGATGACCACTGTTGAGCGGGCATCAATCTGTACATTCTCCTTCTTGAAAATTTCAGGGAAGTTGCTGACCATCCTACGTGCAATGCCATGATGCTGTCGTTCACCAACGTTGGTGAGGTCGCCCCAACGCTTTTCGGTACCTTTGATGAACTGCTCCAACTGGCCGAGGACTTCCTCGCCTTTGTCGGTTAACTTACCATACTGCTTAGCCTTGCGCAATGGTTCTGCCACACTGGTGTAGCTGGTCTTGCCGGTAAGCCAACGAGAACCATGACGTCCATAGTGCGACATGTAGAAGGGTTCGTAGCCTTTAGGCGATGGTGTCAGCGGTTTGTCAGACAACTGGCGCTCATAGTCTAAATAGTTGCTGGCAGCCAGAAACTTGTTAGCCTTGATCTCTTCTTGGGCGGTTTGAGCGGCCATGATTGATGTCATGGCCGCTACTAATAGCAGTATACTAAGTCTTTTCATATTACTTTATTGATTATACGAGGTGCTCAATCAGATCAGCACGGTCGCCAGGCAGCATATCGATAACAGGAATCTCAATCATCGTATAACAGCCGGGCTGTAGGCGCATCGATGCACGAGCTACATTGACCAGCACCTGACCAGTCAGGGCGGGATTATTAATCTGCATGTTAAATTCCAAGCGCTGGTTCTGAGTTTGTCCGCTGACGCCCTTACGTACCAGGTTTACACCGTGGCCCATATCACGTACATCGTCAACGCTCTCTACTTGGAATACGTGTGTCTCGTCATTGGCAAAGTAGGGGTCGGCCTTGATGGCTGCCGTCACTTCATCGAGTTTGGCGCCATCTTCCAACTCTACATAGACCATGCGGCGATGGATACCCTCGCCTAAAGGAATTGTCATAGAAAGGGCATTCTTTACACCGGCCTTCGAACGTACACATACACTATGACCCATAGACATTCCAGGGCCGAAGTTGGTATAACTCAGGCCTTTTGGAGCCAGGCTCTGCATCAGCGTGCGAACGATAGAATCACTGCCTGGATCCCAGCCAGCAGCAATCACACTTACCGTATTCGTCTCCTTGTTGAGGCTCATGAGACGCTCGCGATAACCACGGATGTTTGTGTGGATGTCGAATGAGTCTACAGTATTGATTCCCAGAGGCAGAATCTGCTTGGCAAACTCCTCACACGAGCGAGTTGGGGTGGCAAGAATGGCGACATCGACATCCTTCAGTTCGCGGATGTCTTTTACTACCTCATAGGGTGCCAACTCGGCGGGCTTGTCAGCTGCACCGTTTCTACGCACTACACCAGCAATCTCGAAGTCGGGAGCGGCTTCCAGTGCTTGAATACTGTACTTTCCAATGTTGCCGTAACCTACTACGGCTGCTCTGATCTTTTTCATTACCTTCTCAGTCTTTTGTTGGTTTACATGTCAAATTCGGGTGCAAAAGTACACTTTTTCTTTGAATTACGTAACAAAAAGACGGAATATTTTTAAATTATTGCGCATTTGTAAATTTCCAAAAGTCGGAGTCCACCTTAGACTCTACATCATTCTCTATCTCGTCGGGCAGGTTACAGAAGAAATCGATGCCTGTGCGCTTCTCCAGTTCATCAATGGTGATAGCAAACTTAGACAAGTCCTTGCTGGTGTCGTTTTCATTCTTATGCTCTGTCCAAAAGGCGATACCCTGATAGCTGTTGGTGGCCTTATTGTAGTGTAGCACAGCCATATAGAAGAACTTGGGTACCAATAGCTTGTGGATGGCTCCTTTGATATCAAAGCCACACTTTATGTCAGGGTAGATACCGTCTTCCTCTACGCCATTGATGTTTACCTTATCAGTAATGGTGGCTGCCTTGACGATATATAAGGTATCACATAATGCCTTGGTGAAAGCAGTATTTTTGGCATAGTTATTTACCAAAGTCTCTAAGTTGCTCCAAAGACCGCCATTGTGACTTTGCCATTGTGGTTGCATATTCGTTAGGAAGAACGTCTGCTTATTCTGTTCTACGGAACACTGACGATCGCCTGACGGACATAGGTGTCCACGAGAGAAATTCAAACCTTTCAGTTGCTCATAATTTTCATCTGTAGACGAAACCTGTTTGTAATCCTCCAATGCTGATGAAATAGCTACGTCTTCGTCAGGCTTGAAGTCATCATTGCGGTCTGTATTCTCAATGCTATTGCCTGCATGCATGGTATAGCATGTCCAGCGGTTGGCAACCTTGCTATTGTCCCATTCCAGTGAGAAGGTGATGCCATAGTCCTTGGTCTGCTTGACAATGATTTGGCTTTTCTCATCTGCCCCCTCCTTGGTAGGCCAAACGTTTGTATTCAAATGTGGGTATTCCAGGCGATTGGCGTAGGGATAGTCCGTCTTGCTAAACGCCTTCCAGTTAGCGTTGGCATTAGTGTAGGCATAGTCTACTTTAATCATCTGCGTATAGAGATAGTCGACAGATGTCTCGTTATTTTTCAAGTACACCTTCATGCCGATTCCAGGTAAGTAGGTGATATCCTTTAGCTGGTCAGCAGTGTATGTCGTTTGAGTGCCGTCCTTGAGATAGATGGTCATGCCGTGGATAGCTCCGTCCTCAGGTGCATTGGCTGGTTCTACTATGGTCTGTGCATAACCGCACACACACAAGAATGTAAATACGATGGTCTCCAGCATTCTTGCTACTGGACTCATATAGTTTTGTTTCATAGTCGTCATAGCTTATTAATGAATGATGAGTTTTTTACTGTTGACAATATAGATGCCCTTTTTAGGCGATTTGACTCGTTGTCCCGAGAGAGTGTAATAAGTGTCGTCGGTTGCCTTCTGTTGGGCATTGATAGTCTGCACTCCCGTGGCGTCTTTTATGGGATTGGCAAAGGCCATATACGCAGGTGTCGTTAAGCCTGTGGCTATAAATGAAGCGCTTCCTTCCACTGTTTGTTTCTTGCCAATAATCCATCCTGCAATTTGCTGCTGTACTACTGGCGTAGGATTGAATGCTACATCGCCAAAGTCAAATAATAAGGTGGCTTCTGCGTCATCCTTGACGGTAAATTGCTTGCCGTTTACAGCAGTTATACGGGCATTCTGCTCAGTGTTTATGAAGAGCTGTGCCTGTGTGTCTTCAGCTAACGCACAGAATTCGGTGAGGCTATTGACAGGTTTGCCTAACGTGTAGGTTTTGGTAACCACCTCACTGGTATAGATGCTCTTGATGGCAATGGCTTTGATGGTGGTTGTTCCCCAGATGAACAAACTTGTAGCAGCTTTAATCTCAGTGCCTTCAGTCAGTGATGGTTCTGTACCGTCTGTGGTATAACGCACACTGGTACTCTCTGCGGGCGTGATGGTTACAATTCTCTTGGTGGGCTCAATAGTGTTGGACCAAAAAGTGAACTCTTCAGTCAGCGTGGGCTCTGGAACGGTAACTGTTATCTCGCCACCCTTTTCTCCAACAATCTTGACGTCGTCCAGGAAACCGCGTTTGCCGGAAAATTTAATGGTGATAGGGCCAGTAATATCAGAAATAGTGACGGTATAGGTCGTCCATTCCCCGTTTACTAATTGTTTATCGGTCTTCGCGTTATTAAGACTAATATCTCCACTCACTGTACAACCTTCAGATGAAACTGTTAAAGTGTTTTTGGTGTTGTCTGTGTCGTTCTTTTTCCATCCTGCTGCCTTAAATGTCAGTATAGCAGTCGTACCTTCTTTTAGGCTGATGTGAGGTGTTGATAAAGTAGCAATGGCAGAACTAGTTCCATATTTTATACATTGGCTACCACCTCCACATTTGTCGGCAGTCCATCCTTCATTGTCATAAACAAGATCACCACTTCCTGCAGTACCACCAAAAGTCTCATCAGTTCCACCGGTACCATTGCATCCGGCAAACGTCTCTAAAAACACAACTTCGTTGTCGGCTTTAGCTTTTTGGTGCGCTAAAAGGAAGCAGCATAGTAATAATAGTAATGGGTAATTTCTTTTCATAAGCATAGTATTTAAGTTGTTAGTTCGGATTTTCGGCAAAGATACGAAATAAAAAGGAGAAATCAAAATCTGTGAGTATTTTTTTTGATGGAAAATACTCACTTCACCTTCCCAGCCAGTTTCTTAGGTAGTGCGTGGCGATTGAGGAAAATGTATGTAGTATTCAGAGTAATATAGTCGCGTGACATATACCAGATACCCTGATACTGTCCAGCCTTACCCCATGAATTCTTCACCATAAAGTAGGGTTTCCCCTTTTCGTCAATGGCTTTGCCATAGATGAGCATCACGTGATCGTAGGTGAAGCGCCAGTCATCCCACTGCTCTTGTCGCAGCTGTTGGGTGGGAACGATACCCTCAGGCAGCATGGCAAGTCCTGTACGGGTGAAATCGCCTGTGACATCACCGCCCCAAGCTACAGTGTAGCCCTTGTCTATTGCCTCGTCGAGCACTTCCATCAGCTGCTCGATAGGAATGTTGTAGCTGGGCTTCAGTCGCCACTTGTAAGGTGCCTCGATGACAAACCATTGGTTGAAGGGATGATGCGTATAGCTCGTTAGGCTGACATAATCGTCGAGATTGAGGCCCAGGCTGGCTGCAAATGACAGTGGGGTATAGGTCTTGCCCTCGTAGACGAAGGTTTCCGGACAACGTCCTACGTAGCGCTCGATGATGGTCTGCACACTATCGCGCCAATAGGCTTTCGGCGCCTTGGCACCCTTTTGGACGATGCTGCTCACCATACGCTCCAACTCCGGGAAGAATACTTTGAAGTTGGCTAATGAGTCACCTGTCAACGAGCCAGGAGCAGGCATCGCCTCCTCAGGACAGATGCCGTGCTGCCGAATCACTTCTAGCACATCGTCGCACGAGCCTCCTTCTGAGATCTGACTATAGCCGTGCATACGGACATAGTGCGTGGCATTGTCCATATAGTCTTTACTGACCACAAACATCTCACAAAGATCATAGGTCTTGCCTGTCTTTCGCAGTATCTCACTTTCCAAATACCCCAAAGTGGCATAATCCCAGCAGGTTCCGCTACGATATTGGTTCTTTACACTGGTAATCGGGTTCTCTTTTAGCGTCGTAAACATCTTCTTCTCAGTAGAATTTGACGCCTGACGTTGCAAATTCTCCTGCGCTATGGCTCCTGTTGCAAGCAACATTGCGCATATTGTTATCATCAACTTTTTCATAGTCGTTGTATATCTTCTAATAAACACTGACAGCCTAACAGTACATCCTGCCATGTGGCTTCAAAATTGCCTGTATACCAAGGATCAGCTACGTCGCCAGGACGGTTGGTATAGTCCATCAACATACGGATTTTTCCTTCTGGGTCACCTCCACACATGCGCGTCATATTGCGGATATTCCACGTGTCCATGCCTATCAGCAGGTCGAAGCGTTGGTAGTCAGCACGTGTCATCTGACGAGCTGTCTTACCCTTGCACGAGATGTTGTGCTCCGCCAGTTTTCGCTTGGCAGGTGGATACACCTCGTTGCCAATCTCCTCCGTCGATGTTGCTGCCGATTCAATATAGAACTGGTTGCTCAGTCCCGCCTTCTCTACCAGGTCTTTCATCACAAATTCCGCCATCGGGCTGCGGCAGATATTCCCGTGGCATACAAATAATATCTTGTACATAGCTGCAAAGATAGTGTAATTCGAATGAAATACCAAATAAATGGTAAAAATACCCACAAAGAATTATCAGAAGAATATCCAATTCTCATTTTTTTTTGTATATTTGCAAACGAAAACTGCTAACTTAACACAAAGAACTATGGATAGAAAGAAAAAGACTGATCTCAGCCGCCGTGATTTCCTGCGCCGTCTCGGAATCGGGGCAGGTTCTGCAATGGCAATGATGGCACTCGAACCGCTAAGCGTATTGGCACAGAAGAAGACAGATAAGGGTGTCGCCAACCGCATGACCTACCGTGTACAACATGGTTCGGGTGAGCATATCTCTTTGCTTGGCTTTGGCATGATGCGCCTGCCAAATAATCAAGATGAGGTGAACCGTCTGGTTGATTATGCCATCGAGCACGGTGTCAATTACTTCGATACTGCTCCAGTCTATATGCGTGGCGAGTCTGAGGTGCTGACGGGCAATGCGTTGGCGCGCTATCCTAGGGAGAAATTCTTTGTAGCTACAAAGATGTCGAACCAGTGGGGTGACTCCAGTCTTGAAGGAGCTAAGAAAATGTATATGACTTCGATGAAGAAGCTCCGTGTCGACTATATTGATTATTATCTTCTGCACAGCATCGGGGGTGGTGGAATGGAAGCCTTCAACAGACGCTTTATCGACAACGGTCTGCTCGACTTCCTATTGGCAGAGCGTAAGGCCGGACGTATCCGCCATCTAGGTTTCTCCTATCATGGCGATGTCAGGGTGTTCGACTGGTTGCTCGACCATCAGGATGAATACCATTGGGATTTCTGTCAGATACAAATGAACTTCCTCGATTGGCGGCACGCCTCCATTCGAGGGGGACGACGCGTAGATGCCGATGCAGAATATCTCTATGAGAAATGTGAGAAGACGGGTGTGCAATGTGTAATTATGGAACCGTTGCGTGGTGGTGCTTTAGGTAAGGTTTCTTCTGATGTCCGCCGTCAGTTGCAGGCATTGCGCCCTGATGACAGCTCGGCACGCTGGGCATTCCGCTGGGTGGGCTCCTATTCCAATATCCTGACAACGCTTAGTGGCATGAACAAGATGGAGCATCTCGAAGATAATGTGCAGACTTTTTCGCCTCTCGATCCTTGTACCGAGGCGGAAAATGTCCTGCTCGCAAAGATTGCTGACGAGATGGCAGGTGTGCCCACAATCCCTTGTACAACATGCGCTTACTGCATGCCCTGTCCCTATGGTGTGGATATTCCTGGCAATTTTGCCCACTACAACGAGGCAGTTAACCAGAAGATACTGCCACTTCCTGATCGCACAGCAGCAGACTATGCTGCACGCAAGCAGCAGTTCCTGGAGAGCTATCAGAAGGCGTTGCCCGACCAGAATACATGGGCTCGTAGTTGTCAGGATTGTGAGGAATGCCTCTCTAAGTGTCCGCAACAGATTCGCATACCCAACCAGTTGGCGCGTATTGTCCAGACACTCAGAAAATAATCAAATCATTGGCATTTTTTCCATTTTCTTGTAGTTTTTTGTAATTTTGCTGCGTCTAATGGGCAAAGATTCAAAAAACAGATGAGACAATGACAGCATTAGAACAACAGTTTTCGAAAACCGTAGCAGAACACAAGAGCACCATTTATACTGTGTGCTATATGTTCTCGCAAGATGCCGACGAGGTAAACGACCTGTTCCAAGAAGTACTAGTGAATCTATGGAAAGGATTCGACGGCTTCGAGCATCGCAGTGACATCCGGACGTGGATCTATCGCGTCGCCCTGAACACATGTATCTCAATTGATAGGAAGAAGAAACGACGCCAATCCGAAGTCCGGCTGACAATGGACATCAACCTCTTTGAAGACCGTGACGAGGATACCAAGCAGGTGGACATGCTCCACAAGCGAATCTCCAAGTTGCAACCCTTTGACCGCGCGATTGTCCTGCTCTGGCTCGAGAACCTTAGTTACGAGGAAATCGGACAGATAGTCGGTATTACTGCCAAGAATGTCAGTGTCCGTCTGGTTAGAATCAGAGAACAGTTAAAGAACATGTCTAACGATTAAACTTTTACCCATTATGACAAACGAGAATTTTGAATTAGAGAATATGCGCCAGCAGATGGAAACCCTCAAAAAGAAGCTGGACCAGCAGGAGATAGTGAACGACCGCTTTATCCGTCACTCGATGGAAAAGACCGCAAGTAATATCAGCCGCAGATACAATATCATTATGGTTTTGGGCATACTTATGGTACCTTATTTCTACTGGGTGTTTATCAAACAGTGTGGTTTCTCTATGACCTTCTGGATTGCCTCAAGCGTTTTTATGCTTGTCTGCGTTGGTGCTACTTATTATAATAGCCGTAATCTGAATGATTCGAACATGATGACCAACAATCTCGTGGATGTTCGTCGTCGTATGGCTCGCGCCAAGAAATTCGATGCCGACTGGCTGTTCTTTGGCGTCCCTGCGGTTATCCTATGGTTTGGCTGGTTTGTATACGAGGTTTATCTCGCTAACGGTTACGACTTGAGCAATCCTCTTTTCTGGGGTGGTTGTTGCGGAGGTGTTATCGGTGCCATTTGTGGATTCAAGATGCACTTCAAGACCCAGCGTCAGTATCAGGACATCATCGACCAGATAGAGGATCTAACTGTAGAATAATCTTCTTCTAAAACTTTGCTCTGAAGTATTTTGCAACAAAAAAATGGCATTACAATGGAGGTTAATGCCATTTTTTTTGTACCTTTGCCAACCGTATGGTTAAGATTGTTACATTCGGTGAAGTGCTGTTGCGCTTCTCAAAGTCAGAAAGTTTGCGTCTCCAACAGGGCAACACGATGGATGCCCACTTCGGAGGTAGTGAGGCCAATGCCGCCGTATCGCTGGCACTGTTAGGCAACGAGGTGCGCTATGTCACCCGTCTGCCACAAAATGCAATGGGTACGGCCTGTATGCTTAAACTCCGTGAGATGGGTCTTGATACCCGCCATATCTGTTGGGGTGGGGAGCGCATCGGAACCTACTTCTTCGAACAGGCTGCTGCTTTGCGTCCACCACGTATCGTTTACGACCGCAAGGGTTCTGCTTTCTACGATCTTGAACCAGGGATGATACCTTGGCACGAGGTTTTTCGTGACGTTGATGTATTCCATTGTTCGGGTATCACCTGCGCACTCTCGCAGTCGGCTGCCGATGCCACCTTCGAGGCTGTGGAGACTGCCGACAAGATGGGTCTTACTATCGCCTGTGACATCAACTATCGCAAGAATCTGTGGAACTATGGTGCCAAGGCAGCCGAGGTGTTACCCAGACTGATGCAGCATGCTGATATCATCTTTGGCGATACCACCGAGTGGGAACTGGCATCTGGTCAGCCTCGCATACCTTTTGAGGCTACTGCTTCTGACTATCCCGTTGACGGTGAGGCCTATACGCGCATGTTTGAGAAGATTGCCGCGAAGTTCCCACGTTGTCAGAAGTTCATTCTTGGCTTGCGTAACGAGTTGTCTGCCAACCACCACCTGCTCAGCGGTGTACTTTACAATCGTGAGCAGTTGTTCACCACACGCGTTTATGACATTAATCCTGTCGTTGACCCTATGGGCGTGGGAGATGCCTATCTAGCCGCATATCTGCATGCTCACCTTCATCGTCACGAAAGTGACCAGTTGTGCCTCGACTTCTCACTAGCGGCATCTACGCTGAAGAGTACCATCAGTGGTGATTTCAATCTTTCTACCGAGTCTGAGGTGCTCGAATTGAGAGATTCTCTATTATATTAAGGTATATCTCCCCAATATACCAAACGTTTGGTATATGAAATAACCACTCATCGGGATTGTGGGTATGTGATAATTGCCGTAACTTTGCACCCAGAAATCATTCATTAATTTAAAACTGACAAAGTTATGAGTAAAATTGCAAAACAGCTGACTGAGCTCGTCGGCAACACCCCACTTCTGGAGCTCAACAAGTATTCAAAGGCTAAGGGTCTTGAGACTCCCGTTATCGCCAAAGTTGAGTTTTTCAATCCTGGAGGCAGCGTCAAGGATCGTATCGCTCTCGCCATGATTGAGGATGCAGAGGCCCAGGGTATCCTGAAGCCAGGTGCCACCATTATTGAGCCTACTTCTGGTAATACGGGTGTAGGACTGGCGCTGATTAGTGCTGTCAAGGGTTATCACCTGATTCTCACAATGCCTGAGACGATGAGTATAGAGCGCAGGAATCTGGTGAAGGCTTATGGCGCTGAGGTGCGCCTGACATCTGGTAAGGATGGTATGCCTGGTGCTATTCGTGCTGCTGAGGCTCTACGCGACGAGATTCCTGGCAGTGTCATTCTTCAGCAGTTTGAGAATGCTGCCAATCCTGCCAAACACTATGCTACCACGGGTTCCGAAATTTGGAAGGATACTGACGGACAGGTCGATATTTTCATCGCTGGTGTAGGTACGGGTGGTACCATCTCGGGTACTGGTAAGTATCTGAAAGAGCAGAATCCCAATGTGCAGATTATTGCCGTAGAGCCCAAGTCGAGCCCTGTGCTCAATGGTGGACAGAGCGGTCCTCATAAGATTCAGGGTATCGGTGCAGGTTTTGTTCCCAAGACCTACAATGCCAATGTTATCGACGAGGTGTTCGATGTAGAGAATGATGATGCTATCCGTACAGGTCGTGAGATTGCCCAGCAGGAAGGTCTGTTGGTAGGTATCTCTGCCGGCGCAGCTCTCTATGCAGCTATCGAGGTGGCTAAGCGTCCTGAGAATAAGGGCAAGAAGATTGTGGTATTGTTGCCCGATACAGGTGAACGCTACCTCTCTACTGTACTCTACGCCTTCGAGGACTATCCCTTGTAAACCATTATACCTTGCGTGCCTGTTAGAGTTCTATGCTGTCAATGCGCAGCTTGAGAAGTCCGGCAGGCACACGTACTTCTACTACGTCACCAACCTTTTTGTTGAGTAGTGCCTGGGCGATAGGCGACTTGATGGATATTTTGCCCTCACGCAGATTGGCTTCATGAGGATTGGCGATGGTATAGCTCATCCGGCTGTTGGTAGTAAGGTTGGTCATGCCTACCTTGCTCAACAGTTGGATGCTTTCTGTCCCTAAGCGTGACATGTCGATGACGCGGGCGTTGGCCAATACACGCTGTTTGAAACGGATGCGACCCAACAGACGCCCCTGCTCGCGCTTGGCTGCATGGTATTCGAAATTCTCGCTAAGGTCACCTTTGTCGCGTGCCTCGGCAATGGCCTCTCTCACCTGAGGCAGTTCGACGCTCTCCAGCTGATGGAGCTCGGCTACGAGCTTGTCGTAGCCTTCCTGAGACATATATTCCATAGTCGTAATGTGGTATTAGCTTGTTATTTTCCTGCAAAAGTACTCACTTTTCTTCGGATTTCCAAGAAAAAGGTGTATATTTGCATGCTTGATGATATGATAATGATGAAAACAGCTGTGATTGGAGGTGGTGCTGCAGGCTTTTTCTTGGCCATCAATCTGAAGGAGATGATGCCTGAGATGGGAGTGACGCTCTTTGAGCGCAGTCATCGTGTGCTGGCGAAAGTGGAGGTGAGTGGTGGCGGACGCTGCAACTGTACCAATACGTTTCGTGATGTGCACGACCTCTCTGAGGTATATCCTCGGGGTCACCGATTGCTGAAACGCCTGTTCAAGAGCTTCGACCAGCGTGACGCTTACCGTTGGTTCGAAGTGCATAGCGTGCCCCTTGTGGTGCAGGATGACCAGTGTGTCTTCCCCAAGGCGCAAGACTCGCATGCCATCATCGATTGTTTTCTCTCTCTGGCTCGTCGCCATCATGTCGAGATACGTACAGGTTGCAAGGTACAGTCATTAGCTGATGTTCAAGGCTATGACTATGTAGTGGTGACGACGGGAGGCTCACCAAAAGGTGAAGGACTCCGGTGGCTTGCTAATCTGGGACATGGGATAGAAATACCTGTACCGTCGCTGTTTACCTTTGCCATTGATGACCCGCAATTGCAGGCGTTGATGGGAGTGGTGACTGATGTAGAGGTAATGATCCCTGGTACAAAACTGCGTGCTGGCGGACCGTTGCTCATCACCCATTGGGGTGTAAGCGGTCCGGCTATTCTCAAATTGTCTAGTTATGCTGCACGCTATTTGGCAGAGCAGCATTATCGCGCACCGTTGGCTATTCGTTGGCTGTCGCAAAGTGATCAGGACATCATTTCGTTATTATATGAGCAAGTTGCGACCCAGCCCAAGAAGCAACTGCCGACCTATAATCCCTTTGGGTTGCAACAGCGTTTGTGGACATATCTGTTGGAGAAAGCACTTACTACGCGCAGCCAGATCCGATGGGCAGAGCTGAACAAAAAGGACGTCAACCGATTGGTCAACGTCCTGATGAATGATACTTACCAGATGGCTGGGCGTGCTCCCTTCAAGGATGAGTTTGTTACCTGTGGTGGCGTCTCGCTGAAAGCCATCAACCCATCGACACTCGAGAGTCGTCATGTCCCCTGTCTGTATTTTGCTGGCGAGGTACTCGACATCGATGGCGTCACGGGAGGCTTTAACTTCCAAGCAGCATGGACAACCGCCTATACGGTAGCCCGCAGCATCGCCCAGACCAATGGTCATTAGTCTTCAGATACCTTATTCTGTTTCAAATCCTCCACAAATTGAGCAATCTTCCTGAGTTCGCGGGGGATGCGAATGTTCTGCGGGCAGTGAGGCTCACACTGGCCACAACCAATGCAGTGGTCAGCCTGTCGCAGACGAGGTACGGCGCGGTCGAGACCAATGAGGTAGTTACGACGCAGTTTGTAGTATTCGTCATCCATCTTCAGACGAGGCAGCGTGCCGTCGTTCTTACATTTATTATAATGTACGAAGATGGCTGGGATGTCGATGCCGTAAGGACAGGGCATACAGTATTTACAGTCGTTGCAGGGGATGTTCTCCAATCCTACAATACGCTCGGCAATATCCTTGTCCAGATAGCGCTGTTCCTTCTCTGTCAGCGGCACCAACGGACAATATGAGAGCAGGTTGTCTTTCAGGTGCTCCATATAGGTCATACCACTTAGCACGGTCAGTACACCCTCTGGTGTGCCGGCATAGCGGAATGCCCATGAGGCCACGCTACGCTCGGGAGCCTTGCTCTTCAGGTCTGTAGCCAGATATTGTGGCAGATTGGCCAGTCGGCCACCTAACAGGGGCTCCATGATGACAGCGGGAATGCCGACCTTCTGCAACTCGGCATAGAGGTAACTGGCATCCACGTTGCGGTCGTTGATCTCGTTGGCAAAATCCCAGTCCAGATAGTTCAACTCTATCTGCACAAAGTCCCAATGGTACTTGTCGTGCATCGCCAGTACCTCGTCGAAAACACTTTGGTAGCCATGAAACGAGAAACCGAGGTTGCGGATACGACCTGCTTCGCGCTCCTTCATCAGATAGTCCATCATGCCGTTGTCAACATAACGACGGTTGAATTCGTCCATACCGCCTCCGATGGCGTGCAACAAATAGTAGTCGAGGTAATCTACCTGCAGGTTCTTCAACGAGTTCTGATACATCTGGATGCTGGCCTCACGACTCTGTGTAGAGGGGTGAAAATTGGATAGCTTGGTAGCTACGAAGTATTCAGAACGCTTGTGACGGCTCAGCGCAATACCTGTACAGGCTTCCGACTTGCCTTGGCAATAGACGGGAGATGTATCGAAGTAGTTCACACCATGCTCGATAGCATAGTCTATCTGCTGGTTGATCATCTCCTGGTCGTAATCGTCCTTGTTCTCCGTCTTCGACGGCAGGCGCATCATACCGTATCCCAATATCGAGACTTTCTCTTTCGTCTTCGGATTCTCGCGGTAGGTCATCTTGCCTACAGGTGGCTCCACCTGTTTCTTGTATTCCTCTACGGCCTTGCTCTTTGATTTCGACTTACAGCCAGTCAGTACAGCCGTCGTGGCAACAGCACCACCACCCAATATCTTGAGGAAATTCCTTCGGGTTATATCTTTTTTCATTGTCGTCTTCGTTTTCGTTTAAACTTCCTTGTGCACTTCGTGCCCTTCGACGTAGATGGCCGAGAAGGGACGGGCAGGACACAGATACTCACAGGCACCACAGCCGATGCAACGGGCTTCGTTGACAGCGGGAACGTAGGCTCCCTCTTCGTCATTTGGATTATTGGGCACCATCTCAATAGCTCCCGTAGGACAATGGCGGGCGCAATTGCCACACTCTACGCCATCAGTCAGGGGGATACAGTTCTTTTTAATCCATACGGCATGACCAATTTGTGTCGAAGCCTTGTCCTCATGCTTCAAAGGTTTGATGGCACCGGCCGGACAGACCTCCGAACAGCGGTTACACTCAGGACGACAATAGCCGCGCTCATACGACATCACGGGTTGCATCAAGTGGAACAGGTCGCCAGAGGGGCGCAATACCTGATTGGGACATTCCGAGATGCAAAGCTGACAGCCCGTACAGTTGTGCTCCATGTTTTTTAGAGACAGGGACCCTGGTGGTACCAGCGGTGTCTGGCGCTCAGGAGCCACCTTGTCCTCTATATCCGCCAGTCCGCCATCCATGATCTTGTCCTTGTCTTGGGCTAGTGCTGCTGTCGTGAGTAGGGCAGAGCTCAGCAGGAAGGAACGCTTGCTGGGGTCGATGCTAGTAGTACTAGTATCTTTAGTAGTACTAGTCGTACTAGTTTTACTAGTCCCCCTAGTATATTTCAGCGCCCCAAACTTACAGCTCTCGATGCAGTCGCCACAGACCACACAGCGTGAGGCATCTACGGTATGCGTCTTATAGTCGATACAGGCTGCTTTGCAGTTTTTCGAGCAGAGTGAGCAGTTCTTGCACTTTTCTGTGTCGAAGTGGACTTTCAGTAGCGAGTAACGGCTGATGAATGAGAGTATCGTACCTACCGGACATATGGTGTTACACCAAGTGCGTCCGTTGCGCCATGCAAATACTACCAGAATAATGAGGGTGACGGCAGCAATCACCAACGATGCTGCTGAGCGTAGCCAGATGTCGCTGTGATAGAAGGCGTAGCTGTCGTAGTGCTCTGCAATGGCCGCCAGCACGTTGTTGCCTGCCTGATAGACCGGCTGTAACAGATTCGTGGCGATGCGTCCGAAGGCAGAGTAGGGGGCTAATAGCTGAACCAGTACGGCTAAACCTGCCACATGGGCAGCGAGGAATACCACCAGTACGCCATAGCGTAGTGCCGATAGGGCTTTCGAATACGTGTAGCGGTTCTTCTTGGCCTTCTTGCCCAGCCATCCGAAGATGTCTTGCAGAATGCCTAAAGGACAGATGACACTACAATACATTCGTCCCAACACGAATGTCAATACGGTGAGCAATACGATGACGATGATACTGCCCGCCAGCAGGGCTTCGAGTAGTTGCAGCTTTGGCATCCAACTGAACCATTGGTGTGCCGTCCCCGTGAAGTCCAGGAATAACCATGTGATGCCAATCATCATCACGGTAGCCAGTGCAATCCTAATTTTCCTTAGCATAAACTACTTTGTTTAGTTTCGTTTAGTTATTCTTACGATTTGTATACTGAGCTCATAAAGCAGGTAGATGGGCAGTGCCACCACAAAGAGTGTAAACACATCCGTTGTCGGAGTGATGATGGCTGCCACGATGAGTATCGCTACGATGGCGTGTCTGCGGAACTGCGTCATGATATGGGCAGTCAGAAGCCCCATACGCCCCAGTAGTGCACAGACTACTGGCAGTTCGAAGACGATGCCCATCACCAGACTCATACCCAGCAGTGTGTCGATATATGACTGCAACGTCAGCATGTTGGCTACGTCGGGCGATACCTGATAGGTACCCAGAAAGCGCACCGTCAGTGGGAAGATGACAAAATAATCAACCAGCGTGCCGACGATGAACATCACGTAGGCCGTGCCCACTATCCATCCGGCATAGCGCCGTTCGTTCTGGTAGAGTCCTGGGCTGACGAAGCGGAACAGCTCGTAGAGCACGTAGGGCGATGCCGCCAGCAGTCCTGCATAGAGGGCTGTCCGCATGTGTATCATAAACTGCTCCGTAAGTCCTGTGTTCATCAGGTGGAGCGAGAACGCGTCGACTCCTAAGAGTCTGTATGTGATGAAGTCACTGCTTCTTGGGGCTAGTACTATGGCGAAGAGCTCTTCTTTCAGGATGAAGGCTACTACACCACAACCCACGACGGCTATTGCCATGCGTATCAATGCTGCACGCAATACGTCGAGATGATCCCAGAAGGTCATGTCACTCTTCACCTGTCACCTCTTTGTCCTCTTTGATGTCTTCGACATCCTTCATGCCGTCCTTGAAACTTTTCACGCCTTTACCCAGACCCTTCATGAGTTCGGGAATCTTCTTGCCGCCAAAGAGTAACAGGATTATCAGGGCGATGACGATGACTTCCTGCATTCCTAATCCAAACATGTTTTTGTCGTTTTTTAGTTATAACTTCTGCAAAGATACGAAATAATTCGTAATTCGTCATTCATAATTCGTCATTCTTTTGTATCTTTGCAGCGGAAATAACATCATTTAACTATGGAGTACGAATTTATTCTACGAATTTTCGTCGCAGCCTTGTTGGGTGGACTGATAGGTTTGGAACGTGAGTATAGAGCCAAGGAGGCTGGATTCCGTACGCATTTTCTGGTAGCGCTGGGTTCGGCGCTGTTTATGATAGTATCTGCTTATGGATTTGCGGATGTACCTATGCGTGGTGATGGCGCCATGCGTTGGGATGTGTCGCGTATCGCTGCCCAAGTGGTCAGCGGTATCGGTTTCATAGGTGCTGGTACCATTATCTTCCGTAAGACAGAAAATGTGGTGGTGGGCCTGACCACCGCTGCTGGTGTGTGGGTGACTGCTGCTATTGGTCTGGCCTGTGGCGGTGGTATGTATGTATTGTCAATTGCCAGCACCATCTTGGTACTGGCAGGTTTGGAGGCTTTCAATTTCATCCTCCACAAGTTTGACAAGCATCGTCACTCGTAGTCTTTCTCTACCTATTTCTTATAGGATAGCGCAGCTCCGATGGCTGTGCAGAACTCTGCATACTTGGGAATGTGGAAATGTACGTTGTACAACTTCTCCAGCATGGGGTAGATTTCCTTGCACTGGGGTAGCAGGGTCAGGTTGCCTATTAATACAAAGTCTTTGATGCCTGAGTTGAGGGCAGCGAGGATGGCTGCTGAACCGATAGACTGCAACACCATTGTGATGATGCCCAGTGCAAGATCCTCTTTCGCTACATCATACTGAGCCTTAGAAAACAGTGAGGCAGTAGCATCCATTGGCAGTCCGGGCAGCGGGTGCGTAGAGATATCACCAATGAGCAGGTTGATATTGCGGATGTTGCCCTGCATGGCCAGACTCTGTATTTGCTTGGGATCACGCGTGTTCAGCATCACGCGACTCAGTCCCTGCAACGTACCGCCTCCGATACCAATACCGCCAATATGCCTGATGTCGTCACCGTCACATTGTACAAAACTGGTTCCTGTACCCATTGATACGACAATTGCTTTGCTGACTCCCGACTCAAAACGGGCGCCCAGACCGTCGGCAATAAATTCATCGACTTTCTTGGTGGGGATGCCGTAGATGGGTTCGTTGACGTAACTGGCTCCCACGCCTGTTACCATCACTTGCTCCACGTCTTTCAACTCAATCTTGTTGTCGTGCAGGTATTTGCCAAAAGCACCATAGAGCGATGTTACCTGGTCGGCTGCTGTGATACGGATGGGAGATACTACGCGACCTTCACGCAGTCCCACAATCTTCGTGGTCGATATGCCCACGTCTATACCTATAACTATTGCCATAACAATGTCGTTGTTTCGCGTGCAAAGTTAGTAACAAATTATGGATTGTGCAAGTAATACAAAGAAAAATCCTGCTACGGTCAATTGACTTTCGCAGGATTCATAATGAAAGGAGGAGTGGTACCTCCAGGAATCGAACCGGGGACACACGGATTTTCAGTCCGAGCTAAGGCACCAAGTTAAGATCACTGCATCCTTTCGTTTGCGGGTGCAAAGGTACGAAGAAAAAAACAATCGGCCAAACTTTTGACCGATTATTTTTGTTTTTTTTGCTTAAAAAAGTCTGTTTTGCATCCCTCAAAGCCTTATTCTCCGATGTTGAGCACGCTCTTGATAACGTCTTTGATGGCTTTTGAGGCCTTCTGGTCGCACCGGTCCTCTTTCAGGAATTCGTTCAGATGAATACCGATGAGGTTGGTGATCACCCATACCTTGCGCGAGGGGTCGTTGGCAGTATTTTCGATAGCACCGCCTGTCCACGCATCGTGATAGGAATAGACGAAGGCGATGGGTTGTGAGTTGGTCGTAGCTGCCCAGTTGTGCACATCCGTCATCAGTTTGCCACCGTCCCATTGTCCAGGATAGCGCTTGCTGAATTGACAGTCGGCGCTGGCCAGATAACTCACCTCGTTAGCGAAATCCTTCGTCAGATAGGTACCGTCAACCAATGAGTAGTCAAGCACATAGCTGCCCAGTTCGCGATAGGCCTGCAGATAGTAGGGCATGCTGGGATCTGCCTTGCGATACAGCAGAATGCCACTGTCGTCCAATGCACTTCGTGTGGCAACCGCTTTCTTCTGGTCTTTACTGACGCGATCCTCCAATTCCTTGTCTCCCATGAAGATGAAGTCCGTTACATTGAAGAAGTCGACGTAGTCGGCATCCGGTGCCGTTGCCTTTGCCGGGTCTGGCACATATTTGGCCCAGCTGCTGAAGGGTACTTTCTGGAAATATGACAGGAGATGATGATAGAAGACACCGATGACGCCTGCTGTGGCAGCCTTCTCGAGTTTCTCACCGTCATAATAGCCCAGAAGGTCTTTATACCTGTCTGTCTCTTCCTGATGGAACTTGCGCAGACAGGCTGCACGCAGGGGCGCATGACCAGTGATGGCGGCAGGCAAGGCGCGTAGGTGCTGATAGGCCTTGGCCTCTGTGCTGCCTTCAGGAAAGCCCTTGCCACAGTTGTTGATGAGGTAAGAGCCTACACTTTCGTCTGTGCACGACTCTGTGCTACCTTTGAGGAACGGGGCACAGAAGGGCATGAAGAGGTCGATGTCGTTCCAGCCGTTCTTGTCGCTATAGTAGGCATAGAGTGCTGATGTGATACCGCTCTTGCTGACACCTGTAGACACCCATTTGTTGGTACGTGGGAATAGGTGTTTCTGCAGCAGAGTCACCAGGTGGTGCAAGTCGGCAGCGGCCTGATAGGTATATAAATAGGTGAAATTGGTATCTTCGAAAGGCTCAGGCAGTGACTGGCCGAAATAGCGGTGCTCCACCTCAATGTAGTTGGCTTTCAGATATGTCACCAAGTCCTGCTCGTTGTCTATCTCATCGAGGGCGTCGGGTATGGCATAGCCGTTGGTTTCCATCACTACCGGACTGTCGTAGCTCTTGAAAGTCATAAAGCAACGTTGTTTGTAGGTGCCGGCATTCGCATTGTTGTGGTCTTTCAGCTGCTCTACATAAAAGATATAGCCGTAATCTTTGGGATCGGAAGCGGAATACAGGATGCTGACGTCGCTGATGCCTGGTATCTCCTTCAGCTTTTTCATTACCTCGTCGTCCGTCGGTTGCACGGGGGTGTCTGGCTTGCTGCCCATCTGGATCTCATCCATGTGATCACTCTTGGCGCAGCCTGTCATGAGCAGTGCGCCCCAAGCCAATAGGCAGAGGACCATCGTATAGCTCATATATCGTTTTGTCTTTGTCGTCTTCATCATCTTTCAATTGTCAATGTTCAACATTCCACCTTCTTAGTTCCCGTTTCTGATAAACTGCAATGCACGGTCTAACTGCGTGTCCTTGCCAGTGGTTCTCAGCTGTGTGATATCGAGGTCCACTTCGATGTCGGGAGTGACACCGACGCCTTCCAGTATCTGACCCTCACGATTGAATTGAGCCATAAAGGGTAGATAGACAAAGACTGGCGTCTTGTTTTCCTCACCGATATGCCCAGTGTAGTTGTATGAGTAGTACTCATTACTTAACAGTCCGCACAGGCCACCCCACGTGCGCTTGCCGATTAAGGTGGCGTTGTCGATATACTTGGTGCTGAGCGATGTGACCTCGGCCATGCTCACAGAACTGCTGTTGGCTAAAACCACGATAGGCGCAGTGACGAGGGCATGATCCTCATCCATGGTAAAGATGACTTGAGGCAGTAGGGCCGAGTAGTCCAGACGGCCTGTACCACGCTTGTAGCGCACTTTGCCATATTCGAAACCGCCGCTGGGAATCAGTGATCCTAACACATAGCGAAAATCATTCTGGGCACCGCCACCATTGTTTCTGATGTCGATGATGACACCGCCCAGTTTCCCGCTCTTGTGATAATCCTGGATGATGTTAAACCAGAAGTTCCAGACTTCCTGTACCTTCTTGATGTGATTCATGGTGGCCTCGCTGGGATCGGGGAACCCATGTTTCATATATGTCTCATTCAGATAGTACGACAGGTTGAAATCGCTGAAATACAGATAGGCGATATTACCCTTCAGCAAGGCAAACCTGATTTTGAGTCCATTGTCATAGAAATTCTCGTCGATGGGTTCGAAACCCGGAATGCTCAGATACGCATAACGGCTGGCCAGTTCATTGTACAATTGAATGCCTGGCTTGGTGTCGGTGACCTTGTCCAGCTCCTTGCTCAGTCCTTTCAGTACTTCCAGCATGTCTATCTGTTCGGCAGTCGGGGTGAGCAGGTTCTTCAGGGCGGTAATGCTGTCATTGATCCATTCCCTGCCGGCTTTCTCCGTGTCGTTGAACTTATCAAGCAGGTCCTCACTGTCAGTAGAGTAGGCCATATAGAGTGGATTACCCTCGTCGTCGAGCTCTATCTCGCCATTCTCTTTCTTGGCGTAGTATTCCAGAGTGGGCGGGCTCTGGCGGACAGCCAGAAACTCGGGGCGCTCTGAGTTGCGTATCAGATTGGGGTTGATAGAGATATAATTCCCCGTCTGATGATTTTTCAGCTTGACAATCATGTGGCCGTCATGCAGCGGACAGACCACCTCTTTCGTCAGATCCTCCAATTGCTTGTCTGTGACCTCCTTCTCATTGTCAAGGGCTTCAAATTGGGGCAGATACTTGTCGTAGACGGCATCCCAGTCCAGTCCCTGTGCTTTCTCATAGTCCCACAGGGCATAGTTCTGGTTCAGACCGTTCCATAGCACTTTGAATTTGCCGGCATAACTGTTCTCGGCATCGCCAAACGACAGCATGTCGTTGTAGGCGTAGTTCATCAGCGTGTCGCTCTGTTCATGGCACGAACCGGATGTCAGCATCAGGAGTCCTGCTCCCAGAATAGATAATATCTTGTGTCTCATGTCGTTGCGTTTTAAAAGATGTAGCTTACTCCTGCTTGAATGGCAATCGTACTGTGATAGCGGTAGTCTTTCACCCGCATATACTGTTTCTGCACGCTCGTTGTGCTATGGTAGTAGCGTGCTTCCACCTGGGCAGCCCAGTGTTTGAAAACACGATATTCAAGGCCCACGCCACTAACCAGACCGAAGTCCCAGCGCTGGTCGCGGTCGCTGTCAAATTCCACCTTCTCGCTCAGTGAGTAGTATCTGTTCGAGAATGAATTGGTTTCGTAACCCTCACGATGGCAGCTGAGCCAGTAGCCGCCATAGATACCCAGATTGACGAAGCCGCGCAACTTCTCACCCCCTACGCTCAGCGAAGCCATAACGGGCAGTTGCAGGTAGTCGTTGAAGTACTTGTAGCTGATGGGGATTCGCTCGCGATAGCGGCGATAGTTCTTCTGCGTCCAGTTCAGGTCAGCCCTGATGCCCAGCCAGTCTGTCACATCATACTGTCCTGTAATACCTATGGTGGCTCCCCAGCGACCTTTCGTCTGCCAGTCCACCTCGTACTGCTTGTCCATCGTGTACGTGTTGTAGGTGGTACCTGCTGTAACACCCACGCGCCACTGGGCGTGCACTACCAACGATAGCAACAAGGCACAAACCAGAATCATTTTTCTCTTTTTCATGAATATCTATTATTATTGTGTATGAATCATTTTAGTATCTGATGACTGTAGAGCCAAGGGCACCGAGCTGTACGGCATAGACACCGTGCTGGAGACCGATGAGGCTGATACTGCCTTGCTGTACCATACTCTGCTGGAGCATAGCACCCGAGAGGCTGTAGATGCTGACGGGAGTGCCGTCGGCAGCACCATCGGCATAGAGCGTCTGACCTACGAGACGGAAGGTGACACCATCGGGCTGGTTATGGCTCAGCGTGGGGATGGCAGTGGGTAAACCCAGAATCTCGCAGAGACCCTTGTAGGCATCGATGATACCTGCTCCCGAATGGTTGTTGGGAACGGTCTCGATGGCCTTCGCCGTTTTCTTGATGATGCTGATGATGTCATCGGGCGTAAGGTCGGGCTTGGCTTGCAGCCATAGGGCTATGACACCCGTAACGACAGGGGAGGCCTGCGATGTTCCTGACTGAGCGACCCACGTTTCCTTAGCGTCGCTGCCAGTGATGTCATAGGTCTCTACTGCCTCCTCGTTATTGTCAGGATTATAGCTGTTTCCTGACGAAATGATGCTGCCAGGTGCTGACACGTCGGGCTTGTTGCGCTCATCCCATGTGGGACCCCACGACGAGGTGATGTCCATCTTGCCCACTTTCTCTTCATTAGTGCTGTTAGGAAGCTTGCGGTTGCAGAAGTTACCTACGCCAATGACATTGGGGAATACGGCGGGAACGCCGGCGGTATAGGCATTTGAAATGGTGCAGCCCGTCGTCATGGCACTGACGATGTTGATGAATTGCGAGAATATCTCAACAGGCTGTTCACAATTGACGGTGGCAGCGATTTCTATGTCGATAGGGCCGTTCGTCGGTTTAATGTTGATTTTATAGATATGCTTGCCATCAGGGGCATCGTCCAGTCGCATATACTTGAGGGTGTACGTGTCTTGGTTGATAGTGATGGCCGTCGAGGCTGTCGGACTGATGTTGATATTGACATTCTTGGTGGTCTCGCCCGACTTGATCGCTAGATTGACTGACAATGAACCGGCTGTCCTCCACAGAATGTCAGCAGCGGCGGGAAGTCCTTGGCTCTTGAGTGCGACATCTACAGTATGGTTGCTACCGGAATGGAAGTAAGACCTGGACTCATTCTCATTACCCTCGTTGCCGTTGGCTGCCACGATGATGCGACCGGGACCAGTCAGCAGTCCGAAAGCCTCCTGCAGCAATTTGGTCTCCGTAGAGAAGCCGAGATTGTTTCCAAGACTGATGTTAATGACCATCGGCTGCTGTTGCTCATCGGCAAAGTCTTTCATGTTCTTCACACTGGTCAACAGGTAGTCCGAATACAGTTCATAGCGATTGTCGGCCATCGCATTAATGCTGACGTCGGAGAAGATGATGTCACTCTCTGGAGCCATTCCAAGATGTCGTCCAGAGCCTGCGGCAATGCCTGTTACATGCGTACCATGATTGGTGGTGTTGAGGCCATTACACGAGCTATAGCTATATTTGCGGGCCAGGATGTCGGCAGGGTTGCTCACGACGACGGCTTCTTGCTGTCCGTCTTTGTCGTTGAAGTCCCATACCTTGCGAATACGCGACTCGCCATTGGCTTTCAGGAAGTTAGGGTGATTGTATTGCAAACCGCCATCGAGCACACCCACAATGATGCCCTTGCCCGTATAGGCTTGTGTCAGGGGGCTTTGTCCGCTAGTCACAGGATTGACATTAGCCGTCTTCCGTGCTTCGTCCAGATAATAGTGGAAGCCACCTTCCTTCTCCATGCGCAGAACGCGCGGGTCGGCAGCTGCCTTCTCTATCTGCTCGATAGGCACAGCCACTACGGCGATGTGTCCCAGATCGGTCACCATCTCCATGTCGTAGTCGGCACATACTTGGGCCATCTGCTGGGCGTCGCTGACTTTCATGATGAGGCTGATGCGCGACTGCTGATTGGCAGCTCGGCGTATGACGGTGGCGTCTTCTGTCAGCAGGTCACGCAGACCGCCTGAGAGCTTGAACGACTGTGCTGTCATGTCTGTCAGAACCAACAGCAGAACCAAAGAAAAAATCCAGCGTAGTTTTGTATTTTTCATATCTGAATGGGTTAGTGTAATGATTATCATCGGCAAAGATACGAAATAATTAGGCACATTCCAAATAAATTAGAAAAAAAAAACACATGATTTTGTTGTGTATTTCGTATTTATTTTCTAATTTTGCAGCCATTAAAACATAAATACAATTAATATTATTTTTTAAAAAGTATGAAAAAGATTATTAACTATTTTGCAGCTGTGGCCATGATGGCCTTCTGCGTTTTTGGTATTAGTGCTTGTGGTAGTGACGATAACAACCCCACACCTAATAGACCTCTCCAAATGTATGGCGAATGGCTGGCTCTCATTCAACAGCCTGGTATATTGCTGTATGAAATCGATGAGTTCAGTGGCAGCACCATCAAAGCTACTATTTATAAGATCGAGGGCTATAACGTGATATCTGGTACTTCCTTGGTCGAAGCAAATGTCAAAAAGATTGAAAAGAGCACCGGTAGTGGCACGTTTACCTATAAGAATGGTTTTCTCACCGTTACATATGGTGAAAAAGTAAATGAGGGCTTAGTTAGATATGGTGAGGACATGAATGTCATTTATTGGACTGTCAATAACAATGATTTTGAAATGCTCCGTCCTAACACTGCAACGAATGCATTCACGGGTCAGGTCGAGAATCTGTATGAGAAGCTGAATAAAAAATAACACAACCTGTTTCACAACACCGTGTCAGAATAAGAGCGCTCAGGAATCCTCTTCCCAAGCGCTCTTTTTCATTTCTCACTCCTCACTCCTCGAGATCAGAGTCCCATGCACGATGCCACGCCCAATGAGGTTGCCAGTGCTGTCAGAATGCTAATCGCAATCTGCAGAATCGATTTCCATGTTTCTTTCTTCATCTTCGTCTAGTTTTTAGTTGGTTAATTAGGGCGCCTTCGGCTTAATTGCAACGCCACACTTTGTACCTTTAGGTCAAAGAAAATCAAACAAAATCTTTGGTAAAATCTCGACGCTACGAGTAGGCTCTCCGAAAATTTTTAATTAGATTTTTGAAAGATTTTAAGCGAAGCGCCCCCCTCCTTTTAGGGAGGGGGCAGGGGGTAGGCTAATCTCCTTCGTTGTAGTCGCCTCCGGAGTTGCCACCTGGGGTTGTACCACCACCTCCGCCGTTGCCGCCCTGCGATCCGTTGTTCCCTGATTCCGTGGTTCCGGTTTCCTCCCCCGTCAGCTCGCTGTAGAGCTGCGTGCTCAGGCTCACAGAGTCGCGCATAGAGCGAGCCTTGTACATCGACTTGCGGCTCTGGTCAGCCAGGAAGGCGATACCCACACGGGTGATGTTCTCAGACGGACTGTAGTCCTTGGCGTTGTCAACGCCTTCGCTGGTCAGAGTGGGGTAGAGCGTGCCGATACCGTCCAGCTTCACCTTGTAACCGTCGGCCAGCATCTCCTGCATGCAGCTCTTCAGCTTGGTGATGACACCGATCACCACATCCTCGGTATATACCGTACCGTGCTTCATGATGTGCTCCGCCATGTCGTTCAGCGACAGCGTACCGCGATAGATGATTTTGCCGTAGGTCTTCTTCACCTTCTGGCGCTCTTCGCCAATCTTACCCATTGTGACGGTCTTTTCGATCTTCTTAATCTGAATTGTTCCCATAGTTTGTAAAAATTTTTAAGGTTAATTTAAAAGATAATGTTTTCTCGCTCAGGGCTCCGACTTTGGCGCCTCATATCATCACCCTGTTTGTCTAAGAGCAACATGCCGTTTCTCTGGTAGCAACATGCCGTTTCTCCATGAGTAAAACGCCGTTTCTCTTTTGACAATACAAAGGTACAAAAAATAGTGGTGCGAACCAAGAATTTCTCAAATTTGTTTCTGATTTATTTTAAATGTTAAAATGACGAACGAAGCAAGAGCGGAGTCAAACAATTTTACTTATTTAAACGATGCCATGCAGGGAGGGATACGGCATACCGGCGTACCGACGTACCGGCATACCATTTCGATTATCCATTTCTGCCATACTACATACTAATATTCTATATTAATATTATATATTATTATAATAATATATAATATTAAATTATAACTATCTCTATTTTTGCGCCACATTCATTTTTCCTTATGGTACGCCGGTACGTCGGTCCTGATATTATTCGGAGATGTACATGTTATTTATTACTTTTGCAATCACTACTTTGACCTACAAGATAATGATAATTATAAGGGATTCCATCCTTGGGCTTTGAGCTCAAATTCCTGGTCGTCGCGAGTGACGAGAATATGTCCCAAGCTGGCATTGGTGATATGTCCGATGAGCTTGACGTCCTCTATCTGTTGTATCTTCTCGTGGTCGCCAATGGGTACCGTGAAAAGCAGTTCGTAGTCTTCACCGCCATTAAGGGCACAGGTGGTGACGTTCATATTCAACTCCTCTGCCATAACAGCGGTCTGATAGTCAATGGGAATCTGTTTTTCAAAGATACGGCAACCCACCTTCGACTGCTTGCAGATGTGCATGAGTTCTGAGGACAGACCATCGCTGATGTCCATCATGGATGTAGGACGGATGCCTGCTTCACGGAGTTTGGCAATGATGTCTCCACGAGCTTCGGTCTTCAGTTGGCGTTGCAGGAGGTACTCTTTGCCTGCAAATTCCGGTTGGAAATCAGGGACAGGCTTGCCATTCTTCTTGGCTTCATCCACCATCTGGTAATAGACAGACTTTTCGCGCTCCAATAGTTGCAGACCCATGTAGGCGGCACCCAGATCACCCGAGACACAGATAAGATCGGTCTCATGAGCGCCGTTACGATAGACGATGTCCTCCTTTCGGGCCTCGCCGATACAGGTAATCGAGATGGCCAGTCCGGTATAGCTGCTGGTGGTATCGCCACCAACGATATCAACGCCCCACTTGTCGCAGGCCATTCGCAATCCGCTATAGAACTGCTCGACATCCTCGACACTGAAACGCTTACTGAGAGCCAACGAGACTGTCATCTGGCGCGGTGTGCCATTCATGGCGAAAATGTCACTGATGTTAACCATTGCCGACTTCCAACCGAGATGCTGGAGGTCGATATATGTCAGATCGAAGTGTACTCCCTCCATGAGCATGTCGGTGGTGACGAGCACTTCTGTATCTGGATAGTGAAGTACGGCGCAGTCATCGCCTACGCCGTACTTTGTAGATTGATTGTTGGGCTTGATGTCATCCGTCAAACGGTCTATCAAGCCAAATTCTCCTAATTTTGCTATTTCCATTAATTTCGTTTTTTTTTGTTGCTGTGCCACAGCAACATACTGAACTTACGCTGTGCGCTTGATCATTTCACGCATGATTTCAGTCATCAGTGGCTGAGCCTTGTCGGCAGCCTCCTGCACCTCTTCATGGCTCACCTCAACGGGATTGTCGAAACCACCAAGGTCGGTGACTACGCTGATACCGAAAGTCTTGATGCCACAATGGTGGGCCACGATGACCTCAGGAACGGTAGACATACCTACGGTGTCGCCACCCAGCGTGCGGTACATCTTATATTCTGCCGGTGTCTCGAAGGTAGGACCTGTGGTGCCGATATATACGCCATAAACCAAGCGGATGTTCTTCTCCTTAGCAATCTTGGTGGCGAGGTTGATGAGTTCGTGGTCGTAAGCCTCGTGCATATCTGGGAAGCGAGGACCGGTGGGGAAGTTCTTGCCACGAAGCGGATGCTCGGGGAAGAAATTGATATGGTCGGTAATAACCATGAGGTCGCCAATCTTGAAAGCGGGGTTCATACCACCTGCGGCATTGGAAACGAAGAGGGTCTTGATGCCCAGTTCATACATCACACGGACGGGGAAGGTAACCTCCTTCATGCTATAACCCTCGTAGTAGTGGAAACGACCTTGCATGGCCATGATGTCTACACCACCGAGTTTACCAAAGATCAGTGCTCCAGCGTGTCCTTCTACGGTAGATACCGGGAAATTGGGAATCTCACCGTAAGGAATCTCCAGCTTGTCAGTTATTTCTGAAGCTAATTGTCCGAGGCCTGTTCCCAGCACTATCGCTGTCTTGGGGCTTGTTGTCATCCTTTGCTTTAACCAGGATGCTGTTTCTTGAATTTTTGTGTACATAGCTTATAATTTGTTGGTTAAAAATTGGTGCCTGTTCTTGTAGGAAGCAGACGTTAATAGGTAATACATAGAAATCCTGCCGAACCTCATCACTCAATCCCTCAAGGTTATTCAGACGTGTAGCGTCCTTCTCAGTAGTGATGATGAGCTTCGGGGTGGGCAGTTCCGCAAACATGTTGTTGATACGTTCTACATCCTTACCCTTGAATACGTGGTGGTCGCCAAAGGCGAGTGGGGTGAGGTGCGGAATGATTGGCTCTAAGTCGTGAGTCATCTGTTGTGGCGAGGCAATGCCTGTTAACAAAAGCACGTGATGGTCGGCAAGCTGTGACAATGCCTTGGGCTGTGGAGCCTCAGGGAACAACGGATGCAGCTCGCCATAATCTATAGACGTGAAGAACAACTGTTGGTAGGGATATAGATTCATCGCTTTGGTGATGACGCGATACTCCATGGGCTTCAGGTCCTTGGGACATTTCGTGACAATGACAATGTCAGCACGGTCCTTGCCATTTAGTGGCTCGCGCAAACGGCCGGCCGGCAGCAGCTCATCATAGATAATCAGTCGATGATAGTCAACCAGCAGGATGTTGATATCGGGCTTGACATAACGGTGTTGGAAAGCATCGTCGAGCAAGATGACATCAAGCTTTTTGTCTTCCTCCATCAGTGTCTCGATACCGTGACAGCGGCTTTTGTCAACTGCAACAACGATTTCGGGATATTTCTGTTTCATCTGGTAGGGCTCATCGCCAATCTCAGGCATGGTTGTCTTTGTCGTAGCCATGACGAAGCCCTTGCTTGTGCGTTTATATCCTCTGCTGAGTACTGCCGTATGGAAAGTGTCTTTCAACAGACGGATGAGATATTCCACATGAGGCGTCTTGCCGCTGCCGCCAACGGTGATGTTTCCCACCGAGATGACAGGGATGTCAAAGGAACGGGTTTTCAGTATACCAGTACTGAACAGGGTGTTCCTGAACTTAACGCCTATGCCGTAGAGCCAGCTCAACGGCAATAGCCATTTGTTGATTTTAATGAAGTCGCCTTCCATGCGTTGCTTCTCATTATTTCGTTATGACGTTATGACGTTATAACGTTATAACGACTTTATTTAATCTCAAGGAAATAGGGCAGACGAGCCTGAATGGCTGAATGCTTGTTGATATCCTTCAGGTATGTGAACGGCTGGTAGTATTCACCCAGTGTCTCGCGCATCTGCTCATCAAGGTAGCTGCCGCTGTTCATGGTATTGGTCAGACTCTCCCACCAACTGGGCTCGTCGGGGTAGCCTGCAACATGGTATTTATCGACTTTTGCCAGACTTGCAGCCTTCTTGACAGCATCGTCAAGTGAACCGATGGCATCCACCAGCTTGATTTTCAAGGCATCGTTGCCCAACCAAACACGGCCCTGCGCAATCTCCTCAACCTGAGCGACAGGAAGTTTACGACCATCTGCCACACGCTGACGGAACAATACATAGCCACGTCCGATATACTGATCGAGCAAAGCCATCTCCTCCGCATTAAACGGACGGGAAACGGTACCTAAGGCAGCATGCTTGTTGGTCTTCACCTCGTCGAATTTCACACCCAGCTTTTCAGTGAGCAAGCCACTGAAGTCGGGGAACATACCGAAGATGCCGATAGAACCGGTAATGGTGGTCGGCTCTGAATAGATGTAGTTGGCGTTACAGCTGATATAATAACCGCCTGAGGCTGCATAGCCACCCATAGATGCTACTACAGGCTTCTTGGCTTTGAGATTGGTGACGGCGTGCCAGATTTGTTCTGAGGCATATGCAGAACCGCCAGGAGAGTTGACACGCAGCACGACGGCCTTCACATCGTCATTGTTCATGAGGTCTTCCAAATCTTTGCAAACCTTATTGGCAACAATCGAATGATCACTGCTCGTCAGACTGCCCGTCTCTGAATCTACAATATCACCATAGGCATAATAGACAGCGATCTTCTCGCCCTCACTCTTCTTTCCGGGCACATTAATCATTTCATCCAGCGTCAGCTGGCTGATCATGTCGTCTTTGTCGAGCTTCAGACGCTTTTTGATCTCACCTTTCACCTCATCGGTGTACATCAGTTTGTCGACCAGCTTCATGCGAATCAAGTCCTTGGGATCACTGAGTGCCACATAGCGGTCGGCATAGACGTTCAGCGAGTCAATGCTGACTTTGCGGCTCTTCGATACATCATCGAGCATCACCTTCCAGATACCATTGATGTAGGCTGTCACCTGCTCGCGGTTAGCATCGCTCATCTTGTCAGCAGTCATCTGCTCAGGGGCACTCTTATACTTACCGACCTTGCAGAGCTGGTACTTGACGCCAAACTTGGCAAGCATGTCTTTCAGGAAGAAAGGTTCTGCAGCCAGTCCATGCCAGTCGACCATACCCGATGGATTCAGATAGAGCTGGTCGGCAGCACTACAAATATAATAGGTACCCTGTGTGTAGCTGTCAGCATAGGCTACAATCCATTTGCCAGACTTCTTGAAGTCTAGAAGGGCTTCACGGATGGCGTGCATAGATGCAGGGGTATCTGCACTGAAGATACCTGCCTCGATATAGATACCTTTGATGTCGTCATTATCCTTAGCCTTCTTGATAGATTCGATAATCTCATCAAGACCAAGATTCTGGCTAACCTGTCCTGTCAGTGTGGCAAAGGGATTGCTGGCTGTACGCTCTTCCAACTGTCCAGAGAGCATGAGTGTAAAGACAGAGTTCTCTTCAACTTGAGTGGTTTTCGCACTGGATGCGGCAATACCTACCAGTGAGATGACTCCGAGAATGGCCATCACAATGGATAATAAAATGATACCGGTGATGGTTGCAAAGACATATTTGATAAAGTCTTTCATAATGATGTATTTTATGGATAATAGTTTTATTCCCTGCAAAGGTAATAAAAAATATAGGAATAAAAAAATAATTAGAATAAAAAATCATCTCTGCCAATGTGTCAGTCCTAAAGAATTGGCACGATTTTGGCTAAACAGTGTGCAGAAGAACGAAAAGTCTAATTTAAAATAATAAGGTATTATGAACATTAAACCATTAGGAGACCGCGTGCTGGTAGTGCCTGCACCGGCAGAAGAGAAGATCGGTGGCATCATCATTCCTGATACTGCCAAGGAGAAACCCCTGCATGGAACCATTAAGGCTGTTGGTCAGGGAACTAAGGATGAAGAAATGATTCTGAAGGCTGGCGACGAGGTGCTGTATGGTAAGTACAGTGGCACTGAGCTGGAGTTTGAGGGTGAGAAATATCTGATGATGCGTCAGAGCGACGTTCTCGCAGTCATTGAGAAATAACATCGTAATAACGAAATAACGTTATAACGTAATAACGAAGAAAGGAAAAAGAACTATGGCAAAAGATATTAAATTCAATATTGAGGCCCGCGACCTTTTGAAGAATGGTGTCGATCAGTTGGCCAACGCAGTAAAGGTTACACTCGGTCCTAAGGGTCGTAACGTTGTGATTGAGAAGAAGTTCGGTGCTCCCCAGATTACCAAGGACGGTGTAACCGTTGCTAAGGAAATCGAGTTGGAGGACAAGTTTGAGAATACGGGTGCTCAGCTCGTTAAGAGTGTAGCTTCTAAGACTGGTGACGACGCTGGTGATGGTACAACCACTGCTACCATCCTGACTCAGGCTATCGTTACTGAGGGTCTGAAGAACGTCACTGCCGGTGCTAACCCCATGGATCTGAAGCGTGGTATCGACAAGGCTGTTAAGGCTGTTGTTGACTTTATCAAGGATAACGCTGAGCAGGTTGACGATAACTATGACAAGATTGAACAGGTTGCTACCGTTTCTGCCAACAATGACGAGGAGATTGGTAAGCTGCTGGCTGACGCTATGCGCAAGGTTTCTAAGGATGGTGTCATCACCATTGAGGAGAGCAAGAGCCGTGATACCCACATCGGTGTGGTAGAGGGTATGCAGTTCGATCGTGGCTACCTGTCTGGTTACTTCGTTACTGATTCAGAGAAGATGGAGTGCGTGATGGAGAATCCGTACATCCTGATCTATGATAAGAAGATTTCTAACATCAAGGACTTCCTGCCCATCCTGCAGCCTGCTGCCGAGAGTGGTCGTCCTCTGCTCGTGATTGCTGAGGATGTGGACTCTGAGGCTCTGACCACACTGGTGGTTAACCGTCTGCGTGGTGGCTTGAAGATCTGTGCTGTCAAGGCTCCTGGCTTTGGCGACCGTCGTAAGGCTATGCTTGAGGATATCGCAACGCTGACAGGTGGTGTGGTTATCAGCGAGGAGAAGGGTTTGAAACTGGAGCAGGCAACTCTCGAGATGCTGGGTACTTGCGACAAGGTGACAGTCTCTAAGGACAATACAACTATCGTCAATGGTGCTGGTGACAAACAGGCTATCCAGGATCGTATCGCCCAGATTAAGAAGGAAATCGAACTCACTACCTCTTCTTACGACAAGGAGAAACTACAGGAGCGTCTTGCCAAATTGGCAGGTGGTGTCGCAGTACTCTATGTCGGTGCCAACAGCGAGGTTGAGATGAAGGAGAAGAAGGATCGCGTTGATGATGCCCTCTGCGCTACTCGTGCAGCTATCGAGGAGGGTGTCGTAGCTGGTGGTGGTACAACCTATATCCGTGCTTTAGATACGTTGAAGACTGTTAAGGGTGTCAATGCTGATGAACAGACTGGTATCAATATCGTAGAGCGTGCTATCGAGGAGCCTCTCCGTCAGATTGTGCTGAATGCCGGTGGTGAGGGTGCTGTTGTTGTTCAGAAGGTTCGCGAGGGTAAGGGTGACTTCGGTTATAATGCCCGCACCGACGAGTATGAGGATATGCGCAAGGCTGGTATCGTAGATCCTGCTAAGGTGGCTCGTGTCGCTTTGGAGAATGCTGCTTCTATTGCTGGTATGTTCCTGACAACTGAGTGTCTGATTGTTGACAAACCTGAGAAGGAACCTGCCATGCCGATGGGTGGTGCCCCAGGCATGGGCGGCATGATGTAATGCACTGATTTTGTAAACTATAGATGTCAAAAAGACGGGTTTCGGTATATGAATACTGAAGCCCGTCTTGATATATGTCAATAACGTGATTTTTTTTGCGCTTTTTCCTTGCATGATAATTGGAAAGTATGTACCTTTGCATCGTGAAAAGCGTAAAAGCCTCCACACGTAACGTTGTAATTCTAGGAAGAATAAAAGATATTTTTGATTTGTTTTAGTAGATTAGTTTTTAAGTAGTTTGTTTTGAAACCGATTGTCGTGATGACAGTCGGTTCATTTTTTTTATATGAAAAAGATAAAAAAGCGTCTGATTCTTTTGGCTTTTCCCCCGTTTCTTTGTATCTTTGCGCCAAGATGAAAAAATTATTGGTTTTGCTGTTGATGCTGACATGCTGCCTGACGCGCTCAAGTGGCTACAATTATCGCCCTTCAGGGAGAGCGTTTGTCTGTGTCAATGGTGATAATCGGCTGACGCGCACGCTTTATGGCTCATCTGCCGATTATCGCCTGCAAACCAGTGACCGTCCTTTCTTTGTTGTCTTCCAGAACAGCGATTACCGCTCCTTGTCATTCCGTGTCAACGGTGTCGACCTTGAGAAGGCTGACTATTGCCTGTCGCGCTATCAGGATGGTATGCGCTACTATGAGGTACGTCACGCCTCATGGGGCAAGAAGGCTGTACTTCGTATGAAGGTTGTGGTAGGTCAGCAGACGGATAGGGTAGTGTGGCGCCTTCGCGTGATGAACTTCGATGGCCCCGTTAAGTTGGAGTTGCCTCATCAGCAGGCTTCGCTCCAGTTTACTGAAGACCAGTATATCAACTGTTCGGGTTTGACATTCTCTCTACTAACCACTAGACAGGGCGAGGTGCTCTTCGATCAGATGGAGAATGACATGCAGCAGTTGGCTTCTTCTGTTACCGTCCGTACGCCAGATCCCTATATCAATACATTGGGCAATGCACTCTCTGTTGTTCGCGAAAAGGTCAAGAATGTGTCAGTTGAGGACTTGCTCTGGCACTTCCGCTATGATGCCGATCGTGATGCCATGAGACGTCTGTGGCCTTCGATTGAAGAATACCTACAGTCAGTAGGAACAGATAGTATATCCACCCCTCACTTGACGAAATGTTACTGGGCTAATACGATGGCTGCTAATGTGGCTGCCTTTATCAATAAAGATGGTTCGTCCTACTACTCGAAAGCTGACGAGGCGTTTATGCTGCTTAACCAGCATCTATGGATGCGCGACAAGGGATGTTGGGCGGAGTTTAAGGACCAGAAGGGTCTGAAACGTCAACACACCAGTCCTGCCTTATGGTCTATCTATATGCCTATCGACTATGATGCCTGTTCGCCCGAACAAGCTTATCAGGCAACGAAATACATGAGTCGTGAAATGCCTCATATCCCTGTCACTTCCGACCTCTCTACGTTGGCAACCAGCAATTGGATGCCCTATACGTGGGATATGAACAATGTGACGCCTGTCTCTGGTTTACGTGCTGCTATCGCATATTTTAAGGCTGGGCGCAATGAGGAAGGCTTCCGTCTGATGAAGGCTAATATCATTGACCAGTTGTACGATGGTGATGCGCCTGCCAATTTCGGACTGAGCAGCAAGCATGATGTAGTCAATGGTGAACAGGGACGCGATATGGCTGATTGCATCAGTATAGCTGAGCGCACGTTGGTAGAAGGGCTCTTTGGTATTCGTCCAGATGCCTTTATGGGTCGTTGCCTGCTTCATCCTGGATTCCCAGAATCATGGGATAGTGCCTCTATCCATACACCGTATATTGACTTTAGATACCGTCGTCAGGGCAACCTGCTCGTCTATGATGTAACCCAGCATTTCAGTAGTCCCCAGCAATTGGTGCTGCGTGTTAATCTGGGTCTGGGACGCTTCCGTGATATCGAAGGTACGAGTGAGGCCCATCAGGTCTTTGCCGTTGAGGCTCCTCTGAAGTTCCCGGAGGTATATGTGTATAGTTCATATGAGGAGGAAGCTCCTCAGACACAAGGGACTGACGAGCCTACTTTTGAGGGCAAGTTTGAGAAGATTAAGTTGGAACCTTATTATAATGCCGCTGTGACAGATATCAGTCCAGAGGTGATGGATACCGTATTCCGTAAGAATATTATCAAGGATGAGTTTCTGATGATGGGCGTACCCTTCCAGACTCCTATTGAGGGGAAGAATATCATTTGTACGTCTTTGAGTGAACGATACCCTGATAAGGTCACGATACCTCTCAATGAACGTGCTTCACGGGCTTGGCTGATGTTGGCAGGAACCACGAATACCCGTGAGAGTCGTATGGTCAATGGACTGATAATAGCCCGTTATCAGGAGGGAGGTGCCGACACCCTGAAGCTGGTTAACCCCGACAACTGGTGTCCTATTGAACAGGATTACTATATCGACGATTATGCCTTCTATGCGCCACAGCCTCGTCCTTATCGTGTCAGCTTGGGAACGGGTGTTGTCAGCCGCAACCTCAGTAAAGCTTTAGGCATTAAAGGAACCAGCGATTTACAGTTGCCTGGTGGAGCTGCTCAGATGCTCTGCCTGTCGCTCGACCCTGAGAAGAAACTTATCGCCATTGATATATGCCCTCAGTCCAATGATATCGTGGTGGGTGTGATGGCGTTAACTTTGCAGTGATGATCATCAACTTATGAAGAAATTAATAGAACTATATCAGCAATGGAGTGGGGCAGAGCCTCAGAACGTACAGCAGTTGACGGCTGGTGGCAGTAATCGTGAGTACTATCGTTTGACCTCAGCAGAGGGTACAACCGTAGTAGGTTGCGTAGGTACCAGTCGTGACGAGAACCATGCTTTCATTTATCTGGCCAAGCACTTCACGGATTGTCAGTTGCCTGTTCCTACCATTCTTGCTGTCAGCAGTGATGAATTGCGATATATCCAGACCGATTTGGGTTCCATGTCCCTGTTTGATGCTATCCGCGGTGGACGAGAGGCAGGTGGTCGTTATACCCTGAAGGAACAGGAGTTGTTGCGTCGTACCATCCGCGAGTTGCCGAAGATTCAGATTGCAGGTGCCGATGGTCTGGACTTTACCAACTGTTATCCGCAGCCAGAGTTCAATAGCGACTCTGTACTCTTTGATCTCAACTACTTTAAATACTGCTTCCTGAAGGCTACCGAGATTGACTTCCATGAGTTAAAATTGGAAGCCGATTTCCGCTTGCTGGCTAAGGACTTGACGAATGCTGACGATGTACAATGCTTCCTCTATCGTGACTTTCAGGCAAGGAATGTCATGCTGAACAGCGAGGGACGCCCTTATTTCATAGATTTCCAGGGTGGTCGTAAGGGACCATACTATTATGATTTGGCGTCGTTCTTGTGGCAGGCCAGTGCAAAATATCCGTACAAGGTTCGTCGTGAATTGGTCTATGAGTACTACAATGCCATGAAGCAACTTACGGAGGTGCCTTCGCCCCACCATTTTGTGGATCGTCTGTCGCTCTTTGTACTGTTCCGCCAGTTGCAGGTGCTGGGAGCCTATGGTTTCCGTGGCTATTTCGAGCGTAAGCTCCATTTCATCGAGTCTATTCCACCTGCTATGCAGAATATTCGTGAGTTGCTTGATGAGCGCAACTTCCCCTATCCGTATCTGACCGATATCCTGCGTAAGTTGACGGATATGCCTCGTTTCCAGCAGGTTCAGACCACCATTAGCCGTGCTGATGGATATAAGACTACAGACCTCAATCCCTATAAGCCCCACCCACAGGATGGTCCTGCCACGTTCTCTAAATATGACGCACAGGGTCCGCTGGTGGTGCGTGTCTTCAGTTTCTCATATACCAAGGGAATTCCTGAGGATGAGAGCGGTAATGGTGGAGGTTATGTTTTCGACTGCCGTTCTACGCACAATCCAGGACGTTATGAGCCGTACAAGCAACTGACTGGTCTTGATGAGCCTGTTATCCGTTTCTTGGAGGACGATGGTGAGATACTGACCTTCTTGGATAGTGTCTACAAACTGGCTGATGCCCATGTGCGCCGTTATATCCAGCGTGGCTTTACCTCGTTGATGTTCTGCTTTGGCTGTACGGGTGGACAGCATCGTTCTGTATATTGTGCACAACACTTAGCTGAACATATCCATAATAAGTTTGGATTAGAGGTACGCATCTGTCATAGGGAACAAAAAATTACCCAAACGCTTGCGAGCGTTGGGTAATTTCCTATACCTTATTATTATATATAGACGCTTAGCGCCACATCACCTTTTATAGAACGTTCATGGCAGAACACTCTCGGTATTCCTGCTATGAGCGAGAATATCCAAAAGGCTTTGTCAAGGAAGCTAGAACCTTATGAGGTTTGTTTATGCAATCGTTTTTGCATTGATTTGCCAGAAAACTGCGTAAGAGTGCAACAACTTTATTAAATAATGTGTATATTTGCATATCGAAAATACTAATTTAGAACAAGTTATGCAGAGATTATTCCTACTTACAGCCATTTTATTTGCAAACATCTTGACAATGAGCGCAGCAAAACTGACGATTGATCGTATTGACCCCACCGACTGGTACGTGGGAATGAAGAACCCTTCACTCCAGCTGATGGTGTATGGCAAGGGAGTCCGTGACGTAGAACAGGTAACAACCGATTATCCTGGTGTGGTGATTGACAGTCTGGTACGTCTGGACTCGCCGAACTACCTGTTGGTATATCTGAATCTGAAGGATGCCAAACCAGGCACCATGACTCTGAAGTTTGGTAAGACCAAGGTCAACTACCAGCTGAAACAGCGTGAGATGAGTGGTGACAAGCGGGTGGGCTTCGACATCAGTGATGTCCTCTACCTGTTGATGCCCGATCGTTTTGCCCAGGGCCCCAACCACCAGTCACAGCTGAAAGGTATGCGCAGTTATAAAGAAGACCGCATGGCACCGTCCCTGCGTCATGGTGGTGACCTCGAGGGTCTTCAGCAGCATCTGGACTATTTCAATCAGCTGGGAGTTACAGCTTTGTGGTTCACCCCCATCCTTGAGAACGATTCACCCGATCACGGACAGTGGTCAACCTATCACGGCTATGCTTGCACCGATTACTATCGAGTTGATCCCCGCTTTGGTAGCAATCAGCAGTATCGCCAGCTCATTGATGCTTGTCATGCTAAAGGACTGAAGGTGGTGATGGATATGATTTTCAACCATTGTGGCTTTGAGCACCCGTGGGTGGCCGACCTGCCTTCAAAAGACTGGTTGAATCTGCCTGGATGGTTGGAGCAGTCGGGTGGCACCAGTGACTCGCGAGGTACCGACTTCCTCCAGACCAGTTACAAGCTGACGCCTGTGCTCGACCCCTATGCTTCTGAGGTAGATTTGCGTGAGACGACAGAGGGCTGGTTTGTCAGTACAATGCCCGACCTGAACCAGAACAATCCACACCTGATGCGCTATCTCATACAGAATAGCAAGTGGTGGATAGAGACAGCAGGTATCGACGGTATCCGCATGGATACCTATCCCTATGCCTTCCGTAAGCCTATGGCAGCATGGATGAAGGAGTTAGACGAGGAGTATCCCAACTTCAATACCGTTGGTGAGACGTGGGTCACAGAACCTGCTTATACTGCCGCATGGCAGAAAGACTCTAAACTGTCTGACGAGAATAGCTATTTGAAGACCGTTATGGATTTTTCGTTCCAGGAGAAATTGGATTCAGCAAAGCATGAGATTACCGATGGGTGGTGGCGAGGCATGAACCGCCTGTACAACTCGTTCTGCTACGACTACCTGTATCCCAATCCCTCAAGCGTGATGGCCTTCCTTGACAATCACGATACTGACCGCTTCCTGGGTGACGGACAGGATATTACAGCATTGAAGCAAGGCTTGGCACTGCTGCTCACTGTGCGCCGTATTCCCCAGTTGTACTATGGCACAGAGATCATGATGAACGGCACCAAGGCTGTTACCGATGGTCATGTGCGCAAGGACTTCCCTGGTGGATTCCCTGGTGATGAGCAGACAGCCTTCACCCGTGAGGGTCGCACGAAAATTCAGAATGAGATGTTCGATTGGCTCAGCAAGGTGCTCCACTGGCGTCAGGGCAACGAGACCATCATCCGTGGCTATCAGACTCAGTTCATCCCCTATAAAGGTGTCTATGTCATTGCCCGTCGTTGGCACCGTCATGGTGTGCTGACCATTATCAACGGCACTCGTCGCAATGCCACTATGGAGATGAAGCGCTATGCTGAACTCTTTGATGCAGACCAGACGGAGGCTGAGGATATTGTGACTGGTCGCAAGTACAGCTTGCGCAAGGATCTGTCACTGTCTCCTCGTCAGGCACTGATTTTGGAGTACTAGAAGAAAAAACGGCAGTTTTTCTTGTCTGTTGCGAAAAAAATTACGTATCTTTGCGAATTATATCGAGTGAAAATACGTAAGGATGAAGAAACAGATATTATTGATGTTGCTATTGGCAACAACGCTCACGATGAATGCTGTACCAGCCAAACGCGGTGTTTGGAAGACACTGCCATTGGCTGATGGTACAGAGGTAAGAGCCCAACTCGTGGGAGACGAACACGGGCACTATTGGCAGTCAGCAGATGGAACCGCTTACACACTTCAGAGTGGTCAGCAGTTCTATGCAAAGGTCGATAAGCAGCAGATTTCCCAGCGCGCCAAGGTACGTCGCCAGCAGATTAATGCCAAGCGCATCCAGCGCCTTCAGAGCCGTCGTGCTAGTGAGGCAAATAAATATGTGGGTGACAAGCGTGCTGTCATCATCTTGATTGACTTCCCAGATTTGAAGTTCAAGAGCGGACACAATAATAATCTTTATCAGAAGATTGCCAACCAAGAGAATTACAATGAGGGCAGTTTTGTAGGCTCTATGGCCGACTATTTTAAGGCACAAAGTGGCGGGCAGTTTGTGCTCGCCTTTGATGTGCTGGGGCCTGTCACTGTCAGCAAGAAGCATTCATATTATGGCGAGAACGATCCCGACAATAATGATGCAGACAAGTATGCAGGCGAGATGGTCTGTGAGGCTGTCAAACTCGCTAAGAACCTGACAAGCGATTGGCGTCAGTACGACTGGGATGGTGATGGCTATGTTGACCAGGTCTACCTTGTCTATGCTGGCAAGGGTGAGGCCGATGGGGGAGACGAATCGACTGTATGGCCCCATTCTTATAATCTCAGTATGGCTAAACAATATGGTGATGGTGATGGAAAGGTCAATGTCGGAATTGGTATCTATGTCAATACCTATGCCTGTGGTCCTGAGCTTGATGTTGAGAGCAAGATAGGAGGTATCGGCACTATGTGCCACGAGTATTCACATTGTTTGGGCTATCCTGATTTCTACGATACCGACTATAGCGGAGGTCAGGGAATGTGCTATTGGGACCTCATGGATGGTGGCAGCTACAATGGTGATGGTTTTCAGCCAGCAGGCTATACCAGCTATGAGCGCTGGATGGCAGGATGGCTTGAACCCATCGAGCTCGGTGCTGAGGATAGGAGCATCACGGACATGAAATCGCTGCAGAATGATGGCGAGTGCTATGTCATTTATAATAAAGGCAACAAAAACGAGTATTTCCTTTTGGAGAACCGCCAGTTAGAAGGCTGGGATGCCTCGTTGCCTGCTGCCGGATTGATGATTCTCCATTGCGACTATGATGCCAGCGCATGGCTGTACAACGAAGTCAACCAAGACCCCGACCACCAGCGTTTCACGTGGGTGCCTGCTGATGGCGAGTACCAGTCTGGTATATCTGAAGGTGAGGTCTATTACACTTGGTTTGGTATGCTGAAAGACCTCTTCCCACAGCGCAATGTCACCTCATTCAATAAGGACTTCAAGACCAAAGACAATAAGGTTAAGAAGGCAGCCATGTTCTTCAATAAGAATACTGACAATACCTATTGGCTCGACAGTTCTGTCGAGAATATCACGCAGAACAGCGACAAGACCATCTCCTTCGACTTTGTAGCATCATATGGCGATAGTGGTGGCCCCTCTGCTATTCAGAATATCAGTGTCAAGCCAAGGGGTGACGCCCCCATCTATACGATTGACGGGCGCTATGTAGGCACAGATCCCAATCGATTGCCACGAGGACTCTATATCCTCAATGGCAAGAAATTTGTTAAGTAGCTCTTGCTGCTAATGGTCTTATGACTATCTGGATGCTATGTAACTTGCTAAGGAAGTTGTCACTTTGACGGGAGTGCTCAAGGCTCAAAAAGGGAGGGTGACGGGAGGAAGCAGTGCAAGATAACGTTGGTACGACCCGAAAGTGACCTATCACGTCTGAAAGAAGCAAACGCCTTGCTTGCTTCTTCCTCGCGGCCCGCTTGCTCGCTTGCTTCGAGCAAGCGCCTCGTCTGCTTGAAGCAAGAATAATCAGAAGAAATCCAGGATTTAAAGGCCATAAGTCCTAGATTTATCAATGACAAATCCTAGATTTACAAACCACTTCAACTGGAAATGGTTCCGGTTCTTGTTTTTTATAAAACTTTTCGCCCAAACCTTGCAATAATTCGATATTTGGTGAGTTCAGAATTATTTGCTATCTTTGCACCATGAAACAAGAAGAGACACAGCAATACGCATTGTTTTTTGATATCGATGGAACGCTCGTCAGTTTCAAGAGCCATGAGATTCCGGCTTCCACCATCTTTGCACTCACACAGGCCAAGGCTAATGGCTCGCGGGTCTATATTGCTACGGGCCGACCTCCAGTTATTCTCACCAACCTGGGGGCTATCGAGCACCTCATCGACGGCTACATCACCACCAACGGAGCTTTGTGCTATGTGGGCGATCAGTTGGTTTGCTGTCAGCCCATTCCCATGCAGGATGTCATGACTTGTGTGAACGATGCCCAGGAGAAAGGCTACAGCCTGATAGTTGTAGGTCGTAAGGAGGTGGCTGTGCTCGACCCAAAGGGCGATGTGGACCGCATCTTCCGCCAGATGCTGGCTGTCAAGAATCTCGACAAGGCCTCGCCTTTGGATGAAGTCCTGCAACAGGATATCCTCCAGTTGACGCCTTTCTTCCCAGCCGACTACGAGCCCCAGTTGCTGGCTCGTATGTCCCAGTGTGTCTCTGGTCGTTGGCATCCTGAGTTTACCGACATTACAGCCAACGGAGCCGACAAGGGAAAGGGCATCCAGGCAATCGCTCGTCATGAAGGTTTTGACCCCAGTCATACCATTGCCTTTGGCGACGGAGGCAACGATACCTCCATGATTCTGCAGGCAGGCATCGGCGTTGCGATGGGTAATGCCATTGACGCGTTGAAGCAACAGGCTGACTACATCACCTCCTCTGTCGATGAGGATGGCATCCTTAATGCCCTCCGTCATTTCGGGGTGGTATAACCTCGGAAGGAAGTTTTTCGATTTTACCCTCACATGTTAACGTCACCCCACTCAAAGTGCGATGTACAGGGCGTTTGAACCACGTTAGGGATGTTGATTCTCCCTCACGTCTCCCTAACGTTTTGGGTCACATTTTTCTTATTGAGTGTCGAGATTTCAGTTATGTGAGTCTCCAGATGCAAAAAGGTGAGGGAGACGTTAGGGTAAATTGTTTACCCTAACGTGCCTCAATCCTTTTGTACATCGGTGTTTGAGGCCTGTCATGTTAACATGTTAGGGTAAAATTGCAATTCGTCAAAAAACAACGATGTGCCAAGCAAGAAGCCGAGTCGCTATCAGAGAAACGACGTGTTACTGATCGAGAAACGACGTGTTGCTGATCGAGAAACGACGTGTTGCTCCTTCCTCGCGACCCGTCTGCTCGAAGCAAGCACCTCGTCTGCTCGGAGCAAGCATCCCGTCTGCCTTTTTTTAGTAGTCACTTTCGGGTCGTTCCTGACGTTCTTTCCACTCGTTCCGCAGTCATCTCCGACCCGTTTCCAAGTCACTTTACCCCCCTAAAGTGACTTGGGAACACCCGCAAGATGACTTGCCTTCACCTCGTAGATGACTTCGGAGCGACCCGAAAGTGACCTATCCTCTGCCATTTTTTCACCAAAACCTTGCAATAATTCGAAATTCTTTGTATCTTTGCATTCAAGTACTGCTAATGGCTGTAAACAGCCCGTGGTCTCTGAGTGCAGAGTGGTGGTATGATTTTAGTGGAATAATTAACAAGCGTTTGCTGTTATTCGGAATTGTCCTAAGAATCTCGCAAATTCAATGAACCAAACCGAATGAATAAGTCGCAAGCGCCTGTGCGTTAAGCATGGGCGTGACTTATCTGGTTTGGTGGGCATGCGAGAGCCTTTAGGACATGGATAGGAATACGTCCATGTCTTTTGTGCTCTACTGCCTGCCTCCGATGATAAGCAATACGCATAATGCATAGCGTATGGCCAATAAGAACCTAAATGCTGCTAAGACAGCTAAGAAGGATGAGTTTTACACTCAGATGACAGATATCGAGCGGGAGTTGCAACACTATTGGAAGCACTTTCGCGATAAGGTTGTGTTGTGCAATTGTGACGACCCTTATGAGAGTAACTTCTTCAAGTACTTTGCCTTGCGATTTAACCAACTGGGCTTAAAGAAGTTGATTTGCACATGTTATAATGGTTCACCTGTTCAAGGCAATGAACTAATGATAGACTTTGGCGATTTTACGGATGAGCCAAAGAAGATTGCCTATAAGGTCGAGATTACTGAAGTGAAGGATTTGAATGGTGATGGGGCAGTAGATCTTAGTGATGTACAATACTTACTAAAGAATGATAAAAATGTTATTGGCACATTAAAAACGGGTGACTTTCGTGACCCAGAGTGCTTCGAGTTGCTGAAACAATCTGATATTGTTGTAACAAATCCTCCATTCTCGTTATTTAGGGAGTATATAGGACAATTAATAGCATATGAAAAGAAATTCTTGATAATTGGCAATCAAAATAATATTACTTATAAAGAAGTCTTTCCTCTTCTCATGAACAATTTGGTATGGCTTGGATATAAATCTGGTGACATGGCTTTTAGAGTTCCAGAAGATTATGAGGCAAGAGAAACAAGATACTGGCAAGATGAAACAGGTCAAAAATGGAGAAGCCTTGGGAATATTTGTTGGTTTACAAATCTTGATCACACTAAGCGCCATGAGGAACTTGACTTGATTTGTCGCTATTCACCAGAAGAATATCCTCATTACGATAATTATAACGCAATTGAAGTAAGCCATGTACAAGATATTCCATCTGATTTTTCCGGAGTAATGGGCGTACCTGTTACTTTTTTAGACAAATATAATCCAGATCAGTTTGAGATTGTTGGCTTGACAGAAAGGAATGAAGATTATAATTTAAATGCTGAAGATATTAATAAGCTAAGAATTCCAGGTTTTACTAAATATGATAGACCCTATATAAAAGGAGTAAGAAAATATGCACGAATCCTAATTCGCAACAAACATCCCCAAAAGATATGAACGATAATGAAAGAATGAAGATAACCCCGATAGAGGTGACAGTCCGAGAAATCACCGATGGTTACGTGAATAATGACGAACTGGGCGTACGTGGTTATGGTGGTCTGTTAGACATCCGTCCACCTTATCAGCGTGAGTTTATATATAATGAGAAGGAACAACAGGCAGTGATAAGAACGGTGCTTCAGGGTTATCCGCTCAACGTGATGTATTGGGTAAAACGCTCGGAGGATGCTGACTGCCCTTACGAGGTGATGGACGGACAGCAACGTACATTATCGTTGTGTGAATATGTGGCTGGTAAGTTTTCTTATGAGTTCAAGAACTTCTTCAACCAGCAACCAGATATTCAGAAACGTATATATGAATATAAGTTGACGGTATACGTCTGTGAGGGTGAACCCAGTGAGAAACTGGAGTGGTTTAAGACAATCAACATTGCAGGCAAACAGCTGAACGAGCAAGAAATTAACAATGCTATATATGCGGGACCCTTTGTGAGTGATGCTAAACGTCATTTTTCGAAAAAGAACTGCGGTGCAGAGAGATTAGGGAAAGAATTGGTAAATGGTGTCGTGAACCGACAGGACTTTCTTAAGAAAGCACTTGAATGGATAACTGAACATGAAACACGTGAAGGACATCGTCAATCGGTAGTAGGTTATATGGCAGCACACCAACATGATCCCAATGCCAATAATCTATGGACGTATTTCCAAAACGTATTGAATTGGGCCATTACGAATTTCGACATGAAGAAGTTCAAGAAGATTATGAAAGGGTTGGACTGGGCTCTATTCTATGACCGCTTCCACGATAAGACACTGGATACTGCGGAGATGGCGAAGCAGATATCTGCCTTGATGCGTGACAGTGAGATACAGAGACAGGCAGGCATTATTCCCTATGTATTGACAGGTGACGAGCATTACCTTGACCTGCGAGCATTCCCAGAGGATATTAAGTTGGCTGTGTGGGAACAACAGCACCACATCTGTCCCAATTGTGGTAAGGAGTTCGACTATGAATTTATGGAGGGTGACCACATTACTCCTTGGCGTGATGGAGGACGCACTGTCATTGAGAACTGCCAAATGCTGTGTAAAGAATGTAATAGAAGAAAAGGAGCAAAATAGAATGTATAATAATATCAGATTTATCACTATGAAGACGATTAGACTATTTCTATCTGTAATTACATGTTTGTTTTTGTTTTCATCATGTGCTACAATTGTAACAGGAACAACATCAAAAGTGACTATTGATGGTGATGTAGATGAACCCGTTACTATTACGACAAGTTTTCAAACATATGAGAACGTGGAATTACCGCAAGTGGTAAAAATCAGTAGAAAGGCAATTGATGGGCAACGTATTCAGATAGACTCAGAACATTATAAGTTTAAGGATGTTGTTCTCAGAAAGTCTGTAAATGGTTGGGCATGGGGCAATATTTTATTAGGCGGACTGATAGGTTTGTGTATAGACTTAGGAACCAATGCTGTTAGCAAACCTGCAATAGACTCTTTCAGAATAAAACCAATACCAAAAGGTAACGAAGAGACACCGAATATCAAAAAAGAGGATATACAATAAATAGCCACATTGTGCAAAAAGTGCCATTGGGACAGATACTGACATCAATTACATCATAAGGGCTCGCATCTCTGCGGGCCCTTATGATTCACAAACAAAACTAACCTAAATTTACTAACCAAAAAGAATATTATGAAAAAACTACTTATAACTCATTGTCTTTATGTTTCTGATGCAAAGGTACGGGCTTTTGAGTCAGATTCCAAGAAAAACGATGATTTCTTCATGCTCTTGTTGCGACAACGGCACGGATTTCGGACAAAGCGACCAGACCGCCCTCTTTATTGTCGCAACAGGGAGAGAGACAGTCGCCATCGCATACTATTCATTCATTTTTTTTCTGCAAGTATGGCATATAATCGGAATTATTTGTACCTTTGTGCCATCGTAATAAATTGAAACAAGACATCATGAAGAAAATTGCAGTGAAAATCTCAGCTTTTTGCCTGCTGCTCGTATCAGGCGTCATAGTATCATCATGCGGTGGAACAGGCTCTCTGCTTCATACTTTGGGCAGTGGCGGTACATTGGCCAATGCTTTCACCAGTGTTATCGGACTAGATAAGGTCACCAAGCAGGGGCTGGTTGGAACGTGGCACTACGACAGCCCGGGATGTGCTTTCACCAGCAAGAACCTGTTGGCAAAGGCGGGTGGTGAAGTTGCAGCTACGAAGATAGAACAGGAGATGGCTCCTTATCTCCAGAAGGTTGGTATCAATGCCAAGAATACTACCATCACGTTCAATGAGGACGGCAGCTTCCAGGCAACGATTGCTGGCAAGGGCTTTAGCGGAACATGGACGCTGGATGAGTCGACAGCCAAGGTGACGATGAAGGGCCTGTTACTGTCTATCAACTGCTATGCTAAGCGTGAGTATGGTGGTATCGCACTGCTTTTTGAGTCGAAGAAGCTGCTCAACGTGCTGCAAATCATGGCAGCGATGAGTGGTAACGAAACCGTGCAGAAGGTGGGTGAACTCTCAAAGAACTATGATGGTATTCGCCTTGGTTTCGATATGAAGAAGTAACGGATTAAAAACTTGCAGACAAATGAAAAGATTCTTATTATCCATTGTAGCGATGACGGCAATGACAACACTATCAGCCCAGCGCATGCTGGTGCTCTACTATTCAGAGACGGGAACAACCAAGACTGTCGCCCAGGAACTGCAGAAGCAGACTGGTGCCGACATAGAGAGCATTGAGTGCGTAGAACCTTATTCTGGCAACTTCCAGGAGACCATCCAGCGTGGTCAGCGCGAGATGCAGAGTGGCAGTTATCCTGCCCTGAAGGCACTGAAGAAGAAGGTGGCTGATTACGACATCATCTTCTTGGGTTACCCCATCTGGTTTGGTACCTATGCCAACCCCATCGTCACTTTGCTGAAGGAACAGAACTTTGCTGGCAAGAAGATTGTGCCCTTCTGTACCTTCGGTAGTGGTGGACTGAACACATCGAGTGATGCACTCCGCAAGGCTCTGCCCAAGTCGCAGGTGCTGGAGGGCTATGGTGTCCGTACAGCCCGTGTGGCAGCAGCCTCCAAGGAGCTGGACCGATTCCTGAAAGAGAATGGATATAAGAAAGGTAAGGTTATGAAGTTGCCCGACTACTCTGCCCAAAAGCCTGTCACCGATCAGGAGAAGGCTATCTTCGATGCTGCTTGCTCCAGCTATCAATTCCCCTTAGGCACACCCCAGACTGTTGGCAAGCGCACCACACCCGATGGCACTGACTATAAGTACACGGTGAAGGGTCGCGGTATGAATGGTGAGGAGTCAACCTCTGTCATCTACGTAACAGTAGGTAAAGCCGCTGATGCAAAGCCAGAGTTCACGCAGGTTGTGCGTTAGAGATGATGAAGGTTATTGTATCGCGGGAAATAGAACAGATATGCCCTGAATTCGTGGGGGCATGCGTGGAGGCGGATGTGGTCAACTCGCCATACTCCGAGGCGTTGTGGCAGGAGATAGAGGCACTGTGTGGCAAGTTGTGCAGGGAGTTGACTACTGAATCGTTGAAGGATATCACGAGTATTGCTGCCACCAGGCGTGTGTATAAGGCCTGTGGCAAGGATCCATCGCGATACCGTCCTGCCTCTGAGGCCCTGATTCGTAGAACGTTGCAGGGCAAGGAGTTGTATCAGCGCGACACCTTGGTGGACTTGGTGAATCTGGCTTCGATAGCGTTTGGCTACAGTATCGGAGGTTTCGATGCTGACAAATTCGTGGGTGACACGCTGACACTTGGCATCGGACGCGAGGGAGAACCCTATGAGGGCATTGGACGTGGTATGATCAACATTCACGGACTGCCCGTCTATCGTGATGCTGAGGGAGGGGTGGGAACACCTACCAGTGACCATGAACGCACGAAGATGACACTGGGTACGCGTCATCTGGTGGTGCTGATCAATGGCTATGATGGCAATGAACAGCGTGTCAGGGAAAATGCGGAGTACATACAGGAACTGCTCCGCCGTTATGCTGACAGCGACGGAGGTTCCTATTTTATCTATTCTACCACCAGTTCGGCTGCCTCGGGAGTGAGGTAGGGGAGCACTTTGTCGTAGGCGATGTTGAAGTTGATCATGCCTGCGGCATAGGGCGCTATCTCGTACTGCTGGTAGGTGAAGCTGAGCCCATCGGGTGTAAAGACAGGAGGTGAGCTGGGCAACGGGATGCGGTTGACATCAGGCACACCAATCAATTCGCTGAGGAGCTCATCGTCACTGGGCTTGCTATTGTCAAAAGAGCCGAAATAACTGCGGACGCCTTCCTTGATCAGGGCTGCCAGCTTGGGCGACGAGGGTTGGCTGAATAGTGTCTGCTCGCGCACCTCAAACTGTTCCGTCTTCTCGTTGTATTCCGTATGATAGCCTAAAGGACGATTGGTTATCTTACTGAAGGTGAGACCCGTAGAAGTGGCAAAGCCGTGGGCACCACCATAGAAACCTTCGCTGTTGGTGAGGTAGGTGACGTAGCGCTCTGTATCTGCCAACTTGAAGATGTTGAGGTAGTAGGAGAAGGTCATCCCTTCGGCGTAGCCACCCTCTAAAGCCTCGCGCCACATCTGGTTAAGTCCCTTGAGATAACGCTGGAAGGTAGGTTTGAGGGCTAACTGACCATCTTCTGTCTCAACGGCCTTGATCTTTTCTTCCTGATTAGGACTGGTAGCCAGCTCCTGACAGATATAATGGCGGACGCTGGCAATCAGCTCTTCACTGCCTGCCGTAGGCCATTCGATGTGTAGCATGACACTGACGGTGGAGTCTTCGTGCTGCAGTCCGATGCTGTCGGTCTTCAGGGAATCAATCACCTGGATGCTGTCAACGCTGGTGGAATCAGCATCACTATTGGCCTGAGAAGTACGATGGCCGCACGCTGTGAGCAGTGCGGCCATCGCTATAGTCATCAAAATACATTTCATTACTCGCCCTTGATAGCAGCTACACCAGGAAGCACCTTGCCCTCGATAGCCTCGAGCAGAGCACCACCACCAGTAGAGATATAAGAAACCTTGTCAGCCAGACCGAACTTGTTGACGCAAGCTACAGAGTCGCCACCACCAATCAGTGAGAAGGCACCCTCGGCAGTAGCCTCAGCAATAGCCTCGCCGATAGCACGGCTACCAGCAGTGAAGTTATCGCACTCGAAGACACCAGCAGGACCGTTCCACAGGATGGTCTTAGCACCCTTGATGGCCTTGCGGAAGTCCTCCTGAGAAGCAGGGCCAGCGTCAACACCCTCGAAGCCAGCGGGAACCTTGTTGGCAGGGCAGGTGATGATCTCGGCACCAGCCTTAACAGTCATTGAACCGAAGTCAAGACCATTGGTAGCGGTGCAATCAGAACCGAGCACGAGCTCTACGCCATTCTTCTTGGCGAGCTCCTCAACGCCTAGAGCTACATCGAGCTTGTCGAGCTCTACGATAGAATCACCAATCTCACCGTTGTGAGCCTTAGCGAAGGTGTAGGTCATACCACCGCAGAGAATGAGCTTATCAACCTTACCGAGCAGGTTCTCAATGATACCGATCTTAGAAGATACCTTAGAACCACCCATGATGGCTACGAAGGGGCGCTTGATGTTGCTGAGCACATTGTCAACAGCCTGAACTTCCTTCTCCATCAGCAGACCCAGCATCTTGTTGTCAGCGTCGAAGTAGTCGGCGATAACAGCGGTAGAAGCGTGCTTGCGGTGAGCAGTACCGAAGGCGTCCATCACGTAGCAGTCAGCGTAAGAAGCCAGTGTCTTGGCAAACTCCTTCTGAGAAACCTTCAGAGCCTTCTTAGCCTCCTCGAACTCAGGAGTACCCTTCTCCAGACCTACGGGCTTACCCTCTTCCTCAGGATAGAAACGCAGGTTCTCGAGCAGCAGGGCCTCACCCATCTTCAGAGCCTTGGCAGCATCAGCAGCCTTAGCACAGTCGGGAGCGAAAGCAACGGGAACACCCAGAGCCTTCTCAACAGCCTCGCGGATCTGACCCAGCGACTTCTTCATGTCTACCTTTCCTTTGGGCTTACCCATGTGTGACATGATGATGGTGGCACCACCGTCGTTCAGAATCTTCTTCAGAGTGGGCAGAGCACCACGGATACGGGTGTCGTCAGTGATCTTACCATTCTCATCGAGGGGTACGTTGAAGTCTACACGTACGATTGCCTTCTTACCGGCAAAGTTGAATTCGTTGGCAAAGTTGAATTCGTTGATTGTCATCTTGATAAAAATTTACGATTTACTACTTTCGTTCAAAAACTGACGCAAAGTTACAATAATTAATTGAGAATTGAGAACTGAGAATTGAGAATTTATACTTTTTTTGCGAACGACGTTTCATAATGTAAGGCGGAGATAGCAAAATCAAAACGAGAGGTCATATTGGGCGCCTACTGTCAACCAGCATCCGGGTTGTGGCACATTGCCATAATCGACATAATGGTGGTTGGTCAGATTGTTGCCTTCAACATAGAATCTGGCGGTGTCGCTTGTCCATGCCAGACGGGCATCTACGACGGAGTAGGGATGGTAGTCGTGTACTTGTCCGCTGGCGTCGGTGTAGGTGCCCATGCGGTCTTGCCAACGGTAACCGAGTGACAGGTCGAGGTGGGTTGCGAGGCGCATCCTTAGTTGTGCTGTCAGCTTATGACGCAGATACTCTAACGAGTATTGTGACTGCAGGTAGTCGGCCTCCTGCTTCTGCTGGTGCAAGTGGCAGTAGGAGATTGTTATCGAGGAGTGAGGAGTGAGGAGTGTGGAGGGAGAAATGCTCAAAGTTATTTCTTGCCCAAAAGTATTCACTTTCGTGAGATTGACACTTTGCCAGATGGGGTCGGCTTCACGGGTGTCCATAACCCAGTCGATGGTATTGTGCTGGTGATGGTGGAAGACGGAAGCCTTGACGGAGAAGGCGCGCGAGGTGTATCTGACGCCTCCCTCGATAGCCCGTAACTCTTCTGGCTTCAGGTACTTATCAGCCTTATGGCCGCCTACGCTATAGTAGAGTTCAGTGAACGAAGGCATGCGTAACGACTCGTTGTATGAGGCATAGAACTTCCAATGTTCTCCGATGCGATAACTGGCATCGATACCAGGATAGAGGGTAAACGGCATCTCATTCCATGTGTTCTTGACAGCCACGAAACCTGCAGAGAGCGTCAAGCGACGCAGCAGGATGTTGTGCTCCAGATGCAACGAGAGATTTGAGCGGTTGAGTCCACACTTGTAGTCGCCATGAGGATTATTTAATGGCTCGCCGAGGTTGCTGCTGACGATATCTTCGTTGCGGAACTCAGCACCAAAGGCCGTTCGTCCTGCAGCCCAGTCGAAATAGCTGTTCAGATTGATGCCAAAGACATCCGTGCGATGATGGTTGAAGGGCACTTTCGACTCATCTCCTCGGATCAGCTCGAAACGGTCATAGCCGCGATTCCAATAGATAGCACTTTGAACCTTGAACCTTGAACCTTGAACATTGGTCTTTACAGCGGTGAAGAGTTTGGTGGTCTTCTCAAATTGCTCGTCATACTTAGCACTATAGAAGGTGTTCGAACCATAGCCCTTGGTACTCATGCCTGCATGCCAATTCAATTGTATTTGCTCACCATCGTAGCCTCCTTGGTAGAAAGCCTTGCCTCCGCAATAGTCGCTGTTCAGATGTCCGGCTTTTGAACGACTGTAGCCATCGCTGCGAGTGAAACTGGTAGAAACCCCTTCCCAGCCTCCCCGAGGGGAGAAGGTTGAAAAGCGAGCCGCAGCTTGTGCGTAGCCAAAGGAGCCACCCTCCGCGCGCAACTTAACTCCTCCCCCTCGGGGGAGGTCGGAAGAGGGGTTGGTCACAATATTAATCGCTCCGACTAATGACGAAGTACCAAACACTCTGGCTGCAGGACCTTCCAACACCTCTATGCGCTCGATGTCGCTGATGTCGCAGGGCAGGTCGAAAGCATTATGACCTGTCTGCGGGTCGCAGATGTTGATACCGTTCAGCAGGATGGTAATCTGCTCTTGTGTACCACCTCGTATGCTGACGTCTGTCTGTGCACCGATAGGCCCCCGCTGGCGCACATCGACACCAACAGCCATCTTCAGTAAGTCGTTAATACTTTGTACTGGCGCCGCCTGAATCTCATCACGGCTCAGTACAGTGACCATTCTCGCGGCTTGTCCAAGGGCAAGCGGAGCGCGTGAACCCGTGATCTCGACATCATCGAGCGTAGCCTCCTTGTCTACGATGCGCGTGGTGTCTGCCATGTCCTCCTCAGTGCTGACGTGACGATGGGCAGCCGTTGCTGACTGCAGTGTCGCTACGCTCAGCACACCGATGGTGACGACGCGTCCCAGACAGGCAAAGAGGGCATAACGCTTCCGTATAAACTGGCGGAAGCGCAGGGCTTTGCGCTGGTTGAAAATAGATTTGTACTTCATTGTTTTTTAAAAAAGACGTGCAAAGGTACGAAATAATTAACAATTTACGATTGATAATTGCTAATTATTTTCTAATTTTGCAGGCAGTATGAAAGATTCGGTATTGATATTGAGTGGTGGTGTCGATTCGACCACCTTATTATATGATGAGCAGGAGCGTATCGCACTAGCTATCTCGTTTGACTATGGTTCCAAGCATAACGCCCGTGAGATTCCTTTTGCAAAGATGCATTGTGAACGCTTGGGCATCAAGCATATCACGATTCCCCTGGACTTCATGACGAAATACTTCGTCAGTTCACTATTGGAAGGTGGCGAAGAGATTCCCGAAGGTCACTATGCTGACGAGAATATGAAGTCGACGGTAGTGCCTTTCCGTAATGGCATCATGCTGTCTATCGCCGTGGGGATAGCAGAGTCGAATGGACTGAAATATGTGATGATGGCCAATCACGGAGGCGACCACACCATCTATCCAGACTGCCGTCCGGAATTCGTCGATGCCTTTGACCATGCGGCATCAGCAGGCACTTTTGTCAATGTACACCTGCGTTCGCCATATACCAATATTACCAAAGGCGATATCGCCAAGAGGGGAAAGGCACTGGGTATCGACTATAGCGAGACGTGGAGCTGCTACAAGGGTGGAGAACACCATTGTGGCAAGTGTGGTACCTGTGTGGAGCGCAAGGAAGCCTTTGCCGAAGCAGGTATCGAGGATGCGACGGAGTATGATGACTGATACCTTAGCCGAAGAGGGCTCGTAAGGCTTCTTCAACCTTACGGACAGGAACGAGGTCAATCTTGAACTTCTTACGATTCAATCCTGAGAGGTTGTATTTCGGTATGATGATATGCTGGAATCCCAACTTCTCAGCTTCGCTGATGCGCTGTTCGATACGAGCCACAGGGCGTACCTCACCACTGAGACCAACTTCGCCAGCCATACACCAGCCTTCTTCAATGGGTGTATCGACATTGCTCGACAGTACGGCGGCAATGACGCTGAGGTCCATAGCCATATCCGTCACGCGCAATCCTCCCGCAATATTGAGGAAGACATCTTTCTGCATCAGCTTGAAGCCGACACGTTTTTCCAATACAGCCAACAGCATATTCAGACGGCGCTGGTCGAAACCTGTTGCAGAGCGCTGTGGTGTGCCATAGGCAGCGCTGCTGACCAGGGCCTGAGTCTCAACGAGGAAGGGACGCACACCCTCGATGGCACTCGAGATAGCAACGCCTGACAGTCCATCGTGGTCTTCAGTCAGCAACAGTTCTGAGGGGTTGCTGACTTGACGTAGTCCCGTTTGCTGCATCTCATAGATGCCCAGTTCCGATGTACTTCCGAAACGGTTCTTGATGCTTCTCAGGATGCGGTACATATAGTGCTGGTCACCTTCAAACTGGATGACGGTATCAACGATATGCTCCAGAATCTTCGGACCAGCCAACGTGCCCTCCTTGGTGATATGGCCGATGAGGATAACGGGTACGCCACTCGACTTGGCAAAACGGAGAAGGGCGGAAGCGCATTCACGGACTTGGGCAATAGAGCCTGCCGACGATTCGACATCCTCAGTGGAGATGGTCTGAATAGAGTCGATGACTACCAGCTCGGGTTGAACTTCCTTGATATGTTCAAAGATGGCCTCCAAAGAATTCTCACAAAGAATAAGGAAGTGATCATCAGCAGGTAATCCGCTGACAGCGAGGCGCTCGGCGCGCATCTTCAACTGGTGGGCACTCTCTTCACCGCTGACATAGAGCACTTTCTTGTCAGTCAGCTGCAGCATGGTCTGTAGTGAGAGTGTCGATTTGCCGATGCCAGGTTCACCACCCAGCAAAACAATGCTGCCAGGTACTAATCCACCACCTAAGACGCGGTTCAGCTCGCCATCGTGCATATCGATGCGTGGGTCGTCATGGGAGGAGATGTCGCTCAGTCGCAACACCTTGGCGGCATCCCGTCCTTTGCCAGAGATGCTACCGTCCGTATTCCAACTGCCTTCCCTTCTGGAGGGAACGGGGCTGGGACCTACTTTTATTTCCTTGAACGTATTCCACTGTCCACAGGCTGGACACTTGCCAATCCATTTTGCCGACTCCTGTCCGCAATTGGAGCAGACGTACATTGTCTTGTCTTTGTTTGCCATAACGATTGCAAAGGTACAAAATAAATTCATAATTCATGATGCTTAATTGCTCACACTTATAATCTTTTAACGGAGTTCGCGACCTTTGGTTCATAATTATTTCGTAATTTTGCAGGCAATATGAAGCAATTGATACCTCTTATATCCGTTTTGCTGCTAATGGTGGCATGCGGACAGAGCTATGAAGAAACCAAGCGCATTTCGCGACAGCAGCGCCTTGAGGCGATGCGCAAAGATTCTGCCGCCTTTAAGATAGCCGTGATGCCTACGCTCGACTGCCTGCCGCTATATGTGGCTCAGCATTATCAGCTTTTCGATACAATCCAAGGTGGTGTACGCCTGAAATTCTATCATGCACAGATGGACTGTGATACCGCTATAGAGCGTGGCAGGGTAGAGGGTGTGGTGACCGATTTGGTCAGAGCCAAGCGTATGGAGAGTAAAGGACTGAAGCTACGCTATGTGGCTGCCACCAATGCCTATTGGCAACTGGTGAGCAACCGTAATGCCCGTATCCGACAGTTGAAGCAATTGGATGACAAGATGGTGGCCATGACACGCTATTCGGCTACCGACCTGCTGACTGACCTCGTGCGAGATTCGGTGAAGTTGGCTCCAGAGCGGGTGTTTAAAGTTCAGATTAATGATCTCAATGTACGTGTTCAGATGCTGCAGAATAATGAGATGGATGCCCTGTGGATGCCAGAACCGCAGGCTACACAGGCCCGTCAGATGAAGCATCCCGTTGTCTTTGACTCACGTCATACGAAGTTGCAGTTGGGCGTTATCGCTTTCCGTGAAAAAGAGATTCGTCGCGAGGAACGTGCCAAACAGTTGAGCAGTTTCCTGAAAGCTTACAATCAGGCATGCGACTCTATCAACAAGAATGGTGTTCGTTATTACCGTAAATTGATTGTCGAGCGCTATCATGTAAGAAAACAGGTTGCCGATGAGTTGCCTAAGGATCTCCGTTTCAATCATGCCGTAGCACCTCGTCAGCAGGATATAACAGCTGCTGAACAGTGGTTGCAGAATTCCACGAAGCAAGATGGCACAAAATGATATACTGAAACTTGTTGGCGACGCCTTAAAGTCAGGCAACTGCGGTAGGGCGCTGAACTGCATGGAGAACTATCTGGTCGCCTGGCCTGAACCACATACTGCCGAGAAAGTGGCTGAGGTAAAGGAAGACTACAACCGAATGGTTGACTACTGGCAGCAGGGGGGGCAGGATCCTCAGCGCGAGATCTTGTATCAGCAGTTACTCATACGCCTTTATGTCATCTATGCCAATGTGGCACACTATCATCGCATGAAGGCATCACCCTATCAGAATAGCCTTTATACACGAGTCCGTCAGGGACAGCGCGACTGGTCGTTGACAACCATCCGTCAACAGATGGAGAGCTTTGTCAGCAATGTGACGATGTTGCAGCTGGAACCTGAGAACAAGCGAAAGGCGACAAGCGATGCACTCTATCGTGAACACCAGCAGTGGATGAACCAGCTGTTTGAGTATGTGCTGACCTCAAGACAATGGTCTGATGCCGTTGGGGCTCAGTTTGTGCAGATGATGATATCGCCCACGATTGATGCCATTGATCAGCAATTGATTATTGCCGCCGTAACGCTGTCGCTGATGAACCAGTTTGATATGGCAAAGTTCCGTATGTTGGTGGAGGTCTATCAGCAGAGCCAGGAAGATGCTGTACGACAGCGTGCCTTGGTGGGTGTGGTGCTGGGGGCATCAGACCAGTATGCTAAACTCTATCCTGAGCAGCGTACACTGATTGAGGAACTGACAAAAGAGGAACAGACCTGTCAGGAGTTGACAGAACTGCAGATTCAGCTCATCTACTGTCTGACGGCAGAGCAAGACCGCCAGACCATTGAGCGCGACATCATGCCAGACCTCATCAAGAATTCTTTCAAGATTACCCAGCAAGATAGTGACATCACGGAGGAAGACCGTTTGGAGGAAGTCCTTCATCCGGAACTTTCGGAACAGCGCATGGAACAATTGGAGTCAAGTGTGAAGCGTATGGTCGATATGCAGCAAGAGGGTGTCGACGTCTTCTTCCATGGGTTCTCGCATGTCAAGCGCTATCCTTTCTTCTATGATATCAGCAACTGGCTGGTACCTTTCTATCTGCAGCATCCCGACATCAGCCAGTATCTAGCTAAGGAAGATATGAGGCCGTTGCTGGAGCGCATACTCGATACACATCCTTTCTGTAATAGCGATAAGTATTCGATGGTCTTGGCTTTTCAGGATATGATAGGTCTTATGCCTAAGAACATGGTCCAGATAGTCAAGGACAGTCCGGCAATGGCAGAGGCGGGAGGCATGGTTCCCGAGGTGTCGGCAGCTTATCTGCGTCGCCTCTATCTGATGGATCTCTATCGTTTCTTCCGCCTGTTCTCACATCGTTCAGAACTCTATAATCCCTTTGATACGGCCACGAACGAGGCAGGCGGCTGTTGCTTCTTCAGCCTGCAGCTTTTTGTCGGCACACCATTGGAACGTTATAAGGTACAGATTGTCCGTCAGTTGAAGAAACATCAGATGAATGGGGCTGCTAACATGCTGTTGGAATCCTTCTCAGAGGAATACCGCGACTTGCAATATTATCTATTGACGCAGAATTATGGCAAAGCTTTAGCCCTGGATCCTGATAATGAACGCGCGCTCTTTGGCTTTGCCCGTCAGCAATATACTTATGGATTCTATCGTAAGGCACTCCAGAACTTTGAGCAACTGTCGGCTATGCATCCCGAAAAGACCAACTATCAGTTGCATGTGGCAGTATGTCTCGTACAACTTGAAGAGTATGAGGAAGCGATGAAGCAACTCTATCGTCTGAACTACGAGCAGCCTGACAATGACAGTGTGAACCGTGTGCTGGCATGGACGCTGACCTGTCAGGGACGCTTGGAACAGGCTCATAAGCTTTATGAGCAGCTGACAGGGCGTGAACAGGTGGTTGATGAAGACTTGAAGAACTACGGCTATTGCTTGTGGTTGCAAGGTGACATTTCACAAGCGAAGACAGTTTTCTTAGATTACTGCAAACGCCAAGAGGACGATAGTCCTTTGAATCCCAAATTCTTTGATGAGGCTTGGCTGTTGAAGCGCGGCATCTCACCCTATGAGGTCAAGATGATGCAGGCGCTTCTGCTCGTATAAACATTACAGGAAGGGTTGCAGCAGATGGGCAAACCATCCGCGGAACTTCTGCCAACCTGTACGGAACTCATCCCATGATTGTTCTGTCATGCGGAAGCTCTTCTGCTTGTCGCGCCAGAACATGTCGTCGAGTTCGCGGGTGGTATTGCGGTCGATGATGACAGCATTCTCCTCAAAGTCACACTTGAGACTGCGGGCATCCAGATTAGTGCTGCCTACTGTACAGTAGCGGCCGTCGACCATCATAATCTTCGAATGGTGGAATCCTGGCTTGTAAAGCCACACGATAGCACCACGTTTCATCAGCTTATGGGCCTGATAGAAGGCACAGTCGGGTGTCAGGGGGATGTCACTCTTTGCTGACAGCATAATCTCTACCTTTACACCACGGCGAATGGCCTGTGTGAGAGCCTTCGTGACAGTGGGTATCAGCGTGAAGTAGGGGTTGATGATATGGATGGAGTCCTTGGCCTGACGGATGGCATTGATATAGAAGGTACGCATGATCTTGGGTGTAATGCCTGGCTCACGATTGATGATACCCACCATCTTACTGCCTCGCGTAGCAGTGGTATCGGGCTTCAATCCTTCGAAACGTGTCAGCGTACCACCATTGTAGTATTTCATACCGCTGACATTCTCGTTGGTGGTGCGATTCCAAATCTTCATGAAGATGCGTTGCAACTCATTGACGGCATCACCCTCTATGCGACAGTGCATATCGCGCCATTCACCCACTTGTTCAGTACCTTTGATATAGTAGTCTGCCACATTCATACCTCCCGTATAAGCGATGCGCCCGTCGATAATGACTATCTTACGATGGTCACGGCCATAGATGTGGTTGACCCACGGGAAACGGATAGGGCTATACTCAACGATGTTGATGCTGTCATCGCGCAGCGACTTGAGGTGGTGTTTCTTGAGTGGCTGGTTGTTGGAGTCATTGCCGAAACCATCGAACATGGCACGAACCTCTACACCCTCACGACGCTTCTCGCGCAGGATGTCAAACAACAGTGATGCGATAGAGTCGTTGCGGAAATTGAAGTACTCCAGATGGATGCTGCTTTTGGCCTGTCGGATAGCTCGGAACATGTCGTCGAACTTCTCCTGTCCAGACATCAGCAGCGTCACGCTATTGTTGTCTGTAAAGCGGATTTGATGATCACGTAGCGTCTGTACGATGAGTGAGTCAGAACTCTGTGCTGCTGTATATGTCTGAACACAAAGACACAGAGTTACCAAGAATAACCTATAGAAATACATGTTTATCTCTTATTCTTCAGACGATACTCCAATGGTGTCATACCATACTTGTCCTTGAAAATGGCGATGAAGTTCTCTGCCGTCATAAAGCCTACGTTGATGGCCAGCTCACTCATGTTGATATTAGTGGTAACAAGTAGTGTGCAGGCGTGCTTCAGACGAATCTCACGAACAACCTCGGCAGGCGTCTTTGTCGTGATGCTGCGTATCTTATGGAAGAAGGGCACACGACTCATGCCCATGGCAGCAGCCATATCCTCCAAACTAATCTGCCCACGACTCATGTTCTGCAGTACAAACTGTTCAACGTTGCGCATCAGCTGCTGGTCCATGAGACTATTCATCGAGTAGTCGCCCATGGTGTTGTCGTCATAATACTTAGCCAGCATATTCTGCTGCTCGGGCTGCTCCTCAACAACAGTGGTGTCCTCTGCAGGCAGCTCGGTATTGTCGTCGATGCTATCGGAGATGCCTATCTTGGTGAAGTCCTCGAACGACATGGTGGCAGTGGTCATACTAGCATTCTGACCTTCGAGCATACGTGTCTCCTTACCCTCGATGACATTCTGGTTGAACTCGATAGGAGCGAGACCCATCACCTTGTTGAAGCGCATCACGGCATCCTGTACGTTGAACGGCTTGGCCAGATAATCATCGGCAGCCAGCGTAATATTTTGTTCGTCCATGTCCTGCTGGGTAAGCACGTAGTCGGTCATCAGCACGAACTTCGTTTTGTTCTTCTGATGATGTGACTTGAACTGGTTACAAAGCTCACTACCGGTGATGCTATCGCCCATATCCTGCTTACATACCACGAGGTCGGCCTTTAGCGTTTCGATATCGGGTAGGGCAGCCTTAATGGTATCATAGACGTGGAAGTCGTAGATCTCACAGAGGTGAGCTTTCATGAATTGAAGGAATTCGCGGTTGTTGTCGATGAATACCACGATGAACTTCTGTTGCAAACCTTCTACGCGCAGCGGCTTGATATCGAGTGCCAGCGTCGATCCTGTGCTGCTGGCCAACTCAATTTCTCCGTGGTCGTTGAGCTCCAGACGGTCTTTGGCTGTAGACTCGGCTTTCTTTTCAGGATTTTCCAGCGTGCTCTGCATCTCAGAGATTCGTGTGATAACCTGCAACAACTGGAAGTGGAGTGAGTTGAGCTGTTCGCGACCTTCGAGGCTCTCCTCGCGCTCGGCCATATCGCTGATAATGGTTGTCATGCGAGCCATTGGCTGACGGAGCTCTTCACTGGTCAGTTTGATTTCCTCACGCTGGCGCTTCAGTTCCTCAATGATGGTGCGACGCTTTTTCCAAGCCTTCTTATATTTATTGATGCCAAATCGCCAGATGACGACGATGACGATGATGACAAACAGGTAGAACGAAAGCATCCACCACGATAGCCACCAGGGACGATCGACGTGAATCTCGAGGATGCGCTCCTGATCGCTCACGGCACCATCGGCACTGATCGCCTTGACGTGCAGTCTGTAGTCACCGCTGCCCAGATGGGGGAATCGGACACCATGGAGTAGGGCATCGCCATTGCGCCAGTCGTGGTCGAGACCTTCCATCCAGTACATGAACTGTAGGCGTTCGCCTTGGTTGTAGTTGCCTGCAGCAAACTTGATGGTGATGTCGTTCTGGCTCTTTTTCAGCTCAATCTTGTTACTTTCGTTGAAAGACTGTGGCAGGATGATGTTGCCATCGTATTTGACACCAGTCAGGATTTCCTGTTCACCGATGAAGAGCTGTGTCAGCATCACACGAGGCAACGAAACCTTGTCATCCTTACTGGCGTGGCGCACCCAGTTGACTCCGAAGAGACCACCGAAGAGTACTGATCCGTCACGTTTGGTGAGAATAGATCCCATATTGAACTCATTGCTCTGCAGGCCATCGCTGATGGTGTAATTGTAGAGTCCGTAGTTGAAGGTCCCATCTTCGTGGTTGCGTTGTACGACGATACGGCTCACACCATTACTGGTGGTCACCCAAATGCTGTGGTTCTTGTCCTCGGCAATACCGCAAATCGAGTTGTTGCACAGACCGTCTTTTTCCGTGATCGTGCTGAGCTCATCGCTGGCAGGGTCAAGGATGTTGATACCTTCGCGCGTTCCTATCCATAGCAGACCTCTAGAGTCTTCGAAAATCTGCGTGATAAAGTTGTTCGTGAACGTCTTCAGGTTCGAGGCATTGCCTCTGAGCACCTTCTTCTCACGCGACGAGAGGTTGAGGATGACCAGCCCCTCAGCCGTACCAATCATCAGGTTGTTGTTGGTACCATAGAAGAGGGCGGTGATATTGTTGGTGGTCAGCAAACCATTCTCTCTGGTGTACGACGAGAAAGTGTTCATCTTGGGATTATAGACCTGCAGACCACCATTGGTGGCAATCCACAGATTACCCGACTTATCACAGCTGAGTGCATTGATATGATCGTCGATGAGCGTCTTCATGCTGTCGCGAGCGGAAGAATAGATAGTGCTGACACCGTCTTTGATACGTGTCAGACCGTTCTGCTTCGAACCGACCCAGAGGCTGCCGTCGGGGGTCGTGGTCATTGTGGTCACCTTCGAACTGGCCAGAATACCATCATAGTCGATGATACCCTTGTCGCCTGTACCATACCATATCTTGCCGTTGGTGTCTTCGGCTATGGCTGTGATATCGCCGTTCAAGAGCGACTGGAACTTGTAGATGTTGTCGCCGTAATAGGCCAGTCCAGACTTCTCAGTACCAATCCATAGCAGGTCTGTGTCGTCGATATACACACTCTGCACACCAGTGACGTCTTGCGATAGCAGATTGCTAGTCGCACTATGAGGTTCTATCGGCTCCATCTCCATGGTGTTGATATCGAGGCGTATCAGACCCTTACGGTCGGTACCTATCCAGATGTTGCCTTTGCTGTCGCCTGCCATACCGTTGACACTGTGGTCGGTGCTGGCACCGACCATACCCAGTTGGTCACCGATGGTAGTGTTCCAGGTGTTGGTACTCTTGTTGTAGTACATGAGCGTGCCCTGACCGTAAAGCCAGATATTATCCATCTGGTCGGCAAAGACTTTCAGCGTGCTCGATTTGCGCAAATGTTGCTGGGCAATGTATTCGTTGCGCCATACGGTATGTTTCTGGTGCATGACGTCGCAGCATACCAGTCGTCCATCGTCATACACAATGATGGCACCATCCTTGCACTCGCTGATAGAACACATTGTACCCTGCGGTACACCTTGGTTGTCATCAGTATTGGGGAATTCATAGAGCAACTGCTGTTGCATATTGTAGGCAACCACACCTTTGTTGGGAATAGCGGCCCAGAAATTCTTGTGGCTATCGATATAGACGACATTGGGCGAGCCCTCAATACCCATGCGCGAATAGACTTGTTTCATGTCGCGCTCAAAGCTCTCCGTCTGGGGATGATAGATACAGAAACCTGCCGATGTCTCTATCCAGAGCGTACCTTCCAGCGTCTCCTGAATACTGATGATGTAGCTGTCGGGCAGCGATGAGCCGTCTTGTGAATTGCACTGGAAGTTGTGGAAGGTGTAGCCGTCGTAACGGTACAGTCCGGCAGGCGTTCCCAACCAGATGTAGCCTCGCGAGTCTTTCAGTATGCAGTTGATCTGACTGATGGTCAGACCATTGCGGGCATCCAAGGTTTTAAACAGGTAAACACCGGCAGCAGCCATAGGCAGCGCCAACATCAATACCAGCAGTAACTTTCTCAATGTCTTCATATACCTTATTATAATACGCACGCGTAGCGGTCGACAATACCAAGAAGGTGGTTATCTCCGTCAACGACCAATACGTTATGGATCTTATGCTTGTTCATGATTTTTTGAATCTCAGAAATCTTTGCCTGCGGACCAACGGTCTTCGGAGTGCGCGTCATGATATCTTCTACTGTATGATTGAAGAATTCTGCCTGCCACTTCTCCATAGCCCGTCGAATGTCTCCGTCAGTAATCAAACCTGCGATTCTGCCGTCTTCTATGGCAACGCCAAGACCTAACTTACCTTTGCTGACATTGATGATTGCTTTGCCCAAATGCATGTCGGCAGATACGATAGGCATGTTCTCGGTAATCATCACATCCTGTGCGGTGGTGAGCAGACGCTTGCCTAATTCACCACCCGGATGGAACTGGGCGAAGTCCTGTGGTTGGAAGTTGCGCTTCTCCATCAGCGCAATAGCCAATGCGTCGCCCATAGCCAGCGTGGCTGTCGTCGAACTGGTGGGAGCCAGGTTCAGCGGACATGCTTCCTTCTCTACGCTGACGTTCAGGTGATAGGTGGAGTATTTCGCCAGTAACGAGTCGGGGTTACCGCTCATGCCGATGATAGGTATCTGCATGTGCAGTACCATTGGGATGAAGCGCAGCAGCTCGTCTGTCTGACCGGAATTGGAGATGGCTACCACCACGTCGCCTGCCGACATCACACCCAAGTCACCATGATAGACATCGAGCGGATTGATGAAAAATGAAGGGGTGCCTGTTGAGGCCAATGTGGCTGCAATCTTCGCACCGATGTGACCACTCTTGCCCACGCCTGTCACGATGACCTTCCCCTGACAGTTCATGATGAGGTCGACGGCTTTTTCAAACTCGTCGTCCATCTTGGGTATCAGGTCGAGTATGGCCTGTGCCTCATCCTTCAGACATTGTATTGCGTATTCCTTTGAAGTCATTCTAAAATGTTTTTAATCAATCCTTCGAGCTTATCCAGCTCCAACATATTGGCGGCATCACTCAGACCTTGGTCTGGGGTAGGGTGTACCTCGAAGAAGTAACCCGTAGCGCCAAAGGCCTTAGCGGCCATTGCCATCTGGGGCACAAAGCGACGATCGCCTCCCGTCTTGCCATCAGCACCACCAGGACGCTGCACACTATGCGTACAGTCCATGATGACTGTATCTGTGATTTCCAGCATGTCTGGGATATTGCGGAAGTCCACCACCAGATTGTTATAGCCCATCATGTTGCCACGCTCTGTCAGCCATACCTCAGCGGCACCACCATCGCGGGCTTTCTCGACAGGATACTTCATGTCAATGCCACTTAAGAACTGTGCTTTCTTAATGTTGACCGTCTTACCCGTCTTGGCAGCAGCCAGCAGCAGGTCGGTCTGGCGACAGAGGAAAGCTGGAATCTGGAGCACATCACATACCTGACCGGCTGGCTGAGCCTGCCAGGCTTCATGGATGTCAGTCAGCACGCGCAGACCATATTTGGCCTTCACGTCACTCAACATCAACAGTCCGTGGTCGATGCCAGGACCGCGAAACGAGCGAAGCGAGGTGCGATTGGCCTTGTCAAACGAGGCCTTGAATATAATATCAGTACCCAGTTTCTTGTTGATTTCTACCAGCTTGGCAGCCACTGTGTCCAGCAACTCGGCTGATTCTATCACACAAGGACCTGCTATAAATGTCTGTTTCATGCGTATGCCGATTATATAAAATACCCTGCAAAGATACTACTTTTCCCCTAAAAATCCATGATTTTCATCAATTTTTTGCCGAAAACGCAAAAAAGTTTGAAAAATATTTGGAAGTTTGAAAGTTTTTTTCTTAACTTTGCACCGTCAAAAATAAAAAAAGCGTTAAAAGCTAAGATTTTGAACAAACAAATTAGTATTCATTAATTAAAAAAGGAAAAAAGATTATGAAGAAGATTATGATGACGCTCGCTGCTGTTGCAGTTGCAGCTACTATGAATGCTCAGGTTTATGTCGGAGGTACTTTCAATCTCGGTTTCGAGAACAAGCTTACTGATGTAGATGGAAAAGATGCTACTGGCATGACCTTTGAGATTAATCCTGAGATTGGTTATAATCTGAGTGAGAAATCTGCAGTAGGTTTTGTTGTCGGTTTTGGTATCACCAACAATGGTAATGAAATCAACCCTGTGTTTGCAGGTCAGAAGACCGATAAGAGTGCTATCACTTTCCAGATTGCTCCTTACTATCGTTACAAGTTCCTGCAGTTCGACAAGATTGACATCTTCGTTGATGCTCAGGTAGACTTCAAGTACACCAAGATGGATGAGTGGAACAACACTACTTTCGGCGTAGGTGTCCGTCCAGGTATTGCTTTCAATCCCAACGACAAGATCAGCTTCGTTGCTAAGTTCGGTAAGGGTCTGTTCTTTGAGTCTTCTAAGGACAAGGGCTCTGACTCAGTTAGCAAGTTTGGTCTGACCGCTAATACTCTGGCTCCTCTGGAGATTGGTTGCTACTACAACTTCTAATAAGTTAGAAACAATAGTAATTGATTATAAGAAACAGGGCTTGCGCCATGCAAGTCCTGTTTTTTGTTGTTTCTACTTTACCAACACTTTCACATCTGATGCAGCCGATATGGTTAAAAAGGGTTAATCGCCAAACTGATACAGGAAAAATGCGTATATTTGCACATAATGCATCGATGGTATCAGACGTACGGACCATGTCAGGTCGCAGTAAGAATTCTAATCTTAATAGAAAGAGCGTATGGTAAGTATTGAATTGGATATGATACAGACAGCCGGCATAGGTGCCTTGGCGCTCCTCGTCGGTATGGTTCTAACGCGAAAGGTCGCTTTTCTACAGCGATTCTGTGTGCCGTCGCCAGTGAGTGGTGGTATCATCTTTTCATTGATTACTCTCATATTATATGGATGGTTTGATATCGAGGTGTCGTTCAATGATACACTGAAGGGGGCTTTCATGCTGGCTTTCTTTACCAGTGTTGGCTTCCAGAGCGACCTTAAAGTATTAAAGCAGGGAGGCAAACTCTTGATCATCATGCTGATTCTGCTGTTTGTTGTTATTGCTTTGCAGAACTTGATGCCAATGGGTATTACCCGACTGATGGGTGTTGACCCTTTGATAGGTATGGCTGCTGGTAGTATCTCGATGACAGGCGGACATGGTACGGCAGGCGGATTCGCCAGTGTGCTCGAGGGAATGGGACTGCATGGCGCAGGGACAATCGGTATGGCAGCTGCTACCTTCGGACTGATTGCCGGTTCGATGATAGGTGGCCCGTTGGCAGAGCACATAGTACGTACGAAACTGACACATGAACAGATGCAGCCACAGGATGAAGAGATTGACCCCGCTATGGCTGGTATCGAGAGTGATGAGGCTTCGCCAACAGGTCGTACCAAGCGTATCAGCACCAACGAGCAGGAGTTTCAGCAGTATGCCAAGGCTACCTATTGTATTATCCTGATTATGGGTGGTGGCACCATATTGAGTTGGTTGCTCGCGAAGACTGGTATTACATTTCCAACCTATTTCGGTGCCCTGATCTTAGCTGCCATAGTCCGTAATACGATAGGATTTATCAGTTACAAGGATGAAGGAAAATGGGAGAAAGCGGAGAAGTTGCTTGATATGGAGCGAATCATCAGCGTAGGCAACATCTGCTTGTCGATGTTCTTGGGTATGGCGATGATATCGCTGAAACTTTGGGAACTGCAAAGCCTGGCCCTTCCATTGATAGCCATCTTGGTGTCGCAGGTGGTGATGATGGCACTGTTTGCATACTTTGTCGCATTCCCCCTGTTGGGTCGCGACTATGATGCTGCCGTTCTCTGTGCAGGTATGTGTGGCTTTGGTCTTGGTGCTACGCCTAATGCGATGGCTAATATGAGTGCTGTCTGTTATAAATACCGCTATACTGTCAAGCCTTTCCTCATCGTTCCCATCATCGGTGCCATGTTCGCTGATTTGATCAATACGGGAATGATTACCCTCTTCCTGAATTTGCTGTAAGGCCGTCTCCTGGATTGGGGACAAACTGTTCACAAAAACGCATCGTATGCATCGGTCTCTTCTCATCCTAATCGGCTTCCTGCTTTTCGCTACTTCTGTGTTTGCAGACAGTAGCCTGCCCGTTGTAGAGATCAAGGCGGACAGAACGATGATTTATCCTCAGCGTATGGAACTGACAGGAGAAGAAACATTGATGGATATTCTCCAGATGGTGCCCGAACTGATGATAAGCGGTTATGAGGATGTTCTCTTGGATTACAATCTCCGCATCGATAATTGTCCGATAAATGGCGACACCAGATTGATTTTAAGTCAGATGAAAGCCAAGGATATTGCCAAGATTCAGGTTTGCGATAATACGGGTGTGGCGAAAGGAACCATTGGAATGGGTAGGGTGCTGGATATTAATATGAAGATGCCCGATGCTCTGAAAGGCTTTGTGGAAGGACAGGGAGACTTTGGAAAGAAAGCAGCGGGTATAGGCACTGTGAATGCATTATACGGCAGCAAGCAGACTGACCTCTATGCCAATGTGTCTTATCGTCATCAGGGTGGCAATGAGGAGTATCTGACACTTCACATGACAAACCGATTCGATGATAGGAACAAGCTGCTGACCTATTTCACTCAGCAATATCTCGATGTTCCGTCTGGCACATCACGGAAGGTCATGGGCAGGGCACGATACTTCCATACCTTCAACGACCTGGGTACAGAACTGCTCTTGGTGGGTGGCTATCAATATGCCAGTGACCCAACACTCTCCAACCAACTGCCACTATTTATTGCAGAACTGAATACACCCGTACTGACCAATAGATTGTCGATGATGCTGGGCGTTGAGGGTGATTACCTCATGACCAAACAAAAGAATACAGACAGAAGTTGGGATGTGTTCAATCATGATGTCTATCTGCAGTTCACCTATTCCCTGCCTCAATGGAAATTCACGATAGGTCATCGTGTGATGTTCTATCACTATCAATTGAAGGATGCAGATATCACCCAGAAGCATTCTGACACCCGCCACAATACGAATGCCTGCGTCATCTATCTGCCAGCTCAACATCATCAGCTCCAGCTGGGCTATTATCGCAAATACTATAATCCTTCATACTTAGGCCTTTTTATGGATGCCAAGACACCCTATACTGAGGAATGGGCGAGAGCTAGGGGGCTGCTGGAAGAGTGGACAATCAATCAAGTGAAGTTGGCTTATGCCTATAGTACGCAGAAGTTGACGGTGCAGAGCGAGGCCAGCTATTATACTATTGAAAACGATGAGAATTTTACAGAGTTGAATGTCTCGGCCTACTGGAAAATGAAAGGGTTGACGCTGACTGGTGGCTCCAATCTCTATTTAGCCAAGAGTGGTAGCTTTGCTTCACTGAGATTTGCTCCGACAGCCTGTCTCCCTTACAACTGGCAGATTGGGATGCAGATGGTTTATTACACCAAGAAGGCGCCAATCCGTGAGCTGAATGGCACGCCCGTCTATGGCTGCCTGTCTGTGAACAAGCCATTTGGAAAGAGATGGTATCTGGGCATTGACTGGCACGATATGTTTGATGCCTTTTGCAACGATGCCTTGATCAACAGACATGCAGCAACCATTAAGCTGCAGTATCGATTCTGATAAGAGAATATAGGAAGGTACTTTCTCGTATTCCGACAGTAAGTGGCCCAACATAACTACCAGCTGGGCGGAAGGCGGTAAGAGCTATAGCGAAAATTGGAAAATCATATATGCCAATGATTCACAGGCCATCATAGAATATGAGAATGGGAATCTCTATTCAGCTTATTATATGACGAAGCAGTAGCTACTGTAAAATCTACCAATAAGTCGTATCGCGAATATGATGAAAAAAGTGGTGTAACCACTTGGATTACACCACTTTCTTATGATTATCTTATCGTTTCTTATCGAATCTTACTTCACCTCCTCGAAGTCGGCATCCTGGATGTTGTCATCCTTTGGAGCCTCCTGCTGAGTCTGCTGACCAGCGAAGGGATCGCCTTGAGGACCACCCTGGGCACCCTGAGCACCCTGGTACATCTGCTGTGAGGCAGTCTGCCAAGCAGTATTGAGGGCAGCCATAGCAGTGTCGATAGCGTTGATGTCGCCAGCCTTGTGAGCATCCTTCAGCTGCTGGAGGGCGTTCTCGATAGCGGGCTTGTGCTCTGCGGGAATCTTGTCGCCAAGCTCCTTCAGCTGGTTCTCTGTCTGGAAGATCATAGAGTCAGCCTGATTCATCTTGTCAACACGCTCACGCTCCTTCTTATCGTTCTCGGCATTCTGCTCAGCCTCAGCCTTCATGCGGTTGATTTCATCCTGTGACAGACCAGATGAAGCCTCGATGCGGATGGCCTGCTCCTTGCCAGTAGCCTTATCCTTGGCAGATACCTTGAGGATACCGTTGGCGTCGATATCGAAGGTTACCTCAATCTGAGGAATACCACGACGGGCGGGAGCGATACCTGTCAGGTTGAACTGACCAATAGACTTGTTCTGGTTGGCCATTGGGCGCTCACCCTGCAGTACGTGGATGGTTACTTCTGTCTGGTTGTCGGCAGCGGTAGAGAATACCTCGCTCTTCTTGCAAGGAATGGTCGTGTTGGCCTCAATCAGCTTGGTCATAACGCCACCCATGGTCTCGATACCCAGTGTCAGAGGCGTTACGTCGAGCAGTACGATATCGCCTACGCCACCTTCCTTGTTCAGGATAGCACCCTGGATAGCAGCACCTACGGCTACCACCTCGTCAGGGTTAACACCCTTTGAAGGCTCCTTGCCGAAGTAGTTCTTCACCAGTGTCTGAACAGCGGGGATACGGCTCGAACCACCTACGAGGATGACCTCGTCGATATCAGCAGTATTTAGCTTGGCATCAGCCATTGCCTTCTGACAGGGAGCCAGACAAGCCTGGATGAGGTCGTGGGCCAACTGTTCGAACTTAGCACGAGTGAGGGTCTTTACCAGGTGCTTGGGAACTCCGCCTACAGGCATGATGTAGGGCAGGTTGATCTCGGTAGAGGTAGAGCTTGACAGCTCAATCTTAGCCTTCTCAGCAGCCTCCTTCAGACGCTGCATAGCCATTGGGTCGCTCTTCAGGTCGGCACCCTCGTCGTTCTTGAACTCCTGAACGAGCCAGTCGATGATAGCCTGGTCGAAGTCGTCACCACCCAGGTGAGTGTCACCATTGGTAGAGAGTACCTCGAAGACGCCACCGCCAAACTCGAGGATAGAAATATCGAACGTACCACCACCAAGGTCGAAGACGGCAATCTTCATATCCTTGTTAGCCTTGTCAACACCATATGCCAAAGCGGCAGCTGTGGGCTCGTTAACGATACGCTTCACGTTAAGACCTGCAATCTGGCCAGCTTCCTTGGTAGCCTGACGCTGTGAGTCGGAGAAGTAGGCAGGAACGGTGATGACGGCCTCAGTTACTTCCTGTCCGAGGTAATCTTCAGCGGTCTTCTTCATCTTCTGCAGTACCATAGCAGAAATCTCCTGTGGCGTGTACTTACGTCCGTTGATGTCTACACGGGGATAGCCTCCCTCGTTGACAACAGAATAAGGTACGCGTGAGATTTCCTTCTCGGTCTGCTGCCAGTTCTCACCCATGAAACGCTTGATAGAGTAAACGGTGTTCTTGGGGTTGGTGATAGCCTGACGCTTGGCAGGGTCGCCTACCTTGCGCTCACCGTTGTCTACAAAACCAATCACCGAAGGCGTTGTACGCTTGCCCTCGCTGTTGGCAATCACTACTGGCTCGTTGCCTTCGAATACGGCAACGCAGCTGTTAGTTGTTCCTAAGTCGATTCCAATAATCTTTCCCATAATTCTATATTTTTTAATTGTTAATATGCATAATATGTCGGTAGTCAAATAGCAAAGCATGTGCCAATTCGTATTTTTTTCAATAATAAGATGACATTTTGACACAAGTATAAATTTTTTTTCGTAACTTTGCGCCAATAATCATAGAACTATAGAGACGTCATCATCATGAAAAGACTGATATTATTAGCAGGAATGGCCTTTGTCCTCTCTACGGCAATGGCACAGGACAATCCCTATATCGTAAAGACCAAGGGGGTACAGAAGTCTGTTGTGACAAACAGTCAGGACTCGGAGGACGAGTCGGAGCCTACGGACTTCATGGGTAAGAACTTCCGCTTCTACAGCATGTGCGACTGGAAGGTAGGTATGCGCTTTATGGTGATTCCCGAGAAATATGACCTGCTGGTGAATACCTTCTGTGATGCAACGACCAACAAGGAAGTCAACACGGGTCGCCTGCGCCATAAGATCATGGTGTATCAGGGCCATGAGACGATGCCCAATGGGCGCGAGCATATCAACTTCCTCTGCGAGGATGAAAACAAGGCCTATTACTATGAGTTGCCTTTCGGCATCTTCGATGACTACTGCTATAGCAAACTCGGTGTGCCGACGCTGGCTTATCTGGGTGATGTCGATAAGGCCCGTGAGCTGCTTATCAACCAACCTCTGCTGACACGTTCGCAGATTTACCGCGTAGACCTCTCGTATGAGGGTGATAGCTACCGCGAGGTTCTGGTCGATAAGAATATGCTGGTAACAGTTAAGGCCGTGGGTGTGGGAACCCGCTCATTCCCAGTAAAAATCATTGTGGAAGACGAGAATGGCAACCAGTTCTATCAGAATGTTGCCATGTCGAAGACCAATAGCGGTATGCGTGATGACGAGTTCCTGCTGGACAAAGAGCGTTACCTCTTTGCCGGTTCTTTTGAATTCATGGGTGCCAATATGACAGTATCGTCGAATGTCAGGGAGTATCTGAACAAGACGGTGCATACGAAGTACATCACCTCCATGAGCAGTAAGGGCTCAGGCAAGATTCGTAATCTGAAGGTGCCTCGCTTTACAGGTTTTATTATCGACGAGATCACACCTATCAGAAATTCCAAGTACTACACGCTGACCATGCGTGAAACGGAGAGCCGTCGTGTGTACTATAAGGATGTTGTGTTCTCAGAGGATGATATCGCCAATGGTGCCAACGAAGATTTCTTCGGATATCTGTTTGGTATGGGTGAAGGTGAGGCGCGTAATACCAGTAAGGAGACCCGTGCCGCTATCCGTGAAGGCCGTGTCATCCGAGGCATGTCGAAGGAAGAAGTTGAAATGGCTGTTGGTGAGCCGTTCAAGAATACCTACGACGCTGACGGCAACGAGATGTGGAGTTATGCCCGTTCGAATGATGTCATCCTCGATGTGTGGTTTGACGAGAAAGGCAACGTCACGCAGGCTAAGGCTCGCAAGGCTACTGATGCACCCAATACGCCAGACGCCTTGAAGAAGAATAAGAAGAAAGAGAAGAAAAATCTCACTCCATTAGAAGAATTGAGTGGCGTTCCTATTGAATAGGAATGCCACTCATCTTTTTGATATGCTTTTCCGACGATTAGCCTTGGTCGGAGATATGTTGCATAATTTTAGCCTCCAGCTCATCGCAGAGTTCAGGATTGTCCTGAAGCAACTGCTTTGTGGCGTCACGACCTTGTGCCAATTTGGCATCTTCGTAGCTAAACCATGAACCGCTCTTACTAATGATACCGTATTCTACACCCAGATCGATAATCTCGCCAACCTTCGAGATGCCTTCGCCGAACATAATTTCGAACTCGGCCTTACGGAAGGGAGGAGCCACCTTGTTCTTCACAACCTTGACGCGTACCTGGTTGCCGATAATCTGGTCACCGTCCTTGATGGCTGTAACCTTACGGATGTCAAGACGTACCGAAGCATAGAATTTCAGGGCGTTACCACCCGTCGTGGTTTCAGGATTGCCAAACATCACGCCAATCTTCTCACGCAACTGGTTGATGAAGATACATGTGGTGTTGGTCTTGGCGATAGTACCCGTCAACTTGCGCAGAGCCTGTGACATCAGACGGGCATGCAGACCTACAGCTGAATCGCCCATGTCACCTTCAATCTCTTTCTTTGGTGTCAGAGCAGCTACAGAGTCTACTACCAGGATATCGACTGCTGACGAGCGGATGAGCTGGTCGGCAATCTCAAGAGCCTGCTCGCCATTGTCGGGTTGTGAGATGTAAAGGTTCTCTACATCGACACCCAGCTTCTGAGCATAGAAGCGGTCGAAGGCATGCTCGGCATCGATAAATGCGGCAATACCTCCGTTCTTCTGGCATTCAGCGATGGCATGGATGGCCAGCGTGGTCTTACCTGATGACTCAGGACCGTAGATTTCGATAATGCGTCCCTTGGGGTATCCGCCAACACCCAGTGCAGCATTCAGACCGATACTGCCGGTGGAGATGACCTCTACGTTTTCTATCTGTTCGTCGCCCATACGCATGATGCTGCCCTTGCCGAAGTCTTTCTCAATCTTTGACATGGCTGCCTGCAGGGCTTTCAGCTTCTCCTGTTGGGGAGTAAGCTGTTCAGTTGATTCTTTTTTTGCCATTGTTTTATTTTTCGTTATTACGTTATTTCGTTATTTTCTAGTATAACTAGTAGCACTAGTATATCTAGTATTATAGTTCCAGGTCGCCGTCGTGAATCTCGTTCCAGGGAAGGCCCTGCTTGTTTAACTGCTCCATGAAAGGATCGGGATCGAACTCCTCGACGTTGAAGACACCAGGCTTTTTCCACAGACCTTTGCAGAACATCATGGCGCCAATCATAGCTGGCACACCCGTGGTGTAGCTGACCCCCTGCATGCCAGTCTCCTCAAAGGCCGCACGGTGCGAACAGTTGTTATAGACATAATAGGTGTGCTCTTTGCCATCCTTGATACCACGGATGCGGCAACCGATAGAGGTCTCGCCTTCGTAGTTCTCTCCGAGGTCCTGAGGATTGGGCAGTACAGCCTTGAGGAACTGCAAGGGTACAATCTTCACCTTTGCTACGCCACTACCGTCGGCCAATGGTGCCTCGTATTCCACTTCGTCGATGCGGCTCATGCCGATGTTCTGAATCACTTCGAGGTGCTTCAGATACTGCTGGCCGAAGGTCATCCAAAAGCGGGCACGCTTGATGGTGGGGAAGTTGATGACCAACGACTCAATCTCCTCATGATGAAGCAGATAGCTGTCGCGTGGTCCGATGTTGGGATAGTTCAGGTCTTTATGAATCTCTAGTGGTTCTGTCTCTACCCACTGGCCGTTCTCCCAATAGAGTCCCTTCTGCGTAATCTCGCGGATATTGATCTCTGGGTTGAAGTTGGTGGCGAAAGCCTTGTGGTGGTCGCCGGCATTGCAGTCGACGATATCGAGATAATGAATCTCGTCGAAGTGGTGCTTGGCAGCATAGGCGGTGTAAATACTCGTCACCCCTGGGTCGAAGCCACAACCGAGAATCGCTGTTAGACCAGCCTCGCGGAAACGGTCACGATAAGCCCACTGCCAAGAGTACTCGAAATGCGCCTCGTCCTTGGGCTCGTAGTTGGCAGTGTCGAGATAACTGCAGCCACAGGCCAGACATGCATCCATGATGGTAAGGTCCTGATACGGTAGGGCCAGATTGATGACCAACTCGGGTTTGTAGTCATTAAACAGCGCTTTCAGCTGTTCTACATCATCAGCATCCACCTGGGCTGTCTTAATATCGAGCTTATAGCCAGCCTTATGGATGTCCTCTACTATCTTGTCGCACTTGGCCTTGCGGCGACTGGCGATCATAAACTCTGTAAACACGTCAGCATTCTGGGCAATTTTGAATGCTGCCACTGTAGCGACGCCTCCGGCGCCAATCATCAATACTCTAGACATAGCCTTATTTTGTTATTTCGTTTTCGTTATTACGTTATATCGTTATTACGTTATTACGACATCTTGTTTAACTCTTCGCTGTGGATGCCCAGCGCTGCCATGAGCGAGTAGCCTAAGATTTCCTGGCGGTAGTTGCCGCTCGGCATGGGTTGCATGGTGAATACCGTGATGTGCTTGTCTGGGTCAACATCGTGCAGTGCCTCACGTACCTTATTATATATATGCTCTGAGTCGGCAATGACCATCAGCTTCTTCACCTCGGCGGCATTGGCGATAACCTGCAATGAGTCGATGAACAGGTCGTCCTTGGTCACCAGTTCCTCTACCGTTACGCTGCTGAGCAGGAATTCACCCAGTCGCCCGGAGAAAGCCTGCCCGTCGAGCTCACTATAGCGTCCCGGATGAAAGTTGTCGAGTTGCTGGTGTCCCTTATCGTGGATGAATACCGCCTGTGTCTGATGGCTGCCTTCGCGTAACCCTCCATCCAGTGCTACACATTCCAACCATTGTGCCATATCGGCCTGTGGAATGCGGCGGCCCAACATGCGCTCGAAGTTTACGGTCAAGTCAAAAGCAACCTTGTCAACATAGTCGGCATCAACAAGGATGACGCTCTCACTCCATTTTACATCATTCATACGTGCAAAGGTAGTGAAAAAACAAAGAATAAAAAAATTATAAAGATTAAAAAAATAAAACCGCATCTGATTTGTCAGATACGGCTATTTTCTTTCGAGGTGTTATATGCTGATTTCACCACTGCCATAGCAACGGTGGTGGTCTGCATCGTATATTACACAGAACTGTCCCGGAGCTACACCATGGATGGGGTGTGCGGCATGCACTATATACTGGCCGTTACCAGTCGTCTCCAGTCGTGCTGGCAGAAACTCGGGAGTATGGCGTATCTTCAGAGTGACATCTGCTGGTGGTACCTGACCATTGATGCTGTGGAAGCCAATGATAGGAAAGTCTTGCTTGTAAGCCGTATCAGGATCGTAACCATGCGATACGTAGATGATATTCTTTACAATGTCTTTCTTGACAACAAACCACGGACCACCACCGAAGCCCATTCCTTTGCGCTGTCCAATGGTATGGAACCAGTGGCCGCGATGCTGTCCAATCTTCTTACCCGTCTCCAATTCAATGACATTGCCAGGCTGTTCACCGAGATAGCGGCGGATATAGTCGTTGTAGTTGATCTTGCCTAAGAAGCAAATGCCTTGCGAGTCCTTACGCTTGGCATTGACCAGATGCTCGCGCTCGGCAATCTCGCGCACCTCGTCCTTCATCATATGGCCGATAGGGAAGAGGGCTTTGCGGAGTTGCCAGTCATAGATCTGTGCCAGAAAGTCAGTCTGGTCTTTCACGGAATCCGGACTGGTGGTGAGCCATTTGCGACCCTCATCGTCTATTTCCGTTTGTGCGTAGTGTCCTGTAGCAATGAGGTCGTAATCCTTGCCACGCTTCTCGTCGAAGGCACCAAACTTGATGAGACGGTTGCACATGACATCAGGGTTGGGCGTCAGTCCTGCACGCACTTTATCCATCGTGTATTTCGTCACCTGCTCCCAATATTCCTTGTGGCAGTCGATGACTTCGAGCTTACAACCATACTTATGGCTGACGGCTGTTGCCATCTCCAGATCCTCCTCAGAGGAACAGTCCCATTCTTCTTCCTCTTCAGGGCCAATCTTGATATAGAAACAGTCTGGATGTAGTCCTTGCTGCACCAATTCGTACAGCACCACGCTGGAATCTACACCTCCTGAAAGCAGTACGGCAATCCGTTTATTTGCTAATTCTTCTAAAATCATGGTGCAAAGTTACGAATAATTGCAATTATTTCGTATATTTGCAGGGAAAAATTTAAAACTATGGTAGAAATCAAGAATGACATGCTGACCGTCAAGGTGGCAGAATTGGGAGCAGAGCTCCAGAGTATTAAAGACAGTGAGGGTAGAGAATATCTGTGGCAGGCTGATCCCGCATTCTGGCCGCGCCGCTCACCAATCCTTTTCCCTATCGTGTGTAGCGTCAATGACGACACCTATCGGGTTGACGGCAAGGAATATCATCTGCCACGTCATGGCTTTGCCCGCGATATGGCGTTTACCGTCATCAGCCAAAGTGAGGAGAAGGTGACGCTGGCTTTGCATGACAGTGAGGAGACACTGAAGGTCTATCCCTATCATTTCAATCTTGCCATTACCTATCGCTTGGAGGGTAATAAGGTGTATGTCATCTGGCATGTGGAGAATACTGATACCTGTGAGATTCATTTCCAGATTGGTGGTCACCCCGCCTTCAATATCCCTGGTGGTAAGACTGAGGGCATTATCAAACTCGACAACGAAGAATCGATGGATGTGCTGAAAAGCTATGCAGACGGTAGTAACGATATGGTAGAGGTGCCTTTGGAGGCCGATATGGGCATTATCGAGTTCAATAACAATTTCTGGCGTAATGATAGCGTGAAGATCCACAAGAGTCAGACTCATCGTGCCATGCTCATGGATACGAATGGAGAACCTGCTGTGACGGTAGATTATAAGACACCCGTTTGTGCCTTCTGGAGCCCTTACGACAAGCACGCCCCCTTTGTCTGTATCGAACCATGGTACGGACTTGGTGACCCTCGTGGCTTCAATGGGGAGTTCAAGGACAAACCCCTGATGAATCACCTGTTGCCTGGCAGCTCATTCATGTCGAAATACAGTATCACTATCGGATAAAAACAAATACCGCGAAGTTCTAATAGGCTTCGCGGTATTTATTTTCGTCTTTGTCTTCCAACATCGAAAGGTACGACTGATAGCGACTTTGGGCGATGTAGTGGTCTTCGACGGCTTTCAATACAGCACAACCCGGTTCATGGGTGTGGGTACAGTCGGAAAAGCGACATTGCTTTGAGAATTCAAAGATCTCTTTGAAATAACTGGTAAGCTCTTCGCGCTCCATGTCGAAGGTGCCGAAACCTTTGATGCCTGGGGTGTCTATGAGATAAGAGTGGGCGTCAACAGGAGAACCGTCGGTCACACTGTTCAGCGGAATCATCTCGGAGAACGTGGTGGTATGCATACCAGTATGATGAGCATCGCTGATTTCTGCCGTACGCTGGTTGGCATGAGGCACCAAACGATTGATTAGCGTTGACTTGCCTACACCGCTGTTGCCGCTGAGTAGCGTGATCTTGCCATCGAGCATGGGTCGTAGCTCCTCGACACCTTCGCCTGTCTCAGCCGATATGGCACGACATTCGTAGCCAATCGTTTCATAGAGTTGTATCATCATCTGCTGATAGTGCAACTCCTCATCGTTGAGCAGGTCGGTCTTGTTGAAAATCAGGATGACAGGAACACGATAAGCCTCGGCAGATGCCAGGAAACGGTCGATGAACGTTGTCGAGGTCTCTGGCTTGCTGACAGTGACAATCAGCAGTGCCTGATCGACATTGGCCGCCAGGATGTGGCTCTGCTTCGACAGATTGATACTTTTGCGGATGATGTAGTTGCGGCGATCCTCAATCTCAGTAATCCAATTGCCCTCTCCTACAACGACGCGGTCTCCCACCGCAACAGGATTGGTAGAACGGATTCCCTTGATGCGGAAATTGCCCTTCACCTTACAATCAAGGAGCTGGCCATCGTCCGTCAGAACGGTGTACCAGCTTCCTGTATTCTTAATGACGAGTCCGTGCATCAGACGGTCATGATTTCCTTGTTCTTGGCTTCCATCAGCTCATCGAGCTTCTTGATGTACTTGTCGTGCAGTTTCTGAAGCTCAGCCTCGGCATCCTTCTCATTGTCTTCAGAAAGACCGTCTTTGATGGCTTTCTTCAGTTTTTCCTTGATGTCGCTACGAACATTGCGTACTTCCACCTTGGCCTTCTCGGCAATCTTGTTGCACTGCTTTACCAGATCGCGACGGCGCTCTTCGGTAGGCTGGGGAATGCCCAGACGGATAATCTCGCCATTGTTCTCAGGGGTGATACCTACGTCCGAGTCCATGATGGCTTTCTCAATGTCGCGAATCTGTTTGCGGTCCCACGGCTTGATGGCGATGGTTCGCGCATCAGGGGTTGAGATGTTGGCAACTTGGTTGAGGGGAACCTTCGAACCATAGGATTCTACACGTACACCATCCAAAATGGCTACGTTGGCACGGCCTGCACGTACTCTGCTCAGCTCCTCTTCGAGGAACATGGCAGCCATCTGCATGCGCTCTTCAGCCGATGCTAAAGTCTCTTTTACGTCAATCATATTTTTATTGTTTATGTGATATCTGCCACAAAGATACGACATAATTTTTGAGTACGCAAGTCATTTTATAAAAAAAGTCATAAAAAATTTTGTGGAGTGCTATAAGTTTTATACCTTTGCCTTCACAAAAACCAATTATTGACTCTACTTACCAAGAATGAGTTTCTTCGCAGCTAAGGGAATAGTTTTGTATAATTTGGACCATTTTGTAATGTTCCTTGTGGCGGTTATGCTTTTCGGCATCCTCGTCATCTTTGTGTACAATCGTATATATATAGGTAGGACAAAAAGGAATGTTATCAGGCAAAAAGCACAAAACACCCGTCTTGCATTGGTTCTTAAAGCTGGTCGTCTGCGAATATGGAAATATGTCCTTTCCAGCCGCCGTTATCATTTCCTATCGGAAGAGGGTAGCATGGAACAGGATTATTCTCCTATTGAGTTCTCTCAGTTCTATGACCGTGATGACTTTGAGAGTTTGCGCAAAGGCGTTTTCGATATTTGTGAGGGTAAGAAGAAGACGGTGTTGGTTTCACTGCTCAGCAGCTCTAAAGATGGTGGTTATCGTCGCCATTATGAAGTGACCTTATCCGTAGATAAGAGTGATGAGCAGGGACGAGTGCTTAGCGTACTTGGCATCCAGCATGATGTGACAGAGGAACACCGACGCATTGACTATGTCAATCAGTTGCTCATGCGCTATCAGACGGTATTCAACTCTTCACTTGTCGATATGCTCTTCTATGATAATAAGGGTGTCCTGAAAGATTTGAATGAGCGTGCCTGTGAGGCTTTCGGTGTGAGCGACCGTTCTTTTGTGTTGGATGGTAGTTTCCTGCTGAAGAACAACCCCATGTTCGAGGATGTGGAGATAGAGTATATGGAAAGTACGCGAACATCTTCTATCGTGGACTTCAGCAACTATCAGGATGAACGCTATCATATTGATGAGTTTGGTCTTAAAGGTAAGATGTATTACGAGTCAACCATTAACCCTATCAGAGATGCCGATGGCAAACTTGAAGGTGTCTTTATGGCAGGTCGTAATATCACGGAGATGGTTGAGTCGTATCACCGCTTGCAGGCAGGCATCAAGAACCTGCAACAGGTAACCAGTGATATCCAGCATTATATCCAGAACATCAACTATGCCCTGCGCATTAGTGATGTTCGTATGGTGAACTACTATCCAAACCGTTTTACTTTGGAGATGTCTGACAATATCAGCAAGTCGCAGATGCGTTTCTCGCAGTTGCGCTGTATCCGTTTGGCATCCCCTCGTTTCCGTAGGGCGGTATCAAGTGCGTTGAACCGTATGGACCACCAGACGCATTATAATATCAATGTCACTATTGAGACAGAACTGCGTGACAAGAAAAGGCGTCAGATTTGGTTGATGTTCAACCTCGTGCCAATTATCGGACAAGACGGTAATGTGGAGCGCTACTTCGGATTGTGTCGTAATCTGACTGACTTGGTGGAGACCGAACAGCGCCTTGCAGTAGAAACTAAGAAAGCACGCGAAACGGAGTTGCTGAAACAAGCATTCCTGGCCAATATGAGCTATGAGATCCGTACGCCTTTGAATAATGTGGTAGGCTTTGCTGGACTCCTCACTAGCGAGCACGATGAATCCGATGAGGCCGCCTTTGTTGAGCAGATCAAAAAGGGAACGAACAGCATGCTGCTATTGGTTAATGATGTGCTGCTATTGTCTCAACTTGACGCCAATATGGTAGAATATACCTATCAAGACGTCGATTTCGCCCAAGTCTTTGAAAGCCGTTGCCAGATGGGTTGGCTCAGTGTCAGTCCTGCAGTGAAGACTACCATTGACAATCCTTATGAGAACTTGGTGGTTCATATTGATGAGAGTCATTTGGGGTATATCATTGAGAAGGTGTGTCACTTGGCTTGTTTGTTCACTGTTCAGGGACGTATCAATGCACGATGTGAATATCGGCGTGGTGAACTTGTTATTGGTATTGAGGATACTGGTATCGGTATCGACGAGGCTACACTGCCCCATGCCTTTGAGCGCTTTGTACGCGACGGCCAGAATCGTCTTTGTGGCACAGGTCTTGACCTGCCTATCGTACAACTGATGGCACAGCAGATGGGTGGTGACATTGAACTGGAGTCCAAGGCGAATAATGGAACCTCATTATGGATATCGATACCCTGTGAGGCCAAAACCATTGAGAAACGTCATGCTGACAAGGCTTTTAATTCTTCTGAAAATATCTTGCTATGATGCTACTGAATATGACATACTCGCTATTGCTTGGCAACTTGTTGATTAGCCTGTTGCAGCCGGTATTCCTGGTTGTTGTGGTGGTGGCTTTCATTGTCGTGTTAGTACAGTATCGCCATGTACGCATGCGGATTCGTCAGGATGCTGATATGATGCGAAGCAGTTATGAGATGATGAACAGTGCGCTGAAGGTAGCATCTAATAATGTCATTATCTACGATTTGCGCACGTCTGTCATCCATCAGACGAGTGGCAAGATGTTGCTAGCAGAAAATGTTACTGTTGAGGAATTCAAGCAACATGTTCATCCAGATGACCTTGACACGGTAGTTAATAGCATTCGCCAGTTACGTCTCGGCCAGCAGCAACAGAGTGACTTTGCCTATCGGTGGAATTTCAACGGCCCTGGCGAAGAGCCGCAATGGGCTTTTCTTCGAAATACCAGCGTTGCTGAGCACGATGAATTCAGCAGTGAGATTACCAGCATAGTCAGTGTTCTTGTTGATGAGACCGATCTGCACCAGCAACAGAAAGAAGAGGAGGAACTCTCACAGAAGTATAAAAAGATTTTTGAAGACTCCATTATCGGCTTGTCATTCTATACTCCTGACGGTTGGCTGATCGACGCCAACAAGGTGATGCGTCAGATCTGCCATTTCGATTCTGATGAGGCTGATGCTTTCTTCTCTTCTACCAACTTATTTGAGCTATTCCCGTTTAACGAGATCTTTGCCAATCGTCAGCCATACGAGTATTGGGCATGCTCGCATAGTATTATTCCTGAGCGTGATATGCGTGTCTATCTTGAGATTGGTGTACATCCCATCTATGACAAGAATGGCAACCTGGTCTATATCTCCATTGCAACCCGTGATGTCTCTGCTGAGCGCGAAATGTACCTTCAGGCTAATCATAATGATGCGGAGATACAGAAAGTCAATGAGTCTATTCAAGTCTATGAACAAGAGTTGCGCTATATGATGGAAACCTGTGGTATTCAGGCTTGGCGTATTACACTGGAGCGTGACGTTATCGAGTTCTATAATGGTCTGAGTTCGGTAGATATCCATTTTACACTGGAACAGTTGCGCAGCATCTTTGTCAATCAGGATGATGAGTTTGTACAAGCCCTTGTCAATCCTGCTGAGGCTATATCTAAGCCGTTGAGCTATATGGGTCAGATGCATCCGGTGGTATCGCGCAAACAGACAGAACCGCAGTGGGTGCAGATCAACAGTATTCCGGAATACGATGAACACGGGAATCTGAAAGGAGCCTTTGGTATTTGGAGAAATATCAATAACCTGATGAAGAAGCAGGAAGAGCTGAAGCGGGAAACAGAGCGAGCCAATGACTCTGGTCGCATGAAGAGTGTCTTCATTGCTAATATGACCCATGAGATTCGTACGCCACTGAATGCGATAGTAGGTTTCTCGGATGTACTGCCTATGCTGACGAGTCAGGAGGAGCGCCAGGAGATGCTCCGGCTGATTATGGACAACTGCGACATGCTGATGCGCTTAGTCAATGACATTCAGGCAGCAGCCTCTTTGGATGTGAAAGGTGGCGTGCAGATAACACCTGTGAAAATTGATTTCTCTAAATTCTTTGACGAGATCAGTGAGTCTATGGCCCATCGCGTCCAAGCACCTGGTGTTGAGTTTATCAAGGAGAATCCTTACACCACCTATGTGACAACGGTAGATGAAGCTCACATTCGTCAGGTGTGTACCAATTTTGTCACCAATGCAGTGAAATATACCCAGCAAGGACATATTAAACTAGGCTATCGCAAGGAATGGCGCGAAGAAAACGGTGGAAATCGCGAGGGATTATATATTTATTGCGAAGATACAGGAAACGGTATCCCCAAAGAGTCGCAATCGAAGGTCTTCGACCGTTTCTTCAAACTCAATGACTATATACAAGGTACAGGTCTCGGTCTAAGCATCTGTAAGGCGATTGCCGATGCTTGTCACGGCTTTATCGGTGTCGATTCGGAAGGTGAGAACCAAGGCTCTACCTTCTGGCTGTGGATTCCTTGTGAAGAAATCAAAATATAAGTGTCATCAACCATGAACAAGCGTATTCAATTATACTTCTTATTATTACTATTTATTATATCTCCACAGCTGGCACAGGCGAGTGACAGTACAAGGGTGTTTACACAGACACATCCTCTGGTCTATGAGGACGCCTGGGATTTATGGCCCTATTCCTTTCTGAATGCCAATGGTGAGGCTGTCGGCTATAACATCGATTTGCTCGACCTCATCTGCAAAGAGCTCGAAATACCTTATGTCGTTAATCTGAAGCCTACCATTAAGGCTCTCAATGATTTGAAAAATGGCGAAGCCGACCTGATGTTGGCCATGGCTGCCGACTATCATGACGAGTATGGTCTCTATGGTAAGTCGGTCGTTCAGATATTTACCCATAGCGTGTTGCATCGTAAAGGTGAGCCGCTTCACATTAAGAAAGAGAATGATCTGGCCCATCATAAGGTCATCGTGCATGAGGGCAGTTATTCGCATCATCTGATGCAGGAGAAAGGGTGGGGTGACAAGGCCATTCCATATAATGATATGCGCGAGGCTGTGCAGTATATCCATGACACTCCTGGGCAACAGATTGTATGGAACACCTTGTCGCTGAAGTGGCTTCAGCGTACCTTGCATTTTGATGATTTGCAACTCTCTCCAGTCAAGATGCCGCATGGCCATTATAAGTTCATGTCGAACAACTCCGATCTACTCAACAAGATAGACAGCGTCTATACCATATTGGAGTCGGAGGGTAAGCTGCAGGGTATCCAGAACAAATGGTTCTATCCTGAACGCAAGGACAGTGGCATCCCTTTCTGGATTTGGCAATTGGCAGGCGCTCTATTCATTCTCCTGTTGATAGGCATAGGCTATTATGTCTTCTATCGCATTCGCGAGTCGAAGATGACCAAGACATTTCGACGCAGCAATAATCGTCTGTCGCTCATCCTGAAAACCAGCCATGTGCGTGTATGGTTGTTCAATGTCGAGAAGAAAACAGTCACTGTATTCAATGAGAATGGTGAAGTCGAGGCTGAGGACCAGCCGCCCACCATCTTCTTCCAGCGAATGGTTGCCGAGGATGTGCAGCGCATCAGTAGTGCATTGTTGTCGATTGTTGAGGGACAGCACGAAAAAGTATCACTGGAAGTATGCTTTGAGGATAAGGAGAGCGGTGAAAGACGTACACTGGCTATCGTTCTTTCCATCCTGCACTGTGATCGCTATGGTCATCCTACAGACATCATTGGTACTACGAGCGATGTCACGGAAAACCGTCGCCGTCAGGAACAGATTAAGCGCGTGATGCTACGCTATCAGTCTATTTTCAGCTCGGCCATGGTCGATACCATCACCTATGATGCTCTGGGTTATATGGCGGATATGAACGAGAAAGCCGCAAAAGCCTTCCCAGGTGGTTTGGAGGGCGCTTTGAAGAACCATGTCCATCTGCGTGATGTCATTGGCGAGAATGTTTCGTTGGAGACGATGCAGCCTATATACATGACCCGACTGTATGAAGTCGATTCCGACTCGCGCGTGTTTAATAAGGATATCCACCATCGCAAGATGTATTATGAGCTGCAGCTCATGCCATTGCGTGATGAGCAAGGTAAGATGAAAGCTATCTTTGGTACTGGCCGTGATGTCTCTGAACTAGTGAAGTCGTATCTGCGTCTGCAGCATAACCTTGCTTTGCAGGAACAGGCTAACGAGGAGATGAACAATTACTTCCGCAATATCAACTTTGTGTTGCAGAATGGCGGTGTGCGTATGGCTAAATACTCTCCCGATACCCATACCTTGTTGATCTATAGTAGCCTGGGACAGGAGCAGAATCAGCTGACACAGACGCGAGCACTCGCACTTACCGATGATGGCTATAAGAAATTGGCACAGCGCGTCATCAATAGCATGGATAATAGGGTGCAGACCCCTCTGAAGGCTACTATCAAGACGATTTTGCGTGTCAAGGGTGGTAAGCGCCTGACGCTGTTGCTCTCATTTATCCCCACCGAAGACGAGCAAGGACGCGTTGTTGAGTACTTTGGCGTCTGCCGTGACATCAGTGAAATCAAGGCCACTGAAGAGAAACTGGCTGAGGAGTCGGCCAAGGCTCAGGAGGTTGAGACGGTGAAGAATGCCTTCTTGCGTAATATGAGCTACGAGATTCGTACGCCATTGAGTTCTGTTGTGGGCTTTGCTGAGCTTTTCGAGCAGGAGCATGCTTCAGAAGACGAGGGCCTTTTTATTGAGCAGATTAAAAACAACTCGGCGCTGCTGTTGAAACTCATCAACAATATATTGTTCCTGTCGCGACTGGATGCCGGCATGATCAACCTCAACGTGCATCCCGTCGATTTCTCCAAATTCTTTGAGGCTCGTTGTGAGACGGCCTGGGCCAATCGTCAGGAAGAGGGCGTAGAGTATGTGATTGACAACCGCTATGCCCAGATGACGGTAGAGATTGATGATCAGAATCTGGGACATGTCATCGATGAGATTGTGGTCAATGCTGCCACGCATACCCATGAGGGTATGGTTCGCTGTAGTTATGAATATACCGGTGAGGATCTTGTTATGGCCTTCCAGGATACGGGAAGCGGTATTTCCAAGGAACGGCTTTCTCAGATTTTCAAGCGCTTTGCATCCATAGGAAGTCATGGTACGGGCTTGGGACTGAGCATTTGTCACGATATGGTTAAGCTGATGGGTGGCAAGATCAAGATTAAGTCAGAAGAGGGTAAGGGTACCATCGTGTGGGTTACCATCCCTTGTAAGTGTACTGAAATCGTCAGGAAATGAGAAGGAGGACAAACATTATGAAAAGATTATCCGTCATATTACTATTCTTCATGCTGCTTGTCTCTCCTGTAGCAGCCAAAGGCGCCTATGGCTATACCGAAGAGCACCCTCTGATTATTGCTTGTGACTGGGATTTCCGTCCCTTCGAGTTTCTCGACAGTGATGGTGAACCGGCAGGCTATAATGTAGAAGTGCTTGGTATCATCCTCGACCGTCTGGAGATTCCCCATAAGTTTGTCATGCAAGAGTGGCAGGCAGCCAGTGATATGTTTGTTAACCACAGGGCTGATTTGTTACATGCATTATCATCATATTATAAGGCACCTTCCTTCATACAGACCAAGAAATATGTCAACTACTATACCGTCCGTGCTGTCCGTCGCATTGATACACCACCTTTTGGAGGTGTTACCAGACTCACCAAGGGCATGAGGCTGGGTGTCAAGAAGAACGACTATGGTGCCTTGCGCGTGTCGGAACTCGATACGATAGTCTTTGACTGCCAGTACTATTCGCCAAAGGATGGTTTGACACGAGTACGCAACAAGCAGTGTGATTATTATATCTGGGGTATGATTCCCGTCGCCCATAAAATTCAGGAGCTGCGTATCGACAGCCTGACCCTCGACGAGGTGTCAGACATACCTGCAGGTGAATTGCATATCATTGGCTATAATATGGATGTCATTGAAGGCATTGACGATCAGTACACACGTATGGAACAGTCGGGTGACCTGCAGCGTATCTATGACAAGTGGTTCTATCCTGAGCGCCACCACGACAATGAGTCGCCCATGGCTCCTTTCCTGATTATCGGCCTGTTTCTTGCTGGTGTCGCAGCCTTTGTTTCCAGTCGCCTGATTACTTTGCGTGTCAGGGCTGTTGTGCGTCGCAGTGCCGAACTCAACAGCATGATGCAGCAGGCCCTTGAGATGGATGAGTATTATGTCCTGGAGTACGATGTCGTTTCCGGACATGTGAAGAATCTCCATGGTCTTTTGTTACCCGACTGGGGTATTACCATTGAGGAACTGATAGAGCGCATCAGTCCTGAACAGCGTGATGAGTTCCGCCAGCATATCGAGAGTATGAAGCGTGGTGAGTGTGAAGCCTGGACGCTTCAGCGCAAATGGAATGCGGGTACCATTGATGCTCCCGACTGGAGGGAGTATGATGGCAGTGCGATTCTGGAACGGGTCAATGGTGTGCCGCGCTATATCGTCCATACCGTCAAGGACATTACCCGTGAGGTGGAGGATGAATACCACAATCAGGCCATGGCCAACACCTATAAGATGGTGTACGACACCAATATGATGGCATTGTCCACTTATGATGGCGAGGGTCATCTGCTGACCTTCAACCAGAGAATGCGCGAGCTCTGCGAGTTGAATGAAGAGCGTGAGAAGTTCTTCCGTGAGACTTCGCTCTTCGACGATGTCTTTGGCAAGGCATTCCTTGAGCAGGGATTTGATGGCGATTTTCATTTCTGTGGTCGCATGTACTATCCCGAGTTGGGTATCGACAAGTATATCGAGTCGCGTATCGTGCCTGTCAAGGATGATGAGGGTCGCTTGCTTTATTTCATTGTCTCTGCACGCGACGTGACTGCTGAGCGCGATATGTATATGAAGCAGCGCGAACACGACCGTCAGTTGCAGAAGACCCATGCCGCCATCAACGGCTACGAGCGCCAACTGCGCTATCTGCTCGAGGAGAGTAACATGTATGTATGGTCGCTCAACATTGCCAACAACCAGATCCGCTTTACCCGTTCGTTGCGTCAGACAGAGTACTCTGTGACGCTGAAAGACTATCTCGACGGCTTGGTGGAGGATGAGGTGGCCGCAGCTGATGTGATTCAGAAGGAGTATATTGCGAAGGGCAAACCATTTACTACTGTCCATAGGTTCAAATATACGCCTATCACGAAGACCACCACCTGGTTCTCACTGAGCGGTATCCCCATTACTGACAAGAACGGACATGTAGTGCGCTACTTCGGTATCGTACGCGACATTACCGACTTGATGAGTGCCCAGCAGCGCCTGAAAGAGGAGACGTTGCGTGCTGAGGATTCGGGACGTCTGAAGAGTGTCTTCCTGGCCAATATGACGCATGAGATCCGTACACCGCTCAATGCCATTGTCGGATTCAGCGACTTGTTGCAAGTGGTTGATAGTCCCGAGGAGCGTCGTGAGTTTATTCGCATCATCCGCACCAATTGCGACATGCTGTTGCGACTCATCAATGATATCCTGGAGGCCAGCGATATGGGTCAGTCTATCGCACTGAAACGGGAGTCTGTTGATTTGGCACTGGTCTTTGATGACATCTGTCAGGTACTCCAGCAGCGTGTACAGGATCCTGCCGTTGAGTTCCTCAAGGACAATCCCTACACGACGATGCCTGCCATGATCGATATTGGTCGTCTGCAACAAGTGCTGACCAATTTCGTCACTAATGCCGTGAAATATACCAAGCAGGGCCATATCCGTGTGGGCTATCGCAAGGAGTCGCGTAACATTGATAATGAGCGAAAGGATGGCATCTGCTTCTATTGCGAGGATACGGGTGAAGGTATTCCAAAAGAAAAACAAGCGTCCGTATTCGAACGCTTTGTTAAACTCAATGATTTCGTACAGGGTACGGGCCTCGGCCTTGCCATCTGTAAGGCGATTATTGACAAGGCCGGAGGCCGTATTGGAGTGAACTCAGAAGGTGAAGGCAAAGGCTCCTCCTTCTGGTTCTGGATTCCTGTTTAGAACAGTAGTGCTTTCTCCAGCCAGTAGGTGAGGATACCTGCCATATAGCCCACGAAGACAATCCACGTGATGCGCTTCATGTACCAGCCAAAGGTAATCTTTTCCAAGCCCATGACAACAACACCTGCTGCTGAGCCGATAATCAGCATCGAACCGCCTACACCGGCACAGTAGGCCAGCAACTGCCAGAAGATGCCGTCAACGGCCATAGCGCCTTCTGCAGCTACGGGATACATGCCCATACAGCCAGCTACCAATGGCACATTATCAACAATCGACGAGAGGACACCGATGATACCGTTGATGACGTAGTAGTTGCCTGAGAATGTCTCGTTGAGGCCTTCGCCAAGCAGCGTCAGCACACCCACCTCCTGCAGTACGGCTACTGCCATGAGGATACCCAGGAAGAACATAATGGTCGACAGGTCGATGCGTGAGAGGATGTCGCTCACACGCTTGGCCATCGTGTCATCCTCGGCAGTGTTGTGGTGGAAGATCTCCGTCGTTGTCCACAGCACGCCCAATACCAACAGAATGCCCATGAACGGTGGCAGGTGGGTCAGCGTCTTGAAGATAGGTACGAAGACCAGTCCGCCAACACCCAGCCAGAAGATGATGTCGCGCTGTACCTTCGTGAACTGGCTAATCTCGTTGACCACCAGGTTCTGTGATTTGTCGAACTTGCCTTTCAGCGAGAGGCTGAGGATGGCTGCAGGAATCACCATGGAGATGAGCGACGGGATGAAAATCTCGCTCAGTACGCCCTGTGTGGTGATGACACCCTTAATCCATAGCATGATAGTCGTGACGTCGCCGATGGGTGAGAAAGCACCTCCCGAGTTGGCTGAGATGATGACCAGTGCCGCATAGATCAGACGGTCTTCACGGCTCTGTACCAGTTTGCGCAATACCATGATCATCACAATCGATGTCGTCAGGTTGTCAAGGATGGCCGAGAGGAAGAAGGTCATGAAGGCCACGCGCCATAGCAGTTTGCGCTTGGAGCGTGTCTTGATGGTGTCGCGCACGAAGTTGAAGCCTCCATTGGTATCGACAATCTCGACAATGGTCATGGCTCCCATTAGGAAGAATAGTGTTCCGCCGGCATCGCCCAGGTGATGCTCGATAACATCTGCGATGTGATGCACCACACTGCCTGCAGCAATCTGGGGATAGAAGCTGGCAGGGTCGAACATCAACAGCGTCCAGCATACCACGCACATCAGCAGTGCGATGGCTGCTTTGTTCACTTTCGTCAGACTCTCCAGCGCAATGCACAAGTAGCCTGTGACGAAGGCCACAACGATACAAATAGTAAGTGTTGACATGTTTGTTTTTCTTTGTTTTTGATAGTATATTCTCTTTCTTGACTGCAAAGGTAATAAATAATTGTAGACAAACAATGCTTGTTCGGGATTTTTTGTGTATATTTGCAATCGGAACATAGAAAATGAAGGACAATGAGAAAACCTAAGACACTGTTTTTACTCTTATTATTCTTGTGCGTAGCCTTGAACGGCTGGGCCCAAGACGCCGTTGCCGACTCGCTGGCTTCACAGAATAATGACTCGCTGGTACAGATGCTGCGCAGTCAGATACAGGAAATGCAGATGCAAAGCCTCTTGATGCGTGAACAGCTGGAGCGGACGGGAGAGTCTGCTCGCGACGACTCACTGCGCCTGGCTCGCCGTAAGGAACGCATCGACTCGTTGCGTCGCATCACCCCTGGTGCTCCTCTGGTCATCGATGGTGATACGCTCTTTGTGCTTTACAACCGCATCGGAGGCAGGTCGCCCGAGGTGAGGGTAGAGAATATCCGTGAAACCATCAAGGAGGTGGGCATGCAGCTCACGTTCTTTGCCGATTCCATCTATATCTTTGAGGGTGAGTTTACGACAGATGTGATGGCTGGCGAGCATTTGGTGATGAGCGTCACTGATAATGACGGCTTGTGGCAGAATATGTCGCGCCAGCAGCTTGCTGAAGAGTATAAGACCATCATCGAAGCCAAGATCAAGGAGTTGCACAGTGAGTATGGCCTGCGCCAGAAGCTCCTGGGCGTGCTCTATGTCATTGGCAGCATGGTAGTACTCGGACTGCTGATATGGGCTACCAACTGGTGCTATCGCCGTTGGCGCTATCGCTTGCTGCGTAAGTTGCTGCGCCGTACACAGCCACTGACTATCAAAGACTATGAGGTGCTCAACCTGCATAGGCAGGGTGTGGTATTCCTCACGGGGTTCAACGTGCTGCGCTACCTGATCATCCTGATGCTGCTCTTCTTCTTCGTGCCGATGTTCTTTACGGCATTCCCTGAGACCAAGTCGTTCACCTATACATTCTTCGGTTATTTCTGGAATCCCTTCGTGTCCATCCTGCAGTCGGTGTTAGGCTTCCTGCCCAACTTCTTCAAGATAGTCGTCATTGTGGTCTGCTTCCGCTATCTGGTCAAGGGTATCCATTATCTGATGAATGAGATTGGCAACGGCAACCTGAAGATCAATGGATTCTATGCTGACTGGGCCAGCCCCACCTATGTCATCCTGCGCTTCCTGCTCTACTCGTTCATGCTTGTCATGATATGGCCCTTGTTGCCCAACAGCGATTCTCAGGTGTTCCAGGGCGTATCGGTATTCATCGGTATCATCGTCTCGCTGGGCTCCTCGTCCATCATTGGCAATGTGATGGCAGGCATGGTGATGACCTATATGCGCCCCTTCCATGTGGGCGACTTCATCAAATATGGCGATACCGAGGGTTTCGTCATTGAGAAGACCGTTCTCGTCACACGTATTCGTACTCGTAAGAATGATGTCATCACCATTCCCAACTCCAATCTGATGAGTTCTCAGACCACCAACTATACCTTCTCTGCCAAGAACTACGGTATCATCGTGCATACCAAGGTGACCATTGGCTACGACATGCAGTGGCAGGTCATCCGCGACCTGCTGCTCGAGGCCGCCCACAAGACATCGCACATCTCCAAGAAGCCCGAACCTTTTGTCTGTGTCACTGCCCTCGACGACTTCTATGTGGAATACGAGGTTAATGCCTATACACATCGCTCAGAGTTGCTCGCTGCCATCTATTCCGAACTCCGTCAGAATATCCTCGACTCGTTCCATAGCAATGGGGTAGAGATCATGTCACCCCACATCTTTGCCCATCGCAACAATCTCGATGTGCAGATTCCACAGGGGCAATATCCGTCGAAAGACTGACCTTTTTTTTAACGAATTTCGATTTTACCCTCCCTTCCTCCCGTCATAGGCCTCAATCCCTTATGTACAGGGCGTTTGAGCCACGTGAGGGACTTTGATTCTCCCTCACGTCTCCCTCACGTTCTGGGTCACATCTCAAATTGACGGGAGGGTACAAGTAAATTTCATTACAGCCACAAGAATGAAAAACCCTACTGAGTTTACATTACCCAAATATCAGAAAATATAAAGCTGGCCACACGTGACCAGCTATGTTTGAGTGAAGGAAACCAAGCGGCAAGGTCGAATTGCTCATCATCACGCAGATGCCACCGTTCCGCACATCGTGGCTCTACTTGGT
>CADCBH010000016.1 GCA_902799655.1 uncultured Bacteroidales bacterium
TACCTTTGCATTGTGATTCGAGAGAGACACGCCCAGACGCTGACAGCGAGAAGGCCAATCGCTGAAAGAGAAAAGTCTTATCGCCTGCAGAGTTAAGACTGATCTCCGGCAGAGAAAAGGCTTATCTCTCTTTGCCCCCTAAGTTAGGGGGCGACAGGGGTCTGAACAAGGCGCCAGCGAAGACCCACACAAAAACTTATGTTTAACTAAAAATTTTTACAACAATGGGAACAATTCAGATTCAGATGGGCAGTGTCAGCACGAAACGGCTGCCTGGACCTTCGAAGGTGGTATCGAGCACCACATCACCGTCGAGACGACGGGCGATGCTGCGGGCTACGGTGAGGCCGATGCCCTGTCCGTCGAAGAACTGGTTGAGCTTGACGTATGGCTCGAAGATATGCTCAGTCTCCTCAGCGTCGATACCTGAGCCGGTATCCTCGACAGTATAGATGGCCTGCATCTTGTCCATGTCAACGGCTACCTTCAGCGTCACGGCACCTTCGGAGGTGAACTTCAGGGCGTTGTCGAGCAGATGAGTCAGCGCACGCACAGCCTTGACAAGATTGGTGGAGAGCATCGTAGCAGCGGCTACGGGGTCAACCTGCTTCTCGAACTTGAGATAGCTAATCTTGTCGATGCCTGAGATGGCAATGGCCTCGTCGGCCACCTGAGCAACCAGGATGTTATCGGTGCGATTGATGGCAAACTTGCCCTCGACATCCTCGAGGTCGCTGATGGCGCCAATGAGTGACAACAGCTTGCCATCGGCAGTGGTCTTGGCAATGTCGCGCATGGCAGCAAGGCTCTTTCCGATAACCTCGTGGGCCTTCATCTGCGCCTCGTCATTGCGGGTGCAACGGTCCTGCAGCTCGCCACAGCGCTTCTCGAGAGAGGCGATGGTTTGCTTGGACTGCTCCTGCTCCTTCTGCATGTTCTCGAAAGCCTCCAGAGCCTGTTCGTAGCCCTCGCCTACATTGTCGAAGTTCTTCTCAAGGGCGCGATAGTCGTTGAGCAGCTTCTGTTGTTCGTCAACACGCTGCTGATAGTCATTGAGCAACTGCTGCTGCTCGGCGGTCTGCTTGTGGCTGGCCTTCATCTGGAAGTAGAGAGCAACAGCCAGGGCAAGCGCTATCGCCAGTATAATCAATAGTGCGATCCACATAAGCCTCTTACTCTGCTTTCTTCTCGACCTTCATAAACTTGGTGAAGCCTGTCATGGCCAACACCTTATAGATTTCTGGGCTTACATTGGTCATCTTGAACTGGCCATGCTGCTGCATCACGGTACGCATGGTCTTCTGAATGATACGCAGACCTGACGATGCCATATAGGTCAGGTCAGAGCAGTCCATCTCCAAGTCAAGTCCACCGTCAACGAGTGCGGGCTGGATGTCTTGTTCAAACTGAGGAGCGTTCATCGTGTCAATACGCTCGCCTGTCTTAATGATGGTTTTACCACCTTCCTTGATAATCTGTGTCATACTGATAAGGGTTTTTATTTATTATTCTATTCTTTTTTTATTGGTTTTAAATCTTTTTCTTCATGGTTAGCAGGTTCTTGCCCTCCAGGCGCTGGTAGGTGACCTTGTTCATGATGTTCTTGACGATGAAGATGCCCATACCGCCAATCTCACGGTCTATGGGATTGATGTTGGGGTCAGCATCGTCTTTCTTGGTGGGGTCGAACTCGCGGCCCTGATCGCTGAGCATGAAGGTCAGCTCCTTCCCGTCGCTCTCAGCCACCAGTTCGATGTCGGCCGACTTGCCTTCGGGATAAGCGTAGAAGATGACGTTGGAAACCATCTCTTCCATCACCAAATTGAGGTTCATCTGAAGCTCCATGTCAAGGCCCAGTTCATTGCCGATCTCCTCGATGAACTGATTGACGCGCTCCAGCTCGCCTACTTGGTTTTTGAGTCTTAGTTCTTTACGCATATGTTGTTATTGGTAGTTTTCTAGTTTCAAGCAGCCCCAGATGTCTAGATCTTCAGCTCCTTCATAATCTCGCTCATGCGCTGTAGCGTCGAGATGCGCGTGGGCACCAGGGGCAGGCGCAGGCGGTTCTGGATATAGCCCATCTCGCTGAGCATGCACTTCACGCCAGCGGGGTTGCCATCGACGAAGAGCAGCGAGAAGAGGTCGATGAAACGGTGGTGGATCTTGCGGGCACCATCGTACTCGCCCTTCATCTGTAGGCGAATCATCTTGGAGAACTCACGGGGCAGGGCATTGCCAATGACACTGATGACACCAACGGCACCGCATGAGATCATGGGGAAGGTCAGCGCATCGTCACCAGAGATGACATCGAAGTTGCGGGGCTTGTTCTTGATAATCTCGTCAACCTGCTCCAGATTGCCGGAAGCCTCCTTGATGGCGACAATATTCTCACAGTCGTGGGCCAGACGCACCGTGGTGGCTGCCGTCATGTTGACACCCGTACGACCAGGGACGTTATAGAGCACGACAGGCAGGTTGGTAGCTGCTGCAATCGTCTTGAAATGCTGGTAGAGACCTTCCTGCGAGGGCTTGTTGTAGTAGGGACATACGCTCAGGATGCCATCGACACCACGGAAATCGCCCGTCTTGAGTTCCTCAACGATGGCTGCAGTATTGTAGCCGCCGCATCCCATCAGAATGGGCACACGCCCACCTACCAAGTCGACAATGAGGTTCTTAATCTTCAGTTTCTCCTCAGCTGTCAGTGTCGGAGTCTCACCTGTTGTAGCCAGAATACAGAAGAAGTCGGCTCCGTTATCCAGCTGATATTCTACCAGACGTATCAGTGACTTGTAATCGACCGAACCGTCTTCCAAAAAGGGTGTGATCAAGGCTATACCTAATCCCTTGAAGATATTATGTGCCATAAAATATATAAGAATTCTTATCTTTGCGACTGCAAAATTACACATTTTAATTGTAAAATGTTAGGGAATTGGCAAAAAAATGAGCATTTATACGCATTTTTTGTCCTTGAGGCCAAAAAAAAAGAATAGCTCACGAGATGCTACTCCCGTAAGCTATTCATGATTTATGCATTTTTATGCGTTAAACCTTCTTCAAGACCACTGCCGAACGCGCAGGGATGTAGAGCTTGAGCCACTCCTTATGATCCTGTACGTAGAGCGGGTCGTAGTTAGTGAGGTGGGTGATGCTGTCGTCAGCAAAACCATTGCCACCAAACTCCTTGGCATCGGTGTTGAGCACCACCTCGTAGGAGCCCGTAGGTACGAGGAAGCCATAGTCGGTATAGGAGCGTGTGGGCGAGAAGTTGAACACGAAGACGAGGTCGCCACGCATGTAGCACAGCACCTGGTCGCCATCGTCGTGCCAAATCTCCGTCACAGGCGTTGCCTGGAAGTTCTTCTGCGACTTGATGACCTCGAGCATCTTCTGGTCAAAGTCACCCAACCAATGGTAGCAGAGGTCTTTGTTGTCCACCAGATTCCACTGGCGACGGGCATACTTGTACGACCAGCCATTACCTTCGCGTGGGAAGTCGATCCACTCGGGATGACCAAACTCATTACCCATGAAGTTGAGGTAGCCGCCATTGATGGCACCAGCGGTGACGAGGCGAATCATCTTGTGCAGGGCGATACCACGCTGGGCGATGTCGTTGACATCCTTCTTGGCAAAGTGCCAGTACATATCGGCATCAATCAGGCGGAAGATGATGGTCTTGTCACCCACCAATGCCTGGTCGTGCGACTCGCAGTAAGAGATGGTCTTCTCGTCAGGACGACGGTTCTTGACCTCCCAGAAGATCGAGCAGACGTTGATGTCCTCGTCGCGCACCTCCTTGATGGTCTTGATCCAGTAGTCGGGGATGTTCATGGCCATACGGTAGTCGAAGCCATAGCCACCATCCTCGAACTTGGCAGCCAAGCCAGGCATACCAGACACCTCCTCAGCAATAGTGATGGCGTTCTTGTTGACCTCGTGGATGAGGCAGTTGGCCAGCGTGAGATAGCAGATAGCATTATCGTCCTCGTGGCCGTTGAAATAGTCACCATAGCCTCCGAAGGCCTCACCGAGTCCGTGCGAATAGTACAGCATCGAGGTGACACCGTCGAAGCGGAAACCGTCGAAGTGGAACTCTTCGAGCCAGTATTTGCAGTTAGAGAGCAGGAAGTGGAGCACGTCGTCCTTGCCATAGTCGAAGCATAGCGAGTCCCAAGCGGGATGCTCGTGGCGATCGCCAGGATAGAAGAACTGGTTGGGGTCGCCAGCAAGGTTGCCCAAGCCCTCGACCTCGTTTTTCACAGCATGCGAATGGACGATATCCATGATGACAGCAATGCCCAGCTTATGAGCCGTGTCAATCATCTCCTTCAAGTCCTCAGGGGTGCCGAAACGGCTGCTGGGAGCGAAGAAGCTGGAGACATGATAGCCGAAGGAGCCGTAGTAGGGATGCTCCTGGATGGCCATAACCTGAATGGCGTTGTAACCGTCTTTCTTGACGCGTGGCAGCACATTCTCGGTGAACTCCTTATAGGTGCCGACCTTCTCGGCATCCTGACCCATACCCACGTGGCACTCATAGATGAGCAGCGGAGACTTGTTGGGCTTGAAGGTCTTCTTCTTCCACTCGTAAGGCTTCTCAGGATTCCACACCTGAGCAGAGAATATCTTGGTCTGCTCGTCCTGTACGACACGACGGCACCAAGCGGGAATGCGCTCGCCTTCTCCCCCATTCCACTTGACCTTCATCTTATACAGGTCACCGTGCTTGATGGCTTTCTCAGAGAGTTTCAGCTCCCAGTTGCCAGTACCTTCGATGCGCTTGCACTTATACTTGTCACTCTCCTGCCAGTTATTGAAATCACCGATGAGGTAGATTTCCGTAGCATTGGGAGCCCACTCACGGAATATCCAGCCCTTGGCGAGCTTGTGGAGTCCGAAATAGAGGTGACCGCTGGCAAACTGCGACAGCGTCTGCTTACCGTTCTTGGTGAGCTGACTGATTTTCCACAGGGCGTGGTCGTGACGGCCGCGAATAGCCTGTTCAAAGGGTTCGAGCCACGAGTCGTCTCTCACGAGTCCGATATGCTGGGGCTCCTCGACCTTTTTCACCTTCTTGGTAGCAGCCTTCTTGGTGGCTGTCTTCTTCGTTGTAGTCTTTTTAGTTGTTACCATAGTATCTTGATTATAGAATTATTTTTTGATTTTGAAAATGGCCTTTCTGAACTCAGGAACATTGGCGATACAGGGTGCATGACCATCCTGCGGGAAGAAGATAGCCATCATGCCGAGCTGACACGTCACATAGCTGTCAGCAGCCAGACCAGGATACTTGGTGATATCCTTCTCTTCGTTATAGGCCACATCGGGCAGATCCTCGCGCTGGGTATAGCCGTAGGTCTCAGCAGCAGTGATGGGTATCTGGATGTCAATCATCTTGTTGTGAGTCTCCAAAACGGCCTCATCGGGTGTCTTGGACTTCGACGTCGTGATGTTGACAAAGAGGTCTTTGCCCACGATTTCATACTTGCCATCAGCCATCTTGCTGAGGTCGTTAGCTTTCAGATACTCTACCACCTTGGGAAACAGGGGGTTCAGAGCTGCATACTGCTCCAGATTCTCAATTGTGTCGATAATCATAGTAATTATATTTAATGTTGAGTATTCAATTCATCAGTCCTTATTGGTATCCAACTGTCTTTTACCTCGGATATACATACCCTGTGCCGTCACATTGCCATTGCGGTCTTTCTCCACAAAGCGTCCATCACGACGATCATCGGCATAGGAACCCTCGAAGCGCAGACCTTCCTTATTCTCCTCGATGGCTGGTCCGTGACGCTTGCCATTGACGAAATGACCACGGAACTTAGAACCGTCGGCATAGCGTGCGATACCCTCGCCATGAATCATGCCGTTGCGGAACTGACCTTCGAAGAAGTCGCCATTCTTCATCGTGAGCTTGCCACGTCCGTTGGGCTTGTCAGCCTTCCATTCGCCCTGATAGGTATTGCCATTCTTCCATACCAACGTACCCTGACCGCTCTTGTCACCCTTATAGAACTGACCCGTATAGCGGTCGCCATTGGCATAGCGGAAGATACCCTGTCCGGTACGTTCTCCATTGACGTAGTCGCCATCATAGAGGTCACCGTTCTGGAACTTATAGATACCCTTGCCATTCTGGAAATCATTGGTAAACTGGCCGATATAGGCATCACCATTGGCATAGCGGAAAGTACCCTTGCCATGCTGGTGGTTGTCTTTCCACTGGCCTTCGTACGACGAGCCATTGCCCCAGTTGAAGGTACCCTTGCCGTTCTTCTGGTCGTTGACCCACTCGCCCTCGTAGTAGGCACCGCTCTGATAGGTGTAACGTCCCTTACCATGACGCTTGCTGGCCTTCCAGGTGCCATCATAGACGTCACCATTGTAGTAGTACATCACGCCATGACCTTCCTGGTCGTCACGATACCACAGGCCCACATACTTATTATTATTAGCGAAGTAGAAAGTGCCCATACCATGCTGATGATCCTGCATCCACTGGCCTTCGTACTTCTCGCCATCGTGGAACGTATAGACGCCATAGCCCTGGCGCTTGCCCTTGACATATTCGCCCTCGAAGCTGTCTCCATCTTTCCAGAGCGTCTTTCCTTTGCCATGAGGCTTGCCAGACATCATCTCGCCCTTGTACTCGCCACCATCTTTCATCTTACAGGAGCCAAGGGTGATTTTCTGCGCCGAAACGGTCAGCGCGAACAGTATGTTAATAGTAAGGAAAATATATCGAATATTCATTGTAGCTGCATTTAAACTTGACAAAGGTATGAAAAAAAAACGATACTGCAAAGCGTTTTAAAAAATATTCACTAACTTTGCTATAAAATAGCGAAAATAGGCTGCATCTCGGAAAAGCTCAAATAAAATTTGGCTTTTCTCTCGATTTGCACTATCTTTGCAGGCAAAATATATAAAATTATGAAGTTTATCGCTATTATACCCGCCAGATACGCGTCGACACGCTTTCCTGGCAAACCATTGGCCATGCTGGGCGGCAAGACCGTTATCCAGCGCGTTTATGAACAGGCTACTGCCGTATTGCCAGAGGCCTATGTGGCTACTGACGACGAGCGCATCTTCAAGGCTGTCGAGGCCTTTGGCGGACGTGCCGTCATGACACGTACGGACCACAAGAGCGGTACGGACCGTATCGAAGAAGCTGCTGAAAAGATCCAGACGGATGCTGACGTCATCATCAATGTGCAGGGTGACGAGCCCTTCATCCAGACGTCGCAAATCGAGACGCTCATGCACTTGTTCGATGACCCCACCACACAGATTGGCACACTGGGTAAACTTTTTGACACTATGGAGGCTGTCGAGAATCCCAACTCACCCAAGATCGTGTGCGATCGCAGAGGTTTCGCCCTCTACTTCAGCCGTTCCGTCATCCCCCACGTTCGTGGCAAGGAGCAGGCGTCGTGGCTGGAGCATTTCCCCTATCTGAAACACTTGGGAATATACGCCTATCGCAGAGAAACGCTCAAGGAAGTGACACAGCTGTCGCAGACCCCCCTCGAACTGGCAGAGAGTCTGGAACAACTGCGATGGTTGGAAAACGGTTATCGCATCCGTGTAGGAATCACGGATGTGGAAACGGTAGGCATCGACACACCAGAAGACTTGGTACGTGCCGAAAAGTTCTTACAAGAAAAACATTAGTCTTAAGCCTGTTGCATCTCTCGCAGCAACTGCTTCTGACGCTCTGAGAGTTTTGTGGGCAACTTGACCTGATAAGTGAGTATCAGGTCATTGCCACCACGTCCCTTACCACGCAGGCGCACCTTGGTACCAGGCTGTGTCTCGGGTTTCACCTTCAACTTCAGGCGTTCTCCCGTACCCGTTGTCACCATGATGTCACCACCCAGCAGGGCGGTATAGAGATCGATGGTAACGTTAGCCTCCGTTTGCTGTGGTGCCTGATGAGCGGTATGACCAGCCATACCACCAAAGAGGTCCTGGAAGAACGATGAGAAGCCACCGCCTCCACTGCCAAACGACTGGAAGTCGAAGCCTTCAAAGGGATTGCCACCTTGCTGACCACTGAAGCCACCAAAGCCGCCTCCTGCCTTTTCGTAGGCATCGGCCTGCTTCCACTGTTCACCATACTTGTCGTATTTGGCGCGCTTCTCAGGATCGCCAATCACATCATACGCCTCCGTCAGCGCCTGGAACTTAGCCTTCGCCTTCGGATCGTCAGGATGCAGATCGGGATGGAACTGCTTGGCGCGCTTCAGATAAGCCTTCTTCACATCCTTCTGTGGTATCGACTTATCCACACCTAAGATTTTGTAATAATCAATGAATGCCATGACTATATCTCCTTTATTTTATTTATTTCTTTTAACCTTTTTCGCAGCAAAAAGCATGCCGAAGGGCTTGCATAATTCAAAAAAATTTTGTACCTTTGCAGCTATGAAGAAATTAATACCTTATACCCTATGAAAAAGACGGCCGTTTTACTCGCACTGATGTGCCTTACTATGACCGCTATGGCCAAATCGTCAAAAACTGTAACTATCCAGCTGATTGAAACGTCCGACGTACACGGAGCGTTCTTCCCCTACAACTTCATCGAGCGCAAGCCCATGGCGGGCTCTATGGCGCGAGTGAGCACCTATCTCAAGCGTCAGCGCAAGGCATATGGCAAGAATGTCATCGTGCTGGACAATGGCGACATCCTGCAGGGACAGCCTACGTGCTATTTCACCAATTTCGTCAAGACCGATGTGCCAAATATCGCTGCGGAGGTCATCAACTACATGCAGTTTGATGCCGAGACCTTCGGCAACCACGACATAGAACCAGGTCATGCTGTCTATGACAAGTGGATCAAGGAGGTGAAATGTCCGATGCTGGGTGCCAACATCATCGATACCAAGACGGGAAAGCCTTATGTCAAGCCCTATACCATCATCCAGCGTGAGGGTGTGCGTGTGGCCATCCTAGGCATGCTGACACCAGCCATCCCCAACTGGCTCAACGAGAGTCTGTGGACAGGTCTGCGCTTTGACGAGATGATTGGCTGTGCCCGCAAATACATCAAGATACTGAAAGAGAAGGAGAAGGCCGACATCATCGTCGGACTCTTCCATAGCGGTTGGGACGGTGGTATCGTCACACCAGACTATGAGGAGGATGTCGCCAAGAAAATGGCTGAGGTGGTTGACGGTTTCGACGTCATCTTCTTTGGTCATGACCATCAGGAGCGCAACACCACCGTCAACGGAGTGGTCTGTCTTGACCCGTCGAATGCAGCCCGCAAGGTGGCTCAGTGTACCATCAAGGTACAGAACGGAAAGGTTGTCGAGAAGAAAGGTGAAATCATCGACGTAACCAACGAGGCTATCGACGAGGACTTCATGCGCCACTTCAAGAGTCAGATCGATGATGTGCGACAGTATGTAGAGCGACAAATTGGCACATTCACCACACCGATGTCCTCACGCGACGCCTTCTTCGGTTCGGCAGCCTTCATCGACTACATCCACGAACTGCAGTTGGAAGAGACGCATGCTGATGTCTCGTTCACGGCTCCTCTGACCTTTGACTCTGAAATCAAGGCTGGTCCGGTATATATGAGCGACATGTTCAAACTCTACCGTTATGAGAACAAAATCTACACGTTGCGCATGACGGGTGAGGAAATCCGTCGCCATCTGGAGATGAGCTACGACCTGTGGGTGAACACGATGAAAAGTCCCGACGACCACATCATGCAGTTTTCCACACGTACCACCAACGACCAGCAGCGACTGGGATTCAAGAACCTGACCTTCAATTTCGACACAGCAGCAGGCATCGACTACGTAGTGGATGTCACAAAGCCCGATGGACAGAAGGTGCACATCCTCCAATTCAGCGATGGTCGCCCATTCGACGAGAAGGCATGGTACACAGTAGCGATGAACAGCTATCGTGGCAATGGCGGTGGTGAGTTGCTGACCCATGGTGCAGGCATCCCCCTCGACTCCATTCCAGGACGTATCACCTATATGAGCGACCTCGACCAGCGCCACTATCTGACCCAAAAGATAGAGCGCGAGGGTACAGTCACTCCGAAAGCCCTCAACAACTGGCGCTTCATCCCCGATGCCTGGGCACGTCCGGCACTGGCACGCGACAGGAAGCTGATATTCAAGGAATAAACACTTAACGAAAAGATAGATTTTGAAATACTTTGTTTTTTGTCAAAGCGATCTCGTACTACTACAGACGGGCGACAACTATCAAATACCTGAGGAGGCTCCCACAGAGCTGAAACCTTGGACCACTGTGATGGATGTCGATGGCGCTAAAGCCTATCGTATCGACCAACCTCTCACAGGATCGGAGCGCTACACCATGTGTGGTCTGCGCCAGAGTTACTACAAGTTATCAGAGGCAGACTACCGCTTGGCGGGCAAGTGTTACGAGCTGCTCTTCTGGGACCAGAATACCAAGTTCTGTGGCGTTTGTGGCGGACAGATGCGCTTCGACACAGCCATCTCGAAGAAATGTGAACAGTGTGGCAAGGAGATATGGCCCATGCTGGCACCTGCCGTCATCGTACTCGTCAGAAAAGGCGACGAGGTGCTGCTGGTACATGCCAACAACTTCCGCGACGACCACTATGGTCTCGTGGCAGGTTTCGTAGAGACGGGTGAGACCCTCGAAGAGGCCGTCTATCGCGAAGTGATGGAGGAGACCGGACTGCATATTACCAATCTGCGCTATTTCGGTTCACAGCCTTGGCCCTACCCCTGCGGACTGATGGTTGGCTTCACTGCCGACTACGACAGTGGCAAGATACACCTGCAGCGTTCCGAACTATCCAAAGGTGCCTGGTTCGATCGCAACCACCTTCCGCACATTCCCGAGAAACTGTCTATCGCACGCCAGCTACTTGATGCCTGGCTGGAGGGGAATGTGAAAAATGAAGACTAACTTGCTTCCACTCCAATGAAAAAGCCAAAAGCCATAGCAACCCTCGCCGACCTCCTGGTCTTGGTACTCGTCGTAGTACTCAACCCCCTCAACCCTTTCAACGCCAGATACCCCAACACGCCACCACACCTCACGGACAAGGTGGAGGTGAGATACTATCCCGATACACCTGTCGACTCACTCGCCAGTGCACGCATCCACAACGAGTTGGGTGAGATGGACTACTATCTGCGCGTCCATAATGTCACGGATGATGGTTTCCATCTGGTCGCACAATACAACAACACCCTGCAGCAGAAGGCACAAAGGGCACTGAAGCCACGTCCGAAGAGAAAACCGGAGATGAGGAGAATACAAGCCAAAGACCGCCCGATGATAGCCGTCAAGACCAGTGGGGGCTACTGGAAGGCTGGCCATTTCATGATGGGAGGCCTCAACGGTCCAGGTCTGGCACGCGACTGGCGCGGACGTATCGTCTCTGCCGTATGGCACTGCGACACGGTGATAACGGCTATTCGTATCGATGACCAAGGTATCTATGAAGGAGGAATGGACAACAACCTGCAGGCCTCGGGCTTTGGCATCATGGACGAATACGACGGCTGCCACAAGGAGGGTTTCTGGCAACAGGATCAACTACACGGTTTCGCCTTTGACTCTTCACCCAATCACGCCTTACACGTGGGCGAATGGAAGGAGGGTAAGTTCAAGGGCGAGAAGCTGAAATACACGACGGAGCGCATCTATGGCATCGACATCTCACGTCACCAGCACGAAAAGGGTCGCAAGCGCTTTGGCATCGACTGGAGCAAACTGCGCATCACCTCATTGGGCAAGCGTCACGATGCTCAGGGACGTACCTTCCCCGTATCATTCGTCTATATCAAGTCAACAGAGGGTACCACCATTCGCAATCGCTATTTCGCCAGCGACTACCTCAAGGCTCGCAAACAGGGCATTCGTGTGGGTGCCTATCACTTCTTCTCGCTCAAGTCATCTGCTGAATTGCAGGCCAAATACTTCGTACAACATACGTTGTTCCGCAAGGGCGATTTCCCACCCGTGCTCGACGTAGAGCCTTCCGAGGCACAAATCCGTCAGATCGGTGGTGACGAGGTACTCATGAAACGCATCCGCATCTTTATGCAATATGTAGAACGACGCACTGGTATGCGACCTATTCTCTACATCAGCCAGATGTTCATCAACAAACACATGGCCAATGCTCAGGATATCAAACAAAACTACAACGTGTGGATAGCACGCTACGGGCAATACAAGCCCGACGTGCGTCTGGTTTATTGGCAACTATGTCCCGACGGACGGGTTGATGGCATCACTGGGGACGTCGATATCAATGTGTTCAACGGTTATCAGAACCAGTTTGACGAATTCATCAAGACTGGTTTTCACAAATAGAAATCCTGTGTCAGCTGACGGTAGGCTTCCGAACCTATCGTCAGTTCTTCTTTCTCACAAGGACAGGGATGCTTCTTGAACGCGAGCAGATAGCGCTTAGGAGCCTTCTTCTCGGTAGTCTTCACCGCACAGATTCTGCAGGGAAAGAAACCGACGAAAATGGCTTCGTCCTCCATACGCTGACGATAGTCGAAAGGTACGACAACACTGAGTTCACCCTCGTCTGCCAACAGTCGCCACGCTGCCTGCATCAGTTCCTGATAGGTCAGCGTCGTGGTGTGGCGAGCCATCGTGCGCTGAGCATCAGGAGCTTTCAACGAATCCATAAAGAACGGAGGATTGCTAATAATGCTATCATACCGGCCTTCATGTTGTTGCAGAGATTCACCCAGTACTTCAATACGTTCTGAGAAGGGCGACTGAAGCACATTCTCCTGTGCCTGACGAACAGCACCCTCATCGACGTCTATCGCTGTTACCAAAGCCTCAGGAAAGCGCTGAGCCATCATCAGTGCGATGACACCAGTACCTGTGCCTGCGTCTAATATGCGGGCACCGCCATGAGCCCATGCTCCCAGCAGTACACCATCCGTGCCGACCTTCATGGCGCATTGTTCCTGGGCAATAGTAAACTGTTTAAACTGAAACATAACAGAAAATATCTGCAAAAGTAATAAATTGTTTGGAAGTAAACGAAAAAAAATGTATCTTTGCAATCAAAATCTCTAACTAATTAACTTATGACAAGACAAATGACAGTACTGGCACTGCTGCTATGGGCAGGAGTGAGTGCATTTGCACAAAGGCCCGCCATCGCGCGCGACGCCAAGTTGGAAGCCAAAATCGAGAAGACGCTCGCCAAGATGACCCTTGACGAGAAGATTGGACAGATGCTGGAGCTGAACCTCGACGTGATGGGCAAGACAGCAGTAGAAAATGCCAAAGTGGATCGCGAGAAGGTGCGTTCGGTATTACAGCAGTATGGCCGTTCCTCTCAGGAAATCGACGCTATGCTCAAGATGACTGACCAGCAGATTATCGACAAGCTGGGCACCTACCCCATAGACATCTATCAAGGTGAGACAAAGCGCGTCTGGAAGCTGAACGAGACGATGCTCGACACGCTGATTTCGAAATGGAAGGTGGGCTCTATCCTGAATGCCCCAGGCACTCGTGCCCCAAGTGTTGCCCAATGGCAGGAGTGGATTAAGCTTATCCAAGAGAAGTCGATGAAATATCTGGGCATACCTGATATCTATGGCTTGGACCACAACCACGGTGTAACATACGTTCAGGGTGGCACGCTGTTCCCCCAACCTATCAACCTTGGCGCCTCGTTTAATACCGAACTGGCTCGCACGGGGGCTGAGATAACAGCCTACGAGAGTCGTGCAGCCAACTGTCCGTGGGTCTATAACCCTGTGGTTGACCTCAGCCGCGACCCCCGCTGGCCACGTGTCTATGAGAGCTTCGGCGAAGATGCCATCGTCAACTCGAAGATGGTGGTAGCTGAAATCAGGGGTTATCAGGGTGATGACAACAATCACATCGACCAGTACCACGTAGGTACCAGCACAAAGCACTATTTTGCCTATGGTGCCCCTTGGACGGGTAAAGACCGCACCCCAGCCTATCTGGCACCACAGATGATTCGCGAAAAGTATTTCGAGCCCTTCAAACAGGCTGCCCTTGCTGGTACGCTGACCATGATGGTCAACTCGGCATCTATCAACGGGGTGCCCGTTCATGCCTCATACGAGTACCTGACCAAGTGGCTGAAGGAAGACTTGCAATGGGACGGTTTCCTGGTCACCGACTGGGCTGACATCAACAACCTGTTCTCACGTGAGAAGGTGGCCAAGGACAAGAAAGACGCTATCCGCATCGCCATCAACGCTGGTATCGACATGTCGATGGATCCATATAGCGTGGAGTTCTGCATCCTGCTGAAAGAGCTCGTTCAGGAAGGCAAGGTGAAGATGAGCCGTATCGACGATGCCGTGCGCCGTATCTTGCGTGCCAAATATCGCCTGGGACTCTTCGACAAACCCAACACTGGTGGCAAGGGCTTCGAGAAGTTCGGTTCCGATGAGTTTGCCCAAAAAGCCTTGATGGCTGCTGAAGAGAGCGAGGTACTGCTGAAGAACGAGGGCAACATTCTGCCACTCGCCAAAGGGAAGAAGATTCTGTTGACAGGCCCCAATGCCAACCAGATGCGCTGTCTGCATGGTGGTTGGAGCTACACCTGGCAAGGTTCGAAGGCAGAGGATCTTTCAGAGAAATACAACACCATCTACGAAGCACTCTGCAATAAATATGGCAAGGATAATATCATTCTGGAACAGGGTGTAACCTACAACGAGAACGGCGCTTACTACGACGAGAACGAGCCTCAGATTCAGAAGGCAGTGGATGCTGCCACAAAGGCTGATATCATTATCGCCTGCATTGGCGAGAACTCATATACTGAGACTCCTGGCAACCTGTCAGACCTGTGGTTGTCGGAGAACCAGCGCAATCTGGTGAAGGAACTGGCCAAGACGGGCAAGCCCATCGTATTGGTACTGAATGAGGGTCGCCCACGTCTGATTGCCGACATCGAACCATTGGCCAAGGCAGTTGTGAACATCCTGATTCCTGGCAACTATGGTGGCGACGCACTGGCCAACCTGCTGGCTGGCGATGCCAACTTCTCCGCCAAACTGCCATACACCTATCCTCGTGAAATCAACTCGCTGAACACCTATGACTACAAGGTGAGCGAGGAGGTTGGCACGATGGCTGGCGCCTACAACTACGATGCTAAGGTGAGTCTGCAGTGGCCCTTCGGCTATGGCATGAGCTACACCACCTTTGAATATTCAAACCTGAAAGTCGACAAGACACAGTTTACTGCTGACGATATCCTCACCATCAGTATCGATGTGAAGAATACGGGTAGTCGTGCTGGCAAGGAAGCCGTGCTGCTCTATTCAAGCGATGTCGTAGCCAGCATCGTACCCGACAACCGTCGCCTGCGCGATTTCGAAAAGGTAGCTCTGGAAGCTGGCGAGACAAAGACTGTCACCTTCCGTCTGCCTGCCAAACAACTGGCATTTGTCGGCGCCGACTGCCGATGGACACTGGAAGAAGGAGACTTCGTAATTCGTATCGGACGTCAGGAACAGACCATCACATGCACGCAAACAAAAGTGTGGGAAACGCCCAACATTTGAGTCAGTAAAAAGGTAGAAGAAGGCCGCTTGAAGATGATTCTCAAGCGGTCTTTTTGCATGATGATTATTAAAATATCTTATCGCGTGCGCGATATTTAAAATAAAATTCGTACCTTTGCACCTCATTATGGACGAGAAAATAACAATGTATATGGATAACAAGAACAGGTCGTTCTCGATGATTGCCGATGTAGAGGGCGATTACAGCGACCTGACGAACATGAAGATGCCTGACGCGCTACCCATTTTGGCAGTGCGCAATTTGGTATTGTTTCCTGGTGTGGTTTCACCAATCCTCATTGGTCGCGATTCGAGCATGACGCTCATTCGTAAGGCAGAGAAGCAAGATGGGCTAATCGGCGTTGTCTGTCAGCGCGACCCCGAAGTGGAGAGTCCCATTCGATCAGACCTCTATGACATTGGTGTATTTGCCAAGGTCATCAAGTTGTTGACACTGCCCAACGGCAATATTACGGCCATTGTACAGGGATTGGGCCGTCTGCGACTGATGGATGTGCTGAACTACAAGCCCTATATGATAGCCCACGTAGAGTCCGCACCAGAGGAAGAGCCTGAAAAGCGCGATATGGAATTCCACACGGCTATAGAAGACCTGCGCAACCAGGCTGCCGAATATATCCACATGAGTGATGACATTCCTGAAGAGGCTTCGTTTGCCATCAAGAATGTGGGCAATAACATCATGGCACTCAACTTCATCTGTTCGAACATGCCCTTCACCATCAAGGAGAAGATGACTCTGCTACAGATGGACTCTATCAAAGAGCGCCTGTTCAACACGATGCGCATCGTGAACCGCGAGATCAACCTTCAGAGTCTGAAGCTCGACATTCGCAATAAGACGCGTGACGATATTGATGAGCAGCAGCGCAACTACTTCCTTCAGCAGCAAATCAAGAACCTGCAGGCCGAGATGGGCAACGAGAGCACGCCCGAGAAGAAGGAACTGTTGGAGAAAGCCAAGGGTAAAAAGTGGCCTGAGGATGTCGAGAAGTATTTCTACAAAGAACTGGAGAAGTTGGATCAGGTGAATCAGAACTCACCCGATTTCAATGTACAGCTGACCTATCTGCAAACGCTGGTCAATCTGCCGTGGTGTGAATATACCAAGGACGATATGAACCTGCAGCGTGCCCAGAAGATTCTGGACCGCGACCACTATGGTATGGAGAAGGTCAAGGAGCGCATCTTGGAATATATCGCCGTCCTGTCGTTGCGTGGTGACCTGAAGAGCCCCATACTCTGCCTATACGGTCCTCCAGGAGTCGGTAAGACTTCGCTGGGCAAGTCGATAGCGGATGCCTTGAAGCGCAAATATGTGCGTGTCAGCCTGGGTGGTCTTCATGACGAAGCCGAGATTCGCGGACATCGCCGTACCTATATCGGAGCCATGCCTGGACGAATCATCAAGAGCATCCAGAAAGCTGGTTCGTCAAACCCTGTATTCATCCTCGACGAGATAGATAAGGTGACACAGAACACCCATAACGGTGATCCTGCGTCAGCATTGCTCGAGGTGCTCGACCCAGAGCAGAACGGTGCCTTCCACGACAACTACCTCGACGTTGACTACGACCTGTCGAAGGTGATGTTTATCGCTACGGCTAACAACCTGAGCACGATTCCAAGACCCCTACTCGACCGTATGGAAATCATCGAGGTGAGCGGCTACATCACGGAAGAGAAATACGAGATTGCCAAGCGCCACCTGATTCCCAAGGAGAAAGACAATACGGGTTTGAACGATAAGCGCCTGACCTTCAACAAGGCGGCTATCGAGAAAATCATCGAGCAATATACCCGCGAGAGTGGTGTCCGTCAGCTGGAGAAACAAATCAACAAGGCGCTGCGCAAGATGGCTTTCAAGAAAGCTGAAGCTGGCGAGTTGCCCTATGAGAAGATAACACCTACAGAGATTGAAGACCTGTTGGGCAAGCCGCCCTTCTACCGCGATATCTACCAGGGCAATGCCTATGCTGGTGTCGTCACAGGACTGGCATGGACCAGCGTGGGCGGTGAAATCCTGTTCATCGAGACTTCGCTATCGAAGGGCAAGGGTTCGAAACTGACTCTGACAGGTAATCTGGGCGATGTGATGAAAGAGTCTGCTGTAATTGCCTTGGAGTATGTCAAGGCCCACGTCGACAAACTGGGTATTGACTATCGTATCTTCGATCATTGGAACATCCACATCCACGTTCCTGAAGGTGCCACACCCAAGGATGGTCCTTCAGCAGGTATCACCATTGCAACATCCATAGCCTCAGCACTGACCCAGCGCAAAGTGCGCAAGAACACTGCTATGACTGGTGAGATTACGCTACGTGGCAAGGTACTGCCCGTTGGTGGTATCAAGGAGAAGATACTGGCTGCCAAACGTGCTGGTATTACTGATATTGTGATGTGCAAGGAGAACGAGAAGGACATCAACGAGATTCCGGAGATGTACCTGAAGGGGGTACAGTTCCACTATGTGGAGAATGTACAGGACGTGTGGGACTTTGCCCTCACCAAAGAAATCGTGGACAATCCGTTGAATTTTGATATTCCTGAGGAGAAAGAGGAGAAGAAAGACTGATGACCTTCGAAGTACAACATACAGACAATGCGAGTGATGCACGCTCAGGCCTCATCACCACGGACCACGGACAAATCAAGACGCCCATCTTCATGCCCGTTGGTACGGTTGGCAGTGTGAAAGGTGTCCACTTCGAGGAATTGCGCCAACAGGTGAAAGCCCAGATTATTCTGGGTAACACCTACCATCTCTATCTGCGACCAGGACTGGATATTCTGCGCAAGGCAGAAGGTCTGCATAAGTTCAACACGTGGGATCGTCCCATATTGACCGACTCGGGTGGTTTCCAGGTCTTCTCTCTGACAGGAATCCGTAAGTTACGTGAAGAGGGTTGTGAGTTTCGCAGCCACATCGACGGTTCGAAACACATCTTCACCCCCGAGAACGTGATGGATACTGAGCGCATCATTGGTGCCGACATCATGATGGCCTTCGACGAATGTCCCCCAGGGCAGAGCGACTATCAGTATGCGAAGAACTCGTTACGACTGACCCAGCGCTGGCTGGAACGTTGCGTCAAGCGCTTCAATGAAACAGAACCTCTCTATGGCCACAATCAGACCTTGTTCCCTATTGTGCAGGGATGTACCTATAAGGATTTGCGACAGGATGCCGCTAAGCACGTAGTGGACACTTTAGAAAAACTCAACGACGGAGGTGGTGCGTCGATAGGAGGACTGGCTGTCGGTGAGCCTACGGAGGTGATGTACGACATGATTGAGGTGGTCAACGAGATACTGCCTAAAGACCGTCCCCGTTACCTGATGGGTGTGGGTACACCACAGAATATCCTTGAAGCCATCGAACGCGGTGTGGATATGTTCGACTGCGTAATGCCTACTCGTAATGGGCGCAACGCCATGCTTTTCACCTATGAGGGTACGATGAATATGAGGAACAAGAAGTGGGAGGATGATTTCTCGCCCATTGACCCTGATGGTTGCGATATCGACCGCATCCACACCAAGGCTTACCTGCATCACCTGTTCAAGGCTCAGGAACTGTTGGCGCTACAAATTGCGAGCATTCACAATCTGGCCTTCTACCTCAGACTGGTCACTGACGCGCGCACGCATATAGAACAAGGAGACTTCACCCAGTGGAAACGTAGTGTGATTGACAACTTAGGACGCAGAAGATGAGAGAGAAAGTGAAGCAGCTATTGAGAACGCTGGAGCTATATAGGAGAAAGTGCGAGTCACTCTGGAAACGCATACCCTGGGAGAAAGTGGAGTGGATGGACAAGTACAATCCCTTCCACTATGTGAAGCGTATGGACTGGTATATTATCAATAAGTTCATAGGCACCTACGTCTACTCCATCGTACTCATCATCTCTATTTCTATTGTCTTCGACGTCAACGAGAACCTGGCCAAGTTCACAGCCAACAATGCACCGTTGCGTGCTATTGTCTTCGACTACTACGCCAACTTCGTACCCTACTTCGCCAACCTGTTCTCGCCACTTTTCGTATTTATCGCTGTCATCTTCTTCACCTCGAAATTGGCAGGAAACTCGGAAATCATCGCCATGCTGGCCTGTGGCATGAGTTTCAAGCGACTGATGCGTCCCTACTTCATCTCCGCAGCACTCATCGCCATACTCAATTTCTACCTTGGATCGTTCATCATACCAAGAGGTACTGTGGTGCGCCACGACTTCGAAGCACTCTACAAGAACAACCGAAAGAACACATCGGCCTCAAACATCCAGCTGATGGTTGACAAGGGTGTGGTAGCATACATCTCACAATACGATGATATTCGTAAGACGGGATATGGCTTTGCACTGTATAAATTTGAGAACAAGAAGATGGTCAGTCAGATGAATGCCAACGTCATCCAATATGATACCATCTCCGACTCACGCTACCACTGGAAGGCCCGCAACTACAAAATACGTACGCTAAAGGGTATGCGAGAGGAAATCACCTCCGGCGTGGAAATCGATACGCTCATACAAATGGAGCCGATGGATCTGGTATTCTCAAGTGGACAGCAGGAGACGTTCACCTCATCGGAGCTGAAACGTTACATCTCGAAACAGCAACAGCGTGGCTCTAGCAATGTAGTACAGTATGAGGTGGAATACCACAAGCGCATAGCCACCTCGTTCGCCTCGTTTATCCTGACGCTTATTGGTGTGTCCTTATCATCACGCAAGCGTAAGGGCGGCATGGGTATGTATCTGGGTATTGGACTGGCATTATCGTTTACCTATATCTTGCTGCAGACTATTAGCGCCACCTTTGCCATCAATGCTGACACACCTCCCATTCTGGCGGCATGGATACCTAACATCCTGTATGCCCTCATTGCTTACTATTGCTACAGGCATGCACCCAATTAAAAATAAGGTAAAAAGTAACTATAAAAAAGGAAAAGGTAAAAAGTGACTTTTGAAGAAACATATTTAAATGATAACATCCTCGATGCACTATACGATATGCACTTCGAGGAAATGACACCTATACAAGAACGATGTATTCCCGAAATACTAGATGGTCGTGACCTCATTGGCGTAGCACAGACCGGAACAGGAAAAACGGCTGCCTACCTGTTGCCTATACTTAGCATGCTCGATGACGGTGGATTCCCCAAAGATGCTGTCAACTGCATTGTGATGTCACCAACCCGTGAGCTGGCTCAACAGATTGACCAAGCCATGCAAGGCTTTGGCTATTATCTCGATGGTATCAGTAGCGTAGCAGTATATGGTGGCAACGACGGCAACCGTTTCGACGTAGAGACAAAAGGTCTCAAAATGGGTGCCGACGTCATCATAGCGACGCCTGGACGCCTGCTCTCACATATCCGTATGGGACATGTGGACCTCTCCCGACTTTCGTTCTTTGTGCTTGACGAGGCTGATCGTATGCTCGACATGGGATTCTCTGACGATATTCTACAGATTGCCAGTAGGTTGCCCAAAGACCACCAGACCATCATGTTCTCAGCCACCATGCCTAATAAGATACAACAACTGGCACGCACATTACTCACTGATCCTGCAGAGATAAAGATAGCAGTTTCCAAACCTGCTGAGAAAATCCAACAGTCAGCATACGTATGCTATGAGCCACAGAAACTGGGTATCATCCGTCATCTGTTCAAGGCTGGCGAGCTGAAGCGCGTCATCATCTTCTCAGGAAAGAAAGACAAAGTGAAGGATATCACCCGTGAGCTGAAGCACATGCATATCAATTGTGCCCCCATGCACAGCGACCTGTCACAGGCAGAGCGCGATGATGTCATGTACCGTTTCAAGACTGGGCAAGTGGACGTACTGGTGGCTACCGATATTGTAGCACGAGGTATCGACATCGATGACATCCTCATGGTCATCAACTATGATGTGCCACACGACGCTGAAGACTATGTCCACCGCATCGGACGAACAGCCCGCGCTCAACGCGATGGCGTAGCGATCACGCTGGTCAGCGACAAGGATATACGCAGCTTTTCCGACATCGAACGGTTCCTCGAGAAAGATATTCAGAAAAATGCCCTTCCTGAAGAATTGGGAGAAGGACCAGAATACAAAATGGCAAGCCCACGCAAAAGCACCCGCGGTAAAGGCGGAAGAGGGCGAGGAGGAAAGTCATTCCACAAACGCAGGACACACAAGTCCACTCAGAAACAGCCAAATCGGAATCAACAGCAAAGTCAGAAGAAACATTCCGGACAAGAGAAGCATTAACAGCGTTTTAAATATTTTTAAGAGAAAATATTAAGCCTCTCGAGAACAACGTATCGGGATTTTTCGTAACTTTGCACCGCTTTATAAGGTAACAATTTTTACATAGGTCTGAATTTCAGACAGTTAGCTTGGATTTAAGGATTTAGAATGAGACAATTAAAGATTCAAAAGAGTATTACGAATCGCTCAAGTGAGGCACTGGATAAGTATCTGGTGGAAATCGGTCGTGCACCACTGATCAGTATCGATGAGGAAATCGAACTGGCTCAGAAGATACGCAAGGGCGGTCCTGAAGGCGAGCGAGCCAAGGACAAGCTGGTGACAGCCAACCTCCGATTCGTAGTATCCGTAGCCAAGCAGTATCAGCATCAGGGACTGACGCTGACTGACTTGATTGACGAGGGTAACATCGGCCTCATTAAGGCCGCACAGAAGTTTGACGAAACTCGTGGTTTTAAATTCATCTCTTATGCGGTATGGTGGATTCGCCAGAGCATTCTGCAGGCTATTGCCGAGCAGAGCCGTATCGTACGTCTTCCCCTGAACCAGGTAGGAAGCCTCAACAAGATTAGTCACGAGATTAATCGCTTTGAACAGGAATTCCAGCGTCACCCCTCAGTATCTGAGCTGAGCGACGCCACCAATATGGACGAGGAGAAAATTGCCCAGTCCATGCAGGCTGACAGCCACCACGTATCTATCGACGCTCCTTTCCAGGATGGCGAGGACAACTGTATGCTCGATGTGATGGCATCAGGCGACGACTCACGTACCGACCGTCAGGTAGATCACGAGTCAATGGCCCAGGAGCTCAACTCCGTCCTGCAGAAAGTACTCAAGGAGCGTGAAATCACCATCATTCGCGAATGCTTCGGCATTGGCTGTCACGAAAAAGGTCTCGAAGAGATTGGCGATCAGCTGGGTCTCACTCGTGAGCGCGTCCGTCAGATTCGTGAGAAAAGCATTGCAAAGCTGCGCGACTCAGGTAATGCACGCATTTTGATGAAATATTTAGGATAAAAATTTTGCGACTCCAGATATTTTTTGTACTTTTGGGGTCGTGAATCAGAAGCTACACATAAGAATACTAGTGCTGGGCATGATGACACTCATGTCCGGCATTTGTTTTGCGCGTAATCGCCAGAACGATTCTTTAATCATCAACCGTATGTGGGACTACTATTCGCGCTTCGCAGAGTCTGTCGATGGTGTCGAGAAAAATGTCTATATGGTTGCTGAATACGGCTCACAGCGTCGCAATGTACTACTATACCTTGTACCCGACATGTACGCCATCGCCAAAGGTGATCGTGAATATGCTTGCGAGATGTACGGCAAGGTGAAGTTTAAAAGTCATAGCGATTTCACAGTACACCGCCAGCTGGTGTGTGGGACGATACCCAGCAACCGCAATGTGATGCCTGCGCTGTTTGACAGCACACTACCCGACATCTATGGCATACAGTTGTACAAAGACAAATTATTGTCGCCCTTTCACCGTACCAACCGTTTCTTCTACAAATACCGCATCCGGCAAATGGGTCCCATCGCTCAGGTATTCTTCCGCCCACGCAGCAGTAACACGCAGTTGGTTAAAGGCAGTGCCAGAGTAGATAGCAGAACAGGGCGTGTTATCTCCGTCGAATACCAGGGTGAGTTCGACATGATAACCTTCAAAGTGAATGTAGAGATGGATCATACCAATCTGCATAGTGCGCTGCCTGTGCGTAGCACTACTGAAGCCACGTTCAAGTTTTTAGGCAACAACATTCATTCTAAGACGACCTCCATCTTCAATTGTTATAATACCCTTCCAGACTCTATCAGCAATTACGATGACCTCACGCTGATGCGGAAGATACGCCCTGAGCGTCTCAGTCAGCACATCCGCCAAATCTACCAGAACAAATATAAGATGGACAAGGAGAAAGAGGAGGAAGAAGACACCACGACAGTCAGCAGTTCCACAAAGCTGACCAATGCCGCCTGGAACTTTGTAGGCAGCAACCTCATCAATAAATTGCAAAAGAGCAACGACAATTTCTCACTCAACATCTCGCCCCTGCTCAACCCTCTGTATATGGGTTATAGTCAAAGCAAAGGACTGTCTTACAAGCTCAATGTCGGAGTGCGCTATGCGTGGAATCCCCGCCACTCTCTATCTCTTGATCCGATGTTCGGTTACAGCTTCCGAAAAGAGCAGTTCTACTATACGCTGCCCCTACGCTGGACGTACAATCCCACGCGCAACGCCTATACCGAACTGCAGTGGGGTAATGGCAACCGCACCTCGAACGCAGCCCTGGAAGAAGCCTATCAAAAAGCCAAAGGTACTCAAGAATCGATGCCTGAATTCAAAGACGAGTATTTCCAGATTATCAACAATGTGCGAGCTACTCGATGGCTGGAGATTGCGGGCGGTATGGTTTACCATCTACGCCAAAGTACCGACCCTGCTAAGATGCGTGAGGTAGGTCTCACCGAAGACTTCCGCAGCTTTGCGCCCACCATCACCATCCACCTGACACCCTGGCGCAAGGGTCCCACCCTGACAGCCAACTACGAGCGAAGCTTTACCAACATACTCCAATCGAACCTCGACTACGAACGTTGGGAGTTCGACGCTGTGTACAAATACCAAAACCGTAGCGTACGCATCCTTAATATGCGCCTGGGTACGGGTTTTTATAGCCAGCGCAACACCGACTACTTTGTGGACTACTCAAACTTCCGCGACAACAATCTGCCTATGGGCTGGGAAGACGACTGGACAGGACAATTCCAACTGCTTGACAGCCGCTGGTATAACACCTCAAGCTACTATATCCGTGCCCATGTGTCATACGATTCACCACTACTGATGCTGTCGTGGGTACCCTGGCTGGGACGTATCGTGGAGACAGAGCGCATCTATCTCAGCACAGCGTCCATCAAACATACACGTCCCTATTTCGAGATTGGCTATGGCTTCAGAAATCGCTATTTCTCCACAGGGTTCTTCGCCAGTTTTCTCAACACTCACTATGAGCAATTTGGTTGCAAATTCACCCTTGAACTATTCCGAAGATGGTAAAGTCACTGACTGTTTATAAGGCCAGCGCAGGATCGGGAAAGACCTTCACGCTGGCAGTCGAATACATCAAATTACTCGTGCTAAATCCCACGAGCTATCGCACCATTCTGGCTGTGACCTTCACCAACAAGGCCACAGAAGAGATGAAGATGCGCATACTCAGTCAGCTCTATGGCATCTCGAGAGACTTGCCTGATTCCAATGCCTATATGGAGCGCATTATCGCTGAGACTGGGCTTTCGCGTGAACAAATAACACAGCGTGCAGGAGAAGCCCTCCACCTGTTGCTCCACAACTACAGCTATTTCCGTGTCGAGACTATCGACTCGTTCTTCCAGAGTGTGTTGCGCAACCTGGCCCGTGAACTCGATCTGACAGCCAACTTGCGCATTAGCCTGAATGACAGTCAAGTTGAGGAACAAGCTGTCGATCAGCTTATCGACTCCTTGACCCATACCGACATCATGCTGCAATGGCTGTTAAGCTATATCATGGAGAAAATCAGCGATGACCGCTCTTGGAACATTATCGGACAGGTGAAACAGTTCGGTAAGACTATCTTCCGCGACTATTATAAGACACACAGCAAGGCACTGACGCAAACGCTCGAAACCGACCATTTCATCGAGAACTACACGGCTGGTCTCAAACAGTTACGTGACGAGGCCAAAGAACGGATGCAAGAGATAGCAGAAACCTTCTTCGATGCCCTCGAGGGAGACAGCATAAGCATTGAGGATTTAGCCTACGGCAAGACTGGTGTTGCCAGTTTCTTTATAAAACTGCGAAAGGGTGAGATGGATGAAAGCATCGTAGGCAAGCGCGTTTGCGACTGTCGCGAAGATGCGACAAAGTGGTACTCCAAGAAGAGCGACCGCCAGGAGGTTATCCACGCGCTGGCAGAATCGACGCTCATCCCTTTACTGGCCTATGCTATGGACGAGCGTCCCCGTCAATACCGCATCTATCAATCAGCAGTGCTTACCCTGCGACACCTCAGCCAATTGCGCTTATTGGGCAGTATCGAACAGAAAGTCCGCGAACTCAACGACGAAGCCAACCGTTTCTTGCTCAGCGACACCCAGCAACTACTCCACGCCCTCATCAGTGACAGCGACTCTCCTTTCATCTACGAGAAGATTGGAGCCCAGTTAGAGCATGTCATGATTGATGAGTTTCAGGACACAAGTACCATCCAATGGCAGAACTTTAAGATTCTGTTACAGGAATGTATGAGTCGAGGAGCTGGTGGCAACCTCATCGTGGGTGATGTCAAGCAGAGCATCTATCGTTGGCGCTCAGGCGACTGGCGACTGCTCAACGCCATTGACAGGGAATTTCCTCATAGTGAAGACACCGTTGATATTCAACCGCTTAAGGTCAATTACCGTTCAGATCGCAACGTCGTCAATTTCAACAATGCTTTCTTTACTGAAGCAGCACGCCAAGAGTACGAACGCCAGCGTGAGGAATACCCGATGGGTGCAGAGATGCTGCGCCACGCCTATGCTGATGTCGAGCAGCAGGTGCCTGACAATCGTCCTCAACGTGGTTACGTCAGTGTCACCCTTCTCCCTTCTGACGACTATCAGGAACAAACCATGTCGCTTCTGGCGAATACTATCAGCAGTCTGATGGCACAGGGCGTTCCTCCACGCGATATTGCCATCCTCGTGCGTACCAACAAGCATATCCCACTTATCGCCACCTATTTCGACGAGCAGCTGCCTGACATTCGTATTGTCAGTGACGAAGCGTTCCGCCTGGATGCCTCAGTGTCTCTTTGCATGCTCGTTCAGTCGCTCCACCTGCTCACCCACCCTGACGACCAACTGGCCAAGGCCACTGTCGCCAAGTTATACCAACGCCATATTATCGGTAATAACGAACCCGAAAGCGGACTACTCGTCAAGGACCGGTTGCTTGACACACTGCTACCGGAGGCATATACCGCCCATACCGACGAACTGCTTCATCTGCCACTCTACGAGCTGGTGGAACGTCTCTATACCATCTTCCAACTCGACAGGCTCAACGAGCAGAGTGCCTACCTCTGCGCTTTCTACGATCAGCTCAACCAATTCGTACAAGACCATTCCTCCGATATCGATGCTTTCATCAGGGAATGGGAAGAGACGCTCTGCAGCAAGACTATCCAGAGTGACATCACCGATGGTGTGCGCATCCTGTCTATCCACAAGAGCAAGGGCCTTGAGTTTCGTCACGTACTCATCCCGTTTTGCGACTGGCGCCTCGAGATGCCCGACGTGCTGTGGTGCCAGCCTACTGAAGAGCCATTCTCTGAACTGCCCTTAGCACCTATCGATTTCAGTGGAAGTCAGATGCGGGGCACTATCTACGAGCGCGACTATCAAGAAGAGCACCTTCAGAATATTGTCGATAATCTCAACCTGCTCTATGTTGCATTTACACGTGCTGTGAGCAGTCTCTACGTCATCGGACAACGTGCCAGCAAGAACAACCGTTCCACACTCATCGAGTCGGTACTCCCCCAGCTCACGCTTCAGAACAGTACCCTCGAAGGAGAGTCTGACGAGCAGCAGCCAATACAGTTCACCTATGGCTCTGAAGCCATCCAGAAGAGCGATAGCAGAGAGTCTTCTGCACGACAGGCTAATCCATTCTTAGTACCCATTGTTCCAGAGACCCTGCAGCTCGAGACATTCGATACTGCTGCTGAATTCCGCCAAAGCAACAAAAGCCGCGATTTCATCGAAGGTGATGATGAACAGCCAACTCTCAGCTATATCAAGATGGGTAGTGTGCTCCACGAGGTCTTCTCCACCATCCGCACCACCGCTGATATTGATGGTGCACTGCGCCAATTGCAACTCGACGGTATTATCTACGACGACGAGGTGACAGCTTCCAAGATGACCTCAATGCTTCAGAAAAGGCTTGAAAGCAAGCGTATTAAAGACTGGTTTTCAGACCACTGGCAGTTATTCAACGAATGCACCATACTTCGTCTTAGCGAACAGGGCAAGGTTGAAGAGCGTCGTCCAGACCGCGTGATGACTGATGGTCACGAGACCCACGTTGTCGATTTTAAGTTTGGTAGTCCCAAGCCCGAATATGTGGAACAAGTGCGCGAATATATGACCCTGCTCAACGAGATGGGTATGCCAGGCGTACAGGGTTGGCTATGGTATGTTTACAGTAACAAGATTGAGGAAGTACGCCTATGAAAAGTTTTTTGGAATATGTAGCAGAAGATCTCTTGAACAGGTACGGCACCAATCTGTCACGTATTGCTGTCGTCTTTCCCAACAAGCGTGCATCGCTGTTTCTCAACGAGCATCTGGCGCATTTGGCAGGTGGCAAGCCACTATGGAGTCCTGCCTACATCACTATCAGCGAGTTATTCCGCCAACAGTCGGCACTCACTGTTGCTGATCCCATCAAGCTTGTTTGCGACCTCCATCAGTCTTTCTGCCTTCATACGGGCTCTGACGAAACGCTTGACAAGTTCTATGGCTGGGGACAGCTACTCATCAGCGACTTTGACGATATTGACAAGAATATGGCAGATGCCGACCATGTCTTTGCCAACCTGCGCGATATCCATGAACTCGATGACCTGAGCTATCTCACAGAAGAGCAACGCGACCTGCTACGCCACTTTTTTAGCCATTTCACCGAAGAGCACGAAACGGAACTCAAGCAACGCTTTATCAGCCTGTGGAGCCATTTTGCAGATATTTACCACGATTTCAACGAGCGTCTGGGGGCCCAGCAGTTAGCGTATGAGGGTGCCCTTTATCGACAGGTTGCTGAGCGTCTTTCTACCGATGAAATCGCAGAGAAATTCCCCTACGACCACTATCTCTTCATCGGTTTCAATCTATTGCATCAAGTCGAGCAGCAACTGTTCAGCGCTCTTCAGAAAGTCGGCAAAGCCCAGTTTTACTGGGACTTCGACGATTACTATATGCACCAGCACGAGGCAGGACACTATATTGCCCGCTATCTGCGCGATTTCCCCAACGCCCTCGACAGTCAGCGTGATGACATCTACCGTCACTTCCAGCAGAGCAAGGACATCACCTATATCTCCGCACCCACTGAACATATCCAGGCACGCTACGTCAGCAGCTGGCTGCGCGAACACGAGCGCTATCGTGACGGACGACGTACAGCCATCGTGCTTTGCAACGAGATGCTGCTACCTACCGTCATCCATTGTCTGCCTCCAGAAGTCCAGAAGGTCAACATCACCACGGGTTATCCCCTTTCACAAACCCCTGTGGCCTCATTTATCCAGCGCTATTTCGACCTGCAGCTTGGAGGCAGGACGCCACGTCTGCTGCGTGCCTTCCAACGTCATCCCTACGCCCGATATACCGACTCCGAAAAAGCTCTCCTGCAGATGCTGCGCGACATTGCCCAACAGTCGTCTGATACCATTCACGACCCACTGTTCCAAGAGTCACTGTTCCGTGCATATACCCTGGTCAGTCGTTTGCAGGCGCTTATCGACAGCGGTGACCTTTGTGTCTCAGAGACCACCTTGCAGCGACTCGTCAACCAACTCATCCAGCAGACCACGATTCCTTTCCACGGCGAACCTGCCGAGGGTGTACAGGTGATGGGCGTTCTAGAAACTCGCAATATCGACTTCGACCATGTCCTGCTGTTGAGTTGCAACGAAGGTAACATGCCACGCGGTGTCAACGACAGTTCGTTCATTCCTCACAGCATCCGTCAGGCTTATGAGCTGACCACCATCGACAATAAAGTCAGTATCTATGCCTATTATTTCCACCGTCTCATTCAGCGTGCCCACGACGTCACCATTCTTTGGAACAATGCCACTGAAGACGGACAGCGCGGTGAAATGAGCCGTTTCATGCTACAGCTCATGGTCGAAAGTGGCCATTCCATCAGTCAGCGCACCCTGCAGTCTGGCAAGACGATTACTAGCCAAACGCCCGTTTCCATCGAGAAAACGCCCCATATCATGCAACTGCTTGACGAGCATTTCTCGACAAATACCCTGACGCCTTCTGCCATCAACCGCTATATGCGCTGCCCCCTGCAGTTCTATTACCGTTATGTGGCAGGTCTCAAGGAGCCCGACCAGCCTGACGACGAGCAAGAACTCGACAACCGCATCTTCGGCAATATCTTCCACGAGGCTGCTGATATCATCTACCACCAGCTTCCCAAGCGGATTACCACCGACCTGTTGGAGCAGTTGCTCAAGAACAAGATACAAATTGAGCGCGCTGTCGATGAAGCCTTCCACAAAATACTTCCCAACGCCCCAATTGGTGGTCTCCACCTCATCAATCGCGAGGTCATCATCCGCTATCTCCGTCAACTCATCGATATCGACCGCCAACTGGCCCCCTTCACCATCCTTGGCCTTGAATGCGACGTTGTACGACCCTTGGGCAGCAAGATGAAAATAGGAGGCCGCATAGACCGTCTCGACCAGCTTGCCGACGGTCGTATACGTGTTCTTGACTATAAGACCGGCAGCCACCAGCCCCGTCCACTACCCAATGTCGAGGCCATCTTCGATGCTACGCAGCTGCGCAACCACTCCGACTACTATCTGCAGACCTTCGTCTATGCAGACATCGTGCGTCGCAACAATCCCCAGCATCCCGTGTCACCTGCCCTGCTGTTCATCCAGCATGCAGCATCTGAAGGCTACGACCCCACCCTCAAGTTCGATCGCGAGCCCATCACCGACATCCAGCCTTTCTCCAATCGCTTCAACGAATTGCTCGAACAGAAAGTGGATGAGATATTCTCGCCATCGACACCTTTTATTCCTACCTCCGATCGCAATATCTGCCGCACCTGTCCCTTCGCTCCGTTCTGCATGAAATGATAAAGGACAGACGATATCCCTGTGTTCTGCACCATTCTTTTAAAAAAAGACGGAAAAAATATCGTTATTTGAAAAATAATATGTAAATTTGCAAATGGATTAAGAAAAGCATCAATTTCACTTACTATAACTATTTATTATGAACGACAACAAGATCATGAACAGAGCAGCGGATAACATTCGTATCCTTGCTGCATCTATGGTAGAGAAAGCAAAGTCGGGTCACCCCGGTGGTGCAATGGGTGGTGCAGATTTCATTAACACCCTGTATTCAGAGTTCCTGGTTTACGATCCCGAGAATCCCGCATGGGAGGGTCGCGACCGTTTCTTCCTGGATCCCGGCCACATGGCACCTATGCTCTACTCTCAGCTGGCTCTTATCGGCAAGTTCTCTATTGAGGACCTGAAGAATCTGCGTCAGTGGGGTTCAGTAACACCTGGTCACCCCGAGCGCGAGATTGAGCGCGGCATCGAGAACACCTCTGGTCCCCTCGGACAAGGTCACACCTTCGCTGTTGGTGCCGCTATTGCCGCCAAGTTCCTGAAGGCTCGTCTGGGCGACGTGATGAACCAGACCATCTATGCCTACATCTCTGACGGTGGTGTACAGGAGGAGATTTCTCAGGGTGCAGGCCGTATCGCCGGTAACCTGGGTCTGGACAACCTGATTATGTTCTACGACGCCAACGACATCCAGCTGTCTACCAAGACTGAGGTGGTTACCTGCGAGGATACCGCCAAGAAGTATGAGGCTTGGGGCTGGTTCGTACAGAAGATCAACGGTAACGATGTCGATCAGATCCGTGAGGCCATCAAGAAGGCTCAGGCTGAGAAGGAGCGTCCTTCACTGATTATCGGTCACTGTATCATGGGTAAGGGTGCCCTGAAGGCTGACGGCTCTTCTTACGAGAAGAACTGCGCTACCCACGGTGCTCCTCTCGGTGGCGACGCTTACATCAACACTATGAAGAATCTGGGTGCTGATCCTGAGAATCCTTTCCAGATCTTCCCCGAAGTGAAGGAACTGTATGCTAAGCGTGCTGAGGAACTGAAGAAGATTGTTGCTGAGCGCTACGCTGCCAAGGCTGCTTGGGCAAAGGCTAATCCTGAGAAGGCTGCCCAGCTTGAGGAGTGGTTCAGCGGCAAGGCTCCGAAGATTGACTGGAGCAAGGTTGAGCAGAAAGCTGGCAGCGCTACACGTAGTGCTTCTGCAGCTGTTCTCGGCGTACTCGCCGAGCAGGTGCCCAATATGATCTGTGCTTCTGCAGACCTGTCTAACTCTGACAATACCAACGGCTTCCTGAAGAAGACCAAGGACATCGTTCGTGGTGACTTCTCTGGTGCATTCTTCGAGGCTGGTGTTGCTGAGCTCACAATGGCATGCTGCTGTATCGGTATGGCTCTGCATGGTGGTGTTATTCCCGCATGTGGTACCTTCTTCGTATTCTCTGACTATATGAAGCCCGCTGTTCGTATGGCTGCCCTGATGGAGCTGCCCGTGAAGTTCATTTGGACCCACGATGCCTTCCGTGTTGGTGAGGATGGTCCTACCCACGAGCCTGTTGAGCAGGAGGCACAGATCCGTCTGATGGAGAAGCTGAAGAACCACCACGGCAAGAACTCTGTATTGGTAGTTCGTCCTGCCGATGCTGAGGAAACCACCGTTTGCTGGCGCATGGCTATGGAGAATGTTGACACGCCTACCGCTCTTATCTTCTCTCGCCAGAATATCGACATGCTGCCCGAGGGCAACGACTACAACCAGGCCACCAAGGGTGCTTATGTTGTTGCCGGTTCCGACGAGGACTACGATGTCATCATGCTCGCTTCCGGTTCTGAGGTTTCTACCCTCGAGGCTGGTGCTAAGCTGCTTGCTGCTGACGGCATCAAGACACGTATCGTCAGCGTTCCTTCTGAGGGTCTGTTCCGCAGCCAGTCTAAGGAGTACCAGCAGAGCGTACTGCCCGCAGGCAAGAAGAAGTTCGGTCTCACCGCTGGTCTGCCTGTCAACCTCGAAGGTCTGGTAGGTGCCGACGGCACTGTATGGGGTCTCGAGAGCTTCGGCTTCTCTGCTCCTTACAAGGTGCTCGATGAGAAGCTGGGTTATACTGGCCAGAATGTTTACGAACAAGTCAAGAAGCTTTTAGCTTAATTGACAATTGATAATTGATAATTAACAATTAATCATTATCTATGGAAGTAAAGACAGTTGGTGTAGCTTGCGATCACGCAGGCTACCCTTTGAAGAAATTCGTTCTCGAATATCTCGAGGAGAAGGGATATCCCGTTAAGGACTACGGCACCTGGAGTGATGCCTCTGTTGACTACCCTGATTTCGGTCACGCACTGGCTGAGGGTATTGAGAGTGGCGAGGTGTATCCTGGCATTGCCATCTGTGGTAGTGGTCAGGGCATCAGCATCACGCTGAACAAGCACCAGAAGGTTCGTGCCGGACTGGCATGGATTCCTGAGATTGCTCACCTGATTCGTCAGCACAACGATGCCAACGTTCTGGTGATGCCTGGTCGTTTCATCGACAACAACATGGCTCGTAAGATTATGGACGAGTTCTTTACCGCTACCTTCGAAGGTGGTCGCCACCAGAAGCGTGTGGATAAGATACCCGTACAGCAATAATCCGCTCAGCTATACACAAAGAAAACACCCATCGCTCACAGGAACGATGGGTGTTTCTTTTATATCCGTCGGAAGGGGATTTACTGGATACCTTCCTCACGCAGTTTCTGCTGCCATTTCCAAGCAGACTTCAGCACCTCCTCGGTCGGTGTCTCTGCCTTCCAGCCCAACACCTTGTTGGCCTTGTCGACATTACCCCAAACCTGTTCGATATCGCCCGGACGACGTGGTGCATAGGTCCAGTTGACCTTAACGCCTGTAGCCTTCTCGAAGCCCAGAACCACCTCGAGTGTCGAGAGGCCCTTACCCGTTCCGATGTTAAAGATCTCAACGGCCTCCGTATCAGGATTGTCGAGTACGCGCTCCATCGCCTTCACGTGAGCCTTGGCGAGGTCAACCACATAGATATAGTCGCGGATACAGGTCTTATCGGGTGTGTTATAGTCATTGCCAAAGATCTTCAGTTGCTGACGGATACCCATGGCCGTCTGAGTGACAAAGGGAATCAGGTTCATGGGCACACCATTGGGCAGTTCACCAATCAGTGCCGTAGGATGCGAACCGATGGGGTTGAAGTAGCGCAGGATGATCGACTTGATGGGAGCACCCGAGTTGATATAGTCATGGATGATCTCCTCGTTAATCTGCTTGGTGTTGCCGTAAGGAGACATCGCCTTCTGTACCGGTGCATCCTCAGTGACGGGCAGGTTCTCCTGTGCAGGCTGTCCATAGACGGTACATGATGAAGAGAAGATAATGCCCTTTACATCGTACTGAGGCATCAGCTCCAACAGGTTGATGAGCGACACCAGGTTGTTGCGATAATACATCAGTGGCTTCTCCACACTCTCGCCCACAGCCTTGGAAGCGGCGAAGTGGATGATACCCGATATCTCAGGATACTTCTGGAAGACAGCCTCCAGGGCGGGTTTATCACAGCAGTCCACCTTCTCGAAGGCAGGACGGATGCCCGTAATCTTCTCGATGCCGTCAAGCACCTGAATGTTCGAGTTAGAGAGATTGTCTACGATAACAACTTGATAGCCTGCTTCCTGCAGTTCTACCGTCGTGTGGCTTCCGATGAATCCCGTGCCACCAGTTACAAGAATCGTTTGTTTCATACGTATGTGATTGTTTATTATAATTCATTTGATGACAGCCGCCAGCTGCTCGGCAATCTGGCGCATGCCCTTCTGCGAGGGATGTCCCCACTGCTTGTCTATATCATGCAGCTGTATCCAGCGCACGCCATAGTGGTCGCAGATGGTACGCATCGACTGTGTGATGTCCTCTTTCAGTTCACTGTTGATGACCACATAGACCTCCGTACCCGGATAGCGCTCACCCAGGTTGTCGAGCAGTTTGGCCATAGCCGGACGGAACGTGTAGAGGTCTTGGAGGCTCCATTCGCTGTACTTGAAGTTCCCGATAGGCACGTTGGCCCACGAGTCATTGGTACCTCCAAAAACGATGATGATATCAGGAGCGCCCAACTGTCCTGCACGTGTCACGAAGCTGCGGTCGCGATAGTCATCGCCGTTGTAGCCCGTATGGCAGATGGTTGAGCCCGAGTAGGAGTTGTTCTGACAAAGACGGAAGCCCTGCTGACTGATGAAGAGGTGCCACCACGTCTGTCTTACGCTCACCACATCATTATGCTGCACACTGTTAACAGGATACCAGACCAGGTTGTTGGCAGGCTGCACAAAATCACGGAAGGTGCTGTACGAATCGCCCAATATCGACACACCACGACGTTGAGCCATGAGAGCCGTACTCATCAGCAACAATACGAAGAGAAGCGTTTTTCTCATAGTCTGGTTCTTTTTGTTATGAAAAAAGCCCACTGAACGTTCGGTTCATGTGAGCTCATCAATGTTTGCGGTGCGTACGAGACTCGAACTCGTGACCTCCTGCGTGACAGGCAGGCATTCTAACCTACTGAACTAACGCACCTCACTTTATTATTCCCCTAAAACTCTTGACGACACTTTCGACTTGGCGGTGCGTACGAGACTCGAACTCGTGACCTCCTGCGTGACAGGCAGGCATTCTAACCTACTGAACTAACGCACCAAAGTCGTGCTTTTGTCGTTTAGCGGGTGCAAAGGTAATGAGAATTTTCGAATATACAAAACTTTTTGGCGAAAACTTTATAAAAATCTTTGCAGAAGACATGCATCCTGATACTCGCGACCATCATATAGCCAGTCATGCAATGTACTTTTGGTCTCAAAACCCATCTTCTGGAACAGGGCGACGGCAGCCTTGTTGTTGGCAGCCACGACAGCATAGAGCTGATGCAGATGCACCACACGCAGCGCATAGTCAGCCAGTTTGCCGATAGTCTGTTCGCCATAGCCCTTCCTGCGGTATGCTGGCAGGATGACAATGCCCACCTCGGCACGCTGGTGCTGCGGTTCGAAGTGCACCAGATCGGCCAGTCCCACGCATGCGCCCTCATCGTTCTCCACCACCATGCGTACCTGTCGGTCGGCATAGATATCGTCGCTCGACGTGGCGATGTAGTCGTGGAGGGTGTAGCGGCTGTAGGGCACGTTGGTGGCGCCCACCTGCCACAGTTCGGTATTGTTCTCGATTTGGTACAGCAAGTCCAGATCCTCAGGTTCGATAGCGCGTAGTTTCATGAGCGTGGATATAAGAAATGGTGGAAACGTTTGGTCATCATCTGCACAAAGGCCACGATGGCACGTGAATAGATGGCTATCTTGACGGGCAGCGAGAAGAAAATGCTGAGATGACCGTAATGCTTGTTGAAGAAGATGAGCATAGCCTGATAGAAGACGTGAACATAGCGGAACGATGACTTCTGCGTCGATTCACCCTTGTAGTGGATGATGTCATAGGGCAGATACCAGTTCTGCCAGCCACCCTTCAGCAGACGGTAGCTGAGGTCGATGTCCTCACCGTACATGAAGTAGTCCTCGTCGAGCAGCCCCACCTGGTCGAGTGCCTTGCGGCGCAACAGACAGAAGGCACCGCTAATCACCTCGATGCGTCCAGGCTCGTCCCACGAGAGGCGACTCATATAGTAGCGCTTGGTGAAGCCCAGCATCTTCAGCATAGACACCCATGGTGTCGGAATGGCCCGTCGCGACTCCGGTGCAGGCTTGCCGTTGCGCATCAGCATGCGCACACCTGCCCCACCCGCCTCGGGATGCTCGTCCATGAATGCCAGGACACCTTTCAGCGTGTTCTCATAGACCACCGTATCAGGGTTCAGCAACAAGACATACTCGCTGTCCGACATTCTGATAGCCTGGTTGTTGGCACGTGCGAAACCCACATTCTCCTGATTGGCGATGAAATGCACATCGGGATGGCGCGGCTGCAAGGTCTCTACCGTACCATCCTTCGACAGGTTGTCAACCACATACACCTCACCGTCGATGCCCTCCAAGGCCCGACGGACACTCTGCAGACACTCATCGAGCAACTGGCAGACGTTGTAGCTGACGATGACTATGCTGATTTTCTTGGCCATACGAATGGGAGACAGAGCACGAGCACGACGCCCAAATAGAAGAAGGGCGTCGTACGATACACCAGATAGAGGGCTGCGTTGGCCAGCAGTGGACCGACGATCAGCCAGAAGCGCAACCACTTGGTATCACGGAACTGGCGTAAGGCGAGAAACACCGTCAGCAGTGTTCCCAGCTCCATCAGGGTTGTCAACAGGAATTGTATTGTTTCGTTGTTCATTGTCAATTGTCAATTATCAATTATGCATTATGCATTATGAATTATGCATTATTTTCCCTCGAAGGGTGTGCGGTTGAGGATGGAACGTCCCAGCGTCACCTCGTCGGTATATTCCAGTTCGTCGCCCACGCTGATGCCTCGGGCAATGATGCTCAGCTTCACATCCGTATAGGGTGCCAACTTGCGGAAGATGTAGAAGTTGGTGGTGTCGCCCTCCATCGTCGAGCTGAGTGCCAGGATGACCTCCTTGATGCCGCCCCGAGCGACGCGCTCCACCAGCGAGTCGATTTCCAGATTGGCAGGCCCCACACCATCCATTGGTGAGATGACACCGCCCAGCACGTGGTAGAGGCCGTTATACTGCTGTGTATTCTCCACCGCCATCACGTCCTGGATATTCTCCACGACACAGATGGTAGAAGCGTCGCGACGCGCATCCGAGCAGATGGGACACGTCTCGCTATCGCTAATGTTATGACACGTCTTGCAGTATTTCACCTCACGCTTCATCGTGGCGATGGCCTCTGAGAAACTCAGCACATCGCCCTCGTCCTGACGCATCAGGTGGAGCACCAGACGGAGTGCCGTCTTGCGCCCTATGCCTGGCAACTTGGCGAACTCCTGTACCGCCCGTTCCAGCAGTTGTGATGGATATTGTTGTTGTATCATCAGCTTTCTATTTCCGACAGTTCCAGCCAGCGCATCGACTTCTCGTCCAGCTCGTCGCTCAGCAGGGGCAGTCGCTTGCTCATAGCCGTTATCTCATCGACAGATGTGGTGCCGCCGCAGAGGGCTTCCTCTATCTGTTTCTTCTCTTGTTCCAAGGCCTCGATATCCTTCTCCAGCTGTTCCATCTCGCGCTTTTCCTTGTAGCTGAGGCGGCGACGGTCTTCGTGGCGGTAGCTGCCCTTAGGACTAGTCGTACTAGTCCCGCTAGAAGTACTAGTACTACTAGGGCTACTAGAGCTACTAGGGCTACTTGCCCACTCCCTATACTGCGTATAGTTCCCTGGGAAGTCCTTGATCTCGCCCTGACCTTTGAATACCAGCAGGTGGTCCACCACCTTGTCCATGAAGTATCGGTCGTGGGAGACCACGATGACGCAGCCAGGGAAGTCTTGCAGGTACTCTTCCAGAATCTGCAGCGTCACGATGTCGAGGTCGTTGGTGGGCTCGTCGAGTACCAGGAAATTGGGGTTGCGCATCAGCACCGTACAGAGGTACAGCTTGCGCCGTTCACCGCCACTCAGCTTATACACATAGTTGTATTGCTGCTCGGGTGTAAACAGGAAATACTGCAGCAGTTGCGAGGCCGACAGCTTCTTGCCGCTGCCCAGATCTACGTAGTCAGCAATCTCCGTTATAACGTCGATAACTTTTTGGTTTTCATTGAATTGCAGACCTTCCTGCGAGAAATACCCGAAGCGCACTGTATCACCTATCACGATACGTCCATCGTCCACGGGCACCTCTCCCAACAGCATCTTGATGAAGGTCGATTTACCTGTTCCGTTGTTGCCCACGATACCCATCTTCTCGAATCGTGAGAAGTTGTAGTAGAAGTCTTTGAGGATGACCACCTCGTCGAATTTCTTCGAGATATACTGGCACTCAAATATCTTGCTGCCAATATACACGTTCGAGGCTTTCAGGCGCAGCTGGCGCTCTTCCAACCGCTGCTTGGCCACCTTCTCCAGTTCGTAGAAAGCCTCCTCGCGGTAGCGGGCCTTATGACCACGGGCCTGCGGCATGCGGCGCATCCACTCCAGTTCGGTACGATACAGATTGTTGGCGCGAGCCACCTCCGCTCTGCGATTGTCGATACGTTCCTGGCGTTTCTCCAAATAGTAGGCGTAGTTGCCGCGATAGGTATAAATGGTCTGATCGTCAAGTTCGAGGATGACGCTGCATACACGGTCAAGGAAGAAGCGGTCGTGGGTCACCATCAACAGCGTCTTGTTGCCGCGTGAGAGGTAGCCCTCCAGCCATTCTATCATCTCGAGGTCGAGATGGTTGGTAGGCTCGTCGAGGATGAGCAGATCGGGCTCTGTGAGCAGCACGTTGGCCAGTGCCACGCGCTTCTGCTGACCACCACTCAGCTCGCCCATGCGCTGGTTCAGGTCGCGTATCTTCAGTTGCGTCAGTACTTGTTTGGCTTTCAACACAAGTGAGTCCCCTAAGTTAGGGGGTTGGGGGTCTGAAGAAGCGCCCTTTTTCCCCTTGTTCAGACCCCTGTCGCCCCCTAACTTAAGGGGCAATAGACACGCATCGAGCACACTTTCATCGGGGTCGAAGACCGGCGACTGCTCCAGCATGCCCACCTTCAAGTCGCGACGAAACACGATGCTGCCACTGTCGTAGCCCTCCTTGCCGGAGAGTATCGACAACAACGTCGATTTGCCCGTGCCGTTCTTCGCTATCAAACCGACACGCTGTCCCTCACCAATCGAGAAATTGATGTCGCGGAAGAGTGTCAGTGCGCCAAACGACTTGGTCAGGTGTTGTACGTCAAGATAGGGAACCATTGATCTGTTCAATATAGTTTAGCACATCGTCCCTACCCTCCTTTTTCTCCGAAGAGGTGACGAAGATGGGAGGCAGCTCCTCCCAGGTCTCCAGCAGCTTCTTCTTATACGCCTCCACAGCCTGCCGCGCCTTATTGGGCGTCAGCTTGTCGGCCTTAGTGAAGACGATAGCAAAGGGTATCGACGACAGTCCCAGCCACTCGATGAACTCGAGGTCAATCTTCTGGGGCTCCAGGCGGATGTCTATCAGCACGAAGACGTTGACCAGCTGCTCCCTCTGCAGGATGTAGCCGCGGATCATCTGGTCCAGCTTGTCCACCTCCTTCTTTGAGCGCTTGGCAAAGCCATAGCCGGGCAGGTCGACCAGATACCACTCCTTGTTGATGATAAAGTGGTTGATGAGCAATGTCTTGCCAGGCGTCGACGACGTCTTGGCCAGTTTCTTGTTGTTGGTCAGCATGTTGATCAGGCTCGACTTGCCCACATTCGAGCGCCCGATAAAGGCATATTCGGGCTTCGTATCCTTCGGACACATCGACACCATCGGTGCTGACAGAGAGAATTCTGCTTGCTTGATTTCCATCCTATTTCTTATTTTGGCTGCAAAGGTACAACTTTTTCTTCACATCACCAAAACTTTCCGGATCATGGCTTGGGGATAATCTCCACAGCGACACTGCCGTGCTCGTCCATGAAGACGTAATGCTCCTCCAGGTCCTCAATCCACCTGCTCACCTGCTTGCGCCAGCCTTTGGTCGACATCTTGACACCCTTGGCATAGCCGTCGCTGCTGAAGTCCTCATACTTCTCATAGCGCCAGTTGAGGATGCGCACAATGCCTGTATAGTTCATGATGTAACCCATGTCGGTGACCAGCGAACCGCCCAGCACGGTATAGCCCGTATACTCCCACCACGGCTCCTTCCACGCTTTCCAGGGATGGAAAACGGTGAGGTCCCTGTGATGATAGCTGCTGAGCAGCGGGGGCAGCATGATGGTCTTCTCGCCCTTGTCGTTAGAGCGGATATAGTAAGGCTTGGTATGACCGCCTATCGACACCATTGGGTCGCCATAGTTGGTGAGCAGTTGACCGTTGGGCAGGCAGAACTGCGGAAACTCCCAGTCGTCGTTCTTCACGACACACACACCAGCGTCGCTGGGAGTCCTCTTCAGACAGAAGGGCGAGGCGTCGTCAAAGCTGGCCATCACGTGCATCTGCGGGTCAACGATATCGTATTTGCCTGTATTCTGGTTCTTGGCTACGGCACCACCGTTGACGAAGTCGGTGACGTAGAGGTCCTTGCCGAGATAGCCGCTTTTCACATAAGCATCGGGCACTACAGCCACCTTCTTGCCCAACGTGTTGATGACCCAGAACTCGTTGTTCGTGGCCGTATAGTCATACACGATAGCATAGCCGCTGCTGAAGTTGGTGGCCTTGTTATACTGGGCCTTGATGACGATCTTGTTCTGAGCGTCGAGATAGCCGTAGCCACCCGTCATAGCCTTGAAGAGGCGACGCGTACCGTCTGTCAGGGGATAGCTGTGCAGGTCGTCGAGCTCTACGGTGGGCAGCACCACCTGTCCTTTTGTATTGATGAAGTGCTTGCGGTAGTTGATCTCTGCCACAGCCAGTCCGTCGCGGAAGTTGCCCACGGCAGTAATCTTGGGGTCGAGGGCCAGCAGCGTGCCGTCCTGCTTCAGGATAGACCACTTGCGCGTCTCCACCGACTTGACAGGACAGACGCCCTTGTCAAACAACGGAAACTCCGAGGCCATCCAGTCTTTATCGGTGATGCGCTTGCCACCCTTCGTCTCGTAGAAGCGCCAGCGACGGTTGTCGCCTACCTGCACAGTGAAGACACCATCGCACGAATGGCTGACACACTCCCAGCAGAAGCCGTCGAAGTCAATCTTGATGGAGGGAGGGCCACCCCACGCACCTGCTCCTGGTCCGTGTCCGCTGCCATCGGCGTCCGATGCATTTTTGCCTTCGAAACGTTCCATCGTCTTGCGCTGTTCTTCCTTTTCCTTGGCCTCCCTTTCGCGACGCTTGATGGTCTCTTCGTCGCCCACCATCGTCTCGGCGGCACTCTTCACGGTTCCTTTCACGGCACCAGTCACTGTCTCGCCCAACTTCTTGAAGAATTGTGCCGACGCGGGTGTCGATGAACCAAGGAATGCTGCCAGCACCAGCGTGCTGAGTAATGTCTTTTTTGTCATAGTAATTTAGTTTTAGTATTTTTCTGACATTCCATACAATTGTCGAAAAAAATTTGGGATTAGATTTATACAAAAACCATAAAAACCCCATTGAAGAGATTGTACTCTTACCAGAGTACTAACGGTATCAGTGCCAATCTTCCTTGTGAGCAAGCTCCCAGATAAGATTGCCACTCATCCCGTTACCCTTTCAGGGCCTCAATCTCTTTAATGGCAAAAACACCGATTTCTTCGAAATCTAAAAAACAATTGTTGAACCCTTGAACTATTAACCCATTAAATTTCCATGTAAATGTTTAGGTTTTCGTTCAGGTTAAGGTATAAATGTTTTTTAGCGTAAGCGATGTTTTTGCTTTTGACGTTTGTAATAACGACAGTTATGTGATGAGGGTTATGACTTAGGCTTAAGAACTCGTTCTTAAAGACAAAGTCATAGCACTTAGCACAAAGCTCTGAAGGAGCTACAAACATCAAAAGTGTTTTTCTGGTTTTTGTAAACTTGAAACACGAAACTACGTGTTTTCGCGCGAACATATTAATAAATGTGTCTTACCCTGAAAAACCATCATCCTTCAGCCATCATCCTTCAGCCCTCGTATATTTCTTCGTAAACGTCCTATTTTTATTCCCGCCATGTGCCTCCAGGTATCCGAACTCCGTTAGCTGGCGAAGGTAACGCTTGGCGGTAGTGGGAGTAAAGCCGAAGTGAGCGACAATGGCTTCTGTGGTGATTTCTTCCTTATCGGTCACGAAGTCCAAAATATCGACCATTTTCTCAGCCAAAGAAGGCTTTATCGACCATTTATCGACCATTTTCTGCTTTAAATCCTGTTTATCGACCATTTCCTCTGATGCAGTTTTTATATATTGGTCGATATCTGTTTGCAGGTGTTGACAATGATGGCGGGCCATGCAGTTAAGAAAAACATTGAGGTCCTCATTCTCGCGAGTGTCTATCAGCGCCTGGATATATTCAGCCTTGTCTTCTTTGAGCACCTTTGTCGGCAACACATCAAACTCCCATTGCAGCAGGTTCATCAGCAGGCGGCTGGTACGTCCGTTACCATCAGCCCAAGGATGGATAGTCACGAGCTCGAAGTGTGCCCAGAAGCTGAGGTCATAGACAGCTGCTACGTCAGTAGGGTCAATGGCTTTTCGACGTTGATTAAGTTCCTCGCAGAACGCAGCCAAACGTGCTGGCACCTTCTGATATGCCAGATATGACTTCCCGCCCGTACCTGCTGTAACATTTAGTTTGCGTAACTCTCCCATAGCCGCAGAGAAATCACCACCTATCGAATGATACTCGCTGCCCGTACGAGCCATCACCTTAGACGCCAGAAGTATAAGCCATTCCGTAGTGATAGGCTCATGATGACGAATCCACTCGCGCCCGTAGTCGTAAGCTGCCTTCAGGTCGAGGTTCATCTGCTGCTCCAGCATAGTGCGCTTGCTGCTGGTGATGCCTTCGTCGAACAACAGTTGCGCCTCCACCTCTGTCACCGTACTTCCCTCAATGGCCGTAGAGTGCGTGATGATGGAGTAGAGATAGAACTTGTCGAAGTCTATCTGATTAGAGATGCCCAGCGCCTTGTGCTGTTGGAGCAACCTCAGCAATCTGTCTTTATTCTCTTTTGTCATATGTATGTCACTCACCTGTCCCTTCTATGTTTTGAAGAATTGTGCCGACGCGGGTGTCGATGAACCAAGGAATGCTGCCAGCACCAGCGTGCTGAGTAATGTCTTTTTTGTCATAGTAATTTAGTTTTAG
>CADCBH010000017.1 GCA_902799655.1 uncultured Bacteroidales bacterium
TTGCGGCGGGGTCCCACCTCTTCCCATTCCGAACAGAGAAGTTAAGCCCGCTTGCGCCGATGGTACTGCAATGCAATGCGGGAGAGTAGGAGGCCGCCAATTTTTTCCTGAGGAACCCTATAGTCGTAAGATTGTAGGGTTCTTTTTTTGTAGAATCATTTCTTTTTTGTACTTTTGCAGTCATGAAGAAGAGATTGCTTTTCGTGATGTATATGATGCTACTTGTTTTGGTGGCTCATGGACAGATGATGAATCCAGTAAGGATGACATCGCAGCTGAAGATGTTGCCGAATGGCGAAGCTGAGATAGTTTTTAGCGGTACCATTCAGGATGGATGGCATGTGTATGCTGCTGGCCAGACTGGAGGCGGACCGATAGCAGCCAGTTTCACGATTGATAAGATTGACGGAGCTGAACTGGTTGGACGGCTGAAGAATGTCGGAAAGGTCATTAGTCAGTACGATAAGATGTTTGATATGGAGGTGCGCTATATGGAGCATCAGGCGCAGTTTGTTCAACGAGTACGCTTCACTAAACCACAATATACCATTGAGGGCTATCTGGAATATGGTGCCTGCAATGATGAGATGTGTTTGCCACCAACCGAGGTGACTTTTAAAGAACAGGGTACTGTGACGCTCCCTAAGCAGGAGGAGGTCAAGAAGACGGTGACTCCCACTATTGCTGAGACACCAGATGTCAAGCCTAATGATACGCTATCTGCCGTGAAACAGAATGTCGCTGAATGTAATGATAGTACACAAGTTGCTGAGCGCACTGACAGCATGGATGTGCGATGGGCTCCTGTGGTAATGCCATCATCAACACTTACTGAGTCGAATTCTCTACTTTATGTTTTGCTGATGGGCTTTGTGGGTGGACTGCTTGCAGTACTGATGCCCTGCATCTGGCCGATTATTCCGATGACGGTAAGCTTTTTCCTGAAGCGTGCAAAGAGTGACCGGAGCAAGGGTTTGCGTGATGCACTGATTTATGGATTGAGTATCATTGTTATCTATCTCGCCATGGGTTTGTTGGTCACGGCTCTCTTTGGCTCTGATACACTCAACGCCCTGTCAACCAATGCCGTGTTCAATGTGCTGTTGTTTATGTTGCTGGTGGTTTTTGCACTGTCTTTCTTCGGATGGTTCGAGATCCATCTACCAGGAAGCTGGGCTGATGCGGTAGACAGCAAGGCATCTGCTACCACAGGTTATCTGAGTATCTTCCTGATGGCTTTCACATTGGTGTTGGTATCATTCTCCTGTACGGCACCTGTCATTGGCTTGCTGCTCGTCGAGGCAGCAACCAGTGGCAACTGGCTGTCTCCTACGTTGGGTATGTTAGGTTTTGCCATTGCTCTAGCACTACCTTTCACCCTTTTCGCTCTATTCCCCTCATGGCTTAAGCAAGCCCCGAAGTCGGGTGGTTGGATGAATATTCTGAAGGTTGCGTTAGGATTCATCGAACTCGCCTTCGCCTTAAAATTCCTGAGCGTGGCTGACCTTGCCTATGGATGGCATCTTCTGGATCGCGAGGTATTCCTGTCACTATGGATTGTCATCTTTGCCCTTTTGGGCGCTTATCTCTGTGGCTGGCTGAAATTTCAGAGCGACGAGCAGGGAAAGGCGATGCCTGTAGTGTGTATTATGGGTGGCTTGGTGTCATTGGCTTTTGCCGTATATATGATTCCAGGATTGTGGGGTGCCCCCTGCAAGGCCGTCAGTGCTTTTGCTCCTCCGATGTCGACACAGGACTTCAACCTCAATACCAAGACGGTAGAGGCCCGCTTTACGGATTACGATGCCGGTATGGATGCCGCCCGTCGAGAGGGTAAGCCCGTATTGCTGGATTTCACGGGTTTTGGATGTGTGAACTGTCGCAAGATGGAGGCTGCCGTATGGACTGATGCCAGAGTGGGAGATCTGTTGACGCGTGATTATGTGCTCATCTCTCTCTATGTTGATGACAAAACACCATTGGCCACTCCCATTGAGGTCGTTGATGACCAAGGCCAACAAAAGATGCTCCGTACCGTCGGTGCAAAGTGGAGCTATCTGCAGAGCCATAAGTTTGGCAGCAATGCCCAACCTTTCTATGTCGTTCTCGATGCCGATGGTCATGCGCTGACCCCCAGTCGTGGCTATAATGAGGATGTGCCCGCCTTTGTGGAGTATCTGAATCAGGGTATCACTCAGTGGCGTCAGAAACAGAACTAAAACAAACTATTGATGACGATATGACAAAACAAATCTTGATGATGACAGCCCTGTTGGCCTTTGCGCTGACATCTTCTGCCCAGCAGCGTCAGGAGATGGTGCTTAACGATGGGTGGCAGTTTTCACGCGATGGAAAGAATTGGAACGAGGTAACGATACCTCACGACTGGGCGATTGCAGGCCCTTTCGACAAACAATGGGATTTGCAGCGTGTAGCTATTGAACAAAATGGTGAAACGGAGGCTACTGAGAAGAGTGGCCGTTCGGGTGCTTTGCCTTGGATTGGCGAAGGACATTATCGTCGTACGCTAACGATTCCTGCAGGTGCACAGCATGTCGAACTGTTGTTCGATGGTGCTATGTCCGAACCTGTGGTGAAGCTTAATGGCAAGGAGGCTGGTCGCTGGGTTTATGGTTACAGTGCTTTCCGCATTGATCTCACCCCTTATATGAAAGCTGGTGATAATTTGCTGGAAGTCGATCTGACCAATCGTGAAGAGAGTTCACGCTGGTATCCTGGTGCAGGAATCTACCGTCCTGTGATACTGATTCTTACACAGAAAAACTATATCGACGACTGGAGCATCTATGTGCGCACTATGAGCATTGAGAACGGCCATGCTATTGTTGAAGCAGAGATGCAGGTGGTGAATCCGGACAAGAAAATGGTTGCCACTATGACGTTCATTAGCCCTGATGGTATGCCAGTTGATGCTCATGACATCCGTATTGAGAACGACGGAAAGGCATATGCTAAGTTCACAATTCCCAACGCACAATTATGGACGCCTGAGACTCCCAATCTATATCAGTTGAAAGCGCAACTATTGACAGGGCATCATGGAAAGGTGGTTGACAGCAAGACTATCAAGACGGGCATCCGTACAGTGAGAGTCAGTCGTGAACACGGTTTTCAGTTGAATGGCAACACCCGGAAAATCAAGGGTGTATGTCTTCACCACGACCTTGGCCCGTTGGGTGCTGCCGTCAATAAGTCTGCCCTTATCCGCCAGATCAAGATGATGAAACAGATGGGTTGTGATGCCATTCGTACTTCGCATAACATGCCGAGTCAGTGGCAGATGGATATCTGCGACTCGCTGGGTATGATGGTGATGGCTGAGAGCTATGACATGTGGATATACCCCAAATGCAAGAATGGCTATGCTCGTTCTTTCCGTGAGTGGAGCGACAAGGATATGACCAACCTTGTTCTTGCTAATCGCAACCACCCGTCAATTGTTATGTGGTCTATCGGCAATGAGATTCCTGAGCAGTGGAGTGAGGAAGGCCGCCAGATTAGCATCCGTCTGCAGGGAATCTGTCACGCCCTCGATCCCTCACGCCCTGTGACACAGGGTATGGACAAGGCGGAAGCTGCGCTTAGCAGTGGTTTTGCTCAGGTGATGGATGTACCAGGCTTCAATTATCGTGTACATAAGTATCAGAAGAATATCGAGCAGCTGCCACAGGGATTCCTTTTAGGTTCAGAAACAGCCTCGACGGTGAGTTCGCGTGGCGTGTACCAGTTCCCTGTCGTAGCGGAGGCCGTCGATGCCCTCGATTCAGAGTTGCACAAGCATCACTATCATGGTCAGTGCTCAAGCTATGATGTGCAATACTGCTCGTGGTCGAACCTGCCTGATGATGATTGGCGTTGGCAGGATGATAAAGACTGGGTCATTGGTGAGTTTGTATGGACTGGCTATGACTATCTAGGCGAGCCTTCACCCTATGATGAGTACTGGCCTTCGCGGAGTAGTTACTTTGGCATCTGTGATCTTGCTGGACTCCCCAAAGACCGTTATTGGCTCTACCGCTCAAAGTGGCAGCGTAATGATGCCACCATCCACCTCTTGCCCCACTGGACATGGGGTAGGGAGCGTCGCGGCGAGGTGACGCCAGTGTATTGTTATACCAACTATCCTACCGCTGAACTATTTGTCAATGGTAAGAGCCAGGGCAAACGCAGTAAGAATCCAGGTGAGCGTCTGGATCGCTACCGCCTGCGTTGGAATGATGTCAAATACGAACCAGGTGAGTTGAAGGTTGTCGTCTACGACGAGAAAGGACAGAAGGCGGGAGAGAAGACGATGCGTACGGCAGGCAAGGCAGCCCGCCTGCAACTTGATGTCTGGACACAGCACGATGCTCCGCGTCTGTTGGCTGATGGTGAAGATCTCGCCTTTGTGACGGTTTCGCTGACGGATCAAAAGGGTACGCTCATTCCCGATGCTGCCGATCAGTTGACTTTTGAGGTAGAAGGAGCTGGCTGCTTCGAGGCTGTCTGCAATGGCGATGCTACCAGTCTTGAATCGTTCAAACAACCTACCATGCGCCTGTTCAATGGCCAACTGGTGGTTGTCGTGCGTAGTAGTCGGCAGGCAGGTAAACTAACGCTCACCGTGAAGGATAAAAGCCGTAAAATTTCGAATAAGATAACATTATATACAACCAATTAATAATTTAAAAGACAATGAAACCGACATTATTTCTTTTAGCAGCAGGCATGGGCAGCCGCTACGGTGGTCTGAAGCAGCTCGATGGCCTGGGCCCCAATGGAGAGACCATTATGGACTATAGTATCTACGATGCTATTGAAGCTGGTTTTGGCAAGATTGTATGGGTCATCCGCAAGGACTTTGAGGAACAGTTCCGTACGCAGATCCTTTCGAAGTATGAGGGTAAGGTACAATGCGAACTGTGTTTCCAGGCACTCGACGCACTGCCCGAGGGCTTCACAGTTCCGGAAGGTCGCCAGAAGCCATGGGGAACAAACCATGCTGTGCTGATGGGTAAGGATATCATCAAGGAACCCTTCTGTGTTATCAACTGCGATGACTTCTATGGCCGCGACTGTTTTATGCAGATTGGCAAGTATCTGAGTAATCTGCCTGAGGGCGCCAAGAACAAGTATGCAATGGTTGGTTTCCGCGTTTGCAATACGCTAAGCGAGAATGGCAGTGTGGCCCGTGGCGTATGTACCTATGACAATCAACGCCATCTTACTGATGTGGTAGAGCGTACAGAGATATTGCGTAAGGACGGTGCCATCCAGTTCAAGGACGAACAGGGTGAGTGGCAGACACTCGATGAGAATACACCAGTCTCAATGAATGTCTGGGGCTTTACACCTGACTATTTCGAGTATTCTGAGGCTTACTTCAAGGAGTTCCTGAGCGACCCGAAGAATATGGAGAACCTGAAGGCTGAGTTCTTTATCCCCCTAATGGTCAACAAGTTGATAACAGAAGGTACGGCTACCTGTGAAGTGCTCGACACGACATCCAAGTGGTTTGGCGTGACCTATGCAGCTGATCGTGACGAAACGGTGGCACGTATCCAGAAACTGGTGGACGAAGGTGTATATCCCAGCAAGTTATTCTAATGCTGACAAACATCATGACTGAAGGAGAGTGCAGTACGCTGCGCTCCCTTCTTGAGACTACGCAGATGGTTGTACTGTGCTGCCATCAGAATCCTGATGGCGACGCACTGGGGGCAATGCTTGCTATGGGTGATGTCCTACGTCATATGGGCAAGGAACCTCTGATGGTAGTTCCCGACCAGTTTCCCGACTATCTGCAATGGATGCCCCATACTGAGCAAGTGGTGCGTTATGATAAGCGCTCTGAGTATGTCGATACCGTGCTGAAGATTGCTGATCTGGTAATCTGTCTGGATTTCAACACTTTGTCGCGTACAGCCGAGATGGCTGATGCTCTATCGACATCGCCAGCACGACGTGTGCTGATTGACCACCACCCCAATCCAGATATCGATGCGGCGGTTACCATATCGCAACCGACTGCCTCTTCTACCTGCGAATTGATGTTTCGCGTAGTATGGCAGCTGGGTTTGTTCGACGAACTCGACAAGCACTTTGCAGGTCCTGTATATTGCGGGATGATGACTGATACGGGGGGCTTCACGTATAATTCGTCTTCACCAGATATTTTCTTTATCATCAGTCAGCTGTTGACAAAGCGTATCAACAAGGACAAGATATACCGAAATGTATATCATAACTACAGTGAGCACCGCCTGCGTATGGTAGGCCACGTGTTGTGCAACTGTCTTGTGGTGGATGCTGAGCGCCATGCCGCCTATTATGCTCTTTCGCGTGAGGACCAGAAGCGTTTCCACTTCGTGAAGGGCGATGCCGAGGGATTGGTGAATATGCCGCTGCAGATCAAGGGGTTGAAGCTGAGTATTTCGTTGCGTGAAGATACTGAGCACGACAAGCTCATCTGGGTCAGCCTGCGCTCTGTTGATAACTTCCCTACGAACGAGGTTGCAGCACGCTTCTTCAATGGTGGCGGTCATCTCAATGCTTCTGGCGGACGACTGAATTGTTCGCTTGACGAGGCGGTAGAAACTGTAAAGACAGCCCTGAAGGCCTTTGAAGACACGTTAAAGTAGTCTAACAGCATGCGGATTATTGACTGCAGACGCTGAAAATTCATTTTTATTTTGTACTTTTGTGGCCGAAAACAAATAACGACAAAAAAGACAATGAAGAAATACCTATATGCTGCCGTGTTGCTGGCTGTTGTGATGCTCACAGGTTGCGAGAAGTATGAGACCTACTCTGACATGAAAAAGAAAGAGCAGAGTGCCATTGAGAATTTTATCAACACTCAGGGTATTAAGGTCATCAACGAGATTCAGTTCGAAGATCAGGGCTATACCACCGATTTGGCTAAAAACGAGTTTGTACGCTTTGGCCGTAATGGTGTATATATGCAGATTGTACGCAGGGGCTGCGGCTCTATCCTTGAGGAAAACAGAACTGTCAGCGTGCTGTGTCGCTTCATGGAGAAGAATATCAAGACCGACTCCGTAATAATCCGCAACGACGACCATGCCTATATCACGTCGACCGTAGGTACCAACCTGGATGTCTCTACCTTCCTCGATAAGATGAGCGTTCAGCGTACGGGAACTACTATTACGGCCTCGTTCGTTGAGGGCATGATGTATCAGTATCACGGCTCTGCATCGGTGCCTGGTGGCTGGCTGGTTCCCCTGAATTATGTTAATCTGGGCCGTCCTGAGTACGAAGGTGAGGAGACTGCAAAGGTGCGTCTTATCGTGCCTCATTCACAGGGCACTCCCGATGCTTCATCGAGCGTTATCCCCTGTTATTACGAGATTACATATCAACGTGAAAGATAATCATTATGACACTGATAAAATCCATTTCCGGCATTCGCGGAACTATTGGCGGAGCTACGGGCGATACGCTCAATCCGCTGGATATCGTTAAGTTTACAACAGCTTATGCCACTTTCATCCCTCGTAAGACGGGACGTATCGTCGTAGGTCGCGACGGACGCATCTCTGGTGCTATGGTGCGCGATGTCGTCTGTGGCACACTCGTCGGCATGGGTTTTGACGTTCTTGATATTGGTTATGCCAGTACGCCAACCACTGAGCTTGCTGTTCGGATGAGTGGTGCAGATGGTGGTATCATTATCACCGCTTCGCACAATCCGCGTCAGTGGAATGCTCTGAAACTGCTCAACAGCGAAGGTGAGTTCCTTACAGCTGCCGATGGTGCAAAGGTGCTCGATATTGCAGAGCGTGAGGACTTTAACTATGCTGATGTGGACCATTTGGGACATGTCACCATTGATAATAGCTACGACGATCGCCATGTTCAGGCCGTTCTTGACCTTCGTCTGGTAGATACTGAGGCCGTTAAGAAGGCTGGCTTCCGTGTCTGCGTGGATAGCATTAATTCCGTTGGTGGACTTATCCTTCCCAAATTGCTTGACCGCCTTGGAGTCAGCTATACCTTCCTCAATGGTGAGGTGACGGGCGATTTCGCCCACAATCCAGAGCCATTGGAGAAGAACCTGCAGGGCATCATGGACGAGATGAAGACTGGTCGCTACAATTTGGGTATTGTTGTCGATCCCGATGTTGACCGTCTGGCCTTTATCTGCGAGGATGGCCGTATGTTTGGTGAGGAGTATACGCTGGTCAGCGTAGCCGACTATGTGTTGTCGCAGACCTCAGGCAATACTGTTTCCAACCTCTCTTCAACACGTGCATTGCGCGATGTCACCCAGCGCTATGGTGGCACCTATGCCGCTGCTGCCGTGGGTGAGGTCAATGTTACAACGAAGATGAAGGAGGTCGGAGCCGTAATTGGTGGCGAAGGCAATGGTGGTGTTATCTATCCTGAAAGCCACTATGGTCGTGACGCCCTCGTGGGCATTGCCCTCTTCTTGACATCTCTGGCTAAGAAGGGAGGTACTGTCAGCCAACTGCGTAGTACTTTCCCCGACTACCAGATTGCCAAGAACCGTATCGACCTCACACCCGATACCAATGTTGATGCTATTTTGGTGAAGGTAAAGGAAATGTTTGAGAGCGATCCCATGGCACAGGTCAACGATATCGATGGTGTAAAAATCGACTTTCCCGATCGTTGGGTTCACCTGCGCAAGTCGAATACTGAACCCATCATCCGCGTCTATAGTGAGGCGTCGACGATGGAAGCTGCCGACGAACTGGGAAAACGCCTCATGCAGGTGGTCTATGATATGCAGTAACTATAGGTTGATACCGTAGTTCTGCTTCACTTCGCTCATCACGAACGTGCTCTCGATGGAGGAGAGACTCTCGATTTCACCCAGTTTGTTGAGCACAAATTCCTGATATTGTTTCATGTCTCGGGCGCGTACCTTTAGTAAATAATCGTACGCGCCTGATGTATTGTAGCACTCCGTCACCTCGGGGATGCGCTGGATGCGTCGTACGAAGGCATCGGCAATTTCGTGGTTGATCTGTTTCAGTTTGACCTTACAGAATACCAGTAATCCTTGGTTCAACTTCTCGGGGTTAAGTACGGCCACATACTTTTTGATGTAGCCTTTCTTTTCGAGACGCTTTTGGCGCTCGAAGACGGGGGTTGGGGTCAGATGTACTGCATCAGCCAGCTCTTTGGTAGTCAGTTTAGCATTTTTCTGCAGTGTTTTTAGGATCAACAGATCCGTTTCATCTAGTTTTTCAGCCATGATTCAGAGTTTTTTTCTGTTTGGGTGCCTAAAATAGGCTATTTTTGGAATATTGTTCTATTCGGTTTGCAAAATTAGGTATATTTTCTGAATTATGCAAGAAGTTTGGATGATATTTCCAAAGTATGTACCTTTGCAACCAGAAAAAGAAAGAAATAGTATTCACAAATTAAAATAGAAAGGAAAAGAATTATGGCACAAAACAAGAACTATCGTTTTGAGACACTGCAACTCCATGTAGGACAAGAACAGGCAGACCCCGCTACTGATGCGCGCGCCGTGCCCATTTATCAGACCACCTCATACGTGTTCCACAACTCACAGCATGCCGCAGACCGCTTTGGCCTTCGCGATGCAGGTAATATCTATGGTCGTTTGACCAATTCGACACAGAGCGTTTTCGAGGAACGTGTTGCCGCCCTTGAGGGTGGTGTGGCTGGATTGGCTGTAGCCTCCGGTGCAGCTGCTATCACCTATGCTTTGCAGAATATTGTACAGTCTGGCGACCATATTGTGGCTGCCGACAACCTCTATGGTGGTTCCTACAATCTCATCACTCACACTCTCAGCACACAGGGTATCTCAAACACTATCATTAATGTCAACGACCTTGAAGCCCTGGAAGCTGCAATTAAGCCCAACACAAAAGTAGTATATGCCGAGACCTTTGGCAATCCCAACTCAGACGTGCTTGACCTTGAAGGTGTAGCTGCTATCGCTCACAAGCATGGTATTCCATTTATTGTGGACAATACGTTTGGTACACCTTATTTAATTAGACCTTTAGAGCATGGAGCTGATATCGTAGTACACTCTGCCACGAAGTTCTTGGGCGGTCATGGTTCAAGTCTCGGAGGTGTTATTGTCGATGGTGGCAAGTTCAACTGGAAGGCTGAACCCGACAAGTTCCCCACGCTGGCCAAGCCCGATCCATCGTATCATGGCATCGTCTTTGCCGATGCTGTAGGTGCTGCAGCCTATGTTACCCGCATCCGTGCGGTTATCCTGCGCGATACCGGTGCAGCCATCTCGCCTTTTAATGCTTTCATCTTGTTGCAAGGTGTCGAGACACTGAGTTTGCGTGTAGAGCGCCATGTGGAGAATGCACTGAAGGTGGTTGACTTCCTCAGCAAACATCCCAAGGTGGCAAAGGTCAACCACCCCGCTCTGGAGAGCCATCACGACCATCAACTCTATAAGAAGTACTTCCCCAATGGTGCCGGCTCAATATTTACTTTCGAGATTAAGGGAGGGCAGGAAGAAGCTTGGAAGTTTATCGATGCCTTGAAGATATTCTCGCTGCTAGCCAATGTGGCCGATGTGAAGAGTCTGGTGATTCATCCTTACACCACCACTCACTCACAGCTATCGCCCGAGGAACTGGCTGAACAGCACATTACACCTGCTACCGTACGCCTTTCGATTGGTACCGAGCACATCGATGATATCATCGACGATCTTGCTCAGGCGCTAGATCAGATATAAGAAGACTAAATCTTATTAATGTCCACGTATCCGTGCATCACCGCATAAATGGTGAGTGCGGATACGCTTTTTATGCCCAGTTTGTCCATGATGTTCTTGCGGTGGGTAATTACCGTTGATAGGCTGATGTTTAGTTTGTCAGCCACCTCCTTGTTGATGAGTCCCTGGACAATCAACGCCATCACCTCGATTTCACGATCGCTTAGCACACGCTGTTGCAACACCCGAGGCATGGGAGGCAGATTCTTGCCACCGCCATGAGCGTGCTGCTCCAGTTGCAACAGGCTGCGTACCAACTCCTGCTCTGACTGGTTGATAAACAGGCAGTGGAAGTCTGACAATTGCGTGTCGTCCTGTCGTGACAGTGTCAGCACAATGGTTTTCCGGCGTTGCTCCAGAAAGAACGGGCGATGCGCCAGCAGCACGTCCATTGATACGAAATAGTGGAAATACTCATCCTTATTGCTTGTTTCGAACTCGTCATACGAGGCGAAAGTATCGATAGTCATGATAGGCATCACGTTCAGCAGCAACTGCTTCAATCCCATCATCGACAGCGTATTCGAGTCGACAATGGCAATTCGTGGACGTTGGTGATTTGTGGACATCTGGTTCATTGCGCCTGCAAAGGTACGAAAAAAATCATAATTCCTTATGTATAATTCATAATAAATTCGTAAATTTGCAGCGTTATGCAGAGGGAAATAAACATCATAGTCATCCTTATGCTTCTTGTCTGCTTGCCAATCCAAGCCCAGAAACGCACTTGGATTGGTAAGTTTCTGGGTGCTGTGCGCGATTATATGGACTCTGCTACCATCAATGGTATCGACAGCAACTATATCGTTGCTCCCAAGCGTCCTTGGCAGGTCATTGCCCGTTACAATATGAACCAGATGGATATCATGATGGACAGCCATTTCGGAGGCTATGTAGATTATCCGTATGTTGACCTCGATGTCGATGCGCGCATTCAGACAACCGTAAATCATAATGTCGGATTTTGGGTGGGCTATCGAGGTTATGGTATCGGCTACTCTTTTGAGACGGGACCCACTAATGGCTCTCTCTTCACTATTGGCGCTTCTGGAGGTGCCTACAGTATCAATCTTCGACTGCGTAATTTCAACACTAATGAGCTTAATGCCCATATCCGTGGCACCGATATGGATAAGACCTACTACGACTTGCATCAAGATACCGAGCTTCCTACACCCATACACGTGCGTTCACTTATCATTGATGGCTATTTGATGTTAGATGGTGAGCGCTTTTCCTACTGCGCTGCGTACGACCAGTCCGTCATGCAGATTCGTTCGTCAGGTTCGTTCATGGTCGGCGCCATGTGGCATGACACCAAAATCAGTTATAACTCCAATGAGAACGCCTCGCTTCTTAGGGCTATGCATGATATCGGCTCCATCAATGTCATGCAAGGCAGCCTAGGCGCTGGTTATGCCTATAACTGGGTACCCCTGCGCAACATGCTTGTCAATGTGATGTGCATGCCAATGGTTACTATTTATAACCGTCAGAAGATGGTCTTTTACGACACTTATGTTGATGACGATGTCCCTCATTATAATAATGACTATATCACCGAGCGTTCTACGTCCATGCATAATAGCGGCTTTATGTTTATGCTTAACACCCGTATGTCGTTCACCTATAACTGGAAGCGCACCTTTTTCAATATCTATGGGCAGTGGGATCGTTTCCCCTACGATCATGGCAGCGGTGGTAGCGGCAGTGTCACCGACTGGTTCGTTAAAGCTGCTTTCGGTGTGCGGTTCTAAAATATATTAAAGTTGAACTATAAAAAGCACTGCCTCATGGTGGGGCAGTGCTTTCTTTGAATATTCAAATAATGCGAGATAGTTTCTTATTTTATCTCAAACAGGTTGAAGAAACCTGTCATCATGAATACTTTCTTGATCTCTTCGTTAATGTTCTCGATAATTACCTTGCCGCCTTTGGCTGCAGCCTCTTTTCGGATGGTGAGGAAGAGACGCAAGCCCGAACTGCTGATATACTCCAGATCCTTGCAGTCGAGCGTGATCACTTGGTCTGCGTGCTCAAGCAGTGGTGCAATCTCCTGCTGGGCCTTGACGGCAGCGGGCGTGTCTAGACGTCCAGATACTGTGGAGAGGATGCCTTGCGGCTGTTCTTCGATGTTGAAAATCATTGCTGTTAGGGTTGTGTTGTGAGTTGTTTTTTCAATGTCAGCACGTTTTTACCGTCCTTGAAAGCGTATTCGATGCTGTCCATCAGCTGGCGCACCAAGAAGATACCAAGTCCGCCGATGGGGCGTTCCTCAGCAGAGAGCGATGTATCGGCCTCTTCTTTCTTAGTGGGGTCGAAGGGGGTTCCAGAGTCGGTGAGGATGAATTGTAGCCATTGGTCGGTGGCAGTGACGTCGATAGTAACGTCACCGTGCTCACCTTGAGGATAGGCATACTCCATCACGTTGACTACGGCTTCTTCGATGGCCAAGTTCAGGCTCATGGTCAGCGACATGTCGAGACCGATTTCTTCGGCTACGCTGTCGATGAATTCGTTGAGCTCTGGAATAGTCTCCACATCGTTAGGCAGTGTCAGACTGCGTTGCAGCCTGACATCGCCTAAGTCGTGTTGAACGGGTGTTGTCATTGTCTGATTACAGAATAATTACTTGATAAGAGCCTTGCGGGCTGCCAGGATTTCGTCCTTCATCTCGTCGAACTGAGTCTTCAGCTCGTCAACAGAAGTGGCATTCAGGTGCTCCAGAGGAGCGATGGCTTCAGCAACAGGACGGATGTCCGGATCGTACTGAGACAGACGGTTGGTTGCGTCGAGGATGAGGATGATACGGAAGGTTACGTTGGCAGCAGCCTCGTCGGTGAATGTGCTCAGGAACTTGTCCTTGTTCTGGCTAACTACATAGAGCTGCTCTACGAGGGCTGCAGAGGCAATCTGCCAGAAGTAGTTGATGCGAGCGTTCTTCTCCATAGCGTCATAGAGCTTTGAAGAGGTCTCGAAGATAGAGCCAGTGTCCTCGATTGCCTTGAATGAAGGATCGTCGATGTCGGCAGCCAGTTTGGTAATGGCCTTGTCATAGTCCTCGACGGGCATCTCATAGAGTGAAGCGATACGCTTGTCAACATTCAGTGCGCTCAGTACACGATACTTTTCAGCCAGTGTGGTTGCTTCCTCGCTTACATTGGGGCTGAGCAGATAGTCAGGCTTAACCTGCTTCTCCTCCTTGGTGAGTGTAACACCGCCATTGTTCTCCTTGAGGAAAGAGGGCTGTTCCATCTTGCTGAATTCTGCAGCGATACTGTCGAAGTGCATCTTGATGCTGGCCTCGATCTGCTCCTGTTCGAAACTCTTCAGAGAATCAGAATCCTCAACGTTGTTAGCACTCTTGTTCCCTCCGCATGCTGCGAAGGCTACGGCTGCAACAGCCAGAATAAATACTTTCTTCATTGTTTTAAATGTTTTGTTATTTGTTGATGTTTAATTATGTTGTTTCTTAATTAGGATGCATTGTCTTTGCGGATATATCGCCCTGGGCAGTCGGTGAGCAGTAGGATGATACCGACTATGCTCATGAGCAACATGATAGAAATGTTGTACCATAGTGTCTTGATATGCCAAGAGCCTATCACCTTCTCGCTGGCATAGAATGGGGCTCGTCCACAGGTGCTGAAAGGCGTTAGGAAGATAAGTCCTGTACGTGGCACAAGGGTTTCGTCAATGACATCAACCATGCGTTTCTGATCGGCACCTATCACGCAGTCTTCAAGTTTCAGATTGTAGTTGTCGCGCTTGAGTTGTAGCACGCCCTCCTTCTTGTAGTCCTTGATGAGGCTGCTCATTTTGTCATTAATCTGCAGAGCCAGTTTGTTGCTACGCTTAGCCAGCAGATGTTCGGCTTCCTGCATATAATCATAAAGCGACTGGTAGCTGTAGTCCCCCTGATAGGGCTTCATGTCGCAGAATGCAGTCAGTCTAGGCAGATTCTTGCGGATTACGGCGATGTGATTAACGTCGCTTTCCTTGCCGCGTTTCTTATTGTCAGCCATTGTTTCCAACTGCGACTGCAACTCGTACAGATATCCTATGTTGAAGAACTGATTTTCATATTTTTGCTTGTCCAGCTCGAAGAAATTCTTCTCATAGTCGTTGTCGGTAAACGAAGTGACTGCTATGGCTTCATAGGCCCAGCGCGAGGGGATAATGTCACCGATGACGGGTACATTGCCTGTAGTGCTCTTGGGTGTCAGATCAGAGAAACTGACCACAAGTCCGCAGAGTAGAATCTGAGGGATAAGCAGCATGGGGATGCTGATGTAGATAGCCACAACAGAGTTCAGACATTGCGAGAGAAGCAGTCCTGTGAGGTTGGCAAGGAAAGCTGTCACAAATAGTACGAGCCACCAGGTTGAAAAGAGCCCATGGATACCCATCATCGTGTTTCCAACGAGGATGAAGAGTAGTGTCTGTAAGAGTGATACTGCTCCCATAAAGACAATTTTGGACCAGATGTAGCTGCCATACGACAGGTGCAGGAAACGTTCGCGCTTCAACAGTGCACGGTCTTTGATGATTTCCTCTGCACTGCCGCTCATACCCGTGAATGTGGCTACGATGACAGCCATGAAGAAATAGCTCACCAGATTCTTGTTGTCCATCACACTATAGCCTTCGGGTGGTGCAAAACGGGTGAGATAACCGCAGACGAGTGCTAGCAGCGGGGCTTGCAGCAGTGCGATGCACAAATATTGTGTGTTAGTAATCTTAGTCTTGATGTTACGACTGAGGAAGATGGCAAACTGCTTCAGAGCGCCAGGCTTCTTTTGGTCGGAGTGGGGCACATCACTGATAGTTACATCGGGCAATGGCTTGCGGCTCTTGAGATATAGCTCGTGCCACTCCTGTGGTGTCATCTTGCGCTCGTCAGAAACTTCACCACTGCTGTTGAGGGCTTTCTCGTCAATGATGTTGAGCACAATCTCTGGGTTCACATTGCCACAAGTTGGACAGGCACTGGTCTCAGCATCGGCATAATTGGCTGCTTCCTTGAAATAAGTGACAGCATCAATGGGGTTGCCGTCAAAAACAGGATAACCACCCTTATCGAGCAACCACAGACGGTCGAAAAGCTTGTAGACATCGCTCGATGGCTGGTGGATGTTGACTACAATGAGCTTACCTTTCAGTGTCTGCTCTTTGAGGAGGTTGATAACCTTCTCAGTATCTGCTGACGAGAGTCCCGAGGTAGGTTCATCGAGGAAGAGTACGGCAGGCTCACGTATCAGCTCCAATGCGATGTTTAGACGTTTGCGCTGTCCACCAGAGATAAATTTGTTGATGGCCGATCCCACCTTTAAGTCCTTAGCAGCGTCGAGTCCTAAATCCTTCAACGTCTTCATCACGCGGTGATCCATCTCAGCGTCAGACATGCCCTCGAAGCATAGCTTTGCGGTGTACCAAAGGTTCTGATAGACAGTAAGCTCCTCAATGAGCAAGTCGTCCTGAGGCACAAAGCCGATGAGGGCTTTGGCACGAGGTTCGTTGATATTATGACCATTGATGGTGATAGTGCCCTCTTGAGGTGTTAGACTGCCGTTGAGCAATGAGAGTAGAGTGGTCTTTCCCGTTCCCGAGCCACCCATGATGGCCAGCAATTCACCATTGCGCAGCGTGAAACTGAGGTTGTGCATGCCATTGTCACTGTTCGGAAAGCGGAAGTTGATGTCGCGACCACAGAACTCGACAGCCTGTGCGGTGTCCTGCTCCTTGTTGTATTCGCTATAGATTGACGAGTAGTAAACGGGGCGCCCGTCACTGCCCTTGAGAACACTGCTCTGCAGCCATACCTGATAGGCACCAGGCAGTACGGGTACATCATTGAGTAGCACCTTGTCGTTGCCGTCGTAGGTAAACAGGAGAAGACCGGAGACGGTGTCATAGAGCGTCTTCAATTGTCCCTCAAAGCCTTCAAGCTTGTGAATCTTAACATGCTCTGTGGGGCAATTGTTTACAAAGTCGTAGAAGTCCTGATACTGGCTTTGTGGGATAAAGAACTTCTCGGCCATTGTATCGAACATCGCATATTTCTGGATGCCGTCGTAGGCGCAGAATTCCATCAGACGCAACAGCAGCAGAGCTTCTTCATTGGCTTGTATCTTGCCATGCAGGTTCGAACAGATTCCGCTGACAGTGTCCTGGGTGTCCAGGTCATCAGTCATCTCATAGGCCATGCGCATGTCGCTATAGAGATCGAGGTAGATGTCGATGTTACGGATGCCGAAATGGCGACGCAGATAATTGACGAGCATCTGTTTGGCTCGTGTCTCATCCACCTGTTCTTCTTTGCCAAAGAGGGCAAATAAGCTAATGAAACTGGAAAGTATAATATCTGTCATCTCGTCGTCTCTCTATTCTTAGTTATATGCGGCATGCCATAATAACTTTGCAAAATTATGAAAAATCTCTGACTACCTCTTATTAAAGATGTTAAAAAAATCTAAACGCCTTTCATTCTACCCTTGCTCTTATTAACTTTGTACCCAATTTAGAACGAAATGGTACAGAAAAGACTCATTTTAAGCATTCTCGCGACAGCTTCGGCGTTATTGGCGATGGCCGAGGATCATATGTCGTTTGTGAATATTCCGTTGTCGCTGTCGCCTGCCGACCTGTCTGCCCAACTGGTGGCCAAGGGACTGCGTCAGCAGGATAGTTGTACACTCTCTGGACGTATTGCTGGATTGGACGTCTGGTTGCGCATCGGTGCCAACAAGGGTACCACTGGATGCAGCCATCTGATGCTCTCGACGAACAGCCAACAGGGGCTGAACCTAAATGATGACTATACGGCGCTAATGAAGTGGATGCAGCGGCATTATGGCAAACCTACCTGGGAATCGACAGTGCGCAATCATCGTTTTGCACGCTGGTTTGTCGGCTATGATCGCGACATTGTGATGATTGCTACGGCACGACAGACTGTCGAGTTGTGGTTCTATGACAACCACCAGGTGCGAAATGTCGACTACTATGCCATCTTGAAGTATTGCGAACGCTATCCCTCCGACGATGTACCCTACTATACGGCACAGGACTTGGTGACATGGAAGAGTACGGCACTTCCCGAGGTCTCAAAGAAGAAATTGTCAAAGCGCCAGAAGCGTGCGCGCCATCACTCGAAGAAAGCTGTCAAGCGCCGTCGTCGTCGCTAACCCTTATTCCATAGGGAACAGACCGTAGAGCTTGGCATCAATCATGTCGGTCACTTGCTTGAAGTCTTCGGCACGTTCGCCAAACTTGCAGGTATCGCCCTCGATGATAATCAGCTGTCCCTTATATCCGCTAATCCATTCTTCATAACGTTTCGACAAACCTTCGAGGTAGTCGAGGCGCATGGTCTGTTCGTAGTCACGGCCACGCTTCTGAATCTGTGCTACCAGTGTGGGAATGCTCGAACGGATATAGATCATCAGGTCAGGTAGTTTCACCAGTGACATCATTAGGTCGAAGAGGTCGGTATAGTTGTCAAAGTCGCGATCTGACATCATACCTTGATCATGCAGGTTGGGTGCAAAGATACGGGCATCCTCGAAGATGGTACGATCTTGGATGATGGTATCAGTAGATTTTGAAATCTCTACCACCTCCTTAAAACGCTTGTTCAAAAAGTACACCTGCAGGTTGAACGACCAGCGGGGCATGTCAGCATAGAAGTCGGCAAGGTAGGGATTGTTGTCGACGGGTTCAAAACGGGGTGTCCAACCGTAACGGTGGGCCAGCAATTTTGTTAGAGTGGTCTTGCCACTGCCTATATTTCCTGCTACTGCGATATGCATGATATGTAGTTTTATAGATTAAGCATTAAGAATTAAGTATTGGAAAATAGTCCGAACAGGTCGCTGTCGATGCGGTCGATAATCTTAGCCAAATCCTTCGGATTGTTCAAATAATCCAACTGGTCTTTGTCGACAGTCATCACCTTGCCCCCGTACCTATTATAAATAAAGTCGTCGTAGCGGCGGTTCAGATTCTCAAGGTATTCCAGTTGCATAGTCTGTTCGTAGCCGCGTCCCCGCTTCTGGATGTTACCAACCAGATGGGGCACAGATGCCCGCAGATAAATCATCAGGTCGGGTAGCCTCACACTGTTCATCATTTGTTCAAACAGTTCCATATACGTCTCATAGTCGCGTTGTGACAGGTGCCCCATGTCCTTATTGTTCTCCATGAATACATATACGCCTTCGTAGATGGTACGGTCTTGAATGATGGTGTGGTCGGCTTTTGATATATCCAGCAAGTCGCGGAAGCGCTCTTTCAAGAAATAAACTTCCAAATTAAACGACCAGCGTTGGATATCGCGATAGTAGTCTTCCAGATAGGGATTATGGTCGACGGCCTCGAAGCGAGCCTCCCAACCATAGTGGCGAGCCAGCAGTTCCGTCAGTGTTGACTTTCCGCTTCCGATATTTCCTGCAACAGCAATGTACATTGTCTTAGATTTAATGGCACAAAGGTACAAAATAAAATCGGCAATCAATAAAGATTACCGATTTTAATTAGGCGTTATTTTATTTTTTTAAATATTCTACGACAAGAAACCGAGCAGGGCACCTGCTGCAACTGCCGAGCCGATGACACCAGCCACATTGGGACCCATAGCGTGCATGAGCAGGAAGTTGTGACGATCGTACTCCAGTCCGAGGTTGTTGGAAATGCGTGCTGCCATAGGTACGGCTGATACACCGGCATTACCAATCAGCGGGTTCAGTTTCTTATCCTTCGGCAGGAATAGGTTCATCACCTTGACGAAGCAGACACCACTCATGGTAGCGATAATGAAGGCCCCGGCACCAATGGCAAAGATGTAGATGGTATTCATGGTGAGGAACTCAGAAGCCTGTGTCGAGCAACCAACGGTCAGACCTAGCAACATGACGACGATGTCATTAAGGGCTGCGCCAGCAGTCTTGGCCAGACGGGTGGTCTTACCACTCTCTTTCAGCAGGTTGCCGAAGAACAGCATGCCCAGCAGAGGGAGACCAGATGGTACGATAAATGTCGTCAGCAGGAGTCCGACGATGGGGAACAGGATACGTTCTGTCTGTGACACCTGACGGGCGGGTTTCATCTTGATGAGACGCTCCTTCTTGGTGGTGAGCAGTCGCATGAGTGGTGGCTGGATCAGCGGCACTAGTGCCATATATGAGTAGGCACATACGGCGATAGCTCCCATCAGGTTGGGCGACAGTTTACTACTGAGGAAGATGGCTGTTGGTCCGTCTGCACCACCAATGATGGCGATACCTGCTGCCTGATTGGGCTCAAAGCCCAGTGCCAAAGCAAACATATAGGCACCAAAGATACCAAACTGAGCAGCTGCGCCAATAAGCATCAGTTTCGGATTGGCCAAGAGTGCCGAGAAGTCGGTCATCGCGCCAATGCCCAGGAATATCAGCGGTGGATACCATCCCTGACGAACGCCTTGATAGAAGATATTGAGTACGGAGTTGTCCTCATAGAGGCCAATCTCGAGTCCGGCATCGGCACGGAAGGGAATATTACCGAGAATGATGCCCAGGCCGATGGGTACGAGCAGTAGGGGCTCGAAGTCCTTTTTGATGGCGAGCCAGATGAAAAAGGCGCCCACGGCTATCATGATGAGGTTGCCTGCCGTCACATTGGCAAAACCAGTGTAGGTCAGGAACTCATTGAAGTTTTCTACGATAAAGTTTGTAAATCCCATAATAGTCAATTATCAATTGTCAATTAACCGATGGTCAGCATCACAGCACCCTCCATGACAGAGTCGCCGGGAGTGACAAGGACGGATGTAACGGTACCTGCAGATTCAGCCTCGATGTTGTTTTGCATCTTCATGGCTTCAAGAACGATGACGATGTCACCAACAGCTACGGTGTCACCCACCTTCACATTGACAGCGTTGATGGTACCAGGCAGAGGAGCCTTGACGGGTGTGCCTGCTCCAGCGGCTGCAGCTGGTTTGGCGGCAGGTTGTGGTTGGGGCGCAGCGTACGGTGCGGGGGTAACGGGAGCTGCAGGCGCAGCAGCGGGTGCAGCAGTAGATCTTTTGGCGGCCAGAGCAGGGTGCTTGGCAGCATTGATAGGTTTCTGCATCTCAATCTCGAATGGGATGCCATTGACGTTGACTTTGGCGATTTTGCCTTCTACTTCAGTGATTTCTACCTCGTAGTCTACACCTTGTACTTTATACTGATATTTTTTCATTGTTGTATGCTGTTTTTGATGAACCGACAGTTAGTGCAGTTCGGGGGTTGTGGGAATGGTGGGAGCGTTGTGCTTAGAGGGGATGAAGGCCTCGTGCAACTGTGTCATCTGGCTGTACTCATCATCCCATCCCGTGTCTTTTGGCTTAATGGTGATGATGCCGCTCTCCACATCGTGGATGTCGTCTTCATACTGGCGCAATGCCAAACCGATAACGGCCATATATACCTCGCGGTCGATACCCTTGGTCTTCAGACCTTCCTGCAGGATAATACCCGTCTTGTGGCCAACCTCCATCGTCTTTTCCACTGTCTTGGTGATGGGCTTGATGGGCTGGTGGTGAGCAACCTTCTTGGCTGTCTCCATGTGTCGCATCAGCAGACCAAAGAGAGTAAAGGTAATCCAGAGCAATGCCAGACAGAAAAAGACGATACTCATGGCCATAATGGCCATACCAAAGCCATAGGGGTCTTCACGCTTGAACTTCTCAATCTTCGACTCGTTGACTGTGGTCATGTTCTCAATACCTGGTGTGACGCGGTCGGCAGACTTTACTTCCCAGTCGGCAGCATTGCCATTGTTGGCGACGCGGGCATACGACTGGTTAGCATCCAAAGCAGGTACGGTGATAGAGTCGATGAGTTGTGTAGCATTGCCGTTATAGAGGGCAATCCATGTAGGCTTACCTGTTTGTACAGGAACAGAGAGATGCAGTGTACCTTGTGTCGGACTTGTGCCCAACTGGAACACGATGAGTTGATGTCCCTTGAGCTCAGTACGGCTGTCACCATTTGGAATGATGCTCATCCGCTTGACACGCTCAGGTACACTCATCTGCTTGTCAAGTACAGAACGGTCGGTGGTGAGATACATGCCACGGATGTTGTATGTGGAGTGAGAGATATTGGCAATCTCCACCCACGCATGCCGTGCGCCATACTCATCAATCAGACTGTTCTCATTGTGTGTCATTACCTCGTTCAGCTTAATGCTGGCATCCATTTGGGCCATCATCGGCAGTGAGGTAAGGACCACGAGTACCCCTGAAAGAAGTCTTAGTTTATTCATTATTATTGATTATTATATAAGTCTGATAAGTCTGATAGGGCTAGTGGGTATTTCTATCCACAGAAGAATAGTACGACAATCTGGGCAGTGAAGATGCGCAGGAACATCGATAGTGGATATACTGTTGAATAGCCGATGGCAGGAGCCTCTTTCGAACAGGTGCTGTTGGCGTAGGCCAGTGCAGGGGGATCAGTATAGGTACCTGCTATCATACCCATGATAGTGAAATAGTTGAACTTATAGCGCAGACGGGCTATCGGACCAACTATCAGGATAGGAATCACCGTGATAATGAAACCTGTCAAGACATAGAGCAGTCCATTGCCCTCGACGACTGTCGAGAAGAAGGAGGCCCCCGCCTTGATACCTACTGATGCTAGGAACAGCACCAGTCCAATCTCGCGTAACATCATGTTAGCCGAGGTGGTGGTATAAGTCACAAGATGCATCTTATAGCCATAGCGACCAATGAGAATGGCGATAATCAGTGGACCGCCAGCCAAGCCGAGCTTTACGGGAACAGGCATACCGGGAATGCCGATAGGCAGAGAACCGAAGATGAGGCCCAGGAAGATACCCACAAAGATAGTGGCGATATTGGGCGCATCCAGACGACGGACACTGTTACCCATTTTGTTGGCCACGCGGTCAACAGCATCTTCAGGACCTACGACCATGATCTTGTCGCCCACCTGCAGGGGCAGAGTGGGAGAGGCGAAGATGTCCATACCCTGACGGGTGACACGTGTCACGTTAACGCCGTGCATGCTTGAGAAATGCATCGAAGCCAACGACTTACCATTGATCTTCGGATTGGTGATAATGATTCGCTTACAGGCCAGTGGCTGGTCTTGCTGCTCGAAGTCGATGTCGAGCTTGGGACCGATGAAGGCGGTGATGGCCTCCTGGTCGGCTTCGGCACAGACAATGAGCATCTGGTCACCCATGTGGAAGACTGTATTTCGGTTAGGTATCGACAGTTCGCCTTCATGAACAATGCGCGAGCAGACAAAGTCGCGGTTCAGGAATTCATGTACCTGAAAGAGTGTCTTGCCCTCCAGGTATTTGTTGGTGACTTCCAGGTGCATCTTGTAGGGCTTCTTGGTGGCTTTCGTCTCCTCCATCGCCTTCAGCTGCGCTTCCTCGTTCTCCAGTTTCACCTTACAGATATACCTTATTAGTATGGTAGCACCAATGATGCCCAGCACACCGAGCGGATAGGCGCAAGCATAAGCCGAGGCAATCTGTGGGGCATCCTGTCCGAAGACACTGCCCAGAGCTTCGTTGGCAGCACCAAGACCAGGGGTATTGGTGACGGCACCATACAATGTACCGATCATCATCGGCAGGTTGTTCTTGTCTGAAGTGTCAAAGAAGAGATAGTAGCAAGCAAACATGACGAGAATGTTGAGCATGATAGCCGTCGTTGACAGCAGGTTCAGTTTGACGCCTGCCTTGCCAAAGCTCTCAAAGAAACCAGGACCTACCTGCAAACCAATCATGAAGACGAAGAGAATCAGTCCGAAGTCTTGGATAAATGTCATGATGGGTGTCGGAGCTGTAAAACCGACATGTCCAGCTACGATGCCAGCGAACAACACAAAAGTAACGCCGAGTGAGATCCCTCCAATTTTCAGTTTCCCCAAATACACACCGACTGCTATCACTACAGCATAGAGTAGCACAATGTGTGCCACTGAATCGGTCGTGGTAAACAAATTAGTTAACCATTGAAATGATTCCATTTTTTATCTTATTTATATTTCGCGTGCAAAGGTACTAAAAATTGGCACAACCTCAATACTTTTGTGCAACTATTCAATGGATAGAAATGTTAATTAAAGATAAATAGATGTCGTTCGTATGGTAATTTGCGCCAAAAAGCGTACTTTTGCAGCCAATATAGATTTAAAATCAAATGAAAAATGAATAAGAAATTATTGTTTTCTTGTATCGTGCTTTCCCTGACAGCTTGTAGCAAAAATCATGACTTGTCGTATGATGGTAATCAGGAAAATACCTTTGAGGCTTCTGTAGATTTCAATCATACATGGGAAATGTCTGTTCAAAATTCGCTAACAATCAAGTCACTGCCAACTGATTTCGAGACAAAAGTCGTCATGGTGCTTGATGCGAATCCGTTCTCAACAAATTCTGCCACTGTTCTGGCCTACGAGGAGGGTAAAGTTACTAGTATCAAATACGAGGCTCCTTCGTATTTTACCAAGTTGTACGTTGCCTGTGTTAATGATGACAAGATGCGTATTCGTAGCTTCGATGTGAAGAAAGGCGAAGTGGATTTTTCTGCATCTACAGTGGCAAAAACTCCTTCTAAAGCCAATCGCCGTGCTTCTGAACAGCTGACTTTCCAGAAGACATTTAATGCAAACCATTTTGCCGATCAGGGTTGGAATGATGAGTTTGCGATGCTTTCTGAACCGACAGAAACAGTGTCGTTTACTGATTTCTCAGAATATTACAAAATGTTCAAGGGTTTCTTGCCTGAGGGCAATAACAACAATAGGAAGTTGGAAGCCTATGATGCAATCTGGAAATGCAACGCGGTTGTTGTTTCCGAGGAAAATGGTGAAGTAAGCTTTGTTCCTGTCCATAAGGAAAGTTCTGTCAGTCAGTGCATTGGATACTACTATGTATTGCCTGGCCAGGATTTCAACATCAAGACCTGTAAGAAGTATGTGTTCCCCAGTATTTCGAAGATTGACGACTCTAAGGACGAATGCACTCAGAAACTGTACCGTTTGAAGTATTTTGATGAGCAGGGCAATGAATCGTATCAATTCCCCAAGGGAACAAGAATCGGCTTCTTTGCACATGTGATTCAAAGCAGTATTAGCAAAACGGAAGCTTTAGACTGGTATGTAGAAGGCGCCCAGAATATGGCTTTGTCTAACTATATGGCAGACAAAGGCTATACCGGTCCACTTGACGGATACAAAGAGTTCAGCCATGTGGTGATGTTCGAACGTAACAACGACATGCTCGTAGGTATGGAAGACTGGATTAAGGACTTCGACTACAATGATATCAATATCATGCTACGTGGTGACATAGAGAAACTTCCTGCTTCTGGAGTAGAAATTCCTAACCATACGCATATCTATTCTTACGCTTTTGAGGATACTCAGAGCGGTGACTACGACCTGAACGACGTCGTATTACAGGTGAAGCGTGTTTGGGGCGGACCTAATCAGGAGGTTAAACTGGTAGCCCTGGGTGCTAAGGATCGTATTAAGGCTTATTATAAAAATGAGCAGGGTGAGGTCATTTCACTCTTTGGTGGCAAGGAACTCCATGAGGCCGTAGGTGTTGCTCAGAACACATTTGTCAATACCGAGACACTTAATGTAGAAGACAGTAAGCTGCCTAGACAGAACATCCACTTCAACTACAGTACATTCCTTTATAGTAAGGCAGATTTCTATATTGTTAATGAGACTAAGAATCAAGAAGTTCATGTGCCGTCAGCGCTTGGCTTAAAGGGACAGAATCCCAATGGTGTCTGTATCCCGTTTGCTTGGCAGTGGCCCAAGGAGCGTGTGAGAATCTTTACTGCTTATCCTTCGTTTAAGGGCTTTGCTGAGAATATAGAAGTCAATACCGATTGGTACACTATGCCAGTAGACGGTAAGGTGTTCAAGTAAGAAATATACCATTAATTATATAGAAAAGTAGGGGATGATTTCTCCTACTTTTTTTATACTTTCAATAAATATGCCAAAAAATTGTATTTTTCTTTTGTATTGTGCGTACTTATTTGTATCTTTGCAAGTCGATTATTCGTAACTTAAAACACTTATATAATAAACACTATTTTTATGGCTAACAAAGAAAAACTCTTCAGCGAGTTCCAGGCGCCGACCAAACAAGAGTGGTTGGACAAGATTGAAGTGGACCTGAAAGGTGCCGACTTCCAAAAACGACTCGTATGGAGAACCAATGAGGGATTCAACGTGCAACCCTTCTATCGCAGGGAAGACCTGAAGGATCTGAAGACTCCCGAGGCACTGCCTGGTGAGTTCCCGTTTGTACGTGGTAACAAGAAAGACACCAACGAATGGTATGTTCGTCAGAATATTGCCGTCGTAGATGCCAAGGAGGCTAATGCTAAGGCTCTTGACATCCTGAACAAGGGTATCGATTCGCTGGGCTTCCGTATCAAGGGCAGCGATGTGAGCGCTGAGTTTATTGAAACGTTGCTGAAGGACATCTACTGCGAGATTGTTGATCTCAACTTCCGCACCTGTCCGCGTCACGCTCTGGAGCTGGCAAAGATTATTGATGCCTATTTCACCAAGAAGGGCTTCGACAAGGAGAAGTTGTCGTTCACAGTTGGCTTCGACCCCATCGAGGCCATGCTCACTAAGGGTAAGGACGTCACAGAGCTGCTGGCTGAGGGCCCGAAGATCGTGGAGGCTCTGAAAGACTATCCGAAGGCGCATGTGATGACCGTACATACTGAGACATTGAACAATGCCGGTGCCTACATCGTCCAGGAATTGGGCTATGCCCTTGCCTGGGGTAACGAATATCTGCAACAGTTGGTAGATGCTGGTGTTGATGTAGATCTCGCTGCCCGTCAGATGAAGTTCTATATGGGCGTTTCGGAGAACTACTTCATGGAAATCGCCAAGTTCCGTGCTGCCCGCTTGTTGTGGGCTCAGATTGTCAAGCAGTATGAGCCAAAGAACGACAGCTCATGTAAGATGACTATCAATGCGACGACCTCTACCTATAATATGACGGTGTTTGATTCTTATGTCAATCTGCTCCGTTCGCAGACAGAGGCGATGAGTGCCGCTCTCGGTGGTGTCCACTCGATGGTAGTGACACCGTTTGACGCTCCTTACGAGAAGGCTACTGACTTCAGCGAGCGTATTGCACGCAATCAGCAGCTGCTCATCAAGGAGGAGGCTCATTTCGATCGTATTGTCGATGCCTCTGCTGGTTCTTATTATATCGAGCATCTGACTGATGCTTTGGCTCAGGAGGGTTGGAAGCTGTTCCTGAAGATAGAAGAGGAGGGAGGTTTCCTCGCTGCTGTTAAGGCAGGCACTGTTCAGGACGACATTAACGCTACCAATGTGAAGCGTCATGGTGATGCTGCCAAGCGCAAGGAGTTCATCCTCGGTACCAATCAGTTCCCCAACTTCACGGAGAAGAGCGAGGGTAAGCGTCCTCTTAGTGCTGCTGCCTGCTGTCACGGCGGTGATTGTGAGAAACCATTCAAGAAGCTGGAGAGCACCCGCCTCGCAGCCGACTTCGAGGATTTGCGTATCCACACTGAGGAGACTAAGGTGCCAACAGCGTTTATGCTCACCATCGGTAACCTCGCTATGCGTCAGGCTCGTGCACAGTTCTCGTGCAACTTCCTGGCTTGCGCTGGCTACAAGGTCATCGACAACCTCGGCTTCAAGACCGTTGAGGAAGGTGTCGACGCCGCTTTGGAAGCTAAGGCAGACATCGTCGTCATCTGTTCTTCCGACGATGAGTATGCTGAGTATGCTATCCCTGCCTTCAAGTACTTGAACGGCCGTGCCATGTTTGTGGTAGCTGGTGCTCCTGCTTGTATGGAAGACCTGAAGGCTGCCGGCATTGAGAACTTTGTTCACGTCAAGTGCAACGTGCTCGAGACTTTGAAAGAATATAATCAGAAACTTGGCATTTAAAGAATAGGAGAATTGAATGATGCGTAAACAATTTAAAGACATAGATATCTACGCTGGTATCAAGGCTCAAGATGGTGCCAAGTGGATTAAAGAAAGACCCCAGAACACATCGAGGTACGTCCGGTTTATACGAAAGAAGACCTCGAAGGTATGGAACACCTCGACTTTACAGCCGGTATCCCTCCCTATCTGCGTGGTCCATACTCCATGATGTACCCCTTCAAGCCTTGGACAATCCGTCAGTATGCCGGATTCTCTACCGCTGAAGAGTCAAACGCTTTCTATCGCCGTAACCTCGCCTCTGGTCAGAAAGGTCTTTCTGTGGCCTTCGACCTGCCCACACACCGTGGCTACGACCCCGATAACGCCCGTGTCGTAGGTGATGTCGGTAAGGCTGGTGTCAGTATCTGTAACGAAGAGAACATGAAGGTGCTCTTCTCGGGCATCCCCTTGAACAAGATGTCTGTGTCGATGACCATGAACGGTGCCGTACTGCCTATTCTGGCATTCTACATCGTAGCCGGTCTGGAGCAGGGCGCTCAGTTGGAGGAGATGGCAGGTACCATCCAGAACGATATTCTGAAGGAGTTCATGGTACGTAATACCTATATCTATCCCCCTGCATTCTCGATGAAGATCATTGCTGATATCTTCGAATATACCTCCCAGAAGATGCCTAAGTTCAACAGCATCTCTATCTCAGGTTATCACATGCAGGAGGCCGGTGCTACTGCCGATATCGAGTTGGCTTACACTCTCGCCGATGGTATGGACTATCTGCGTACTGGTGTGAATGCCGGTATCGATGTTGATGCGTTTGCACCCCGTCTCAGCTTCTTCTGGGCTATCGGTATGAACCACTTCATGGAGATTGCCAAGATGCGTGCTGGTCGTCTGTTGTGGGCTAAGATTGTGAAGAGTTTCGGTGCCAAGAATCCCAAGTCGCTCGCTCTGCGTACCCACTCGCAGACATCGGGTTGGTCACTCACCGAGCAGGACCCCTTCAACAATGTCGGTCGTACCTGTATCGAGGCTATGGCTGCCGTGTTGGGTCATACCCAGAGTCTGCACACCAACGCCCTCGATGAGGCTATCGCCCTGCCTACCGACTTCTCCGCCCGTATCGCCCGTAATACCCAGATATATATCCAGAACGAGACCAAGGTCTGCAAGCAGATTGACCCATGGGCAGGTTCCTACTATGTAGAGACCCTGACCAACGAACTGGTTCATAAGGCTTGGGAGCATATTCAGGAGATTGAGAAGCTGGGCGGCATGGCTAAGGCCATCGAGACCGGTCTTCCGAAGATGCGTATCGAGGAGGCTGCAGCCCGTACTCAGGCCCGTATCGACTCTGGCGTTCAGACCATCGTCGGTACCAACAAGTACCGTCTGGAGCATGAGGATCCCATCGATATCCTCGAGGTTGACAACACTGCTGTGCGCAAGCAGCAGGAGGAGAACCTCAAAGAGGTACGCAGCAAGCGCGATGAGGCAGCCTGCCAGGCAGCCCTCAAGGCCATCACCGATTGCGTGCGCGACTTCAACGAAGGCCGTAAGAGCGAGAACAATCTGCTCGACCTTGCCGTCAAGGCAGCTCAGCTGCGTTGTACCCTGGGTGAGATATCAGATGCCTGCGAAGCCATCGTAGGCCGTTATAAGGCAGTAATCAGAACAATTTCAGGCGTGTATAGTTCAGAATCAAAGAACGATAGCGACTTCGAGTTGGCTTGCAAGCTGACCGATGAGTTCGTATCTTCGTAGCCAAGATGGGTCAGGATGGTCACGACCGTGGTGCAAAGGTAGTGGCTACGGGTTATGCCGACTGTGGCTTCGACGTGGATATGGGACCATTGTTCCAGACACCTGCCGAGGCTGCCCGTGAGGCTGTCGAGAACGATGTTCACATTGTGGGTGCCTCGTCGTTGGCAGCAGGTCATAAGACCCTCATCCCACAGCTGATTGAGGAATTGAAGAAACTGGGTCGTGAGGACATCATGGTCATTGCCGGTGGTGTGATTCCCGCTCAGGACTACGACTTCCTCTACAAAGCCGGTGTTGCCGCCATCTTCGGTCCTGGTACCTCTGTTGCCAAGGCTGCTGTTGAGATGATGAAGATTCTCCTGTCGGAAGAGTAGGAGAGTGGTTCGCACTAATAATAAGCGACGCATCCTTTTCGGGGTGCGTCGCTTCTGTTTGGTATGATGGGTAGCGTTACTTCTTGCGCAACTTGGCATATTCCTTACGAGCCTTCTTGAGTTGCTCCTGGAAGGCTTCGCAGCTGTTCAGCCTGCTGAAGACCGCACTGGCCAGTATGAGTGAAGCGTCAACATCGCTCTTGTAATGGCGTCCGCAGATTACACGGCTCAAACCGTATTCACGGGCACGGTTGATCAGCACGTCTGTTGAGTCGGGTACGACGCAGGCCAGTGTCAAGGCATACATCCAACCACGAATGGTGTGACCCGACGGGTAACTGAATGTCGAGCGCTCCTTGTCATCATCCTGAGAGACCAATGATGGCTCATTGAAATAGGCAAACGGACGGGTACGCTTATAGTGATTCTTGACATTACGGTTGGCTCTTGTACCGTCATTGACTGCCATCTGTGCGAGCCAGAAGATATCCGGTGTCTCTTCCTTACTGATGGTAAAACCAATGACCTCTGAATATACCTTCTCCAGCCTCTCTACCTCGTCGATAGCGGCCTGTTGGCCACGAGGCGTCTCGCGCTGTTGTTTTCCCCAGTTGTAGAAATAGATATCGTTGGCAAACTCTACACTATTGAATGCGGGCGGAGCCGGGATGAAATGTATGCCCTTAGGACATTCCTGTTCTGTGAGGAAATACTTTTTGTAATCACTGTCTTGAGCGTTGGCGGTTAACGTCAACAGCAGCATGAACGCTGAGTAGTATAATGTTTTCATAATACAGGTGTTTAGTTCAGTTGCAAAAGTACGAAAAAAAGTTTGAATGAAAAACGGTTTATGAAGAAATTTTTTGTATCTTTGCAAACACTAATCACAAACAATAATGAGTAACGTCAAGCGAATTGTACTGACTGGCGGCCCTTGTGCCGGCAAAACGACTGCTCTGGTACGCATCATCGAGCACTTTTCAAATCTGGGATTCAAGGTGTTTACCGTTCCGGAAGTTCCTACTATGTATAGTCAGGGTGGCTGGAGCTACTTGACGCCCAACCCCAAACTCTACTATGAGGGAGAGCTGGCCATCCTGCAGACTCAGCTGGCACTCGAAGACAGTTTCATGCGTCTGGCTGAGACATGTACCAAACCGACCTTTGTGGTTTGCGACCGCGGTACGCTTGATATCTCGGCGTATATCTCGCCCGACATGTGGATAGAGCTGTGCCAGAAGTGTGGCACCACGCCTAATGAGTTGCGTGAACGCTATGATGCCGTCCTCCATCTGGTGAGTGCTGCCGACGGTGCTGAACAGTATTATACCACAGCCACCAATTCTACCCGCTATGAACAGGCCAATGAGGAGGGCCTGCAGTTGGCTCGCGATTTAGACAAGAAGGTCAATAAGTCGTGGACGGGTCATCCCCACCTGCGTGTCATCAACAACCACGACGACTTCGATACCAAGCTGAACCGGGTTATCCTCGAAATTTCCAATGTGCTGGGTATCCCGCAGCCTATTGAGGAAGAGCGTGTCTATCTCATTGAGTTGACAGGCGAGCTGCCCGATTGTATCGAGAGCGAGATTACGCAGACCTATCTCGTTGCAGATCCTGGTGTCGAGGTGCGCCTGCGCCGTCGCAGCTGGGGCGGTGAGGTGGTCAATGTCCATAAGACCAAGAAACGGGTGTCGCCTACCGATGTACTCGAAACGGAGCGTCAGGTTAGCAATGCACTCTATGAGTCGTTGCTCCAGCAGGCTGATCCTTACCGCTCAACCATCCGTAAGACGCGCCGTAGCTTCATCTGGAAAGGTCAGTATTTTGAGATTGACACCTTTCATGAGCCTGTAAGCAATCTCATGATGCTTCAGACCAAGGGGGTCGCCCAGCAGGAGGATGTCAACTTCCCGCCATTTATCAAGGTTATCGAGGATATCACTGGCAACAAGCAATTCTACAACTACAATATCGCCTTGCGCCGATAGACAGAAGAAGGCTGTTGGCTGAAGATTTTTAACCGTTCGCTGAAATCGCTTGGCGAGCGGTTAAACTTTTCATACCTTTGTGACGTCATAATAACGAGCAATGACTCAGAGACTCATTCAAAATTTAAGTATAACCAACTAAAAAAACAAAAGGTATGAAAAAAGTAATTTTAATGATGGTAGCTTTCCTGTCGATGACAGCAGTACAGGCACAAGAAGTTGACAACAAGCAGGCACGTGGTCCCAAGAAGATGACTCCCGCCCAGGTCACCGAACGTATGGCCGATAGGCTGAAACTCACCGATGAGCAGAAGACCAAGGTGCTGGCCCTGAATACCAAGTATGAGAAAGTGATTGGCGGTCCGTCCATGCGCGGTCCTCGTCCTCAGAAACCCGACGGTGAGATCGGTGCTACAGCTCAGGGAGAGCAGAAGCGTCCGCAGCGTCCTGAGATGACCGATGCCCAGAAGAAGGAGATGAAGGAGCGCTTCGAGCAGCGCCAGGCATACAATAAGGAGCTGAAGGAGATTCTGACCGACGAGCAGTACAAGCAGTATGAGAAGATGCGTCCTGGTCGTCACGGTCATCATGGCCATCGCGGCCACCGTGGACCTGACGGCCCTCGTCCCGATTTCCAGCCGATGGATTAAAGATATAAAAGGTAAAAAGCATTTTTTTCAGGATATTTCATTGCTATGTCGCAAATATTTCGTATATTTGCGACATACTTTTATACTTTAAATCCAAAAGCGTATGAAAATCGGAGTCCCCAAAGAAATCAAGAACAATGAGAATCGGGTTGGTATGACACCGTCTGGTGTCGCCGAGTTAGTGCGTCGAGGCCATCAGGTCTTTGTGCAGCATACCGCTGGCGAAGGCAGTGGCTTCAGTGATGAGACCTACCTGCAGGTAGGTGCCCAGATTCTGCCGTCTATCGAGGATGTCTATCGCGAGGCCGATATGATTGTCAAGGTCAAGGAACCTATCGAACCAGAATATCCGTTGGTGCGAGACGGACAGGTGGTGTTCACCTATTTCCATTTCGCTTGTGAGGAGGAACTCACCCATGCCATGATGCAGAGTGGCGCCATTTGTATCGCCTACGAGACGGTAGAGCGTGACGACCGTTCGCTGCCGCTGCTCATCCCCATGAGTGAGGTCGCTGGTCGTATGGCTGCCCAGAATGGTGCCTACTACCTGCAGAAGACCAAGGGTGGCAAGGGTAAGCTGATGGCTGGTGTGCCTGGTGTGAAACCCGCCCGTGTGCTGGTGCTGGGTGGCGGTACCGTTGGTGAGGCTGCAGCTCGCTTAGCAGCCGGTATGGGTGCCGATGTCACCATTACCGATGTCTCGCTGCCACGTCTGAAACAGTTGGCTGCCGAGTTGCCTGCCAATGTGCATACCCTCTATTCGTCAGAGCATAACATCCGTCAGGAGCTGCCAACAGTCGATGTCGTCATCGGTTCGGTGCTCATTCCAGGTGATGCCGCTCCCAAACTCATCACCAAGGATATGCTCGCATTGATGGAACCGGGAACCGTGCTCGTCGATGTGGCTATCGATCAGGGTGGATGCTTCGAGACCTCTCATCCTACCACCCACAGCGATCCCGTCTATACCCTCGACGGCATTGTGCACTATGCCGTAGCCAATATCCCGGGCGCTGTACCCAATACCTCTACCATTGCCCTTACCAATGCCACGCTGCGCTATGTGCTGGCCCTGGCTGATAAAGGTTGGAAGCGGGCTTGCCTCGATGACCGTTCGTTGGCTCGTGGCGTCAATATAGTGGGTGGCAAGTGCACCTACGAGGCTGTCGCCAAGGTGTGGGGACTGACATATACCCCCCTTGACATTTAAGAAAGAAACAAAAGAGACTTATATAATTTTATTTTTGTAATGGATTGGATGAATATCGGAGCAACCGTGTTGCTCGTCATTTTGGGCATTGCCATCTACGTCAGCAAGCGTAAGGATGCTGCCTGAACTACCCGTGCGGCTACACCATGACCAGAGCGCTCATGATGTAGTCGCTGACAAACAATCCCCGTCGGGTCAGCGCCAGATGCTGGTCTTGCTGCTGTAACAGCCCGTCGGTGATAAAACGTCTCGCCTCGCTCAGACAATAGCGGCGATGACGTTCTGACAGCGTGGTAAGGTCGAGCCCTTCGCGGGTTCGGAGTGCTACGGTGATGCGGTCGTTGTAGCGTGTGTCGTCATCCAGCTCCTCGCGTTCGTAGGGGATGACGCCTTGTTCGATTTGTTCTATATACTGGCTGATGTCTGCCACATTCCATTGGCGTCCCTTGCCGTCGTAGCTGTGGGCAGCAGCTCCCAGTCCGATATAGGGTGTATCGTTCCAGTAGCTTGAATTGTGCTTCGAGCGATAGCCGGGCTTGGCGAAGTTGGAGATTTCATAATGCTCATAGCCAGCAGCTTCCAATCGGTCTATCAGCATTTCATACATCTGGCGCTCCAGTTCCTCGTCCATTGTCCATTTTCCATTTGCCCATTGCCATAGCGGGGTACCTTCTTCAATCATCAGACAATAGGCTGAGATGTGTTCCGCACCGAGGGCAAGAGCGGCATCGATGTCTCGTTGCCAGTCGTCGAGCGTCTCGCCAGGGAACCCATACATCAGGTCGATGCTGATATTCTGGATACCGTTGTCGCGCAGACGTTCCATTGCCTCAGCCACTTGCTGCGAGGTGTGTCTGCGGTGTAGCCATTTCAGTCGTTCGTCATTGAATGTCTGCGCACCCATACTCACACGGTTTACGGGTAGCAGGCACAGTCCGTCGGCAAATACCTCTGTCACGTCGTCAGGATTCATCTCGATGGTCACCTCTGCCCCCATTTCCACCTTATTATATTTATATATAGCATCAAAAATCTGATGCAACTGTGGAATGGTCAGCTGGCTGGGTGTGCCACCACCAAGATATATTGTTTCAATGCTATCGTCTTCTATCTCCTTCTTTCTTCTCCTAACTTCTTCCATCTCCTTTATCACCGCATCAACATACTGTTGACGCAGCTTGATGCCCGTCGTCGAATAGAAGCCGCAATAGATGCAGCGACTCTTGCAAAAGGGTATATGGATATAAAGACCAGCCATAAAACAATGCAAAAGTACTAATAAAGTTTAATATTTGGAAGCTTTCGTTGGTTTTTTGCACGAAAATGACTAATTTTAGCGTCCGATAACCGAAACAAGCAACATAACCAAAAACAATAAGCCTTATGAAAGTTTATCAAACTAACGAGATTAAGAACATTGCACTGCTTGGCAGTGCGGGTAGCGGCAAGACTACTCTTGCCGAAAGTATGGTTTACGAGGCCGGCATCATCAAGCGCCGCGGCACCGTTGAGAGTAAGAACACCATGAGCGACTACTTCCCTGTAGAACAGGAATATGGCTACTCGGTGTTCTCAACTGTTTTTCATGTTGAGTGGAACAACAAGAAGCTCAATATCATCGACTGTCCGGGTTCTGACGACTTCGTAGGTGGTGCTATCACCGCTCTGAACGTGACCGATCAGGCTGTCATCCTCATCAATGGCCAGTATGGTCCTGAGGTAGGTACGATGAATGCCTTCCGTAATACGGAGAAACTGAAGAAGCCCGTCATCTTCCTGATTAACCAGCTGGATCGCGACAACTGCGACTTCGACCAGATTCTGGCTCAGCTGAAGGAGGTCTATGGTCCTAACTGCGTTCCCGTTCAGTATCCTATCGCTACTGGTGCTGGCTTCAACAGTGTCATCGACGTGCTGCTGATGAAGAAGTACTCTTGGAAGCCCGAGGGTGGTGCACCTATCATCGAGGATATTCCTGCCGACCAGTTGGAGAAGGCCAAGGAGTGGAAGGCCGCTCTGGTTGAGGCTGCCGCTGCTGGTGACGACACACTGATGGAGAAGTTCTTCGAGAGCGAGGACCTCAGCGAGGACGAGATGCGTGAGGGTATCCGCAAGGGTCTGGTCACCCGTTCTATCTACCCCGTATTCTGCGTCTGCGCAGGTCGCGACATGGGTGTTCGCCGTCTGATGGAGTTCCTCGGCAACGTAGTTCCCTTCGTCAGCGAGATGCCCGTCATCAAGAATGCTGCCGGCAAGGACGTTCCTGCCGACGCTTCTGCTCCCACATCGCTCTACTTCTTCAAGACTGGTGTTGAGCCCCATATCGGTGAGGTTCAGTACTTCAAGGTGATGAGCGGTACTGTGAAGAGTGGCGACGACCTGACCAATGCCGATCGTGGCTCTAAGGAGCGCATGGGTACACTGTATGCCTGCGCTGGTGCCAACCGTATCCAGGTTGACGAGCTGCGTGCCGGTGATATCGGCTGTACTGTTAAGCTGAAGGATGTGAAGACTGGTAACACCCTGAATGGCAAGGACGTCGAGAACAAGTTCGACTTCATCAAATATCCTAACTCCAAGTTCTCTCGTGCCATCAAGGCTGTCAACGAGAGTGAGACTGAGAAGATGATGGCTGCCCTGCAGAAGATGCGTCAGGAAGATCCCACATGGGTTGTCGAGCAGTCTAAGGAGTTACGCCAGATTATCGTTCACGGTCAGGGTGAGTTCCACCTGCGCACCTTGAAGTGGCGTATGGAGAACAACGAGAAGATCCAGATTGAGTATCAGGAGCCGAAGATTCCATATCGTGAGACCATCACGAAGATGGCCCGTGCCGACTATCGTCACAAGAAACAGTCGGGTGGTGCCGGTCAGTTTGGTGAGGTTCACCTGATTGTCGAGCCTTATACCGACGGTATGCCCGATCCTACAAGCTTCACCATTGGTGGTCAGGAGTTCAAGATGAACATCAAGTCGAAGGAAGAGAAAGATCTGGAGTGGGGTGGTAAGCTCGTCTTCATCAACTCAGTTGTCGGTGGTGCCATCGATATGCGTTTCATGCCCGCTATCCTGAAGGGTGTGATGGAGCGCATGGAGCAGGGCCCGTTGACAGGTTCTTATGCCCGCGACGTTCGCGTCATCGTCTATGACGGTAAGATGCACCCCGTTGACTCTAACGAACTCTCATTCATGCTGGCAGCACGCAATGCTTTCAGCGCAGCCTTCAAGGAGGCCGGTCCTAAGGTGCTCGAGCCTATCTACGACCTCGAGGTACTCGTGCCCGGCGACTACATGGGTGATGTAATGTCCGACCTGCAGGGTCGTCGCGCCATCATCATGGGTATGGACTCTGAGGCTGGCTATCAGAAGCTCAGCGCCAAGATTCCTTTGAAGGAGCTGTCGAGCTATTCTATCGCTTTGTCGTCGCTCACTGGCGGTCGCGCCTCGTTCTCTACGAAGTTCGCCTCCTACGAGCTCGTACCAAACGATATCCAGCAGGAGCTCATCAAGCAGCATGAGGCTGAGATGAAGGAAGAAGACTAATAGATGCGACGACTTCTCGTCATACTTCTACCGCTCTGCCTGTTGGCCTGTTCTGACGGCGCCAGCGAGCAGGGCGGTTCCATTCTTCCGCCAGACGTGCAATTTCGTGTCGGCGACGTAGTCTTTCGTCGCGGCTCCGGATTCACCAGTCATGCGGTGTTGTTGGCCGAGAAGGGAGGCGTCTATTCGCATGTAGGCATTGTCGTTGACTCGGCAGGCGTGCCGATGATTGTCCACGCAGTTCCTGGCGAACCCGACTATGAGGGTGATGACGACCGCGTCAAGATGGAGAGCCCCGAGGCATTCTTCGCCTGTGCGCGAGCCCAGCAGGGAGCCGTCTATCGTCATATCGACAGTCTGACAGCCCATCGTGCTGCCGATGTCGCGCTTAGCGTCTATCGACGCCATACGCTCTTCGATCATGACTACGACGATAGCGACACCACCAGCATGTATTGCACCGAACTCGTCGTCCACGCCTATGCAGCCACATCGCGCCCCTTGCCGGGACTCCAGCATCACCACTTGCGACTGATTGGTATCGAGACCGATTGCATCCTCCCCTCTGACATCCTGCATTGCAGTGATTTGAAACCGATAATCAATTTTTAGAATTAATAACCCCTTAAAAAGAAATCTACAATGAAGAAGTTATTATCATTTGCTGCCGTTTGCCTGTTTGTGCTCACCTTGTGCTCATGCAGCTCAACCGACACCCCCGAGGGCGTCACCACCAAGGCCATTAAGTGTATCGTCGATAAAGACTACAAAGGCTATGTTGACCTGATGTATTTCAAGAAAGAAAAGACCGATGAGGAGAAGCAGCAACTCGTTGCCCTCATCCAGGACAAGATGAACAAGGAGGTCGAGAAGAAGGAAGGCATCAAGGACTTCAATGTCGGTACCCCTTCTGTCGAAGAGAATACCGCCATCGTTCCCTACACCATCAACTATGGCAATGGTGATACTAAAGAAGAGAAGATGAAGCTCATCAAGACCGAAGACGGTAAGTGGCTCATCGACTCCGGAAAATAAACCATCAAGAATGGTAAGGACCGCCCCCGAGGCGGTCTTTTTCGTTTAAATGGCTAAGTATTGCAATTTTGGGAGTTAGTATTGCAATTATGGGGCGCTGACAGCAGACCAATTGGTCATCCACATGAACTACATTGACAATGAGTTCAGAGTTACTGCTTCAGGTGAAAAGAGATCCGTTATCTACGACGAGACCATCTATTTCTCTCGCAAAAAGTAAAAATTCGGATCGACTCTCGATTTTTCAAACAAAGACCGCCCGATAGGCGGTCTTTTTGCTCTTCATTAAAGGTCTTATCAGCGATTCAAAAGTGGGATCTGTTCTGAATTTTCCAAGGAATTGAAGGAAGAAGAGGGAAACGCTGAGTAAAATGGCAAAGCTGACCACAGAAGAATTCATTGCAAAAGCCAAAGCAGTGCATGGGGATAAGTATGACTACTCCAAGGTGGATTATAAAGGCAATAAAGACCCTGTAATTATTATTTGTCCTAAACATGGTGAGTTTAGCTGGGCTTGAAACTGCTTAGAATACGCAGACCCAACCAAACTTACGAACTAACTCCTGCAAGAGATTGCGATCGCGCATAGGAATGGTGACGGCAACGGTCTCACGCTGATTGTCACGCTCTGCAATATTGGCAGTATCGAGGTCGTACTGTGTTTGCATGTTCATCCAGATATCAGCAGAAATACCAAGGGCTTTTTCTAAAGCAACAGCAACGTTGAGTGACAGGCTACGCTTGCCGTTAATGGTCTCGCTGAGCACAGAGGGCTTGATACCTGTTTCTGCTGCTAGTTGCTTCTGCGTCATTCCACGCTCCTTGAGTTCGTCCTTAATCATTTCACCAGGATGTGTGGCAACGAATGGGGTTAATGCTTTCTTACTCATAATGCTTCGAAATTTCAAATAACAATGCGTTTACAATGATGCCTGTTTCATCAGGCGAACTGTAGAAGAAAAGACGATACTGGGCATTTATCCATACGGCATCGACACCGTTGAGGTCGCCTTTCTTTTTCTCGTAGTGGAGCGACTTGATTTGAAAGAGGTCCTCCAACCGATTGACAGACTTGATGTAGTTGACCACCTTGATGTATTGCTTCACGACGTCCTTGGATAGCCGTTTATATTGGTGGTCTTGAGTCTTACCATTGGTGTAGAGCTCCTCTAAAGCCGCGTCTTCAAATTCGATGTTCATTGTCTTTATTCATGTCTGACGGGTGCAAAGATAAGAAATAATTTGCGAATAATTATCATTTTTGCGAATTTTTTCATTATTATTATCATTTCACGCTAAAGCAAAAACATGGGGTCTGTTCTTCGACTAAAGATCGAAGTGTGGCTTCGCAATCTGGGTGATCCACTTTGCTGATGTGATCCACTTTTGCAAAAAGTATAGACGGTTCTGGATTTTCTACTTTTCCACGCCGTTCCTGGCGAACCCGACTACGAGGGCGATGACGACCGTGTCAAGATGGAGAGCCCCGAGGCCTTCTTTGCCTGTGCACGAGCCCAGCAGGGAGCTGTCTGCCGGCATACCGATTTAGCGCGAAGTAAAAAGTGTTAGTCACTGTAACACATTAAAAATGAATATAATAAGCAGTCCGCCACAGTTTCGTTGGTGGTCTGCTTTTGTTTTATGTTAGTAGCTATTGCAATTTTGGGAAAAATTATTGCAATTGTGGGACGCTGATTGAATGGTTATTTCTTATCTTTGCATCATTAAATATTATTAACTAAACAAGAAATACAATGAAGAAACTGAATCTCTGGCTCTTTGCGAGCCTGTTCGTAGCAGCGTTAACGCTAAGTGCATGTGGCGGTAGTGATGACGAGCCGACAAATAATCGGCTTAGTGGTAAGTGGATATGCACTCAGCCATTTGAAAGTGGCGGACGTGCTGTATATTCCCTGACCTTCGGTACTGACAATAGTTGTACTTTGGTAAAAGAACTTTGGCAGAGTGCAGATCAGCTACACGTTCGCTGGATTTATGAAGGAAAGTATATTGTCACTTCTGATGCTGAAGCTACTGTTACTCTTGAGAGAATCTTATGTCAGAATCCCGAAGATCCCGAACCTGGGGTGGCTAGTACTCGTCAAAAGACTTTTAAGGTGGAATACCGCATTGACGGTAAACAACTGTACGTCATTGGTCTTGGCAGTGGTATTGGTGATAATATTCCAGAGGGTCCATATATCAAACAATGATTCGCTAAAAAAAATAAGACTATGAAAAAACTGAATCTCTGGCTCTTTATGAGCCTCTTCGTAGCAGCATTTACGCTGACAGCCTGCGGTGATGACGATAATTCGAAGCCCGGTTCACTTGTAGGCACTGTATGGTATGAAGATGGTTCGTCAAAACCCGATAGCCATTGGTTCCGAATATGGGACTTTGGTACAGACGGTGTAGCGCTCTTTGGCATTCTGGAAAAGGATAAATCTTCAGGCGAATGGTCTAAGCGGATACTTCATAGTTGGAAGTATCAGGTTAAAGGCGACCAGTTTTCTGCGGTCAACGAATGCGACGTGCAGATATCTGGCACTTATACCATAGAAGGTGATGTGTTGAAATTGACCATGAATGGCGAAGCGCAGAAGATGATTCGTTTAACTGGTGAGATACTGGACAAATACAAAGGTGCGAAGTTAACAGCGAAATAAGAACCAACAAAGGCCGCTTAGGAATCCAATCCCAAGCGGTCTTTCTCTTACATCTGACTTCAGACATCTTACTTCTTACATCAGACATCATCCCTCAAAACGGTCCATGTCCCATGCACGAGGTGGTAGTCAGCGCAGTGGCTGCTGCCGTGATGGCTGCTACTATGACCTTCAGCAGCACATCCCAAAACCTTGAATTCTTCATCTTCGTCTAGTTTTTAGTTTTTGATTTGGAGGGTCGCTACGCTCAAAATCTAAAGAAAATCTAATCAAAAATTTTACAGGTGCCTTATTCTGGTCTGCGGAGATTTTACCAAAGATTTTGTTTGATTTTGAGCCGCAGGCGACCCTTGAATTTAATCGCCCTCGTTGTAGTCGCCTCCGGAGTTACCACCGCCGTTGTCGCCACCAGAGGTGCCGCCGTTGCTACCCTGCGATCCGTTGTTCCCTGATTCCGTGGTTCCGGTTTCCTCCCCCGTCAGCTCGCTGTACAGCTGCGTGCTCAGGCTCACGCCCTGCTTCATGGCAGCCGCCTTGTACTGCGACTTCTTGCTCTGGTCAGCCAGACCTATCACTACATCCTCGGTATATACCGTACCATGCTTCATGATGTGCTCCGCCATGTCTGCCAGGCTCAGCGTACCGCGATAGATGATCTTGCCGTAGGTCTTCTTTACCTTCTGGCGCTCCTCGCCAATCTTACCCGTTGTTACGGTCTTTTCGACCTTCTTAATTTGAATTGTTCCCATGATAATAAAAATTTTAAAGGTTAATATAAAAGTTTGTTGTGTTTTGAGCGATATGCCGTTTCTCTGGTAGCAACTTGCCGTTTCTCTTGCAGCGTTACGGCCTCTCTCATTTTTCGACACTACAAAGGTACAACATTCCCATTGCGGTTCACGAATGCTGACGGAAGAAAAAAATATATTTTTTCAGTTGCGCGGTCATTTGGTCATTTGTCATTTGGTCAAAATCGAAAAACAGATGCTGTCAAAACCGTCACTATAATATAAATATATATATTTATATATAGTGAGCAAATAACCGCGTTCCCGAAATCGAAAATGACCAAATGACCTTGACCAAATGACCACGAAAAGCGTTGTGTACCCCTAAGTGGCCTCATGGTCACTTTTTTTGCTGATTTCTTTCAACTGTATTGTTTTTTTTACTATCTTTGTGGGCAAAAGCACAATCATGAGCAAAGAGCCGTCATATATACCACCGTTTAAAGTGAGTGCTGAGGCCATCAATCTGATAGCAGAGATTTCAGCGCAGATAGAGCGCTACGCCATTCGCTTAGAACAGGAAGATGGGCTGCGTCTGCGTAAGGTAAATCGCATCAAAACCATTCACTCGTCATTGGCCATTGAGGGCAATACGCTCTCTGAGGATGAAGTACGCGACATCATTGATGGTAAGAATGTGGTGGCACCAATTCGTCAGATTCAGGAGGTTAAGAATGCTATCAAGACCTACGAGTTATATCCTACACTCAATGCTTTCAACGAGAAAGACCTGCTAAAGGCACATGGTGTAATGATGGGGGCTCTAGTGGATGAACCAGGGCGTTATCGTCGTGGTGGAGTAGGTGTATTCGGAGAAAAGGGATTAGTACACCTTGCTCCGCCAGCAGACAGGATGCCCATGCTGATGAGCGACCTCTTTGAATGGCTTAAACGTTCAAAAGATCATCTGCTCATCCGTTCCTGCGTGTTTCATTACGAATTTGAGTTTATCCATCCCTTTATTGATGGTAATGGACGAACGGGACGACTTTGGCAGTCGCTGATATTAGGCAAACTTCATCCACTGTTTGAGCATCTGCCTGTTGAGAATATGGTGTATGCCAACCAGCAAAAGTATTACGATGCCATCACAGCTAGCAGCAATGCCGGACAGTCGGGCCCCTTTATCGATTTCATGCTCAACGAAATCTATAAGACCTTGAAGGAACATCAGGGAGAACCCTTGCCAGATAAAGTTCCTAATAAAGTTCCTAATAAAGTTCCTAATAAAGTTCCTAATAAAGTTCCTAATAAAGTTCCCAATAAAGTTCCTAATAAACTGAGGCTGCAATATCCCGGACTTTCTGACGCAGCGTGGGATGTATATTTGGAATTAAAGGCTGACGCGCATGCTTCAGCAGAGACTGTAGGCAATCGCTTAGGCATCAGCGACAGAATGGTTCGTAAACACATCTCCATCCTTCGTGATGCAGCCATCATTGAACGTATAGGAGGTAACAAAACAGGTTATTGGAAAATACTGAAAAAATAAGCGCCAAGTCATCACGACTGGGCGCTTGTGATACAAAACAATTAGTGATTGGTGTGATACCGATGAAGAGATCCTTGTAAATATAAAGGTGTCGTGTCACGTACCTGGTTCCTGACACACCCGCCATCTCTTCACGAGGTGGCGGTTTTTATACCCTGATGTCCCTGACGTCCTCACTCACCGCGTTCGGGGTCTCCACAACGTATCGGTCTCACTTAAGAGTCCCACAAAAAGGCGGGTCTCTTACCAAGGTCAGAGTGTGGCTTCGCAATCCGACTGATCCAGGAGAAGCAGATGCCATAGGATGCCATAGAGACAGATACTGAGTGACAAGTGATGTAAGATGTGAAAAAATTGTTATAAGCAAGAATATGTGAATAAATATATGTAACTTTGCAGAAAATTCTTATGCAATATGAATGAATTACAGAACAAAGAAGTATATCAGGGCTTAAATAAACTATATGCCAATGTAACTGAGATTCTTGCCAATGCCAGGAAACGGGCATATACAGCAGTGAACTTTGCGATGGTGGAAAGTTACTGGCTCATAGGTCAGCAGATTGTGGAACATGAAACGGGACACACTGCGTCCCGAATTGACGTGGTCACACTATCGCCGACTGATTAGTGTAGAGAATGAGGCGGCTCGTTTGTGGTATATGAATGAGGCAGCTGATAGCGTTTGGAGCACCAGACAGATGGATCGCCAGATTTCCACACTCTACTATGAACGTCTTCTTGCTAGCAAAGAAAAGGAAACTGTTGTAGCTGAGGCGAATGAGAAATTAAAGGAGGTGGCTCCCACACAGTTTATTCGTGATCCTTTCGTGTTGGAGTTCTTGGACCTGAAAGATTATCCCGCCTTGCATGAAAGTGATATAGAACAGGCGCTTATTGATCATTTGCAGCAGTTCTTGTTGGAATTAGGTCGTGGATTCTGTTTCGTTGGACGTCAAAGGAGAATGCGCTATGACGACGAGGATTTCTATGTGGATTTGGTCTTCTATCATAGCATTCTGAAATGTCATGTGTTGATAGATTTGAAACTCGGAAAACTGACACATGAGGATGTGGGGCAGATGGATAGTTATATTCGTATGTGGGACGCGCTTTATAAGAATGAAGATGACAATCCTACACTGGGAATCATCCTTTGTTCTCAAAAGAGTGAGGCCATCGTGAAATATTCTGTGTTGAATGATGGTAAGCAATTATTTGCTTCTCGTTATAAACTCTACCTGCCTACAGAAGAAGAATTCAAACACATGTTGGAATCAATAGAATGATCATCATCGAGTCGAAACGGCGTGACATAGGGACTGTACATAAATTTTTTCGGATCAGTCGGAACCCCAATTTCTTCGCATTAAACGAGCCAGTCGATTTGATGCGACTGGCTCGTAAAAGTGGTTTCTTTTTTACAATATCATTTCAATTACCCCAATATCTAACGTCCACAACTCTTCCATTTCTAACCCAGATAGAATAAAGAGTAGCGTTGTCGGTCAGTGTCCTACCAAAATTTTTCCAACCTAGACCCGTGATTCGATATAGTTTGTAGTCGCCACTTTGCTTTTCAAACTTCAGAGTAAATGCGCTTTTCAGGAGCTCTTCTGGCATTCCGACAATTGGATTTTGATTGAGAGCTGCGTCAACGTATTTCTTGCCAAATCTTTTACACAAGGTGTTATATTGCGCCATAGCTTTTGCCTCTGCTGCTTTCTTTTCTGCAGCCAACTGTTGCTCTGACTTTCCTTTCTTGTAGTCGATACGTTTTCCGTTGGCTTTGATAAGTGTTCCATTCCAAAATTGAAGTTCAGGAAAGCTCAGATCACTAATCTTAAATTTTTCTGTAGACGCTCCGGCAAAACCACCCCCAGCTTCGTGGTTTTCAAATTCGTAATAAAAATCTCCTACGTATTTGTCACCATTAGGGAATGACAAGAGTTTTACGACGTCTCCATTAACTTCTTTAATTGTGAGTATTCCTCCATTTCTGTGAATTGATCCAGACTTAATTATATAATCGTTTGCTGTTAGTGAATAGTCACAATTAAGATAATCACCATTTTTATATTTGATTTCTAAATTTGCATCATCACTATGCATATTATTAAGTTTAACATCAGAAATCGTATCGTTTGCATTAGCACCAATGACACAATTTTTAATTATTTGCTTAAAGGGAATAGCAACTCCATCTTCTGTAACTGTATATAATCTATCTTCTTTTAAATACCCTACTGTCTTAAATGGTCTGTACCCTATCGCGTTGGTTCTTATATCAACATATTTTAACGGAGTACTGTCGTTTGGCAAATATAATAAATCACCCGTATACCAAGTTAAGGAGAACGGTCTTTTGTCTTTTACTTCCCATGGGAAATACTCGTCGCGGTTGTCTTTACTTCTTTTTTCTATTATTATTCCTGATGGACAATACACTCTTACAACACCATTTTCATACTTCATGACAATACCATTTTCAGATGTCACTTGCCAATCGCCCAATGAGGAAGAATTAGAATCTTGTATTGTTACAAAATCACCATTATCATACTTATCAGTATGTACGCCTTCTAAATAAAAATCACTCTTATAGCCTTTCATGGTTTTAGTATATAAAAGTGTATATCCTGCTTTTTCGGGAGTCGTAAAAGTTGGCGATTTCCTCTTTCCACGATATGAAACATCGAATATTTTTATGTCCTTATACTTATCAAAACTGCGAGATGAAAAGACTCCAATATTATATAAGATATTATCCGCATTTATTAAACGATCCACATATTTTTTTAAGCGACCAATGCTTAATTCTGGCGACAACAGTTGGGCAGCACTCTTTATTTTTTCTTTATCATTCAAAAGAGCAATTGGAATCATCATAGCGCAAGCTTCACTATTCGGGTTCGCTTTTACATATTCTGCAAATTGATTATATATATCTTTTGATTTTCTCTGTAATCCTTCTATATATATGTCCACCTCATGTATCTTTTCATAAAAATCTGAACCGTTTATGTCATATCTTCCATCATTTTTATCAGTTATTATAACTTTTTCTCCGGGCATAGCAGGTATGACATAGTAACGAATTTTATCCGTCGACAATTCTTTTGTTATAAATAAAAGAAAAGTAGGTTCAAATAAATCACACGAACCACTACTCGTTGAATATGTTTTTAAGGTTAGGGTGTCAATCTCTTGCTTTAAAGCATCAAATTCTGTTATAACAATTCCGTCCTTATCCGCTAGTTTATACGAAAGATGTAAATCCCAACTAAGAGTTCCTTTTGCTATGCAATTTACTGAAATAATTAGAAATAATAAAAAAAGTTTTGTTTTCATATACGTTATATATTTTAGATGTTAATATATTACCTGAAAAATTCTGTAAGCCGATTATTTTGCATCTTCATCCTTTTTATTATTGGGGAAGTCATATGAGATTTGTGCAATAAAATCATCAAAATCTATATCTTTCCCATTACGACTAATATTTTTCTTTGTTAAACTTACATTTTGTTTGTTGTTTAATACTGCATAAGGAAATGAGTTGATTTTCATTTCCTCAATCCGTCTTACCCATTTTTCATTATTTCTCATGATAATTAAGATTTTGTTCTCGGAAGGTTTATTTAACCACCTTTTTAAAATAAAGTCAGTATAATGATAAGAAGGAAGGTATTGAGGAAACTCAAAGCCCCTCACAGAATGATAGGGGAAATATTCTATCATGAAAAAACGCGGATACAACGTCTTTTTTAAGAGCCGATTTGTTTTGTTCCTTATCCAAGAATAACCATCATGGCCTTTCATGTGATACCAAAAACTATGCTTAATCTGATGGGATAAGTTTAATTTTGTCAACAGTTCATATTTCAGTCTATTATATTCTACCTTTTCAAATTCTTCATCTCTCTTTCCAGGATTCATATTGAGTAAATACACATTACTTTCAGGATCTCCCGTGTATGGTTCAGGAAGAGTATTCAATTGAATATTATGCTTGACAATCCACTCATTAACCAATGCTTCAGGTTTTATGTTTTCGGGCTCAAGTAATTGAATTACCTTCTCCTTGACAATATCAAATTTCCCTTGGGTAAAAATGTAATCTTCTATTTCTTTAGTAACAAAATTAAACTCGTCACATTTTATAATTCCTTTAGATTTTGCACCTAATAGAGCAAAATAATACCAGTCACAATCGGGTATTGTTTTGTTCCAACTTATATCTAACCAAGGATTTTCTATTAAATTCATATTTATACAATATTAGCTATTAGTATTCCACATACACACAAAGAGTGTGAGCCTTCTTGACATCCCTTAGCAAGAAGGTTCTGGAATACCTGTGTACGTCAGAATGAAAATCAGCTCACACCTGCAGGTATATATGTGAGCTGACTCCATAGCGGAGAGAGCAGTATATATGCTACTGCAGGAGGAACAGCTTTCAGACTTCTCACCCGTACACGTTGAATTTTCCAGATTCTCTTGCGGGTCAAAGCTAAATAGCTCTCCTCTATGTCCGTCACCCATCGCTGGATAACGCCACAAAGATAGGAAATAATTTTGAAAGTTGTAACATTGTGAACTGATTTTTTTATTTTTGTTACAAAAATAGACATATTCCACCAAAAACGATTAGTCCATTTTAGTCCTTTTCAGAGATTGAGTATCACAGGGACTGGTACCTGTCATACATGATAGAGTGAGGAGTGTGGAGTAAAATGATGTCTGAATTCTGATGGAAGAGGGAAGATGGAGGAGTGAGGAGGGAAGGTAAATTTTCCAACCTCCTGACTTGATTATCTGGGAATTAAATATTTTTCCTTTTTTTCTTTGTACTTTGCAAAAAACTTCATATATTTGCAAAGTGAAATAACTGTTCTAGATTGTAAGATGAAGTCGCAAGCTGAAATATTAAATCTGATGAGATGTTACAAGCCAACGGCTCAGAAAAAATATGGGATGACGAAACTCGGCATCTTTGGTTCTGTGGCTCGCGGTGAACAAACAGACAATAGCGATGTAGACATCTGCTACGAAGGTCAGGCTCCATCATTACTGACCTTAGATATGATTCAGGCAGAACTAGAGCAATTGCTTGACTGTAAAGTTGACCTTGTAAGAGTTCGCGACAATATGAATAGTTTATTGCGTCAAAGAATAATAAGGGATGGCATATTCGTTTGATACAGAAATAACTCTTGTATCAAAGTCTGATTAAATACTTGACAAAAAGTTTGGTGGTGTAAAAAATCCTTTGTAACTTCGCATTTCGATTTCGGAGCGGGTTGTGTCATTGTGATACATCTCGCTCTTTTTTTAAAACTAAAAAAATAAAACCACTATGAAACCAAAAGCAACGAAATGGGCCTGTTTGGCCCAAGTCAAGGAAGCCTGCGCTGCCTGCTGCTCAGGTTTCCAACGAAAGAACGAGTTACTAACCATTAATGGCGAGGCAGTGTGGAGGGAGGAGTGAAAAACAGACCGCCAACGGAATTGTGGCGGTCTGTTGGTTTGTTATCTCTTCTGCCGTGATTAGCGGATGAAGAGCAGTTCACGATACTTCGGCAGGGGCCAGAGGGCATCGTCGACGATGAGCTCCAGCTTGTCGATCTCGTAGCGGATGGTGTCGAGCTTCGGCTCTACCTGATCGTGGTAGGCAATGGCCTTCTGGTGCTCGTCTTCAATCTTGTTGGCCTTCTTGCGGGCTTCAACGAGTTCCTCAACACCTTTCTCGATAGCTGTGGTGCGCTCGGCAATCTCCTCGATGATCTTCTTGTTGCGGGCAGAGAGCTTGTCGGCAGTGTCGATGGGGAAGATGACGGCCATGTTGCCGACATTCTTCAGCAGCTGACTCTGATAGCGGGTGGCTACGGGGATGATATGGTTCATCGAGAGGTCACCCAATACGCGGGCCTCAATCTGAATCTTCTTGGTGTAGGTTTCCCACTTCACCTCGTTGCGGGCTTCGAGCTCCTTCTTGGTCATGACGCCCAGACTCTCGAACATGTCGATGCTCTCCTTGTCGAGGTAGCGCTCAAAGATTTTCGGACAGCTCTTCTCGACATCGAGACCTCTCTTCCCGGCCTCAACGACCCACTCGTCGGAGTAGCCGTTGCCATCGAAGCGGATGGGCTTACAGGTCTTGATGTCCTCGCGGAGCACGTCGATGATGGCGTGGAACGTAGCGCTGTGCTCAGTGCCGGCAAGTTTCTTCTCAAACTCGGGAATGCGGGCATCGACACGCTTCTTGAAATCGACGAGGGCCTCGGCAACGGCACTGTTCAGCGCTATCATGGCGCTGGCGCAGTTGGCCTCAGAACCTACGGCACGGAACTCAAAGCGGTTGCCGGTGAAGGCAAAGGGAGAGGTGCGGTTGCGGTCGGTATTGTCGATGAGCAGCTCGGGAATCTCGGGGATGTCCATCTTCAGCCCCTGCTTGCCAGCCATTGCCAGAATATCATCCTTGTCGGCCATCTCGATATGGTCGAGCAGTTCGCTGACCTGCTTGCCGAGGAATGAAGAGACGATGGCAGGAGGTGCCTCGTTGGCACCCAGACGGTGGGCATTGGTGGCACTCATGATAGAGGCCTTCAGCAGACCGTTGTGCTTATAGACACCCATCAGCGTCTCGACAATGAACGTAGCGAAGCGCAGATTGGCCTCTGCCGTCTTGCCGGGGGCATGCAGCAGGATGCCGTTGTCGGTAGAGAGCGACCAGTTGTTGTGCTTGCCGCTACCGTTGATACCTGCGAAGGGCTTCTCATGGAGCAATACGCGGAAACCGTGCTTGCGGGCTATTTTCTTCATCAGCGACATCAGCATCATGTTATGATCGACAGCGAGGTTGGTCTCCTCAAAGATAGGAGCGAGCTCAAACTGGTTGGGAGCGACCTCGTTGTGGCGCGTCTTGCAGGGTACACCCAGCTCCAAAGCCTGAATCTCGAGGTCACGCATGAAAGCAGCCACACGCTCAGGGATAGAGCCGAAGTAGTGGTCGTCCATCTGCTGGTTCTTGGCAGAGTCGTGGCCCATCAGCGTACGACCCGTCAGCAGCAGGTCAGGACGAGCGGCATAGAGGCCCTCGTCGACAAGGAAATACTCCTGCTCCCAGCCCAGGTTGCTCTGCACCTTCTTCACTGAGGGGTCAAAGTAGTGGCACACATCGGTGGCAGCAACATTCACTGCGTGGAGCGCGCGGAGTAGGGGAGCCTTATAGTCGAGAGCCTCGCCGCTGTAAGAGATAAAGACGGTGGGGATACACAGCGTGTCGTCGATGATGAACACTGGTGATGTAGGATCCCAGGCAGAATAGCCGCGGGCCTCGAAGGTAGAGCGGATGCCACCAGAGGGGAATGAAGAGGCGTCGGGCTCCTGCTGAACGAGCAGCTTGCCAGTGAACTCCTCGACCATACCACCCTTGCCGTCGTGCTCGATGAACGAGTCGTGCTTCTCGGCGGTTCCCTCGGTCAGAGGCTGGAACCAGTGTGTATAGTGGGTGACGCCATTCTCTACAGCCCACTGCTTCATGCCAGCGGCTACGGCGTCAGCGATATCGCGATCCAGACGGGCACCATTGTCCATCACGTCAATCATCTTCTCATAGACTTGCTTTGGCAGATACTTGTACATCTTCTCACGATTGAAGACCTTCTTGCCAAAATACTCATAAGGTCTCTCACTTGGTGCTTTTACGTCGAGTGGCTTCTTCTTGAAGGCCTCACCGACAACCTGAAATCTTAATGCTTCCATAATCGTTTTTGTTTTGGTGAAAATTATTTCTTTGAAAGATAGTTGTTGACTTTAAGAGCTGTCTGACGACCGCTTGCCATTGCACGTACCACGAGTGAGGCACCGTTGGCAGCATCGCCGCAGACGAAGACGTTGGCAGGATATTCCGGATGCTCAGGCTTGAGGAATCCCATTGCCAGCAGCACGAGTTCGGCCTTGATAATCTCCGGCTCACCCTTCTCCACCATGATGGGGCGACCACCCTCCGGGTTGGGTTTCCAGTCGATCTCCTGTACCTTGACACCCGTCAGTTTGCCATCCTTGCCCAAGAACTCCAGCGTGTTGATGTTCCATCGACGCGTGCAGCCTTCCTCATGCGAAGAGGTGGTCTTGAGGGTGCGCGGCCACTCTGGCCAAGGGTTCTGCGGGTCTTCAGGACCCTCTACAGGCTTAGGCATAATCTCAATCTGAGTGACGCTCTTGCATCCCTGACGATGGGCTGTACCGATGCAGTCGGAGCCTGTGTCACCACCACCAATCACCAGTACATCCTTGCCCTTGGCGGTGATGCGCTCGTCCTTCGAGAACTCGATACCTGCCAGTACGCGATTCTGCTGTGAGAGCAGTTCGAGGGCGAAGTGTACACCCTTGAGCTCGCGGCCCGGTGCTTTCAGATCGCGGGCGGTGGGAGTGCCTGTAGCGATGACAACGGCGTCGAAAACCCCCTTTCCAGCCTCCCCCGAGGGGGAGGGGTATTGTTCATTAAGAGCTTTCAATAGAGCATCAACGCCCTCCCCTCGGGGAGGGATAGGGAGGGGGTTATTGTACTTAAACTCAATACCCTCTTGCTCTAACAGGGCGATGCGGCGGTCGATGATGGCCTTGTTGAGCTTGAAGTTGGGGATGCCGTAACGGAGCAAGCCGCCAGCAGCCTCGTTCTTCTCGAAGACGGTGACCTGATAGCCCATCAAGTTCAGGTCGTTGGCTGCCGCCAGACCAGCAGGACCGGCACCGATGACAGCCACCTTCTTACCATTACGCTTGATATCCGTCTTGGGCTGGATAAAACCCTCCTGGAAGGCCATCTCGGTGATGGCAGCCTCGTCCTCGCGGTTGGTAGTAGGCTCGTGGTTGAAACGGTTCAGTACGCAAGCCTTCTCACACAGAGCGGGACAGATGCGGCCCGTAAACTCCGGGAAAGGATTGGTGCTGTTGAGCAGGCGATAAGCCAGTTCCCAGTCGCCTTTATACAGCGCATCGTTCCACTCAGGGGCCTTGTTGCCCAGCGGACAAGCCCAGTGGCAGAAAGGTACGCCACAATCCATGCAGCGCGATGCCTGCAGTTTCCGTTCGCGCGAAGAGAGCGTCTGCTCTACCTCGCCAAAATCGTGGATTCTATCGTGAATCGGACGGTATCCCGCCTCTTGGCGGTGTATCTCCAGAAATGCTTTTGGATTTCCCATTTTTCCAATTGATAATTGATAATTGACAATTGATAATTAATAGTCGCGCTGGATGTCGGCAATCTTCTCGTGCAGGCGTGCCATCTTCTCTTCTTCCAGCACGCGTTTGTACTCGATAGGTACTACCTGAATGAAGTCGTCGATGTAGCGGTGCCAGTCGTCGAGCATGCGGCCTGCGAGCGCTGAACCCGTGTGCAGATAGTGCTGGCGGATGAGTTCGAGCAGTTCCTTGCGCGATACGCTGTCCTCGACCAGCGAGAGTTCTACCATATCCATGTTGCAGAAGTAGTCGAAGGTATGGTCGGGGTCATAGACGTAAGCCACACCACCAGACATACCAGCGGCGAAGTTGCGACCCGTCTTGCCGAGTACGACGACACGTCCGCCCGTCATATATTCGCAGCAGTGGTCGCCAGCACCCTCGATGACGGCAATGGCTCCTGAGTTGCGCACGCCGAAGCGTTCGCCCACCTTACCATTGATATACAGCTCACCAGAGGTGGCACCATAGAGACCAGTGTTACCAGCAATGATATTCTCCTCGGCCTTGAAGTCTTCGTTAGAACGGGCAGGCGGCAGGATGCTGATACGTCCGCCAGAGAGACCCTTGCCGAAGTAGTCGTTGGTCTCACCCTCCAAACGAAGGTCCAGACCCTTCACGGCAAAGGCACCGAACGACTGACCTGCTGAGCCTTTGAACTTGATTTTGATGGTTCCGGCAGGGAGACCTTCCTCACCATATTTCTTGGCAATGACACCCGAGAGCATCGTACCCACAGCACGGTCGGTATTCTTGATGGCGTAGTCGAGTGTCACCTCTTCCTGATGGTCGATGGCCTTCTGTGCGGCACGAATCATCTCTTCATCCTTGACACCGCTGACCTTGGTGAAGGCACCGCGATCCCAGAACAATGCCTTATCCGTCTCGGGCTTGTGCAGCAGGCGGGCGAAGTCGATGGTCTTCCACTTCTCAGCGGCAGCACTCTCCTCCCCTCGGGGAGGTTGGGAGGGGGTCCTCACATCGATGAGCTCGGTGTGGCCGATAATCTCCTTCAGACTGTGGACACCGATTTCTGCGAGATACTCGCGCACCTGTTCAGCCAGGAAGGTGAAGTAGTTCACCACATACTCTGCGCGCCCCTCGAAATGCTTACGCAGCTCAGGGTTCTGCGTGGCTACACCCATCGGGCAGGTATTGGTATTACACTTGCGCATCATCACGCAACCCAGCACGATGAGGGGCAGTGTACCAAACGAGAACTCATCGGCTCCCAACATGGCCATGATGATCACGTCCTTGGCAGTCTTCAGCTGTCCATCGGTCTGCAGACGAACCTGATTGCGCAAGCCGTTGCGTACCAGTGTCTGCTGTGTCTCTGCGAGACCAATCTCGGGCGAGATACCGGCAAAGCGCATACTTGAAGCAGGCGATGCACCCGTACCACCCTCAGCACCGGAGATGACGATGAGGTCGGCCTTGGCCTTTGCGACACCGGCGGCGATGGTTCCTACGCCACTCTCGGCAACGAGTTTCACGCTGACGGCAGCTGTGGGGTTGATATTCTTCAGGTCGAAGATGAGCTGAGCCAAATCCTCAATCGAATAGATGTCGTGATGAGGTGGGGGAGAGATGAGCGAGATACCAGGAATAGCGTTACGCGTCTTGGCGATAATCTCGTTGACCTTGAAGCCGGGCAGCTGTCCGCCCTCACCAGGCTTAGCACCCTGTGCCACCTTGATCTGTATCTCTTCTGCATTGACCAGGTACTCGGCTGTCACACCAAAACGACCTGATGCAATCTGCTTGGTCTTACTTGACAGGCTTACGCCATCCACCTCTGAGTGGTAGCGGGCATTGTCCTCACCGCCTTCACCAGTGTTTGAGCGTGCCCCCAACTTGTTCATGGCGAGTGCCAGTGCCTCGTGGGCCTCGATGCTCAAGGCACCGAACGACATAGCACCAGTAACAAAGTGCTTCACAATGCTCTCAACGGGCTCTACCTCGTCGAGGGGAATAGGAGCCTCACCTCCAAGCCCTCTCCCAGGGGCGAGGGGAGCTTTCTTAAAGGTGAGGAAGTCGCGGAGGAAGATGGGCGAATCCTTTGCATCAACCAGCTTAGACCACTCTTTAAACTTCTCATACGAGCCTTGTCGACAGGCCAGCTGCAGTTTGGCGATGGTCTCTGGGTTCCAAGCGTGCTTGATACCATCTTTGCGCCAGGCAAACTGCCCCTGATTCTTCAGGTAGCCACTCCCCTCGCCTCTAGGAGAGGGGCTGGGGGTGAGGCTTATCTCGCGCAGACGGATAGCATCGCGGGCAATCTCCTTCAAACCTACACCTCCGATGGTGCTCACCTCTGTGCCGAAGTAACGGCGCAGCAAATCCTCGCTCAAACCGATGCTCTCGAAAATCTTCGCACCACGATAGCTGCGAATGGTCGAGATACCCATCTTCGACATGATCTTCTTCAGGCCTTTGTCTACCGCCTTGATATAATTCTTCTCAGCTGTAGCGTACTCCTCCTGAATCTTCCCCTTCTTCACTAGATCATCGAGGATGGCGAATGTCATGTATGGGCAAAGTGCGCTGGCGCCGTAACCCAGCAACAGGGCGGCATGCATCACCTCGCGAATCTCACCGCTCTCAACAATCAGGGCCGTCTGTACGCGCTTACCCACGCTGATGAGATAGTGGTGAACGGCAGAAACCGCCAGAAGACTCGGAATGGCAGCGTGCGTCTCGTCGAGGTCGCGATCGCTCAAGATGATGTAGTTGACACCCTCATCGACACTGGCCTCAGCCTTCTTGCACAGGTCGTCGAGAGCCTGTCGCAAGCCCTCTTCGCCTTTCTGAATCTCGAAGAGGATAGGGAGCTTCTTGGTATTGAAGCCCTTGTAGCGGATGTTGCAAAGTATATCAAGTTGTGTGTTGGTCAAAACGGGTTGCGGCAGGCGCACCATCTTACAGTTCGAGGCATCTGGCGTGAGGATGTTGGTACCTACAGCACCGATGTACTCCGTCAACGACATCACTAGCTCTTCGCGGATGGGGTCGATGGCAGGGTTGGTCACCTGTGCAAACTGCTGACGGAAGTAGTTGAACAGCACCTGCGGACGGTCAGAAATAACAGCCAGCGGGGTGTCGTTACCCATAGCAGCTACAGGCTCCTGACCTGCCGTTGCCATCGGGATAATCGTCTTGTCGATATCCTCCTGACCGAAGCCGAAGGTGACGAGTTTGGCATTGAGATCGCTCACGCCATTGTCCACCTTACGACCGCTCTTCAGCTTCTCCAACTGTACGCGGTTCTCGTTGAGCCACTCGCGATAAGGATGTGCCTTAGCCAGCTTCTCCTTGATCTCGCCGTCGTAGTATATCTTACCCTCCTGCGTGTCAATGAGCAGAATCTTACCTGGCTGCAAGCGACCCTTCGATACTACATCGCCAGGCTCGAAGTCCATCACACCTACCTCTGAGGCCACAACCATCATACCGCTCTTGGTGATGGTGTAACGGCTGGGGCGCAGTCCGTTTCTGTCGAGCATTCCTCCTGCATAGCGACCATCGCTGAACAGCAGTGCAGCAGGACCGTCCCACGGCTCCATCAATATTGAATGGTATTCGTAGAAGGCCTTCAGGTCCTCAGAAATCGGGTTTTTGTCATTGAAGCTCTCAGGAACCAGAATGGCCATCGCCTGTGGCAGTGAGAGACCGCTCAGCATCAGGAACTCAAAGACGTTGTCCAGTGAAGCACTGTCACTCATGCCCTCCTGTACGATGGGGCGCAGGTCCTTGATGTCGCCTAAGGCCTCGCTGTTCAGCACACTCTCACGAGCCTTCATCCAACCGCGGTTACCACGAATGGTGTTGATCTCACCGTTGTGAGCCAACAGACGGAAAGGCTGAGCCAGTTTCCATTTGGGGAAGGTATTGGTAGAGAAGCGCGAATGTACCAGCGCCAGTCCACTTGTAAAGTAATCGTTCGACAAGTCAGGGAAGTACCGACGCAACTGTCCGCTGGTCAGCATGCCCTTGTAGATGATATTCTTGTTCGACAGCGAGCAGATATAGAAGTCCTCGTCGTCGATACGGTTTTCGATGCGCTTGCGCACCTTATATAATATACGGTCGAATACGGGCACGTTTTCCTCGGATATGCCCGTTACAAAAATCTGCTTGATGTCGGGTTCCACCTCGCGGGCAGCTACTCCCAGCACCTCAGGGTTTGTAGGAACAGTGCGCAGATGCATCAGCGTCAGTCCCTCGCGCTCAATCTCCTCAATCATCACGGAGAGAATCTCCTGCTGCGACTTCTCGTCTTTTGGCAGGAAAACCAATCCTGTACCATATTTTCCTTTCTCAGGCACGGGGATACCCTGCAGTAGGATAAACTCGTGAGGAATCTGTACCATGATACCTGCACCGTCACCCGTCTTGTCGCGCGTCTCAGCACCGCGATGTTCCATGTTTTCCAGCACCTTCAGTGCGTTGTCCACCAGTTCATGACTCTTTCCGCCGTGGATGTTCACTACCATACCCACGCCGCAAGCATCGTGCTCGTAGTCCTGCTGGTAGAGCCCTTTCTCTTTCTGAATCTGCTTGCCTTTTGTCATATTATCCTTTATTAATCTTACTTTTTGCAATAATTTTGGTGCAAAGGTATGACATTTTGATAGCAAATTACCGACAAAGGATGACGTTTTATTCTTATTTTTGGGATAAACTTACAATCTGTAATTATCTGCAATGCTTTTGCTTTCGATTTGTAAGTGTATTACCTACAATTGCTGACAAATGGTTATTTGCCTAAAAAAATTATGTTGAAATGAAAGCGTTGTCTTTTATACATCAATTATTCTTCGTAATTTTGCAATCCATAAAATAGGTTTGTTTTATGGATAAAAAATATATCTTCGTAACGGGAGGCGTTGTTTCTTCATTAGGCAAGGGAATTATCTCCGCCAGTATCGGTAAGTTGCTGCAGGCACGCGGCTACAAGGTAACGATTCAGAAATTCGATCCCTACATCAATATTGACCCAGGTACACTGAACCCCTACGAGCATGGCGAGTGCTATGTCACGGTGGACGGTATGGAAACTGACCTCGACCTAGGACATTACGAGCGTTTTACTGGCATCCATACTACACGCAACAACTCGATAACGACGGGGCGTATCTATAAGACGGTTATCGATCGCGAGCGTCATGGTGACTATCTGGGCAAGACCATTCAGGTGGTGCCTCATATCACGGATGAGATCAAGCGGAGAATGCTGCGCGAAGAGACCCCCCTGTCATCCCCCGAGGGGGATTTGGATTTCGTCATCACCGAGGTTGGCGGCACTATTGGTGACATCGAAAGTGCACCGTTTATGGAGGCCATCCGCCAGTTGCGGTGGCAGTTGGGACGTAATGCGGTATGTGTACACCTTACATACGTACCTTATTTAAAAGCTGCCGGTGAGCTCAAGACGAAACCCACCCAACACAGTGTGAAAGAACTGCAGGGAATGGGTATTCAGCCCGATATCCTCGTCCTTAGGACCGAACGCCACCTTGATGACCATCTCCGCATGAAGGTGGCCTCGTTTTGTAATGTCGATTTGGAGTGTGTGGTGCAGAGCGAAGATATGCCCAGCATCTACGAGGTGCCTGTGAATATGCAGAAGCAGGGTCTGGATGCTGCCATCATGAGAAAGATTGGTATCCCCGTCGGTGAGACGCCTGCTATGAAACCCTGGCACGACTTCCTCGAGAAACAGCGCAACGCCAAGAGTGAGATTCATATCGGACTGGTGGGCAAGTACGACTTGCAGGATGCCTATAAGAGCATCCGTGAGAGTCTGAATCTGGCGGGTATCTACAACGATGTCAAAGTCAAGCTCCACTTCGTGAATAGTGAGGAGATTACCAAAAAGAACATTGCTGAAAAGCTCGACGGTATAGCGGGTGTTGTGATCTGTCCGGGTTTCGGACAGCGTGGTATCGAGGGCAAGATCATTGCTGCTGAATATACCCGTACCCATGATATTCCCACCTTCGGCATCTGTCTGGGTATGCAGATGATGGTTATCGAGTTTGCCCGCAACGTGCTGGGTTACAAGGATGCCAACAGTCGTGAGATGGACGAGCAGACGCCACATAATGTCATTGACATCATGGAGGAGCAGAAGAGCATCACCCAGATGGGCGGTACGATGCGACTGGGTGCCTATGAGTGTGAACTGGTGAAGGGCAGCCGTGTTTATGAGGCCTATGGTGAGGAGACACTTATCAGCGAGCGTCATCGCCACCGCTATGAGTTCAACAATAGCTATAAAGAGGAATATGAAGCGAAAGGCATGAAGTGTGTGGGTATCAATCCTACAGCCGACCTCGTAGAAATCGTCGAGATACCTGACAAGCGCTGGTATATCGGTACGCAGTTCCATCCTGAGTACTCATCTACCGTACTGCATCCGCATCCACTCTTTATGTCGTTCATTAAAGCCTGCAAATAACCTATGGAGCAACTGAAGCATGAGTGTGGCGTGGCGATGATTCGCCTGCTGAAGCCACTCGACTATTACGAAAAGAAATACGGTACCTGGGCCTACGGCTTCAACAAACTCTATCTGATGATGGAGAAGCAGCACAACCGAGGGCAGGAGGGTGCCGGTATCGCCTCTGTTTGTCTTCATAAGGAGCCAGGAACGGAGTATATGTTCCGTGAAAAGGCTGAGGGTAAGGATGCCATTACGGAGATTTTCTCACGTGTGACGCAAGAGATGGCTGGCGAACTCTATATGGGGCATCTGCGCTATTCGACGACAGGCAAGAGTGGACTGACGTTCGTGCATCCCTTTCTGCGTCGAAACAACTGGCGAGCTAAAAACCTCTGTCTGTGTGGTAATTTCAATATGACCAACATCGACGAGGTTTTTCAGTTTCTGACAGCCCAGGGACAGTCGCCACGTATCTATGGTGACTCGTATATCACCCTCGAACTGATGGGACATCGTTTGGATCGCGAGGTGGAACGCCTGTTTTCAGAGGCTAAAGAGAAGGGTCTGGAAGGTACAGAGATTACCAACTATATCGACAACCATGTGGAGATGGCCAACGTGCTGAAGAAGACGATGGAGCACTACGATGGTGGTTATGTGATGTGTGGTCTGACGGGTAGTGGTGAGATGTTCTCCGTGCGTGATCCGTGGGGCATCCGTCCTGCTTTCTACTATCGCGATGACGAGATGGTGGCTTTGGCCAGCGAGCGACCGGTGCTGCAGACCACCTTCGATTTGCAGTGTGAGGATGTCCACGAGTTGAAACCTGGTGAGGCACTCATCGTACGTCGTAATGGTGAGAGCCATTTGGAGCAGATTATGCCTGCCCAACAGTTGAGTGCCTGCTCATTCGAGAGAATCTATTTCAGTCGAGGTTCTGATCGCGATATCTATCAGGAGCGCAAGCGTCTGGGTGAACAGCTGACCCCAGTCATTCTGGACGCCATCAACGGGGATGTTGAAAATACGGTATTCTCATATATCCCCAATACGGCTGAGGTGGCGTATTATGGTATGACGGACGGATTCCGCCGGCAAGGATACAACGTGCGGACAGAGAAGGTGGTGTGGAAAGACATCAAACTGCGTACCTTCATCTCTGCCAATACGGAGCGCAACGACTTGGCAGCCCATGTCTATGACATCAGTTATGGCAGCCTGCGTCCCTACGAGGACAACCTTGTCATCATCGACGACTCCATCGTTCGTGGTACTACGTTGAAAGAGAGTATCTTCAAAATCCTCGACCGTCTGCATCCCAAGAAGATCGTGATGGTGTCGAGTTCACCACAGATTCGCTATCCGGATTATTACGGCATTGATATGGCGCGACTGGAGGAGTTCTGTGCCTTCCGTGCCACGATGGCGTTGATAGAAGAACGAGGCATGTGGCAGTTGGTGAATGATGTGTATCTCGCTTGCAAGCGGAATCCGCTTTCCGAGAATCACGTTCGTGCGCTGTATGAGCCCTTTACTGTCGAGGAAATCAATCAGAAGATTGTGGAGATGTTACGTCCCCAGGGCATGCAGGCTCCCATCGAACTGGTGTTCCAGAGTATTGAGGGACTCCATGAGGCCTGTCCCAACCATCCCGGTGACTGGTACTTCACCGGACACTATCCGACACCTGGTGGCACAAGACTTGTCAACCAGGCTTTTGTGAATTATATTGATAGCAAACAGAAACAACAACAATAAAGAATGAGAGAAGCAAAATTGATACTCAGCGACGGTACGGTCTTCAACGGCAGGTCGTTTGGCTATGAGGCTGATACGCTTGGTGATTGCGTAGGAGAAGTGGTGTTCAATACCGCTATGATGGGCTATCCTGAGAGTTTGACGGACCCTAGCTATGCTGGACAGATACTAGTGACAACATTCCCGCTGATAGGTAACTATGGTGTGCCTGATACCGCTCAGGGCAGTGATGGTCTCCCTCTGTTTATGGAGAGTGAAAAGATTCATCCCAAAGCCCTGGTGGTATCTGACTATAGCGAGAACTATTCCCATTGGAATGCTAAAGAGTCGTTGGCCTCATGGCTGAAGCGTGAGAAGATTCCAGCCATTACAGGCATCGACACACGCCGACTGACAAAGGTGCTTCGCGAACATGGCGTGATGATGGGAAAAGTCATCGTTGAGGGGGCTGAGGCAAAACCTCAGCCTACGGAACAAGAGGATTACGGATCTGTGAATTGGGTTGAGAAGGTGAGCTGCAAGGATGTTATTCGCTATAACGAGGGCGCTGGCAAGAAGGTGGTGCTCGTGGACTGCGGTGTAAAGGCTAACATTATCCGCTGTCTCATCAGACGAGGCGTCGAAGTCATCCGAGTTCCTTGGGATTACGACTTCAACGAACTGGCATTCGATGGTCTTTTCCTGGCCAACGGTCCTGGCGACCCAGAGCAGTGTGGCAAGACGGTGGCTCATATCCGTACCTTCCTCAACAATGAGACTGTACGCCCCTGTATGGGCATCTGTCTGGGCAATCAGTTGCTGGCTCGTGCCGCAGGTGCCCAAACCTATAAGTTGAAGTATGGTCATCGCTCGCATAACCAACCCGTGCGCGAGGTGGGCACGAACTGTTGCTTCATCACTTCCCAAAATCACGGCTATGCTGTCGATGACTCGACGCTGCCCAGCGACTGGGAACCACTCTTCGTGAATATGAATGACGGCTCGAACGAGGGCATCCGCCATAAGACCAATCCTTGGATGTCGGCACAGTTCCACCCCGAGGCCTGTAGCGGACCTACTGATACGGAATGGATGTTTGATGAATTTGTGAAAATGCTTGCGTCCTCTAAGTCAGAGGACGATAGGGGTATTAACAAGGCATCTTCAACTCCACGAAAACCTAATTTGAAGAAAGTATTGCTGTTAGGTAGTGGCGCCTTGAAGATAGGCCAGGCTGGTGAGTTTGACTATAGTGGTGCACAGGCCCTGAAGGCTCTTAAAGAGGAGGGCATCCACTCGGTGCTCATCAATCCCAACATTGCCACCGTTCAGACCTCGAAGGAAGTGGCCGATACGGTCTATTTCCAGCCTGTGACACCTGAGTTCGTAGAGCGTGTTATCGAGAAAGAACGCCCTGATGGCATCCTGTTGTCGTTTGGTGGACAGACGGCTTTGAATTGCGGTGTGGAGCTGTATGAGAAAGGCATCTTAGAGAAATATGGTGTCAAGGTGTTGGGTACTCCCGTGCAAGCCATCATTGATACCGAGGATCGCGACCTCTTTGTAAAGCGCCTCGACGAGATTGGCGTGAAGACCATCAAGAGTGAGGCATGTAACACCGTAGAGGAGGTGCAGAAAGCGGCCCATGAACTGGGATTCCCTGTGATATTAAGAGCGGCCTATGCTTTGGGCGGTTTAGGCTCTGGCTTCTGCGACAATGAGGAGCAGTTGCTCGCACAGGCTGAGGAGGCATTCTCGTTCTCCCCCCAGGTATTAGTGGAAAAGTCGCTGAAGGGCTGGAAGGAAATCGAGTATGAAGTGGTACGTGACCGCTTTGACAACTGTATCACTGTTTGTAATATGGAGAACTTTGACCCGTTGGGCATCCACACGGGCGAGAGCATCGTGGTGGCTCCCTCGCAGACACTCTCGAACAGTGAGTATCACAAACTCCGTGAGCTGGCCATTAAAATCATCCGCCATATCGGTATCGTGGGCGAGTGTAACGTGCAATATGCCTTCGATCCCAATAGTGAGGACTATCGCGTCATTGAGGTCAACGCCCGTTTGTCGCGTTCGTCGGCTCTAGCATCGAAAGCCACAGGTTATCCCTTGGCCTTTGTCGCTGCTAAATTGGGTCTTGGCTACGGCCTCTTCGACCTCAAGAACTCGGTAACGAAGACAACCTCTGCCTTCTTCGAACCTGCCCTCGACTATGTGGTTGTTAAGATTCCCCGTTGGGACCTTACCAAGTTCCATGGTGTGAAGCGTGAGCTCGGCTCGGCCATGAAGAGTGTTGGTGAAGTGATGGCCATTGGACGTACCTTTGAAGAGGCCTTGCAGAAAGGACTACGTATGATAGGGCAGGGTATGCACGGCTTTGTGGAGAACCATGAAATCAAGATTCAGGATATCGCCAAGTCTCTGCATGAGCCTACCGATATGCGTATCTTCGTGGTGTCGAAAGCACTGAAGATAGGTTATACCATCGAACAGATTCATCAGTTGACGAAGATTGATCGCTGGTTCCTGCAGAAGCTGAAACATATCGTCGACATCGACCAACAGCTGAAGGAGAACAGTCTTATCTCCGAACTCATGGAGTATATGGAACCCAGTGAGTTCATGGAATATTTGAGTTCACCAGAGATCTATCCATTACTGCGTGCTGCCAAGATCTACGGATTCTCCGACTTCCAGATAGCCCGTGCCTTAGGTCTGGAACAACATATGAAGATGGAGCAGGCAGGCCTTGTCATCCGCAAGTGGCGCAAGGCTCTCGGCATCATTCCTACTGTCAATCAGATCGACACTTTGGCCGCTGAATATCCAGCTCAGACGAATTATCTCTACCTCTCTTACCAATAACAGGACTGCATTTTTTTTCTGTTTTTATTGGTATTTTCGGGATTTGTTATTACTTTTGCAAGCGAAAACAAAAGAAATAACATGTCCCGACAGTTACTTGACAAACTTGATAGAGAGATTTTGAAGATGATTTCTGAGGATGCCCGCGTTCCTTTTTTGGAGGTGGCAAGAGCCTGTGGCGTGAGTGGTGCAGCCATTCATCAACGCATACAGAAGCTGACGTCACTGGGCATTCTGAAGGGGTCGCAGTTTATCATTGATCCGGAAAAGATTGGCTTTGAAACGTGCGCCTTTATTGGCCTGAACCTCAAGCATCCCGAGTCATTCGATACGGTGGTGGAGAAGTTGAAGGCCATTCCTGAGGTGGTGGAGTGCCATTATACAACGGGCGACTACGACCTGTTTATAAAGATATATGCAGCCAACAACCACCATCTGCTGACTATCATCCACGACAAGTTACAGCCATTAGGCCTGGCTCGTTCTGAGAGCATCATCTCCTTCCATTCGGCCATCAACAGACAACTGGCCATGATGGATCTTCTGCCAATGGATGAAGAGGAGTAAACCTTTGATGGCTGATTATTTCAACCACTGACGGATGCGGTCGAGAGCCTCATCCGTTTTTTCATGACTGCCAAAGGCTGTGAAGCGGACATAGCCCTCTCCGGCAGGTCCGAAGCCCACACCTGGGGTGCATACTACATGGGCACCATAGAGCATCTCCTCGAAGAATTTCCAAGAACTGGATACCTCGGGCGTCTTTGCCCAGATATAAGGCGCATTCTCGCCACCATAACATTCAAAGCCAAGGCTGCGCAGGGTCTCCAGCATCTTCTTGGCATTTTGCATATAGTAGTTGATGGTGGCCTTGATCTGTTTCTTGCCTTCAGGTGTGTAGATAGCCTCAGCAGCACGCTGTGAGATATAGCTGGTACCATTGAACTTCGTACACTGACGACGGTTCCACAGTGGATTCAATGAGATGCGCTCACCTGTGAGTGTGGCAGCAGTGACCTCCTTGGGAACTACCGTGTAGCCACAGCGTACACCCGTAAAGCCTGCCGTCTTGGAATAAGAGTGGAACTCAATAGCACACTTTCTTGCACCTCGTATCTCGTAGATGCTGTGAGGAATATCGTTATCCTGAATATAAGCCTGATAAGCGGCATCGTAGAATATCAGCGTATCGTTATGGAGGGCATAGTTGACCCACTTGCGCAACTCAGCCTTCGTGATGACGGTACCTGTGGGGTTGTTGGGATAGCAGAGATAGATGACATCTACACGACGATCGGGAATCTTTGGCACAAAACCATTCTCAGCATTACAAGGCAGGTACATCACGTTCGACCAGCGTCCGTCCTCGCCCTTCCATCCGGCACGGCCAATCATCACGTTAGAGTCGATATAGACGGGGTAGATAGGGTCGGTGACACCAATCGAGTTGTCCCAGCGTACCAGTTCCTGGATATTGCCCGTATCACTCTTCGCACCATCGTTGACAAAGATCTCGTCCTTATCCAGATGAATGCCACGAGGCAGAAAGTCATTCTTCAGAATAGCCTCGCGCAGAAAGTCGTAACCCTGCTCAGGACCATAGCCTCTGAATCCCTGAGTGGTGGCCATCTCGTCGGCAGCCTTGTGAATGGCTTCGATGACGGCAGGAGCCAGTGGTTGCGTGACGTCACCAATACCCAGCGAGATGACATCTGTCTTGGGATGCATGGCCTTGAAGGCGTTGACTTTTTTGGCGATATCTGCGAACAGATAGTTGTTCGGCAACTTCAGAAAGTGATCGTTTACTAATGCCATATTTTCTAATTGATGATTGATAATTAGATGTCTATTTCACCATCGAAGACGAAGGCGGCAGGGCCTGTCATATAGACGTGGTTGTCTGTCTCTCGCCATTCGATATCGAGCGTGCCGCCATCCATCACGATGCTAGAGCGACGACCAGCACGTCCCGTGATAGCTGCTGCGACGGCTGTCGCACAAGCACCAGTGCCACAGGCCTGTGTGATACCACTGCCACGTTCCCAGACTCTGGTTCTGAAAGCAACCCCTTCCAAACCTCCCCGAGGGGAGGCTTCTTTACCCGTTGAGGCAACCATGTCCCCCTCGGGGGACGAAAGGGGGGTTGCAAATTCTATGTTACAACGTTGGGGGAAGGCAGGGTGGTGTTCCAAAATGCGTCCCGTCTCGCCTACTTGGTCAATGTTGTCTGTGAATATCACAAAGTGAGGATTACCCATAGATACAAAGGTACCCTTGTCAAGTCCCCGTGAGGGAATGAACTGTGCGATGTTCTCGAGTTGGGGCTCCAGCATATCCACAGTGACACTCTCCACCACTTCATCTTTGATGTGGAGGCTGAGCGTTTTGATGCCAGACTTGGTGAGCAGTCGGATTTGCGTTAGTGTTGTTAACCCTCTTTCATAGAGGTATTTCCCTATACACCGCGAGGCATTGCCGCACATCATGGCCTCCGAACCGTCAGCATTGAAGATGCGCATTGTGAAGTCTGCCTCTGGGATGGGCGACACACCAATCAGTACAAGTCCATCACTACCGATGCCTTTGTGGCGATCGCTCCAGGCAATAGCAGCTTGCTCGGGGTCCTCGATGGGATAACGGGTGGTGTCGACATAGATGTAGTCGTTGCCTGCTCCGTGCATCTTGGTGAACTGTACTTTCTTTTTCATGCTCTTCTTTATTTTCGACGACAAAGGTACTGCGATTTGATAGAAAAAACAAGGAAAAAGTGTCAGAATCACCTTCATTTTCATAAAAAGTAACAAATCGTAAGATATTTAATGGTTTTTCTTTTAATTCGTAAGTAAAATGCGAGTACGATTTACAAAAGGATAATTTCGGGAATGTTTGTATGGCAAAATGTGTATAATTTCTGTATTTTACTTTCAAAATGTCGTAACTTTGCACCAAGAAATCGACAAAGTGTCACATATTAGTTATTAATTAATTAGGTTTTAAGGTATGAAAAAGATTGAAGCAATTATCCGCAAGACCAAGTTCGAAGAGGTGAAAGCAGCCTTGCTGTCATCCGATATCGACTGGTTTGAGTACCACGATGTCCATGGTATTGGACAGAGCCGTCAGGAGCGAATATATCGTGGTGTCCAGTATTCTACCGACGTCATCGAGCGTGTGGCCATCACCATTGTTTGCCGAGACATCTTTCTCGCCCCAACGGTAAAAGTCATTCTGAAGGTGGCCCACACGGGTGAGGTCGGCGATGGTCGTATCTTCGTGAGCGATGTGATCGACACCTATTCTATACGTACGGGCGAGAATGGTGACACCGTATTGAGAGACAAGAAATAAATAGGATAACAACTCAAAACAACACAATTATGAACGAAATTGGATTATCACTCGATACTGTATGGATGCTATTAGCAGCCATGTTGGTTTTCTGGATGCAGCCGGGCTTTGCGCTGTGTGAAGCAGGTTTTACGCGAGGTAAGAACACGGCAAACATCCTGATGAAGAACTTCGTCGACTTCATGTTCGGCTCATTGTTGTTCTTCTTCCTCGGCTTCGGCTTTATGTTTGGAAGCGAGGGTGCTGGTTTCATTGGTATGCCTAACTGGGGCGACCTGAGTTTCTATAAAGGTGATCTGCCCGTAGAGGGTTTCCTGATTTTCGAGACTGTCTTCTGTGCCACCTCTGCTACCATTGTTTCTGGTGCAATGGCTGAGCGCACGAAGTTCTCGATGTATCTGATCTATAGTGCAGTCATCTCGCTGTTCATCTATCCCATTGAGGGGCACTGGACATGGGGTGGTGGCTGGCTCTGCAACGATGCAGCTGACAGCTTTATGATGATGACCTTTGGCGACGTGTTCCACGATTTTGCTGGTTCTGCCATTGTGCATAGCGTGGGCGGTGTGTTGGCTCTGATTGGCGCTTTGGCACTGGGTCCCCGTTTGGGTAAATACAGCGCTGACAAGAAGAGCAACGCTATTCCTGGTCATAACCTCATGATAGCCTCTCTGGGTGTATTCATCCTCTGGCTCGGATGGTTTGGTTTCAACCCCGGCTCTCAGCTGGCAGCCTCTGGTGAGGTAAACCGCATTGCTATCTCGCATGTGTTCCTGACCACCAACCTCGCTGCTGCAGCAGGTGGTGTGGCTACGATGTTCCTCACATGGGCCAAATACGGCAAACCATCACTTTCTCTGACTTTGAACGGTGTGCTGGCTGGTCTTGTAGGTATCACGGCAGGTTGTGACCTGGTATCGCCTGTAGGTGCTGTAGTGATTGGTCTCGTCTGTGGTCTCGTGTTGGTCTATGCCATTGAGTTCATTGATCACAAGTTGCATATCGACGATCCTGTGGGTGCCAGCTCAGTTCATGGTGTCTGTGGTATTCTGGGAACGCTGCTGACGGGTCTGCTTTCTACCTCTAATGGTGCTTTCTATGGTCATGGATGGGGATTCTTCGGAGCTGAGTGCTTTGGCATCCTGGTCATCGACCTCTGGGCTGCTGCCTGTGGTGTCGTTCTCTTCTATGGCATTAAGAAGCTGCACGGCCTGCGCGTTGACAAGCGCATCGAGGAGGAAGGTCTCGACGTTTATGAACATGGAGAGATGTGTTATAACTAAGTGAAGTAGCACAGAGTGAGTAGTATTAATTGTAAAAAGGTAAAAGTTATGAAAAAGATTGTATTATTAGCAATGGGTTTGGCCATGAGTATGACCGCTTTTGCTCAGGATGAGGTTGAAACAACGGTAAGAGGTGACATTGTCAGTAGTTACATCTGGCGTGGCCAGGATCTGGGTAGTGCTGGCTTCCAGCCCACATTGGGCGTTGCCTATAAAGGACTGTCACTGACGGCTTGGGGCAACTACGGACTGGTCAATACCCTTGATACCAAGGAGTTTGACTTGACGCTGGCATACAGCATTGGCGGTTTTAACGTCGGTGTCACCGACTACTGGTTTGACAGGGGTGGTCTTGATCCTCAGAACCGTTATTTCAAGTATGACGCCCATGGTACCAACCACGTCTTTGAGGCTAACATTGGCTACGATTTTGGTTTCGCATCACTACAGTGGTTTACCAACTTCACTGGCAATGACTATAAGGAGAACGGCGAGCGAGCCTATAGCAGTTATGTGGAAGTAGTTGTCCCATTTAAACTTTCTGCCATCGAATGGACTGCTACGGCTGGCGCCGTTCCCACCGAGTCAGTGATTTACGGAACCAATGGCTTTGCAGTGACCAACGTGTCGCTGAAGGCAACGAAAGAGATTAAGGTAACTGATACGTTCTCTATACCTGTCTTCGGACAGGTCGTGGGCAACCCCTGCTCACAAAAGGCCTACCTGGTCTTCGGGTTTACGCTGCAACCCTAATCTATCCAGGTTCATCCCCTCTTCCTGCCGTGATGGCAGGGGGAGGATTTTTTCGTGTATATAACAATTGCATATCAATCAAATAAAACAATGATATTATGTGTGGAATAGTAGCTATCCTGAATGTCAAGGATCAGACGCCACAGCAGCGTCAGAAAGCATTGCGTATGAGTCAGAAAATCCGTCATCGCGGACCTGACTGGAGTGGTATATATTGTGGCGGAAGTGCCATCTTGGCTCACGAACGACTTAGCATCGTCGATCCGGAGAGTGGGGGACAGCCCCTTTATTCGCCAGATCGCAAGCAGGTGCTGGCAGTCAACGGTGAGATATACAACCATCAGGAGATTCGTCGCCTATATGCTGGTCAGTATGAGTTTCAAACGGGTAGCGACTGCGAGGTCATCCTCGCCCTCTATCGTGAGAAGGGCATTCACTTCCTCGAAGATCTCAGCGGTATTTTTGCTTTTGTGCTTTACGACGAGGAGAAGAACGAGTTCCTGATTGCCCGCGACCCCATAGGTGTGATTCCACTTTATATTGGCTACGATGCTGATGGTACCGTCTATGTCGCTTCTGAACTCAAGGCCCTCGAAGGCCAGTGTGACCACTACGAGCCGTTCCTGCCAGGTCACTACTATTGGAGTGTCGATCCTGGGCAGAAGTGGTACTACCGTCGCGACTGGATGCAGTATGATGCCGTCAAGAATAACCCCGCCAGTGTTGAGGCTATCCGCGATGCACTGACCGCTGCCGTCAAGCGCCAGCTGATGAGCGATGTACCCTATGGTGTGCTGCTCAGCGGTGGTCTCGACTCCAGCGTGATATCAGCCATTGCCGAGAAGTTCTCCGAACATCGTATCGAGGATGATTCCAAGACCCGTGCCTACTGGCCCCGCCTGCACTCCTTTGCCGTTGGTTTGAAGGGGGCTCCTGACCTCGCCAAGGCGAAAATGGTGGCCGACCATATCGGCACCGTCCACCATGAAATCAACTATACCGTTCAGGAAGGTCTCGACGCCATCCGCGACGTTATCTACTATATCGAGACCTATGATGTTACTACTGTCCGCGCCTCCACACCGATGTACCTGCTGGCACGTGTCATCAAGTCGATGGGTATCAAGATGGTGCTCTCTGGCGAGGGTGCCGATGAGATATTCGGAGGCTACCTCTATTTCCACAAGGCCCCCTCTGCTAAGGATTTCCACGAGGAAACCGTTCGCAAACTCGGTAAACTGTATATGTACGACTGCCTGCGTGCCAACAAGAGTCTATCTGCCTGGGGTGTTGAGGGTCGTGTGCCCTTCCTCGATAAGGAATTCCTCGATGTGGCGATGCGCACCAATCCTGAAGCAAAAATGTGTCCAGGCTCAACGATAGAAAAGAAGATTGTCCGCGAAGCCTTTGCCGATATGCTCCCTGATGAAGTGGCTTGGCGCCAGAAGGAGCAGTTCAGCGATGGTGTCGGCTATTCATGGATTGATACCTTGAAGCAGATCACTGCTGAGGCTGTCAGCGACGAACAGATGGCTCATGCTGCTGAGCGCTTCCCCATCAATCCCCCCAAGAACAAGGAGGAGTACTACTACCGCTCTATCTTTGCCGAGCATTTCCCCAGCGACTCAGCTGCTAAGAGTGTGCCCAGTGAGGCCAGTGTGGCCTGTTCTACGGCTATTGCCCTTGAATGGGATGCTGCCTTTAAGAATATGAATGATCCCTCTGGACGTGCTGTCAAGGGCGTCCACGAGCAAGCCTATTGATCAACAAAAAAAGAGGATGTGTTTTGCATCCTCTTTTTGTTTTTCTTACCAGGCAATCATGTCGCGCTCGTCTGGGCGATGGGCCTTGCCGTCTTCTCCCTTCACATACACCTGCAGGTCTTCGAAATAACCAGCTGTCTGCTCTTGCAGCTTCTTCAGCTCGTCCTTGGTAGCTTCGAAACCCTTGAACTCCTTGGCTGAAGCGATGTGGTTGGTGAACTCCAGTTTCTTTCTCTCTGTGTCCAATACTGAGATCCACTCATCCTTCGTGCGGTCTCCAATCAGAAATACTTTGCTCATAGTTTTTTGTTTTTAAATTGTTTTGATGATGCAAAGATAAGCATTATTCGATAATCTTGTCACGCATTGTATCATTTTTTTTCACGTAATCGTTTTAAATAATGCACCGAGGTCACCGTGCGGCACCCTACGGTTGCGAGGTGGGAGTAGAGCGGATATAGACATCCTGCTGGGGGAACGGAATCTCTATGTTGTTCTCGTTCAGCGTGTCATAGATAATGCTCAGCACCTGACTGGTGACAACGCCACGCATCAGGGCCTCCGTCCAAACGTAGAGGTTGAAGTTGACGCTGCTGTCGCCCAACTCTGAAACGCGTGTAAAGACGTCCTTCGTGGGGTCAGTGCCATCCAGATGCAGGTCGTTGATAGTGTCTTCTATCAGTCGCTTCACCTGCGCAATATTTGAGCCGTAGGCCACGCCGAAGGGGATAATCTGCAGCACGTAACCGTGGTTACGCGTCAGGTTCTTATAGTTTTTCGAGAACAGCTGTGCGTTCTGGAAGGTGATAACCTCGCCAGTCAATGCCTCTATCACCGTAGAAGTATAGTTGATACTGGTAACGCGTCCGGTGGTATTGTCTATCTGAATGAGGTCGCCCACCTTGATGCGTCCTGTCATGAGCGAGATGCCGTAGTAGATATTCTCGATGATGTCTTTCGAGGCAAAACCGATACCTGTTGACAAACCGCCCGTGACAACCAGCAGCCACTCCATTGAGATGCCCAGAATGCCCATTGTCATCATGAACCAGGCACCCCATACGATTACCTGTATCACGTTCTTGCCCATCACCTCGCGACTGGCGGCATTCTCAGGATCCTTGATCTGATAGTGCATGCGCATCAGTTGCAGGATGGTGCGGTTGACGTATGAGAAGAAGAACCACAGGCTGATGACCATTGCCAGTGTGAGGATGCTCAGCTTCAGGTTCTCCAGATGCACGAAGTAGGTCTTGAAGATTTTCCAGCACAGGTCAGTGAGGTTGAATACATCAGCTGCCCACCAGATGCTCACCATAACTGAGCAGACACCCATGACGGGTAACAGCACCTCGCTGACCAAGTTGTAGGCCCACGTCTGTGTGATGGGGCGCTCGTCGAAGTTGTGTCTCTCTCCGTACCTCTTAATATATAGCGTGACGCAGGTGATGGTGAGGATACACGTCAGCTGCATAATCCACCAGATGAGTATCTGTACGGCCAACAGTGTGTAGCCCATCCACGAGCATACCACACTGCCCAGGAAGACGGTCAGCGAGATATAGGTGTAGAACATGTCCGAACGAGGAATGTTCTGATTGTGCTTGATGATCATGCCCCATTGCCATAGTGCGCAGACGAGCAGTACGGGTGGAAATACCATGTTGACCAGCTCGTTAGGTATCAGGATGATGCGGAAGGCGATGACCAGGAATCCCACCAGCAGCAGTGGCGTGTAGATGCGGAAGGCACTCCGGATCTGGTCGCCTGTGACGCGCAGCAGTAGCGAGATGAGGATGACACCCAGCAGCCATGCATAGTTCACCAGCAGGTTGGCAGCCATGATGAAGAAGTTCTGCTGAGCGGTGGCCAGCGTGACACCCAGCAGGATGGCGAAGGTGACTGTTGTCGTGGCCAGCGTGATACAGGTGCGCTTCTTCATAAACTCCTCCGTGCGGAAGCGCCTGGGCACCACAAAGCGGATGGCCAGGAAGTTGATGAGCGTAGCGATGATGGCAAAGAAGATGGTGAAGGCCAGTACACCGAAGATAGTACGGCTGTTCCATTGTGAGCGTGCATTGGGCTGGTATTTCTTCTTTACCGTGCGCACCATCGTGTTCCAGAAACGCTGCCAGTTCGTGACGATGCTGAAGTAGCTGTCGCCACCATTACGGAAGATGCTGGTCTGGATATCGTAGTAGCGCTTCTGCGCATAGTCGTTCATGTGGCTCAGGCGCTGCTCCGTTATGTCGTAGTAGCGGATGTAGTCCTGCAGGGTGGAGCGATTCTCGACGAGCGAGTTGCGGATGTTGCTGGCCAGCGTCATACAAACGTTGCGGTCGGTTCTGGCCTTGTCGTCGAGCAGATTGACGGGCATGGCCTTCAGCGACGTGATGAGCGAGTCGTAGCGCGCTATCTCCGATTCAGCCTTCTCCAAAAATAACTTGAAGGGCAGCTGCTGGCGTTGGAAGTCGTGATACTGCTCGGTGGCCTCATGACAGGCGTAAGTCAGGTCGAACACGTAGTCGAGCTTCTGCGAATAGAGCATCAGTGAGTTCTGGTTCGAACGCTGCATGGTCTCCATCAGTCGTTGGCGTACCTGCTCGCTCTGCTTGCGGTTCATCTCAATCTGCGATGACAGTTCACGGTGATAGGCTGTCAGCTCCGTACGCAATATCTGCAGCGTCTGCTGCAAGTCTTTCTCTTTCAGCACAGCATGGGCGCTCAGTGTCATGAGCAGCACCACAAAGAGGGTAATTAGCTTTCTCATCCTGCTATTCTTTCGGTTTTGTGTGCAAAAGTACGAAAAAAAAAACAAAAACAGTTTGCAATACACATTTTTTTCGTACCTTTGCGAAAAGAAACACTTACATCTATGATATTAATTGCCGACAGCGGTAGCACCAAGACCGATTGGATGCTCCTTTACTCCTCAAATCCTCTGTTGAAAAACGAGGTTATTGCAACTTTCCGTACTCAGGGCATTACCCCCATTCACCAGTCTGCAGGCGACATCCGCCAGATTATCGAGCGCGAGCTGTTGCCACAGCTGTCCAGCTTCCCTCGTGCCAAACTCATCAGTATGGGCATCCTTGACCACTCGCTCCTGCAGAATATGAGCGTATTCTTCTATGGCAGTGGCTGTACACCAGCCCATGTGCCGATGATGATACAGCTGTTCACTGAGGAGATGTCGCCCAAGACCATCGAGGTGCACAGCGACCTCATGGCAGCCGCCCGAGCCCTCTGTCAGCACGAGCCAGGCATCGCCTGCATCCTCGGCACAGGAGCCAACAGCTGCCTCTACGATGGCGAGAAGATTGTGCAGAATACGCCCGCCCTGGGATATATCCTTGGCGACGAGGGTAGTGGCTCTGTGCTGGGACGCCGCTTCCTCAATGCCATCTTCAAAAACCCCGTCTTTGCCGACCTCCGCGACGAGTTCCTGAAGGTCAACAAGACCACGCAGGCCGACATCATCCGCAAGGTGTATAACGAGCCTATGGCCAACCGCTATCTGGCATCGCTGTCGCCCTTTATCAGCGAGCACCTGTCTATACCCGTCGTGCGTGATCTCGTCATCGACAACTTCTGCGATTTCTTCCGCAAAAACCTGCGTCCCTACCGTCGTCCCGACCTGCCTGTACACTTCGTAGGCAGCATGGCCCATTATTTCCGCAAGGAGCTCGACGAGGCCGCTCAGCAGGAAGGCTATCAGTTGGGCAACATCCTCCAGAACCCCATCGACGGACTGCTGCTCTACCACCAATAAAACATTGACAAGACCAAACTAAAACAACTACTGATGAATAAACGACTGCTTATCCTGGCTGCCTGTGCGGCCATGTTCATTGTTGCCTGTCAGCAGAGTGAGCCGACGCCTTCCTTCGTGCGTGTGGAAGACGGCCATTTCGTGCGCGATGGCAAACCTTATTATTATGTAGGTACCAACTTCTGGTATGGTGCCATTCTCGGCTCTGAGGGACAGGGCGGCGACCGACAGCGATTGGCCCGCGAGCTCGATGCCATGAAGCAGATGGGTATTGATAACCTGCGTATCCTGGTGGGTAGCGATGGCGAGCGAGGCTTTAAGACCAAGGTAGAACCCACGCTGCAAGTCAAGCCTGGCGTCTATAACGACACCATCCTCGCCGGTCTCGACTACCTGCTCATGGAGATGGGCAAGCGCCAGATGGTTGCCGTACTCTATCTCAACAACTCGTGGGAGTGGAGTGGGGGCTACGGTTTCTACCTGGAGCATGCCGGACTCGGTCCTCAGCCTCGTCCTGATGATGTGGGCTATCCTGCCTTTATGGAGGCGATGTCGCAGTATGCTACCAATGAGCGAGCCCACGAGCTCTTCTACGACCACGTGCGCTTCATCCTCTCGCGCACCAACCGCTATACCGGTGTCAAGTATGTCGATGACCCAGCCATCATGTCGTGGCAGATAGGCAACGAGCCGCGAGCCTTCTCGCGCGAGGCACTGCCTGCCTTCGAACATTGGCTGGCTGAGGCTTCCGCACTCATCCGCTCGCTCGACAAGAACCATCTCATCTCCGTTGGCAGCGAGGGCGCATGGGGCTGTGAGGGCGACTACGACAGCTACGAGCGCATCTGTGCCGACAAGAATATCGACTACTGCAACATCCACCTGTGGCCTTACAATTGGGGCTGGGCCAAGCCCGACTCGCTCATCGAGCACCTGCCGCGTGCCTGCGAGAATACCAAGGACTATATCGACCGCCATCTCGCCATCTGCGACAAGCTGGGCAAGCCCCTTGTCATGGAGGAGTTCGGCTATCCCCGCGATGGTTTTGCCTTCGCCCTCGACTGTCCTACCACTGGTCGTGACGGCTATTACAAATACGTCTTCTCGCTCGTTGCAGGCAATGCCGAGAAGGGTGGCAAGTTTGCTGGCTGCAATTTCTGGGGCTGGGGCGGCTACGCGATTCCTCAGCACGAGCAGTGGCAGGTGGGCGACCCCTATACTGGCGACCCTGCCCAGGAAGCCCAGGGCCTTAACTCTGTCTTCATCTCCGATAGCACCACCCTCGCTGTGGTTCGCAGTCAGGTAGATATCCTCAAAAGCTTAACAACCAAGTAAAGTATGGAAAAAAACGTATTGCGAGAGATAACGCCACTGGGTGACGATGACTTTATGTATGTGGCCGACCGCCACAAGAAGGAGTTCGACTATCCCATCCACTGCCATGACATCATGGAGCTGAACTTTGTGGAGCATGCTGCTGGTGCCCGTCGAGTGGTGGGGGATAGCAGTGAGGTGATTGGCGACTACGACCTCACGCTCATTACCGGCAGCGATTTGGAGCATTTCTGGGAACAGCATGAGTGCAAGAGCGATGACATCCACGAGGTGACGGTACAGTTCTTCATCCATTTCGAGGATGAGCACAGCCCCTACCATACCAATCCCTACAAGTCCATCTATCAGATGATGTCGAGGGCCAAGTGCGGGCTGGCGTTCTCCATGCCGGCCATTATGGCCGTCTATCACCGGCTGACGCGGCTCTCCTCCATGACCGACAAGTTCTATATGGCTCAGGAGCTGCTGTCGATACTCTACGAGTTGTCCAAGTTTGACGATTCCCACGAGCTCTCCTCTTCTACCTTTGCCAAGGTCGAGGTCAGCAGCGAGTCGCGACGGGTGCTGAAGGTCAAGGACTATATCAACAAGCATATCAGCGACAATCTGCGCCTGGAGCAGTTGGCCGACCTGGTCGGAATGACGCCCACGGCTTTCAGTCGCTTCTTCAAGTTGCGTACGGGAAAGAACCTCAGCGAGTATATCATCGATATCCGCCTGGGACTGGCTGCCCGCCGTCTGGTAGATACTGCCGACAGCGTCAGCGAGATATGCTGGAGTTGCGGATTCAACAATCTCAGCAACTTCAACCGACGCTTCCGTGACCGCAAGGGATGCAATCCCACCGAGTTCCGTGAGAAGTATCAGAAGACGAAAATTATCGTATAGTCGCCAGAGTATCAATATCTGATAATAACGTGTCATTCTGTTTGGATAATAATGTCTAACTTTGCACGCGAAATTCATTAACATCAAGATATGAAACCATACAAGTTCGAACCCTATCTGAAAACCACCATCTGGGGCGGTTACCAGATTGCACCATTCAAAGGCATCTATACGGCACAGCCCAATATCGGCGAGAGCTGGGAAATCAGCGGTGTGCCAGGCCATGAGAGCAAGGCCATCAACCGCGGACTGGTTGATGACGTCGATGAAGGCCTCACGCTGACCGAGCTGATCGACAAGTACAAAGGCCTGCTGGTAGGCCACAAAGTCTATAAGAAGTTCGGCAATAAGTTCCCCTTGCTCGTCAAGTTCATCGACTCTCGCCAGGACCTCAGCGTACAGGTGCATCCCGACGACAAGCTGGCCATGCAGCGTCACGGCTGCGCCGGCAAGACCGAGATGTGGTATGTCATCAAGAGCGATGTGGGCTCGAAAATCTATGCCGGACTGAAGAAGAGCATCACCCCCGAGGAGTACGAGCAGTTGGCTACTGCCGAGCCCGTCAACGGCCACTCGCCCATGCAGGACATCATCGCCACCCACGAGGCTCACGAGGGCGACCTCTATTTCCTGCCTGCCGGTCGTCTGCATGCCATTGGCGCAGGCAACTTCCTCGCTGAGATTCAGCAGACCAGCGACATCACCTACCGCGTCTATGACTTCGGTCGCAAGGATGCCCACGGCAATCCCCGCGAGCTGCACATCGAACAGGCCAAAGAGGCCATCGACTATCAGGTGTGGCCCGAGTACCGCACGTCGTACGACTCGACGAAGCCTACCAGCCAGCTCATCAACTGTCCCTACTTCGTCGTCCATCGTGTCGTCGTCCAGGTAGCCCAGCAGGTTGATTTCCACAGCGACTCGTTCGTCATCGTGGTATGTCTCTGGGGCGAGGCCAACATCAATGGCATCAGCATCCGTCAGGGCGAGACCATCCTCGTGCCAGCCTGCGAGAATGTGCTCTACATTTTCGGCAATGCCACCTTCCTCACCGCTACCATGGACGTCAAGTAGTCGTCGCCGGACAGATATACAAAAAAAATGATGGGCTCTGCATCGTGTAGAGTCCATCATCTTTCATTATTTGGGTAGTATTGCCTCCTTGCCCATTTCTTAATAATGATTAAAACATGGCCCAATGTCTTGTATGTTTAGAAAATAAACTCTATATTTGCATTATATTGTTTGAAATATAAACATAACCTAATAATGAATACTGTCGAGGAATTAGATATTATCACTCGCATGCGTGGCGAAGTCATGAGCCGCCAAGACGTGACAGGCGAGAACCTCTTTCTGGCTTGGGGCTATCCTACGGTTTTAGTCTTGCTTGCCGAGTTTGTCGCCCTCACGATGTGGAATGAAGACTGGTGCGCGTGGCTTTGGGCAGGCATACCCCTGATAGGCGCACCACTCATGATATACTTTATGAATAAGGACTACGCTCGTACCCACGCTCGTACCCATGATCAGAACAGCATCCTGGTGATGTGGATATTCATTGGCGTCGCCTCGTGCATAGGAGGTGGACTGATGGGGTTTGCCGGTGTTTTCCAACAGGCTTTCTTTGCCTATCTCAGTCTGCTCTGTGGCATGGGATGCTTTATGACGGGCATCATCCTGCATTTCCGTCCGAAGAAGTTCTGCGGCATCCTGGCCTCCCTGCTGTCTGCCGTACCGCTCTTCTTTCAGGGCGAGCTGTGGCCTTGGCAGCTGCTGGTCACTGCTGTCACTGTGACCATTTCCCTCATTATTCCAGGACATTTGTTCCGTCGTTATGTCAGAAGCAATAGAATCGCGTTATCATCATAACGTGTACTTAAATATAAAAGCTTATGGGTGAATTCAAGTTTCAAGTCCTCAACCCACTGCTCCACAGCGAGCTGCGGTTGAAAATTATGGTGGCCCTCGACTCGCTGAAGAGTGCCGACTTCATGTATCTTTGCCAGATTACCGACTCTACGCGCGGCAACGTGAGTACACAGATTACCACGCTGAAGGAGGCTGGTTACATCGAGGTGTCAAAGTCGGGCTTTGGCCGTTTCTCGCGTACCACATGTTGCATCACTGAGCGAGGCCATGAAGCTCTGCAAGCCTACGAGACGGGTTTGCGCCGCCTGTTCAGCGAGCGGGTGCCCGAGGCAGAAGGGGAAAACAAGAAGTTGGGTTAGTGTCACGCATGGGCCGACACTAACCCATCAAGGAGGAAAATAAGACGTAATGTTTAAAATTTCAACTAATCATACGACTATTAATGTTTAAAATATAAACCAACTAAATCCTACAATTATGAGAACAACACTACTAAAATGGATGAGCGCACTATTTGCTGTCATGGTGTGCGCAAGTGTGAATGCTACCGTGTATAGCGGTAATTGTGGTGCCAGCAATGACAATGAACCAACCGATGCTGTCAAATGGTCGTTCGACACAGACACGAAGACACTGACCTTTACGGGTACAGGCAAGATGTTTGAAGGAGCCCGTCCCTGGCAACAGAGTGACTGGACCAAGCAAAATGGTGACGGCTATTTTACGACCCTTCGGAAGGTCATCGTGGGAGAGGGTATTACCAATATCCCTGGCAACTACTTCTACATGGAGAGCGAACTGGAGCAGGTGGTGCTGTTCAGCTCGGTTGAGTCTATTGGTACAGATGCCTTTGGCGAGTGCAAGAAGCTGGCTGCTATCTACAGCTTGGCAACAGTTCCTCTGACGTTGGGTGACGAAGGCAAGGAAACGTCTGTGTTCTATGATAACGACGTGACAGATCCTGAGAATCCCGAGCAGGTACCTATCGCTACGTTGGCAGACATTTACGTGCCTGAGGCAGCTATCGCCTCCTACCAGGGCGCTGCCGGATGGAGCAGCTATGCGTCGGCTGTCAAGGCTGTCACGATGACTACCTTTACCTATACCGGCCAAGCAAGAATCCCCCGTTTCGAGGAAGTAGAGTATTTCGTGGGTGCTGCAGCTGTCTATTCACACACTTTCGATAAGCCGACTGAAGCTCCAGGTCATGGAGAGGTGGTCTATGTCGGTAAGGTAACGGAACTGGGCAGCAATTGTCTGCAGTTTAAAAACGACCTATATTCTATCGTCATTCCTGAAGGTGTAGAGAAACTTGGCTTCAAGGCATTCTATGCGTGTCAAAGTCTATCTGACATCGACCTGCCGCTGTCATTGAAGGAGATTGGTGGAAACGCAGGTCTGGCCTTCGAAGCCTGCACGGATTTGGAAAAGGGTCACTTTGTCATCAAGGACCTAAAGTGGTGGTGCTCGATGGTCATCAAGGGCATCTACTCTAATCCTATCTATTATGCCAAGCATATCTACGACACGAATAATCAGGAGATTACCGACTTGGTGATTCCTGAGGATATCACCAGCATTGGCGACTATGCCTTCTGTGGTTGCGAGGGACTGAAGTCGGTCACCTTCCATGACAAGATGACCTATCTTGGTGCTAATTCATTTTATTCTTGTACAGGCCTGACGAACGTCGAGATTCCTGCAAGCATCAAGACCATCAATGAGGGTGCTTTCATGAGGTGTTCGAACCTCGCATCAGTCACCATCCCTGAGGGTATTGAGACGATTGGCTTCGAGGCATTCATGCATTCTGGTCTGAAAACGCTAACGCTGCCATCAACCATCAGAGACATGATGCAATCTTTCTCTAGCTGTGAGCAACTTGAAACGCTGACGCTGACCGATGGCATCACTGAACTGGACGGCTCGTTCTACTACTGCCACGCACTGAAAGAGGTACGTATCCCTGGCAGCATCAAGAAGCTGAGCTATCAGGACTTCATGAGTTGTAACAGCTTGGAGACAGTTGTCTTCGACGAGGGAGTGGAGGAAATAGCAGGATTCACAGATAATCCCAAACTGAAAAACATCACCATTCCTTCTACTGTCAAGAAAATAGGTAGTCTCAGGAATAATCCGAGTCTGGAGACCATTTTCATACCAGAGGGTGTGGAGTATCTCGCCATGTTCGACGACTGCACCGCTCTGAAGCAAATCAATATTCCTTCTACCATCACTTACATAGGCTCGTTTAAGAACTGTAATGCGCTGGAGAAGGTGATTGTTGCCGACCTCAAGTCGTGGTGCCATGCTCGCCACAGTGTTGATGGTTGGTATCCTCCTCAGCAACCGTCAGGCACGCTGTATTTCGGCACTGTCGAGCAGAACGAACCGATTACCAAGCTGGAGATACCAGAAGGAACGGAGAAGGTATCGGCCTGGGCTTTTGAGTACATGACCAGTCTTACTTCTGTCAGCATTCCGTCTTCAGTCAAGATACTGGGCGGTGGTACATTCCGTGGTTGTACGAACATCGAAGAAATCGTACTGCCTGAAGGTCTGGAACAGTTCGGCGGTGATTTCGCAGGTTGCGTGAAGTTGACTAAGCTGACCATTCCTTCTACCGTGACCAGGATTGAGAGTGGAGCCTTTGATAATGTCGCTAACTTGGCTGATGTGTGGTGCAAGGCTTATCCCAACAAACTTTACTGGAGAGACTACACCTTCAACACCTTCATGCCTGAGAAGGCCACAAAGTTCCATGTCGTGAACCAGACGGCTTGGGAAGAGAAGTACCCTGAAGCCAAGTGTACCTTTGTGGGCGACATCGAGGTAGAATCGTCCACGCTGACCTACAATGCCAATGCGAAGATCGATACCTTTGACGACTTCACGAAGTTCAATGGTGCCTACGACTTGATATCTCACGAGTTTGCTGACGGCAAGGGTACTGTCAAATATGTGGGTACTGTCGATGGCATTGGCGAACAAGCTTTCAGGAACAACACGGAACTGACCTCTGTGGAGATTCCGGAAGGAAGTACCAGCATTGATATGTATGCGTTCGACGGCTGTACCGGTCTGACGACGATGGCTATCCCTGCCAGCGTCACCAGCATTGGCCGTAATGCCTTCAGCGGTTGTACGGGTCTGACTACGCTAACCATCGACGAACCTGCTGCTGCCAGCAATGCTCCACGTCGTGCGGCAACAGAACTTGGCTTGCAGGTAATAGGTAACAGTGCCTTTGCTGATTGCACTGGTCTGACCACACTGAGTCTCCCCGCTACGCTGAAGCTGATTGAGACAAGTGCTTTCTATGGTATGACCAACTGCGCTGACGTCTATTGCAAGGCTGCTGCCGCTGATGTAGAATGGCAAGATAATAGTGACTACTATCTGTTCATGCCCGACAAGGCTACCAAGTTCCACGTAACCGATGCTGCCGCCTGGCAGACCAAGTTCCCCGATGCCAACGTCACCTTCGTAGATGGTAAGGAGACGGGTATCTCCACCGTCAGAACTCAGCAGCAACCCACCGACCGCAGCCTCTACAACCTCAGTGGCCAGCGTGTCAACGCCACGTACAAGGGCCTCGTCATCATCAATGGTGTCACGGTCGTGAATAAGTGAGCGCAGAATGATGCTTGCACACAGGAACAACCCCTTAAGAAACTTGCCGCCATCTCTTCACGAGGTGGCGGTTTTTATACCCTGATGTCCCTTTGAACCAGGTACCTGTCACCTGTCTCCCCCTGTCCCTGGTGATCTTCTTTTGGTCGAAAAACTGAAAATAAATGGCGATTTATTTCAAAAGCCAAGATACGAAGAAACGGAAGCCGCGCGGACTTCCGTTTCCTGGTTTTATCTTTAAAACAGATCAGAGAACCGTGATCTATGAGATTATTACGGCTGATAGGTGTATGGGCTAGTGGTAATAGCACCCACATTGCCGCCGATGGTTACTGTGCCGCAAGTGCCTAAATTGCCTGCGCCGATGCTGTTGGGAGCATCACTTCCTTTTGTAGCAGTCACTTCGCTTACGCCTGTAGTAATCGTGATGGTGCCGCAACTGCTTAGGTAGCTGCCATTGTTACCTCTACCTCCGCCAATACCGGCCGCTTCTTCACCGCCTGTAGCAGTGACGGTTCCACCGCTGATGATAATATTACCACAGGAGACATTCGCTGTACCTCTTTTACCGCCTCCGATTCCAGCACCACGCCATCCGCCTGTAGCAGTGACGGTTCCACCGCTGATGGTAATATTGCCCCAACTAGCGTTGTATCCGCCACCGATGCCGGCACCATATTCTCCACTAGTTGCGGTGATTGTGCCGCCCTGGATCTCAATATTGCCGCAAGCAACACCACCTGCGCCACCGATGCCGGCACCGTAGCCGTAGCTGCTGGCCGTGAGAGAACCTGTGCCATTGATGATGAGCGTCTTGCCAGCAGCAGCCTGGATGCCAGGATAATCCTCATAGAATCCCTTCACGGTATTCGTACCGCTGAGGATAATGGTAGCATCGCCAAGACAAGTGATGCCGGCCCACTCGTAGTTGCTGTCGTTCACGCCGTTGATGGTCACATTATTAAGTGTCACTGTAGCGCCGTCGGCAATAGAAATCTTCACGTTAGAGGCCAGCGTGCCAGTGAGGGTTTCGCCGTCGCTGGCGGTATAGTTTGCATTGATTGTTGAGAGGTCGGTTGCAGCTGGAGCCGGCGCTGCACTCCTCGTGATGTTATAGATGTAGCCTGCTGTGAGCACATGACTGCCGAGGGTGATAACATTACCACCTACGGTTAGGGAGCAATTATTAAGTTCAGAACATGCAACGCCTATAGCAAATGTAGCTGTGCCCGAACTGTTGGTTGTTACATTCTTATTAACATTAACGGCATAATATGAAAATGCTACAGCGACTTCAGTGTTGGCAGACAAGCCGGTGATGGTAAAGTTGAGAATGGGATTACTAGGACTCAGTGAAAAGCCACTGCTATACGAACCGTCTACCTCATAGCTTAACTGCTCTACGCCTGCAGCCTTGGTGAGGGCAAAAGCATTATTATAATTATAGGCAGCTTGATCGTCATATTTTTCTTCAGTCCCATTGGCGGCAACATATAGAAAGCCAGTGCTCCCGTAGCCATTAGGCAGCAGGGTGGCGGAGAAGGTGGGGTCAGTGCTAGCCGCCGTGAAAAGGGCATCGGCAGTGTCTTCATACGGATTCTTGGTATAAATGGTGCCGCTGAATTTTCCGGAAACAGCATCATAATCCAGTGTACCGGCAAACTGGCCTGCACTGGCGTGACTACCTCTCACAAACAGCTTGTCGCCCGTGCTGAATTCAAGCTTTCTGGTAGATTCGTTATACGTAGCGCGGGTGGTGGCATCGCCCTGACGGGTCACGTTCACGGTTACGGGCAGAGCATAGCCCTGATTAGTTGCTACAGTCTCAGTCGTCGCTGTCTTGTCGTCGCTTGCAAAATCGTCGTTGCTGCAAGCGGTGGTCAGCAGCATGGCGGGCATCAGCATGGCCAGTGCCAGCGTCTTGAAGATATTCTTTGTGTTCATAGTTATTCGTCCATTAAAGTTGATAAATCATCGTCCTCGAAATCAAATTCGCGGGCCAAATCCGTCTCCGTAAAGGTTCCATTCATTGTGGCACTCACATCTCCACTGGTCATAAGAATCCCAGTGTGTTTCAGTTCGACGATGTCTACCGTCGGCCTCTGATACTCTTTTTTCTGCATACTTGATAGTTTTGTTTGTTAGTAAATATAATACATTTTGTTTTATTGTCTTCAACACAACTTGTATGCAAAAGTACAAAGAATTTCTGCAACGAGTGTCACCAAAACATTAAAAGATGTTAACAAAAAAAGAAAATTGGGGTCTGGATTTTCTACTGACAGCTACGATGTAAAGACCGCTCAGGAATCCAATCCCAAGCGGTCTTTCTCTTACATCTGACTTCAGACATCTTACATCGCGAACGGTCCATGTCCCATGCACGAGGTGGTAGTCAGCGCAGTGGCAGCTGCCGTGATGGCTGCTACTATGACCTTCAGCAGCACATCCCAAAATTTTGAATTCTTCATAGTTCTTATAGTTTAGTTCTTGTTATTAATTTTTCGAGCTACCCCCTCCTTTCAGGGAGGGGGCTAGGGGGTAGGCCTCAGGGAGGGGCAGGGGGTAGGCTAATCGCCTTCGTTGTAGTCGCCACCAGAGGTGCCGCCGTTGTTGTCGCCACCAGAGGTGCCGCCGTTGCTACCCTGCGATCCGTTGTTCCCTGATTCCGTGGTTCCGGATTCCTCCCCCGTCAGCTCGCTATACAGCTGCGTGCTCAGGCTCACGCCCTGCTTCATGGCAGCCGCCTTGTACTGCGACTTCTTGCTCTGGTCGGCCAGGAAGGCGATACCCACGCGGGTGATG
>CADCBH010000018.1 GCA_902799655.1 uncultured Bacteroidales bacterium
CAACAATGAATGACGAGAGGCCATCAGGATTCCACAACCCTCATCGCACTCTCGTCACGATTGCCGCAGGTCATACGTTCTAATGCACGACCTTGCACACTATCTCTCTTACTTGACCATCACCTTCTTGCCATTCACGATATTCAGACCCTTCTTCAGGCTATTCATGCGAACACCCTGCAGGTTGTATATCGAATTCTTAACTGTGAATTGTGAATTGTGAATGGTCTCGATGCCCGTACCATTACCCTCTGTGATAGATAACGGCATAATCTTGTTTTCTGTTGCAGAAGAACCGAATAGAATACCAACCACTGTTGCATTAGAATAGTTAATTGCTTCTAGACTTTCCTTAATAACGTACGGGTAATTGTTTGTTTTCGCATTGTTAATTGCAATAGTATTCTCATATGCATCCGTAATAGTTGCGGTTGTTTCAGTAAGACCTTTGACCTTTACATTCGCTAATTTCACAACCTTCAACTTATTGGTTGCAACATTAATATCGCTAATAGAACCGGTAATTGGTTCATAGGTACCATTGGCAGTAATCTCAAGATTATCTTTATTGGTTTCCTCAGTCATAGCAATTCGGGCACCCACAGTCTGATTACTCTTCTTCACAAAGATATAGCCATCGAGTTTATCATTGATATTAAACTCAAGACCAGTATAATAGAAATGAGCACCGCCTGTAGCATCTTGAACATAGAAACCTTCCTCATTAATCATGCCACTAGTAATAATCGCATCCTTCAACAGCAACTTAACGAGAGTATTATTTGCAGTATTATTAAAGGCTCCGAGTCCTTCAACCTCAGTATATTCATCGGAAACCTCATTAGTACGAAGTATTGTTTCGCTATTAACTGCTGCTAAAGTAATTGTTAATGCATTCAGATAACATGTTGCAGAATTCAGGCGAACGCTCTCTGCATTACCAGTCCACGTCTGTGTCTCTTGATTTGCTGCAGTAAGATTGCCTCCACCTTTATTCACTGTCCAGGAATTCTGGTAGGTTATCGCACCTGTTTTAGAATTAACAGACTTATTACCTACACTTACAATCTGTGTAATGGCATAACCCGAAGGTGCTGTCACACGCATCTGTCCTCCACTTTGGCTCTGTAATTGCAAACCACGATCTCCATTCAGATAATAACGACTTGGAATTGTTGCTGCACTAACGAAATTCAAGATAACTCCATCCTTTTCTATAGATTTACCTGACAAATCTCCAGCTTTAGCTTCTGCAGGTGTACCGTTATGACCATATGCCAGATTCAAATTATTGTTCTCGAAGTCGAACGTCACCTCCGTGGGCTGTACACCAGCTGCAGCCTCTACCTCGTAGTCCTCTGCGCTGGCACCCAGTGCTGCCCAAAACACAAATAGTAGCGTAAAAAGTTTCTTCATAAGCAATTTTATCTTTAATCAATTAATGTGCACCTTCACGGCTGCAAAGGTACACATTATTTCGATATCCTACAATCGCTAAAAGTAGGTATTTGTTTACTTCACGTTGCCGACCTTAATGAGATACTCACCAATCTGTACGGCATTGAGGGCAGCACCCTTGCGAATCTGGTCGCCAGAGAGCCAGAAGGTCAGTCCGTTCTCGTCGGAGAGGTCCTTGCGCACGCGACCTACGAAGACGTCGTCCTTGCCAGCAGTCTCCAGAGGCATGGGATAGACGAGGTTGGCGGGGTCATCGACCAGCGTACAGCCTGGGGCAGCAGCAATAGCCTTCTGAGCTTCTTCGACACTGATGGGGCGCTCCGTCTCAATCCATACACTCTCTGAGTGTGAGCGCAACGAGCTGACGCGTACGCACATCGCTGAGCACTTGGCATCGGTATGCATGATCTTCTGCGTCTCGTTGTACATCTTCATCTCCTCCTTGGTATAGCCGTTAGGCTGGAAGACGTCGATCTGAGGGATGACGTTGTATGCCAGCTGATGAGGGAACTTCTTGATGGTCTTCACCTCGCCCTCTTCAACCATTTCCTTGTACTGCTGCTGCAGTTCTGCCATAGCGGCGGCACCAGCGCCCGATGCGCTCTGATACGAGCTGACGTGGATGCGCTTGATGTGCGAGATATTCTCCAGTGGCTGCAGCACGACGACCATCATGATGGTGGTGCAGTTAGGGTTGGCGATGATGCCACGCGGACGCTTCAGGGCATCCTCGGCATTGCACTCTGGCACTACCAAGGGTACATCCTCGTCCATGCGGAACGCGCTGGAGTTGTCTATCATGACGGCACCATACTTGGTGATGGTCTCTGCAAACTCTTTCGATGTGCCTGCACCTGCTGAGGTGAAGGCGATGTCAATATCTTTAAAGTCATCGTTGTGCTGGAGCAACTTGACAGTCAGTTCCTTGCCACGGAAGGTGTATTTAGTTCCGGCTGAGCGCTCGGAACCAAACAGTACCAGTTCATCCATCGGGAAATTTCTCTCGTCAAGCAGGCGCAGGAACTCCTGACCTACAGCGCCTGAGGCGCCCACAATTGCTACTTTCATTTTCTAAGTCCCCTAAGTTAGGGGGTTGGGGGTCTGAACAATGGCTATTCTTTCCGCCAACCCATCATCATTTTAACTGTTAATTTACACTTTTGGCTGCAAAATTACAAAAAAACTTTCATTTTGTTCCATATTTAACAAAAAAGTTATAATTTTGCAGTAAAATATTGACGATGAACTACTCCAATCATCCTGCAACTAAGGAATATCGACAATTACTTCGAAGAACCGAGACTCCTACAGAGCAAATGCTTTGGAGCAGATTAAAAGAGAAGCAACTCGACGGATACCGATTTCGCCAGCAACATGGATACGGACCGTATGTGTTAGACTTCTACTGTCCTTCACTCCGTCTATGCATTGAGCTCGATGGCGACGTGCATGAGGAAGAAAGGGTAAGAACAAAAGATGAAGAACGAACAGAATTCCTATGCGAACAGAGGATACATGTGCTAAGATTCAGAAATGAGGATGTGGAAACTGACGTGGATGGAGTGCTGAATAGAATTAGAGAGTATATTAATAATAGTATCACCCAGGGGAAGGCGGTCGTTCAGACCCCCAACCCCCTAACTTAGGGGGCTCATGAAATGATGTCATATTTCCCTATATCCAGCCCGACACTGATATTCTTTGTCGTGTTGCTCATTGTATTGCTGGCACCCATTATCATGGGTAAGCTGCGCATTCCCCATATCGTGGGAATGGTGCTGGCTGGCGTACTTATTGGCGAACACGGCCTGCATATCCTCAATCGCGACGACTCGTTCGAGCTGTTTGGCAAGGTGGGACTGCTGTACATCATGTTCCTGGCAGGCTTGGAGATGGATATGGAGAGCGTGAAGAAGAATTCGAAGCGCATCCTGTGGTTTGGACTGCTCACCTGTCTGGTGCCCCTGCTGCTGACATTCTTTATGGCGATGTGGCTGCTCGATTACTCCGAGACGGCCTCGTTCCTGCTGGGATGTATCATGGCGTCGAACACGCTGATAGCCTACCCCATCATCTCGCGCTATGGTCTGCAGCGCCACCCCAGCGTGATGCTGAGCGTGGGAGGCTCGATGCTGTCGCTGCTCATGGCTCTGATGATGCTGGCAGGTTTGTCAGCATCGTATGGCGAGAATGCTGGTCTGACGTTCTGGCTGTTGTTCATCATCAAGTTCGGCGTGTTCTGTGGGGTGAGCATCTGGGGAATTCCCAAGCTGGCGCGCTACTTCCTGCGTCGCTACTCGGATGCCGTGATGCAGTTTATCTTTGTGCTATCGGTGATGTTCCTCTCGGCAGCACTCTCTGAGGCCATCGGTGTCGAAGGCATCGTGGGTGCCTTCATCGCTGGTCTTATATTAAATAGGTATATCCCCCATGTGTCGCCACTGATGAACCGCATCGAGTTTACGGGCAACGCCATCTTCATCCCCTACTTCCTGATTGGTGTGGGCATGCTCATCAATGTCGGTTCGCTCTTCGAGGGCGCCCGCATGATATGGGTGGTGCTGCTCATCGTCTTCTTCGGCACGTTCGGCAAGGCGCTGGCAGCCTATATCTCCAGCCTGCTGTTCCGTCTGACCAAGGCTGAGGGGCACATGATGTTCGGACTCACCTGCGCCCATGCTGCTGGTGCCATCGCGATGGTGATGGTGGGTATGCGCCTGCAGGTATCGCCAGGCCATTATCTGGTCAACAACGAGATGCTGAACGGTGTGGTCATCATGATTCTCATCACGTGTATCATCTCGACGATGATGACTGAGAAGGCCTCGCAGGATATCATCCTGATAGGCAAGATGATGCCTACAGCCAATCGCAAGAAGGATGACGAGAAGATACTGCTCTGCGTGAAATATCCTGAGATTGCGCCACAGCTGCTCGAACTGGCACTGATGATGCGCAATGCCAAGCTGAAGCGCGACCTCGTGGCACTCAATGTGGTGTACGACGACGTCAACTCAGCCACCCACCGCGAGGAAGGTCTGCAACTGCTGGAGCGACTGCAGCAGCGTGCCTCGGCTGCCGACCTGCCCATGCAGACGCAGGTGCGCCTGTCGTCGAACATCGCCAACGGCATCAAGCATGCCTTCCGCGAGTTCGGCTGCTCAGAGATCATCATGGGTATGCACGTGCACACGGATGTCAACCCCAAGTTCTGGGGTGAATTCCTGCAGAGCCTCTACAACGGACTGAACCGCCAGATTGTGCTCACGCGCTTCGTGCAACCGCTGAACACACTCAGACGCATACAGGTGGCAGTGCCGTCGAGGGCCGAGTTCGAACCTGGTTTCCACCGCTGGCTGGAGCGACTGGCTCGTATGGCTGGCAATCTCGACTGTCGCATCCAGTTTCATGGGCGCAACGAGTCGCTCGAGCTGATTCGCGAATACATCAACAACAATCACCCCAGCGTGCGTGCCGAATACACCTTTATGGCCCACTGGAACGAGCTGCCGCGACTGGCTGAGAACATCGGAGCCGACCACATGTTCGTCGTCATCACCGCCCGTAAGGGTACCATCTCGTACAAGACCGCCCTCGAGCGTCTGCCCAAAGAGCTCATGCAGCACTTCTCGGGCAAGAACCTCATGATACTCTTCCCTGACCAGTATGGTTCGCAGAAGGAGGAGTCGATGACCTTCACGGCTGCACAGCACCAGGAGGAGAGCAGCTACTATGACGCCCTCACCAGCTGGCTGAACAAACAGCGCGCCAAGCGCAGCACGGGTCCCCTAAGTTAGGGGACTACAGGGGTCTGAACAAGCGCAGGCCTCAAAACAAACAATAAAAGGGTCTGGTTCGCTTGTTCAGACCCCCAACCCCCTAACTTAGGGGGCTTACAATGATTACAATAGAAAATATCACCAAGAGCTTTGGCTCACTGCAAGTACTCAAAGGCATTGACCTGCACATCGACCGCGGCGAGGTAGTCAGCATCGTAGGCCCCAGTGGCGCTGGCAAGACTACCCTGCTCCAGATTATCGGTACGCTGGATCGCCCCGACAGCGGTACCGTATGTGTCGATTCTATCGACACCACAGCCCTCTCGCAGAAAAAGCTGGCCGACTTCCGCAACCGCCACATCGGCTTCGTCTTCCAGTTTCACCAGCTGCTGCCCGAATTCACGGCTCTGGAGAACATCATGATACCTGCCTACATCGCAGGCACCTCGCAGAAGGCTGCCAAGCAGCGCGCACAGGAGCTGCTCAGCTTCATGGGACTCTCCGATCGTGCCAACCACAAGCCCAACGAGCTCTCGGGAGGCGAGAAGCAGCGCATCGCCGTAGCCCGCGCCCTCATCAACAACCCAGGCGTCATCCTCGCTGACGAGCCATCGGGCTCGCTCGACTCGAAGAACAAGGAGGAGCTCCACCAGCTCTTCTTCGACCTGCGCAACCAGTATGGCCAGACCTTCGTCATCGTTACCCACGACGAGCAGCTGGCTACCATCACCGACCGCACCATCCACATGCGCGACGGCCTCTTGGACGTCCCTGTGGTCAGCGCTTCTCCTGTGGTCAGCGGGTTTCCCGCTGACACCGAAACCCCATCTACCCCATTAGACCCATTAGCCCCATGATAAAACTCGGCGACTACAACACCCTGCGCATCAAGAAGCGCACCGACTTCGGCCTCTACCTCGACGGAGGCGACGAGGGCAACATCCTGCTGCCCAACCGCTACGTGCCCAAGGGCTACGTCATCGGACAGGAAATAGAAGTGTTCCTCTACCTCGACCAGGACGAGCGCATCGTGGCCACCACCGAGCACCCCATCGCCAAGGTGGGTGAGTTCGCATGGATGGAGTGCGCATGGACCAACGAGTATGGCGCCTTCCTCCGCTGGGGGCTGATGAAAGACCTCTTCTGCCCCTTCCGCGAACAGAAACAGCGCATGCAGATAGGCCAGCGCTACTACGTCTATGTGATGGAAGACGAGAAAACACACCGTCTGATGGCCACCGCCAAGGTAGAACGCTATCAGAAACGCACGGGTTACGAGCAGGCCCTCGACTTCTCCGACGAGCTGCTTCGCTACCTCCAAACCCACGATGGCTACTGCGATTTAGGCGACAAAAGTCCCTCCGAGGACATTGCCGCCCGCTTTGATGTTTCGAAAAAAGTTTACAAGAAAGCCGTCGGCGACCTCTACCGCCGCCACCTCATTACCCTCGCAGACGACGGTCTCCACCTCGTCTAGAGCAACTCATTGTTTCTCTTAAGGAGAAAAGTCGTTTCTCTTAAGGCGAGAAGCCTTTTCTCTCTAAGCGATAAGCCGTCCCGCTTACCGCCCATTTTTTGTGCATTTATGGCCGAAAAGCGCGTTGTGAAATATTTTTACAAGACATTTCTTCGCTAGGTGGTTGTTGCACGTTGCAACGTTGCAATAAGCACCCTCCACCACCCTAGCGCGAGGAGAGAGTAGGTTACTACTGAAACGTTATGATAAATAGAATAAATAATTAATTCTATATTCCGACTATTATACTCCTTCATGCAACATTGCAACGCAACACGCTTGGTAGAATCAGAAAATTTGGCTACCTTTGCACCTTATATAATAATAAGGTATATGAAGCACGTAAAGATCATGTCGCTGCCCGACTGCGACAAACTGATTTATAGTAGTGGCATAATAGCCCGTCAGATAGGTGTCATGATTGTAGTGGACGATGAGGACTTGGGCTGGACGGAGAGCTATCCTATCATCAGCGGTGGCCAAAGTAAAGCCGATGGCAATGTCTTGGGCAATGACGTCATACAGACAGAGATGGTGTGCCACGTAGGTGAGAAGATTACCCCTCGCCGTTTTGCCGAGTTCGTCAAACGCGGTATGCACGAAGAGATACCCGCTACGGCTTGGGAGCTGTACCATAGCCTGCGCGATAACGGCTCTGACCTGACGCTGCCCGTCCGGGCCAAGGACCAAGAGACCGTCCGCGAATACCACGTAGAACTGGAGTTTAATGACTTCCATGAGGATGCCTGCTGTCACTCTACGGACACTAGCGACTTCTTCTTCGAGGTCTACTACGAGCGTGGCGACAAGGACGATGTATTCAACCAACTGAACAGCCAGCTGATGGACTATATGAACATTCTCGACACCGAGGAGTTGGGCTGCAAGATTATCTTCTACACCGTCGACCTTGATTATCAGGACGTGGTGAAGCGCCTGAACGAGATAAAGATTGACACCGTGAATTGTGACATGTACGAGCCCAGACGCTGACCTATGCCTAACCTGAGAGAAATACCCGTAGGCTTTGTTGTGGAGCAGGCGAAGGAGCAGAAGAGTGCTGGCGAGGCACGCCCCTATCGCTCGCTGCTGACGGCGTGGTTTCAGCATAACCACTGCGAGCCCGAAGGCTACGAGGCCCTGCGCGACATTGACGACCACTTCACCAAAGGCACGGCCAACATACAGCCACTGGTGGTGTTGCCTGGTTGCGTGCTGGGGCGCTTTCGCACAAACCCAGCCTATGCCAATCAGCTGGTGACGATTATCTGCGAGATACATCGTCGCATGAATATTCCCATGAACGAAAGCAAAAAGGCGACCCATCCAGAAGACATCCGTCAGACCTCTTGGACGTGGCCTCACGTGATGCGTGTGATGAAGCGCAAGGGCATCATTGACAACAAGACCACCAAGGCTGTCTTCGGGGCCCTGATAGAGCGGATACTGGGCGACAAGGTGAAACCCAACTCCATTCGCCGTACGAAGATAGGCGATTACGACATCGTTGACCGCTATGATTACAATATCAGCACGGCTGATTCGGACATCTGCAATGAGATTACGGAGCTGTTTATGCCCCTTCTAATGCCCAAGAAAGAGCCTAAGAATTGACATCCCAATTGACATTTCGTTGACATCTTGACACGCGGTTGACAACGCGTTGACATGAGCGGTTTTTTAGAAGAAATTCTAAGAAACCGTTATTTTTTTGTATTAACTTCGCGTCACGAATTCGAAAATGAACGTGCAGGCGCCGCACAAAATTGTCTAATTTAAAACGAAAAAAAAGAATATGAAAAAATTTCTCATTGCGCTGAACTGCGCACGTAAACCAAACCGAGGCATCGCTTACGAGAGCGACCTCACCAAGTATGACACCCTCATCCGCGAGCCGTGGCTGGCCGATATGGTGAGCCGCATCCAGAGCGGAGAGGTGTCGCTGAAAGACGAGCTCCCTGTACGCTGCTCGCACTACTACCGATTCCGCGACAATCGTCGTCGCCAGGCTGATATGGACGCAGAGGCGTTCCTCTTTCAGACCTGCGTAGACATTGACGACAAGGAGCTGGTCGACGAAGCCATCTCTCGCGCGTACCTTCTTAATAATGAGGAGGGCGGACAGTGGCACGACATGCTGCTCCACATGGAGTATTCAGCCCGCAAGAAGCTGCACATCGACATCCGCATGCCACTGGGCATGACCATTGAAGAGACGCAGCAGGCCTATTGCCAGGCACTGGGCATACCCTACGATGCCAGCTGCATCTCGCCAGAGCGCTTCATTCTGATAACCGACGTCAGTCAGGAGATCTACCGCTCCGAGCACTGGTACGAGGTATTACCGGAAGAGGAGCTCAAGGCTCGTCGCGAGGCCTTCCAGAAGCGAGGACTGACCATCGATGGACACCCATCGAAAATTCGATTGGTAACCGACGAGCCGAAATCTCGACCCGACATCCAGCAGGCCGAACTCTTCCCAGAGCTGAAACCAGTTGACCTTGACCCTCGTTGTCTGCGAGCCTTTGACCTCTGTATGGACGAGGCTGGCTTGACGGAGCGCGCCCTGCAGATAGAGGGTGTTCGCCACAACTCGCTAGTCAGCATCTTCTCTGTAGGAGCCTGCCGACTGATGCCACAAGAGCAGATGATGGCTGTTATTAAGGTTCGCATGCCTGAATATGCTGCGGAGAAAGACTGTCAGCAATTGGTTGCAGACTTCTACCAGAACTACACGGAGATGAACCGTCCGATGACCAAGCGTCTGCGCGAAATCCACGCAGAGGCCTTCAATGAGGGCGAGGACGAAGACGACGAGCAGCAGGAAGAGGTGGAGACGACAGCCAAGATGCGTACGTTCAACCTGAAACTGTTGCCAGCAGGACTGCGTGAACCCGTGATGACAGCACCCGACAACATGCGCATGAACGTGCTCTCAGCCATCATGCCCATCGCTGCTGCCTATGCCGACCAAGTGGAGGTGGAGTATGCTGACAACAAGCGCCAGCACTTGGGACTGATGTCAATGATTATCGGACGTCAGGCAGGTGGTAAGTCGTCGAGCAAGGAGGCCGTAGATACGTGGATGAAACCCATCAGCGATGAGTCGCGCGAGGCTCGTCAGCAGGAGGAGGCTATCAAGGAGAAGAACAAGCTGCGCAAGGCCAACGAGCGTGCTGAGGAGTTGCCGAAAGTGCCCGTGCGTAAGGTGCCCATCACCATCTCCTGCTCTACCCTGCTGCGCCGTTTCAAGAACGCTCCCAATCGTACGCTGGTATCATTTGGCGAAGAGCTTGACACACTGCTGAAAACCAATGGTGCAGGCAACTGGTCGGCCAAGTACGACGTCTATCGTCTCTCGTTCGATCGAGGCGAATGGGGTCAGGACTACAATTCTGATCAGGCGGAGTCGGGCGAGGTGAATGCTGCCTACAACTGGGTTATCTTTGGTACCTATGGCGCCTTCAACCGTTGTTTCAATCGTGAGAATGTGGAGAACGGCTTGGCAGGTCGCGTACTGATGTCGGAGATGCCTGATACGCGCTTCTGCTCCATTCCTAAGTACACACCCATGACGGAACAACAGCAACAGGCGGTCTGGGATGCTGCCAAGCGACTGCAGGAGATGACAGGCTTCGTAGATACACCACGACTGCGCAAGAAAATCAACCAATGGCTGGAAGAGAAGCGCCTGCAAGCCATGAAGAACATGGACGAAGCAATGGACGAACTGCGCAAGCGTAGTGCCGTCATCGCCTTCCGATGTGCCGTCGTCTTCCACTTGTTGAGTGGTTGCAAGAAGGAGTCAAAGGCCTGCGTGGACTTCATGCTCATGATGGCCGACTACGTGCTCCACAACCAGCTGCATCTGCTCAGTCAGATGATAGAGTCTCAACAAGCCAAGAGCGAGACTGCACTGGGTCGCGTCAGCAATAGCTGCACCTTCGATCGTCTGCCCCAGACGTTCACGTTGGACGACGTCAAGGTCGCCAAGGGTGCCAACTACGAGGACTCCACCTACCGCAGCATCGTCTGTCGCTGGAAATCGGAACACTTCATCGAGGAGATACCCATCTCCGAACTCGGCTCCGATAAGCGTCCCCACTGGCGCAAACTATCGGCATAACTACAAAAACAATCGCTCAGGGATTTCTCCTTGGGCGATTTTCTTTCAAGGTGTTGCGTTCTCACACCTGAAGGTATGAGTGTGGCGTTGCGTTGCAATGTTGCAATAAGCACCTACCTACCTCTATTTATAGAAAAACCTCAAATATTTTTGTCCATCTCACCAAAATCCACTACCTTTGTCGACAGTTTCACAACAACAATTCAAACTATTAGATTATGAAAACATTGAAAGTTTTAGGAGGAACACTGCTCGTCGTGCTCATGAGTGTTAGTCTTGCCGCATGTGGTGGCGATAGCGAAAGCAATGACGGAGCACCTGCTGCTATCGAAGGGACCTGGTATCTAAAGTCTATAACATGGTATGGGTGGAAAAATAACCAGCCCGACAAGAGCACTGTCTATAGTCAGAAAACATTCGGTGACTATAGCGATACAGAGATATGGACGCTGAAGAAGTCTGGCGACAACCTCATTTTGACGAAATCAGAGGAGGGCGATGAACCTTCGACATACACGTTGGAAAAGGTCGGCAACAATGAATACAAAAGAACGGGAGGCAGCAGCAATGGAAACGATAAAATCGTTTTCAAATCCGTCTCTGCAAAGCAAATGGAAGTCGAATACTACGACAATTTCTTTCGCCCGAACTCAACCATAGAGTATTCCTACAGCATTTTTATGAGATAACTATCTCAAAAATAATCAAAGAATTCCCACTTTCCCTTGCTTTTGTCAAATAAACAAACTACCTTTGCAAGATATGGACTGGGAAACTTTTGAGAAGCACAAGGCATTCGCAGGGGAAAAGAAGCCCTCGATGCTCAGGCGACGCGTGGGACATGACTACGAGCAGCGGTGCGTCTATCTGGTCACGATGACCGTCGAGGGGCGCAAGCCGCTGCTGGGTCGTCTCGTAGGCGATGCAGGGGCGAAGGAAGGGAGCATCGATGCGCCACACATCGAGCTGTCGCCCTTGGGCAAGCAGGTCAAGGAGATGTGGGAAGCCATCAGTGAATACTATCCGGAGGTGAGAGTGCTGGCGACGATGGTGATGCCCGACCATCTGCATGGCATCCTCTTCGTAGAGCGGCAGATGTCACAGCCGTTGGGAATGGTCATCAAGGGCTTCAAGGCTGGCTGCAACAAGGCTTATAGACAGGCGTTGGCTGCGGGTCTCTGTCCTCCTATGCCGCAACAATGTTGCAGCAAAGAGAACGGCAAAGAGGACTCGAAACCGCAGGGCTTCCTCTTCTCGCGCAACTACAACGACCACATCCTGGATGGCGAGGGCGAGCTGGAGCGGTGGTTCAGATACCTGGCAGACAATCCTCGGCGCCTGGCCATCAAGCGCCAGCACCCAGAATTCTTCACTGTAGTCAGGGACGTGAGAATCGGTGAATGGTCGTGCCAGACGGTGGGCAATCAGTATCTCCTCTCCTACCCTGAGAAGGCTGCCGTCATCGTCCATCGCGCCTATAGTGACGCGCAATTCGAGGAGCTGAAAGCCAAATGGCTGGCGCTGGGGGCAAGGGGCGGTGTGCTGATTAGCGCTGCTGTCGCTACGAGAGAGAAGGAGGTGATGCGCGAGGCCATGAATCGCGGTTATCGACTGATAGCCCTACGCGAGAACGGCTTCCCTCCGCTCTACAAGCCTGCTGGCGAGTCTTTCGCAGCCTGTTCACGAGGGACGCTGCTGCAAGTCAGTCCGTGGGAATATCACATGAACCGTAGCACCATCTCGCGCGAGCAATGCCTGCAACTGAACAGGCTGGCGGAGTGGCTGGCTGAATATTGACAACACGAAAGAATGGCTCAGGGAATCAGATCCTTGAGCCATTCGTAGTATCAGAGTTCTAGTAATAAAAGGGGAATAAATATCTCCTTAGAAGATGCGACCTACGAGGCGGAAGTTCAGCACGGGATAAACAGCAATCTTTGAGATTGTCTTGAGGGCATCATCACCATCACCGCTGCTACCTTCTTTCAAAGGCTCAACCTTAAACTGACCACTTGTTTTGTCATATGTAGGAGCAATCACCTCAGGCTTACCCCAGAACTGTACACCGAGGTCGAACTGACAACCGATACGGCCCTTGGGCACTGCACGGCCGAAGCCGAGACCCAGATAAGGACGGAAACCATTTACCTTAATGTTTGCCTCTGCGTTATTATTGGGGTCATTGGGATTAGGTGTGATGAAGTAGTCACCCAACTTAGCTCCAACCATGTCTAGATTATTGTCTGCAATCAACTTCTGGAAAGCAGGATTGGCATCAGGCTGTCTAGACGCAATAATAGCATTGTTCCACTGGTTAATAGGCTTAAAGAATCCATCTTCTTTATTATAAGCAGCAACAACCTGATCAGGTCCGAAATATGCACCAACCGTCACGCGGAACGAGGTCTTGAAGGGATGGATATCTACGAGGATGTGACCAGTAGTATTGTTCAGCTTACCCTCAAGTTTCATCTTTTCAGGGAGCTGATTAAAGTCATTAGCCGAAATCTGCTGATTGGCAGGAAGATAGGTATTGATTTGGTTTACATACTGTTTCAACTCACCAACTTTCTTGTTAGCAGCATCCGTTTTCAAATCGACATCTGCACCAATCTTGAACTTCGGCATGATGTCAATACCACCACGGATACCGATGTAGTCGTTGATCGTAGCTGAAGCATCGATAGCGATACCAGTGGTACCAATGCCGGCACCAATACCGAAATGAGGATCAAAAGCCTGAGCGGAAGCACCCAAACTAAGCAGCATTGCGCCGCATGCAATCAGTAATTTTTTCATAATTATATCAGAGCTTTAAGTTAATATTGTTTATCTGATTGCAAAGATAGGTAAAAAAAATATATGTTCCAAACTTTTTTTACGAAATTTGGAACATATTTTAAGATTTAGAGCAGATTTTGCAATTTTAGAACTCTGCTGACTTCGGAGTACGTGGGAAGGGGATGACGTCGCGGATATTCTGCATACCTGTCACGAACAGGATGAGACGCTCGAAACCGAGTCCGAAACCAGCATGAGGACATGAACCCCAACGACGGGTGTCGATATACCACCACAGGTGGGTCATATCCATATCGCGACGCTTGATTTCAGCCATCAGCTTGTCGTAGCTCTCCTCACGGACGGAACCACCGATAATCTCACCAATCTGTGGGAACAGCACGTCGGTACCCTGCATCGTAGGTCCAGGAGCCACAGCACCCTTGTAGCCTACACTGCCCTCGCCCTGCTCTTCGTTCTGCTTCATATAGAACGACTTGAAGCTGCGCGGATAGTCGGTCATGATGACGGGCTTCTTGAAATGCTCCTCGACGAGGTAGCGCTCGTGCTCGCTGGCGAGGTCGTCGCCCCAGTTGCAGGGGAACTCGAACTTCTTACCGTTCTTGATGGCCTCCTGCAGGATATTGATACCCTCGGTATAGGGCAGGCGCACGAAGGTCTCCTTCAGTACCCCCTCCAGGCGCTGGATGAGCGTCTTGTCAATCATCTGATTGAGGAAGGCAAGGTCGTCCTTACAGTTGTCGAGGGCCCAGCGCACGCAATACTTGATGAAGTCTTCCTCCAGGTCCATCAGCTCTTCCTGGTCGAGGAAGGCTACCTCGGGCTCTACCATCCAGAACTCAGCCAAGTGGCGTGGGGTGTTGGAATTCTCAGCACGGAAGGTGGGACCAAAGGTGTAGATGGCTCCCAGCGCGGTGGCACCCAGCTCACCCTCCAGCTGACCAGAAACGGTCAGTGAGGTCTGCTCGCCAAAGAAGTCGTCGTCGTAGATAATCTTACCCTGCTCGTCCTTCTTCAGGTCATAGAGGTTCTTGGTGGTTACCTGGAACATGTTGCCTGCTCCCTCACAGTCGCTGGCAGTAATCAGCGGTGTGTGGAAATAGAAGAAACCATGCTCGTGGAAATAGGTGTGGATAGCCATCGCCATATTGTGACGGATGCGCATCACGGCACCAAAGGTATTGGTACGCAGACGCATGTGGGCGTTCTTACGCATAGCCTCGAACGACTGACCCTTCTTCTGCATGGGATAGTCATTGCCGCAGAGTCCATAGACCTCCAACTTGGTGGCTTGTATCTCGCTGCTCTGACCAGCGCCCTGACTCTCTACCAGCGTGCCCTCGGCATTGATGCAGGCACCCGTAGTGATGTCTTTCAGCAACTGCTCGTCGAACTTGGTGGGGTCAACGACAATCTGCACGTTCTTGATGGTGGAACCATCGTTCAGTGCGATGAAGTCAACGGCCTTGGAACTGCGGTGCGTGCGCACCCAGCCCTTCACACAAACTGCTTTACCATATTCCGTACTCTTCAGTACATCAATTATCTTTGTTCTTTTCATTGTTTCACTACGCCCCCTAAGTTAGGGGGTTGGGGGTCTGAACAAGCGAAATCAGACCATTATGTTCTTATATGGGGGTCTGCGCCTGTTCAGACCCCTGTCGCCCCCTATTCGCAATGCCACACTTTGACTGTGGTCAAAGAACTTAGGGGGCTGGTATTACTCGTAGGCACCCATGCGCAGGCGGTCAACCTCCTCCTCAGTGAGGTAGCGCCAGTCACCACGCTTCACATTCTTCTTGGTCAGACCAGCAAACTGCACGCGATCGAGCTTGACAACCTTGTAACCCAGGCTCTCGAAGATACGACGCACGATGCGGTTCTTACCAGAGTGGATCTCGATGCCTATCTGCTTCTTGTCCTTCTCGTCAGCATAATCGATAGCATCAGCCTTGATCTCACCATCGTCGAGCATGATACCCTCGGCAATCTGCTGGATATCGTGGGCAGTAACAGCCTTGTCGAGATGAACGTGATAGATCTTCTTCTTCAGGAACTTAGGATGCGTCAGCTTAGAAGCCAGGTCACCATCGTTGGTGAGAAGGAGCACACCCGTTGTGTTACGGTCCAGACGACCAACGGGATAGATACGCTCAGGACAAGCATTCTTCACGAGGTCCATCACCGTCTTACGCTGCTGAGGATCGTCGCTGGTGGTGACATAGTCCTTGGGCTTGTTCAACAGCACATAGACCTTCTTCTCCATCTTGACAGGCTGATCGTGGAACAGCACCTCATCAGAACGCAACACCTTGGTACCCAGCTCGGTAACAACCTCACCATTGACCTTGACAACTCCTGCTGTGATGAACTCATCAGCCTCACGACGACTGCAGACACCTGCATTGGCGAGGAACTTGTTCAAGCGCAGGGGCTCATTGGGATCGTAGTTCTCCTCCTTATATTCGATACGCTTCTTCAAGCTATACTTGGCATTAGGATCATAGCCAGGGGTATGCTGACGATAGCCGCCACGCTGCTGGCCATAGCCACCCTGACGCTGGTTGAAACCACCACGATGCTGATAGCCACCACGCTGGTTGTTGTAGCCACCCTGCTGACGAGGCTGACCATAACCGCCCTGACGAGGCTGATAGCCACCCTCACCCTGCTGGGGACGCTGACCATACTGAGGACGCTGCTGATAGCCACCACGCTGGTTGTTGTAACCACCCTGCTGACGAGGCTGACCATAACCACCCTGACGAGGCTGATAACCACCCTGACGGGGCTGATAGCCACCCTCACCCTGCTGGGGACGCTGACCATACTGGGGACGCTGCTGATAGCCACCACGCTGGTTGTTGTAACCACCCTGCTGACGAGGCTGATAGCCGCCCTCGTTATTATAGTTATTACGTGGACGATAGCCTGAAGGACGCTGAGGTGCGCTTGACATCAAGCCGGCACCAAAGCCCTCAGGACGGAAACCGCCCTCTTCTTCCTCTTGATTACGATTGTAACCGCCCTGCTGTCCACCAAATTGGGGATGAGGCTTTTGAATACGTGGACGTGGTGAGCGTCCTGGACGGTAACCCTGATAACCACTCTCGTGATTCTGACTCTGCTGCTCAGCAGACTGCTCTTCTGTTTTCTTTTCGTTTTCGAATTCCATAATTGTGTTGTTTGTTTTAATCGTTGAGCCTCACGGCTCGCTGGTTGAGTTGATAAATGCGGATTTTTATAAACCTGTATAATTCATTGGCGTGATTGCCATTAATTCTTCTTTGACATCATTGCTGACCTCCAACTGCTGGATAAAGGCATGAATGGTCTCTTCAGTCATCTTCTGATTGGTACGTGTGAGTGCCTTCAGTGCCTCATAGGGGTGCGGATAGGCCTCGCGACGCAGAATGGTCTGAATGGCTTCAGCCACCACAGCCCACGTATTGTCGAGGTCTTCCTGCAACTTCTCCTCGTTGAGAATGAGCTTGCGCAGGCCTTTCAACGTACTCTGGATGGCGATGAGGGCATGACCCATAGGAACGCCCACATTACGCAAAACGGTAGAGTCGGTCAGGTCGCGCTGCAGACGGCTGACAGGCAATTTCTGTGCCAGGAACTGCAGGATGGCATTGGCGATACCCATATTACCCTCTGAATTCTCGAAGTCGATGGGGTTCACCTTGTGAGGCATAGCACTCGAACCTACCTCACCAGCCTTGATCTTCTGCTTGAAATACTCCATCGAGATGTACATCCAGAAGTCACGATCCAAGTCGATGATGATGGTATTGATGCGACGCATGGCATCGAAGATAGCTCCCAGCCAGTCGTAGTTGGAAATCTGGGTGGTCCACTGCTCGCGCTCCAGACCCAGCTTCTCACTGACAAACTGGTTGCCAAACTCGCGCCAGTCGTACTGCGGATAGGCTACGTGATGGGCGTTGTAGTTGCCTGTAGCACCACCGAACTTAGCAGTAATCGGCAGTTCCTTCAAGCCACGCAGTTGCTCCTCCAGACGATAGACGAAGACCATAATCTCCTTGCCCAGACGTGTGGGCGAAGCTGGCTGTCCATGGGTCTTGGCGAGCATGGGCACGTTCTTCCACTGCTCAGCATAGTCGTTGAGCTGCTCGATGAGCTCCTCGACCATCGGATAGTACACCTGTTCCAAAGCTTCTTTAATGGAAAGGGGAACACTGGTATTGTTGATATCCTGCGAGGTCAGTCCGAAATGGATGAACTCCAGTACACCCCCTAAGTTAGGGGGTAGGGGGTCTGAAGAGTCGCCATTGTTCAGACCCCTATTGTCCCCTAACTTAGGGGACTTTGAAATCTGCTCCTTGATGAAATACTCTACAGCCTTCACATCGTGATTGGTCACCTTCTCGATGTCCTTCACACGCTGGGCATCCTGCTCAGTAAAGTGACGGTAGATGTCGCGCAAAGGCTCAAAGAGACTGTGGTCCACTGCCTCCAACTGGGGCAAAGGCAATTCGCAAAGAGTGATGAAATACTCGATTTCTACGCGCACACGATAGCGTATCAATGCATACTCTGAAAAATAGTCTGCCAACGGCTCTGTCTTGCTTCTGTAACGGCCATCGATAGGAGAAATGGCTGTCAATGCATCTAATTCCATGCTGTATTCTAATACCTTAATGTTATATATAGCTATACATTCTCTCAAATGTGGCTACAAAGGTACAAAATAAAAGTGAAAAGTGAAAAGTGAAAAGTGAAGAATTTATGGCTGAAAGGCATTTTTTTTGATATTTAACAAAAAAAGAGTTCCAACAAAATTGGAACTCCTTCGTGGGCGTTGACGGATTCGAACCGCCGACCCTCTGCTTGTAAGGCAGATGCTCTAAACCAGCTGAGCTAAACGCCCTTGTTTTTGTAAGCGGGTGCAAAGGTAAGGAGTTTTTTTGAAACCACCAAACTTTTGCCCCACTTTTTTCGAAAAAACTTCAGAAATTCGTCAAAATCTCCTTAAAGTTGATATAATTCACTGGCTTCCATCAGTTCTACCTTCTTCTCAGCAAGGATGCGCTCGCAACTCTCCAGATCGGTAGGACGGATGACAACAGTGGCTACGTCGCCATTGGCAAACGAGTACATATACTCGATAAATACGCCATTCTCCGACAGATGTTTCAGCACCTTTGCCAAAGAGCCACTGGTATTGGGACAGGTGAATCCTATCACATCAGTAATCTTCACTGCAAAGTGGGCAGCCTTCAACACCTGATAGGCTTTGTCAGGATCGCTGACAATGCAGCGCAGGATGCCGAAATCGGAGTTATCGGCAATACTCATGGCTGAGAGGTTGACACCAGCAGCACCCAGCACATCGGTTACTTCGGTCAGACGACCAGACTTGTTCTCCAGAAAAACGGATAATTGTTTTGCTAACATATTTCTTATAGATTTAAAGTTTTCTCTTATCAATCACGCGTTTGGCCTTGCCCTCAGAACGCTCAATACCCTTAGGTTCAACGAGTTTCACCTTGAAACCGAGTCCGATGACAGAGCGCAACTCAGCCTCCAGCTTCTTCTGCAAGCCTACCAGCGTAGCCATATCGTCAGTGAAGTACTCTTCCTTGACCTCCACCTTCAACTCTGAGGTATCGGTATTGTTCACGCGATCAACGGTCAACAGGAAGTGTGGCTCGTACTCAGGTAACTTCAGAATGACATCCTCAATCTGCGATGGGAAGACGTTGACACCACGAATGATGAGCATATCGTCGCAACGACCCAGAATACGGTCCATTCTGACGAGGGTGCGTCCACACTTACACTTTTCATAGTGCAAGGCTGTCAGGTCGTGGGTACGATAGCGGAGCAGAGGCATACCCTCTTTGGTCAGATGGGTGAAGGTCAGCTCACCAAGCTGTCCCTCTGGCATAGGCTCACCTGTCTCAGGATTAAGAATCTCAGGATAGAACAGGTCTTCATTGAGGTGGGTACCACACTGGTGCTCACACTCATACCCCACTCCAGGGCCAGCTATTTCGCTCAGTCCGTAGATATCATAGGCCTTAATGCCCAGACTCTCTTCCAACTTCTGACGCATCTTCTCTGTCCAAGGCTCAGCACCAAAGACGCCAACCTTCAACTTGAACTCCTCGCGAGGATACTCGCACTCTCTCATCGCCTCACCCAGGAACATCGCATAGCTGGGGGTACAGCAGAGAATGGTAGTGCCGAAGTCGTGCATCAGCGTCATCTGCTTCTGCGTATTACCTGAAGAAATAGGTATCACACTGGCGCCGATGTTGGTAGCACCGTCATGAGCGCCCAAGCCACCAGTAAACAGGCCATAGCCATAGGCAACCTGGAAGATATCATCCTTGCCAGCACCATAAGCGGTAAAAGCACGTGAAATAGCCTCCGACCACATAGCCAAGTCCTTGCGAGTATATAAGACGACAACGGGTTTGCCTGTCGTACCACTCGAAGCGTGGATACGGACAATCTGACTCATGGGCACAGCTGCGAGGCCAAAAGGATAGTTGTCGCGCAGGTCGAGTTTATTGGTAAAAGGCAACTTGGTGATATCGTCAATATCCTTGATATCACCAGGTTCAAGACCCATCTCTTGAAATTTCTTACGATAGAATGGCGTGTTGTAATATACATATTCCGCCATCTTCTTGAGGCGAGCGCTCTGAATCTCACGTAATTGTTCGCGACTCATGCACTCAACTGTTTCATTCCAAATCATAGTTTCTTTTCTATTAATGTTATGTTAGAATTTGTGTTGATGCAAAGGTACTGAAAATAATTCATAATTCATAATTCATCATTCATAATTATTTTCACGAACCCATATTTTTTTGATATTTAACACAAAAAAAAGGAGTCCCGACAGAATCGGAACTCCCTTGTGAGAAATCTATTGTTTTGATTACTTAATCTCAACAGTAGCACGACGGTTGTAGTTGATTGGGCTCAGAGTAGCAACGCCACCAGCACCAACAACCTCAATCTGATCGCGGCTTACGCCCATCTTAACCAGCTCGTCAGCAACGGTGTTAGCACGCTTCTCAGACAGCTTCTGGTTGTAAGCAGCAGAACCAGTCTTGCTATCAGCGTAACCAGTAACAACAATCTTAGAGTTGTTGTCTTTAGCAACCTTAGCCAGGTCAGAAACATTCTGCAGATCCTTCTTAGAAGCAACCTTAGACTGACCAATGTTGAAGAATACTGATACAGGAGCAGCAACAACCTTTGTAACGGTCTTAGTAGCGATAGCGGTGTTAGGATCGTTCTTAGGCTGGTTAGCCAGCATATCCTTCAAGCGAGCGTTCTCAGCCTGAGCGTCAGTCAGCTGTGCGTTCAGAGCGTCGATCTGACCCTGTGACAGAGCCTTGATAGCGTCTACGTCAGGAGTCTTGTTCCAAGTACCCTTGCCGAGGTTGTAAGTAACACCGACCTCGAGAGAGAGCTGGTTGAAACGGTTGCATGGACGAACACCACCACCGTTGCCACCTACGAATGCCTTGTCATAGCTGTAGTAGCCGAGGTCGAGGTTCAGGAAGAGCTTCTCAGCAACCTTGAAGGTGTTCAGCAAACCAACGCTCAGTACGAAGCTGTTAGCCTTAGCATCGAAATTGCGGGCAACACCAGCACCAGCATAGGGGATGAAGTTCCAGAAACGATCAGCATCGTAACCACCCAGCAAGTTGTGGAGGTTGAACAGAGCCTGCTCGTTGATACCTACATAAGTCTGTGAATTCTTGTTGAAAGCCTTGTTCAGCCATGCGCCATTAAACTTGGTGCGGAGTCCCAAACCTGGGGTAAACCACTTACCAACGGCTACAGAGAAACCAAGAGCTGTGGGATGACCCTCATTCTTAGTTGCATCAGTTCCGAGGGGGAACTTGTTGAAAGGAGTAGAACCGAACTTGTTAACGCCACCATAGTAGAACGAATTCCAGGTAACGTTACCCTGGATGAACCAGTTGCTCCAGAAGGAGTTGGTTGATACGCTGTACTTCTCAGTGGGATCTTCCTGAGCCATAGCGCTCATTGACAAACTGGCAACAGCCAGCATCAAGAATAACTTTTTCATACTATACTAATTAAATTAAGTTAAAAAATTCTTTCGAAATTCTGTGCAAAAGTAAATAATATTTTCGAATAATCAAAGTTTTTTAGCAATTAAATTCATTTTAACACTCATTTTTTTGATTTTTCGGCCTAAAAAGAGCATTTTTTCTGCAAAAAACGTACTTTTTGTGACAATTTATCCCAACAAGTGCTCAATGTCGGATTGTGGCAGTATACAGAGTATAGCCTTTCCGTCGGGTGTGTAGTTCACATTCTCACATGCGAACAGATTATTGACAACGACATCCATCTCCTCGTTCGAGAGTTGTTGACCATAAGGAATAGCTGCCTGACGCGCCAATCCGATGGCGACCTGATGGTTGAGTGACATCGTATCACGACTGACAGGAACCGCTGAAGAAAGGATGTTTTGTATGAGGAGAGAGGGATTCAGTCCTTCTATTCCTGCTGGGACACCATTGACAGCATAACTTGACGGGCCTAGAGGGGTAAGTTCAAAACCCACTGCCGCCAGAGCAGGAAGTATGTCTGTCATCAGCGCGGCCTCTGAAGGTGCCATCTCAAGGACTTCAGGGAACAACAGGCGCTGGCTCCTCGATGTAGTCTCACCCAACTGGTGCAGGTATTGTTCATAACGGATGCGGATATCAGCACGATGCTGATCAATAATCATCAGGCCAGATTTCACTGCTGTCATGATATAACGGCCTTTATATTGATAGTGCAAGGGACTGACATCCGTCAGCTCCATGGGTTGTTCGCCAAGCGCAGGTTCCTCAGGTGTGGGGAACAAGGCAGGCTCCTGCTCCGCATGTTGGGAAGGCAGCGACTCGTACAGACGCTCCCAATTGCTAGCAGGCTTCTCATGAAACGGATTATACTGTGGATTCTTGGAGACGCGAGGTGCCTCTACTGGTACTGAGACAGGATTATAGGCAGGAATCTCCGGACGACCTTCAGTGTCAAAGTCAATCTGAGGAATCTCACAAAACTGACCAATGGCATCTTTCACGGCAGCCGTGAGTATTTGCCAAATCGGTTGCTCGTTCTCAAACTTGATCTCAGTCTTTGTAGGATGGATGTTGACGTCGATATCCGCAGGGTTCACTGTAAAATAAATAAAATAAGGTACGTGCGCGCCCGCGGGAATGAGTCTTTCGTAGGCTTGTTGGACTGCCTTATGGAAATAAGCATGCTTCATATATCGTCCGTTAACAAAGAAGCATTCATGAGCACCTTTTTTACGGGCAGTCTCTGGTTTGGCTACAAAACCAGTAATCTTACAAAGCTGCGTTTCCACATTAACAGGCATCAGGTCTTGTCCGAAACGACGACCATAGACATCCGTGATTCGTTGTCTCAGTGAGCCTGCCTTCAGATTAAGCAACTCTTGTCCATTGCTGTGCAACGTAAAGTTGATCTCAGGATATACCAAGACAATCCTTTCGAAAGCCGTGAGGATGGCGTTGAGCTCTGTGGCATTTGTCTTGAGGAACTTACGACGGGCAGGAACATTGAAAAACAGATTGCTCACCATGAATGAGCTACCTACTGGACAGGAGCATACCTCTTGCCCATCGATGCGTGACCCTGAGAGTGTCAGGCAGGTGCCTACCTCGTCAGTCTCACGACGTGTACGCAGTTCGATTTGTGCAACAGCAGCAATAGACGGTAGGGCTTCTCCTCGGAATCCCATCGTATGCAACGAGAACAGGTCATCGGCTTTGCGTATTTTTGATGTTGCATGACGCTCAAAGGCAAGACGGGCATCCGTCTCTGACATACCACAACCATCATCAATCACCTGAATAGTGGTTCGTCCTGCATCGACAACCAATACATTGATGGTATGTGCCCCTGCGTCAACGGCATTCTCTACCAACTCCTTAATGACAGAAGCCGGTCGCTGTATGACCTCACCAGCAGCAATCTGGTTGGCCACACTATCAGGAAGTAACTGTATTACGTCAGTCATGTTTGATTGATTTCTTGGGCGGTTCACGGCGTTTCACCTCCTTCAACTCCGAACCCGCTTTCTTGGGACGCCAATTGAAGATATCATCCTTATCCAACGGACGAACATAGTCGAACCATGCAAACTGCGGAAGGAGCTGTTTGCCAGGAGGAATCTGGGTCATCGGATACAAGACACCCTTTGGTTTCTGCATCCAAATCTTCTTCATCTTCCGATTCTCCAGAAACATCTTCATCAAGGGCGTTTCCGTATAGTTCAACCCAATGAGGGTACTGTCTGACTCGTCGATGGGATAATAAACCACCAGTACATTATCAATGGCCTGTGTCTCACGTATCTCACCCTTCTTGAAGAAAGCCTTCATCTCCTTAGACGACACCTGATTGAAATGTATAGAATCCTTCAGCTGTTCAGCAGAGAAAGCCTGTCGCAACACATGTGCATGATCGATGGTAGAATCACGCATATAGACTTTGATTTCCTCACCAAAGAGCTGTTGTCCGAGATTCCAGACGATAGGGTCTTTATACATCGTCATACAAGAGTCCTGCGAGTGATACACCAACGAGTCACAAACAGCCTGCACATCCTTGCGGAAGGCACGCACCTTATTATACGCATGGATGACGCGATAAACAGAATCTGTGCGGATATTATAGGTAAAAATCTTGAAGGTGTCGGCATGCATGAACAACGAGTCTTTCTGAGAGTAGTCGATGGTCACAGCACGATTGGTGGCCATTGCATAGCCTGTAGAGTCGTTATACTCACAGTAATCTCCCGTCATCATGTTCTTGTTGACAGAATCCGTATATACCACATTCCAGTACGCATAGTTTGTGCCGTCACTGGCATTATGATACACGCTATCTCCTATCAGCGTTCGTCCCTGATCCTTGATCACTGAACGGCCAAACAGTTCCGACTGTTCGGTTCTGGTATTGTAATAACCGTCCTCGCTATAGATATGGCTGCTACCCGATGTAATATTCGACGGACCTACAATATGAGCCCGCGAGGTCTTTGTATCATAGAAGAGGGAATCGGTCGTCAGATAGAGTTTCTTATCCTTAAGGCGTACATCATAATAGAACATGGCCTGCTTGGTATCTGTATGATACTCTCCCCAGTCAGAGGTCAATACGGTATTACCATCCACCAACTTACCACCCTCAAAGAAGTTACCGAAATTGTACATACGGTCAAAATCAAGAGAGTCCGTATAAAGTGTTGACTTACGATGTCTCAGCACGACATCATAACGTGCCTGAGCCAATTGGTCGTTACCATCATAATAGGCATAACGGCTCGTCAGACTCAGCGTATCTCCCTGTTTCATCTTAACATGACCGAAAGCCTCGAAAGAATTCGACTGCTCATAGAAATGGGCACTGTCACAGAAGAGGTCGGCACCTTGATGACGGAAATGCACATTTCCATGCAGGATTTGTGCATCACCATTCTGGTATTGGTCATAGTGCAGATGATCGGAATGCACCAGATACACGCGTTTGTCCTCCGTCTTTTTACGAGGAGCAGCCTTACGCTTCACGGGGGCCATCGCCCAAATGCTGACGATAGCCAATAAGGCCAACAGGAGGACAACCGATTTCTTCATGTCTTACTTCACCCAGCCTTCGTACTCAAACTTACAGTCGCGATAGCGTTCGTTGATACGTACATAGGTGGACTTAATACGATTGACCACCCACTCATGCAACTTCTTCTGACGGAGTTTGTTCATCACCACATTCTTCATAATCTGGAAGTCACCAGTGATGGTAGCCTTATGGCCCTCTGTACGACTCTTCAGCTTCACAATGGCGCAAACAAGTTTACCACGCTCATTCATCATCTGGAAAGGTGCAGAGATACCGCCAACCTCCAATCCGTCAACAGCTTTAGCCACCTCAGAAGGCAGGTCTGCCATCTTAAATCTCGATGTACGACCCTCCTGAGTGACATTAGCCATCAGACCGTTATTGTTACGTGTATCCTTGTCATCAGAGAAGACAGATACAGCATTCTCAAAGGTAAAGCTCTCACCCTTATAGTAGGGTTTGATAGACTGAGGAATCTCACCTGCCCTCAAATCGTTGGCCAAAGAGTCCAACTGGTTCATGGCTTTCGTGACAGCTTCATCACTCACCACAGGTTTGCGCAGGATATGACGTACCTTGATCTTCTCTCCACGCTTATCTATCAACTGGATGATATGGAAGCCGAACTCAGACTCCACAATCTTAGAAACCTTCTTGGGGTCTGTCAGACTGAACGCCACATTGGCAAAGGCAGGATCAAGCATTCCACGACCCATATAGTCCAATTCTCCGCCTCGGCGTGCAGAACCTGGGTCTTCAGAATAGAAACGCGCCAGGGTCTGGAAAGTCGATTCACCCTTATTGATACGATCGGTGTAATCGCGCAACTCCTCTTTGACGCGATTGATCTCTTCTTGTTCTATACGTGGTGTCTGTGTGATAATCTGCACCTCCACCTCTGTAGGAACAAAGGGGAGACTATCCTGAGGCATATCCTTAAAATACCTGCGCACCTCAGCAGGAGATACGGCGATATTCTTGGTCAGCTTATGCTGCATGCCCTGCACCATCTGACGCTCACGATACGACTCACGCAAGTCAGCACGTATCTGACTCATATTCTTCTTGTGGTATTCTTCCAGCTTCTCACGAGAGCCGATAGCAGAAATCATCTGCTCAATATATTGCTCAACGCCCTGTGAAATCTCAGCTTCTGTTACCTCAATACTGTCGGTAACAGCCTGATTGAGATATAGTTTCTGGACGGCAATCTGTTCTGGAATAGAACAATCGGGATCGCCAGCCCAGTGCAGACCTTCCTGTTGACCTTGCAGACGCAACGCCTCCACATCGGATCTTAATATGGCCTCATCACCAACAACCCATATCACCTCATCTACGATGGCATGCAGGCTGTCATTCTGAGCATTTGCCAGTTGCGTTACGGCAACCAGCATCACTATCATGGTAAGGAATTTCTTAATCATGCTTGTTAACTGTCTTTAATACTTCCTGATTAACACTAACAGAATATTTGCGACGCAAGTCTTCAACCCAGAAACGCTCCAACTCGTCCTGCAGATCAGCTGTCACCAGACCTCGTACATCGGTATACTCCTGAGGGCTCTTGATCAACTTGCCATAGGTAGCATCAATGGGATAACCCTTCACGCTATCCACCTTTGCGTTCTTTTGTTTGAAAATATCGCGGTCTATAAGTGCGTTATCTCCCTGTTTGAAGAGTCCCTTCTCCACACGAATACGGATAATAGAATCGTTATTGAAGGTCTTGCGGAGAGCCTCATTCCAGTCTTCAAACTTCAGCTTCTTCACACAGTCAGCGACAGCCTTCACATCCGACTGCACCTTCACATGATAAGCCATACCCTTGAAGCGAGGCTGATCCCACTTATACTTTGCCTTATTCTTCTTGAAATAGTTGGCGAGAGCCTGTTCATCCTTGGCAGCCTTTTCCCAGACATGCTGATTGCTGACCTCATAAAGCAGCAGGCCATCATGATATTCCTTAATCAGATAGCGCATCGACAAGTCGGTGGCTGACAATGAGTCAGCACGCAACTCCATCACACGCTCCTTTGTCAGCGTACCATTGGAGTTCTTCACCATCTGGGCTATCTTCTGGTCTGAGATACTGTTACGCACATTGCGCTGCTCCAGATATTTCAGGATGCTCTCCTTATGGAAGTCGAACGGTTCCAGTTCCTTACGTTCCTTCATCAGGATAATATGCCAACCGAAAGGTGACAGAACGGGTTTACTCATCTCACCTGGCTGAAGGGCAAAGGCTGCATCCTCAAACTCCTTGACCAACTGGTTCTTACCTACCCAACCGAGCACACCACCACGACGTGCTGAACCAGGGTCTTGCGAAACTTTCTTAGCTAGTTCCTCAAAATCAGCACCATTCTTCAATGCCTGATAGACAGAGTCGATGCGCTGCTTAGCCTCCTGCTGCTGGGCGTCAGTAGCCTTTTGAGGTATCATCAACAGAATATGAGCGGGACGTATCAGTCCGTCAGGACCGATATTCTCCTTGGTCTGGTCGTACACCTTGTGAGCCTCGGCCAGCATGTCGTCATCCGTCACGAAGGTTGGTACCAACTGCTGATCACGATACTGCGCAAACTCTTTGAGGAAAGCCGATGTAGTGTCAATACGTGCATCGAGTGCTGCCTGTACCTTTAGTTTGTAGTTGACAAACAGCTCCACATATTCCTCTACAGTCTTCTTGTCTATGACACCATCGGTATTGTTCTTATTATACGAATACTCAAATTCCGAGCGCGGAACATCCACGCCAGCAACGGTCATAATAACAGGATCGGCAGTCTGGGCATCAACCAGCATACCACTCAGCAGCATCACTGCTGATAATAGTTGTTTCTTCATTTAATCGTTAGGTCTTGAATAATTAGGTGCCTCACTCGTAATCGTGATGTCATGAGGATGGCTCTCGTTGACACCAGCATTGGTGATACGCGTAAACTTGGCTTCGTGCAGTTTCTCGATTGTAGCAGCACCGCAGTAGCCCATACCTGAACGCAGGCCACCCACCATCTGGTAAATAACCTCCTGAACAGTTCCTTTGTAAGGTACGCGTCCGGCAATACCCTCTGGCACCAGTTTCTTCACATCCTTAGTATCTGCCTGGAAATAACGGTCTTTCGAGCCATGCTCCATAGCCTCTAGAGAACCCATACCACGATAGCTCTTAAACTTACGGCCATTATAGATAATCGTATCACCAGGACTTTCCTCTGTACCAGCTACCAGTGAGCCAATCATGACGCAGGAACCGCCAGCAGCCAAAGCCTTGACAATATCTCCTGAATAGCGCAGACCACCATCGGCGATGAGGGGCACACCAGTACCCTGCAGAGCCTGATAGACATCATAAACGGCACTCAACTGGGGAACACCAACACCTGCAACGACGCGTGTCGTACAGATAGAGCCCGGACCGATACCTACTTTCACAGCATCAGCACCATTCTCTACCAACATACGGGCAGCTTCACCTGTAGCGATATTACCTACGACGATATCGATATTGGGGAACGAAGCCTTGGCTTCGCGCAACTTCTCGATAACACTCTTAGAGTGTCCGTGGGCTGTATCAATGACGATGGCGTCAACACCAGCATTCACCAGAGCCTGCATACGGTCGAGCGTATCGAAGGTAACACCGACACCAGCAGCCACACGCAGACGACCCTTCTCATCCTTGCAAGCCATTGGCTTATCCTTGGCCTTGGTGATATCCTTATAAGTTATCAAGCCTACCAGATGATTGTCCTTGTCAACTACCGGCAGCTTCTCAATCTTGTTCTCCTGCAGGATTTGTGCTGCTGCAGCAAGATCGGTCTGCTGATGGGTAGTCACCAGATTGTCTTTCGACATCACATCATCAATCTTGCGGTCAAGACGGCGCTCGAAGCGCAGGTCACGGTTGGTAACGATACCAACAAGACAATTATTCTCATCGACAACGGGGATACCACCGATATGATACTCCGCCATGATATCAAGGGCGTCCTTAACGGTAGAACCACGGCGAATGGTGACGGGATCATAGATCATACCGTTCTCCGCACGTTTCACGATGGCCACCTCACGAGCCTGATTCTCTATCGACATATTCTTGTGGATGACGCCAATACCTCCCTCACGGGCGATGGCTATAGCCATCTGACTCTCTGTGACGGTATCCATTGCTGCCGTTACAAACGGAACATTCAGCTCAATGTGACGCGAGAACCTTGTCTTCAGTTCTACTGTCTTTGGAAGCACCTCAGAATAAGCGGGAATCAACAGGACGTCATCGAAAGTTAATCCGTCCATTACAATCTTGTCTGCAATAAATGATGACATAATACTACTCGTTTAAATTTTATTGCGTGCAAATTTACTGCTTTTTTCCGAGATAGCAGCCATTTGCACGCAATATTAACACGATTTAAGCGAAATATTAATTTGCCATTTCCGATATAAACTTGATACGAACCAATCTGATTTCGTCTTCCGTACATTCATTGCCCAATTCGTCGAGGGCATCCTCCAACGAATCCGTATCACTCTCGGCGAAATAGTCGTAGATATCATCTATGCGGTCATCGTCCATCACCTCCTCCAGGAAATAGTCGATATTCAGCTTCGTACCGCTATAAACAATAGCCTCTACCTCATCCAACAGCTCTTCGAACTCAAGTCCCTGAGCCGTTGCAATATCATCGAGGGCAATCTGGCGGTCAATGGCCTGAATAATCTTTACCTTCAGTATCGATTTCTTGGCCACAGTGCGCACACGGAGGTCGGAATGTCTGACGATCTCGTTCTCCTCGCAGTAGCTTTTGATCAAGTCAACAAACTCCTTGGCATAGGGCTGCTTCACCTTACCCTCTCCTACTCCCTGGATATTCTTCAGCTCCTCCAAGGTGATGGGATAGTCTGTAGCCATCTGTTCGATAGACACATCCTGGAAGATGACATAAGGCGGGCGCTCCAGTTTCTTGCTCACCTTCTTACGCAGGTCTTTCAGCATAGCACTGAGCGTAGGATCCAGGGCGCTGGTTCCTATCTCATGATCTGTCACCGTCTCATAGTCTTCAGCAAACTCATTGTCCTCGACAATCATAAACGACTGCGGATTCTTCATGAATTTCTTACCAGCAGAGGTCAGTTTCAGCAAGCCATAGTTTTCTACGTCTTTCTTAAGGTAGCCAGCTATCAGCGCCTGACGGATGACGGGATTCCAGTGTTTCTCGTCATCATCCTCACCAGCTCCGAAGAGCTCGTGGTTCTGATGCTTATGAGCCAGAATTTCCTCCGTCTCACGTCCTTTCACGAAATCGACGATATAGTCAGAGCGGAAGTTCTCTTTCAGAGCCTGTATCGCATTCAGCACGATAACCAGCTGCTTTTCAGCCTCTATCTTGGTCTTAGGATGCAGACAGTTGTCACAATTATGGCAGTTGTCGGGCGTATATTCCTCACCGAAATAATGGAGCAGCATCTTCCGTCGACATACCGATGTCTCAGCATATGCGGCAGTTTCAGCCAACAGTTGGCGACCGATATCCTGTTCGGCAACGGGTTTCCCCTCCATAAACTTATCCAGCTTCTGCAGGTCCTTTTGGGCATAGAAGGTGATACACATACCCTCTCCACCATCACGACCGGCTCGGCCCGTCTCCTGGTAGTAGCCTTCCAGCGACTTGGGGATATCATAATGAATGACAAAGCGCACATCAGGCTTGTCAATACCCATACCAAACGCAATGGTAGCCACAATGACATCAATCTTCTCCATCAGGAAGTCATCCTGTGTCTGCGAGCGCAAAGCCGACTCCAAACCTGCATGATAGGCTGCAGCCTTGATATCATTGGCCTTCAAAATCTCAGCCAGTTCCTCTACCTTCTTGCGGGAGAGACAATAGATGATGCCGCTCTTTCCTGGATGCTGCTTGATGAACTTGATGATATCCTTATCCACTTCTGTGGTCTTCGGACGTACCTCGTAATAAAGGTTCGGACGATTAAACGAGCTCTTAAACTCAACAGCATCAAGAATGCCCAGATTCTTCTTGATATCCGTACGCACCTTATCAGTAGCCGTAGCAGTCAGCGCGATGATTGGCGCAGGACCTATCTCATTGATAATCGGGCGGATGCGACGATATTCCGGACGGAAGTCATGTCCCCATTCTGAGATACAGTGTGCTTCATCAATAGCATAGAAGGATATCTTCGTTTGCTTCAGGAACTCCACATTATCTTCCTTCGTCAACGATTCCGGAGCCACATAAAGCAGTTTGGTACGACCAGACATGATGTCAGCCTTCACCTGATCAATGGCCGTCTTGTTCAGCGACGAGTTCAGATAGTGTGCGGTACCTTCCTCGCTCATAGAGCTGATGACATCAACCTGATTCTTCATCAGCGCTATCAGGGGGGAGATGACGATGGCCGTACCCTCCATCAGCAACGAAGGCAGCTGATAGCACAGCGACTTACCGCCACCGGTAGGCATCAACACAAAGGTATTCTTGCCGTTCAGCACATTCTGCACGATGGCTTCCTGGTCGCCTTTGAACTTGTCAAAGCCAAAATACTTCTTCAGGGCCTCTGTAAGATTCTGTTTATTATTTGCCATAGGCTTAATAGGTATTATTCTAGATGTGACTTGGCGAGCTGTTGCTCAACATACGCCTTCGTCACTTCAAAGGATTTCGTTCGTTTTGAGGGCATCTCAAACATGGCATCCATCATGACGTTTTCCACGATGGAGCGCAGTCCGCGAGCGCCCAGCTTATACTCCACAGCCTTATCGACAATGAGTTCCAAAGCCTCTGGAGTGAAGGTCAAATCGATACCGTCCATCTGAAACAGCTTCACATATTGCTTGACGATAGAGTTCTTCGGCTCCGTCAATATCTTTTTCAGCGCCTCACGATCCAACGGATTCAGATAGGTCAATACTGGCAGTCGACCGATAATCTCAGGAATCAGTCCAAACGACTTCAAGTCTTGTGGCTGGATATACTGCATCAGGTCGTCCTTGTCAATCTTACGCACATGCTGAACGGAGTTATAGCCCACCACATGGGTATTCATGCGCTGTGCGATCTTGCGCTCAATGCCATCAAAGGCTCCGCCACAAATAAACAGGATATGATGGGTATCAATATGGATATATTCCTGGTCAGGATGCTTGCGACCTCCTCGTGGCGGCACGTTGACGATAGTGCCTTCCAACAGCTTGAGCAATCCCTGCTGTACACCCTCGCCACTCACATCACGTGTGATAGAAGGGTTGTCAGACTTGCGTGCAATCTTGTCAATCTCGTCGACAAAGACGATACCGCGCTGGGTAGCCTCAACGTCATAGTCGGCCACCTGCAACAGACGCGACAGGATGCTCTCCACGTCCTCTCCCACATAGCCGGCCTCCGTAAACACAGTGGCGTCGACAATCGTAAAGGGCACATCGAGCAACTTGGCAATGGTTCGCGCCAAAAGGGTTTTACCCGTTCCTGTCGAACCCACCATGATGATGTTAGACTTCTCAATCTCCACACCATTGTCATCGTTGGGCTGCTGTAAGCGCTTATAGTGGTTATAGACGGCAACGGAAAGGTAGCGCTTGGCCTCATCCTGGCCAATGACATACTGGTCCAGATGATCCTTGATCTCCTTGGGTTTGGGAATGCGCTTTTCCTTAAAAGTCACATTCGCCTTCTTGGCATTGGGGCCATAACCATTAGCCGAAGCTACCTGATAGGCCTGTACGGCACAATCTTCGCAGATGCAGCCGTCCACACCCGTTATCAAGAGTTTCACCTCTTTCTCAGAGCGTCCACAGAAATTACAATGCTTTCTTGCCATTTACTTCTTCTTCAACACCTGGTCAATCATACCATACTCTTTCGCTTCCTCAGCTGTCATCCAGTAATTGCGGTCAGAGTCATTCCAAACCTTGTCATAGGGGGTGTGTGAATGCTCTGAGATGATGGTATAGAGTTCTTTCTTGAATTTCATGATCTCTTTGGCTTCAATCTCGATATCCGAAGCCTGTCCCTGCACACCACCCAGAGGCTGGTGAATCATCACGCGACTGTGGGGAAGAGCCGAGCGCTTACCCTCCTTACCAGCTACCAGCAGGACAGCAGCCATAGATGCTGCCATACCCGTACAGATAGTAGCCACATCGCTGGAGATAAACTGCATCGTGTCATAGATGCCCAGACCTGCCGTCACACTACCGCCAGGAGAGTTCAGATAGATATTGATATCCTTGCCTGGGTCGTTCTGCTCCAGGAAGAGCAGCTGCGCCATAATCGTGTTAGCCACATAGTCGTCAATCTGAGTACCCAGAAAGATGATGCGGTCCATCATCAGGCGTGAGAAGACGTCCATCTGCGTCACGTTCAACTGGCGCTCCTCCAGGATGTAGGGATTCATATACTGAGCCTGTGCACTCATCACTTCGTCGAGCACCAGACCGTTAATACCAAGATGCTTGGTAGCATATTTTCTAAAATCGTTGTTCATAATCATACACTAAGTAGATACAAAGTTACAAAAAAAAGTCGGAATGCAAGACATTCCGGCTCTTTTTTTGGTTAAAGAATTATAAAGTGCTCTTATTTTTCCTGTAACATCTTCTGGAAGTCCTCCAACGAGATAGCTTTCTCGTCGAGTTTCACCACATTCTTCAGGGCTGCAGTCAGTTTCACGTCAACGGCACGGTCAACCAGACCATCCACGTTCTCACGCTTCTTCAGCATCTCCTGAGCGTAGTTCTCCAGATACTCATCGGGCACGTTGGCCATACCGTACTGAGCGAACTGGGCACGAGCGGCCTCCTTAGCAACCTGCTTCAGGTCGTCGTCCTCAATCTTGATGCCCTGAGCGGCAACCAGCTGCTCCTTGATGAGGTGCCAGCCGAGCTCCTTGATGCTAGCCTCGAAGTTCTTCTCTACGAAGTCGGCACCCTTGTCCTTGTTGTTGTTCAGCATCACGCGCTTCAGCAGAGCCTCTGGGAACTCCAGCTTGCCTACCTTCTTCTCCATGTGCTGACGAACGTCGAGCAGGAACTTGTAGTCGCTGTCAGCCTTGAACTGCTGGCCGATCTGGTCAGCAATCTTCTGACGGAACTCCTTCTCGTCCTTGACATTACCCTCACCGAAGGTCTGGTCGAAGAGCTCCTGATTGATCTCAGCCTTCACATAGCGAGAAATCTCAGTAATCTGATAGGTGAAGTCACCCTCGTGGTCTTTCACCTCTTCCTTCTGAATCTTCAGCAGGCTAGATACCTCTACATCGCTCTCGGGATAAGCCTTGCGGGGATTCCAGGTGATGATGTCGCCCAGCTTAGAGCCCTCGAAGAGCTTCTTCTGGTCGTCAACCTTCATATACTGAGGCATCAATACGGCATCAGCCACCTCGATACCACCTTCCTTCACATTGCCATTGGCGTCGAGCTCGCGCAGGTCGCCCTTCAGCATGTCGCGCTGCTCAGCATCGAAGGTTTCTACCTTCTCATAGTGGCCGGCACGGCTCTGATACATCTCTACCTGCTGGTCGATGAGCTTGTCGTCAACGGTGATATTATAGAAGGGAACCTTATCCTTACCACTCAGTTTGGCCTCAAACTCAGGAGCCACAGCGATGTCGAACTTGAATACCAGAGGCTGGTCGCTCTCAAAGTCGAGCTGAGCCTGCTGCTCGCTGGGGAGGGGTTCGCCCAGCATGTGTATCTTATTGTCCTGCACATAACCATAGAGTTTCTCGCCCAGCATTTTGTTCACCACGTCAACCTTGACGCTGGTACCAAACTGACGCTTGATCATGCCCATAGGAGCCTGACCAGGACGGAATCCGGAAATCTGTGCACGCTTGCGATAGTCTTTCAGAGTCTTCTCGACTTCTGGCTGATAGTCAGCCGTCTCCAGTGTAATGGTCATCAGGCCATTCACTTTGTCAGGAGCTTCAAATTGAATATTCATCTTTTACTTATACCTTATTATTAATATATACGCTTCACTCGCAAATTGGCTGCAAAGGTACAAAAAAGTAAGGAAAGTGCAAAAAGAAAATGGATTTTTCTTATTATTTTTGAGCGAAACCACTATTTGCTTCCTCTTCCTCAGCCTCGCGACGACGCTGTTCTTCCAAAGCGGAGAAGTCCTTCTGACGCAATACAAACGACTCCGTCAGGTAGTTTTTGCGCACGACGGGATTGACTGCCAATTCCTCAGGAGTACCATGAAAGAGAATGCGACCCTCAAACAGCAGATAGGCGCGATCGGTGATACACAAAGTGTCTTCCACATTATGGTCTGTGATCAGGATGCCGATATTCAGGTCCTTCAACTTCCACACGATAAACTGGATATCCTCAACGGCAATCGGGTCCACACCAGCAAAAGGCTCGTCAAGCATGATGAACTTAGGCTCGATGGCCAGACAGCGGGCTATCTCCGTACGACGACGCTCACCACCACTCAACTGGTCACCCTTGTTCTTGCGCACCTTGCCCAAGCGGAATTCCTGAATCAGGCTCTCCAGCTTCTCCAACTGGTAGTCACGGGGCTTGCCCGTCATCTCCAGCACAGAGAGGATATTGTCCTCTACCGACATCTTGCGGAATACGGAGGCCTCCTGAGCCAGATAGCCGATACCGGCTCTCGCACGCTTGTAAACAGGATAGGTTGTCACCTCCTCGTCGCCCAGATAGATATGTCCCTCATTGGGCACGATGAGTCCCGTCGTCATATAGAACGAAGTCGTCTTACCTGCTCCGTTAGGGCCTAACAGTCCTACGATTTCGCCCTGTTTCACGTTAAACGACACATCGTTCACCACGGTACGCTTACCATACCGCTTCACCAATCCTTCCGTGCGCAGCACCAGATGCTCTGGTTCCACATTCTTGTTCAGTTCATCCATAATCGGCTACAAAGGTACTAATAACTGAGAACAATACAAAACAAAAGGAAGTATTTTTATGTTGATAAGATTCTTTTGGGTTCGCAATTGAAATCACAGCAAGTGTTTCACCTGCTCCTCATCAACCAACACGAAGATCTTTCCCATGATGCCTATCGTCACAGGCAGGTTAGTACCATTATAATTCAGGATACCCACTGTCACGACATAATAATCGTTCACAGTCAGGTGGCTCTGCAGGTAATAACTGGCCGTATTCTTAGCCACATCCTTTCCTAAGTCAGTGACCTCTGTCAAATCGACATCAGCGCCCAACTTCTCCAGCATCTCAGCATCAACACCCTCAATGCCCAGCTCAGACAGTTTCTCAGCCCCCACCTGAGCCATTTTCTTCTTCACATTGTCGCTGGTCATTTCCTGGTCTACTACGCTCTGTACCAGTTTGACCACAGCATCATAGTGTGCCTGTGGTTCTGGCTTGGTCAGCAGCATCGCCACCAGCAAGATGCCCAACAAAAACACAAAAATACATCCTTTTTTCATCTCTTCTAGAGCAACAAACGTTTCATGAGTGCAAAGTTAAGAAATATATTTCGATTATCCAAGATTTCCTTGTTCCTTTGTCGCTGAAGCATCAAGAAATAGGCAACTCGTCGTTTCTCGAACAGTAACTCGTCGTTTCTCTCTTAGAGATCAGACTAGTTGCTCATAGCGAGAAGGCATGTCCTGTTTGAGTGGTTTGTAAATCTAGGATTTGTCATTGATAAATCTAGGATTTGTGGCCTTTTAATCCTAGATTTCTTCCGATTATTCTTGCTACAAGCAAGCAAGGCGCTTGCTCGAAGCAGACGAGGCGCTTGCTCGAAGCAAGCGACCCGCGAGGAAGAAGCAAGCAAGGTGCTTACTTATCGCTCTTATATTTAATGTGTCACCCTTGTGTCAGCGTGTGTCACCCTTCAAAACGTTGCACGCCCTTTGTACATAAGGGTTGTGTCAGCGTGTCACCCTTTATTGCGAAATTTGAAGTAATAACCTTATGTTATTAAGCAATAACATGGCATTATCAAGCAATAACCCAGCCTTCTTACTCAAGAAAGCCGTAGGTAGTTATCGCGAAAAGTGGATCATCACTCCGCTTTCATTTCCTTATCACCTAACATTTAATTTATAAATATCCATATAATTGTTGCAATCGCAATAATTGTTATAATAACAGAAATGCACGAAATTGAGCTATCTGAATTATTTTGTTCAACAACATCTTTCATTTCCTCTTCAGACGCTCCATCAAGCTTAGCCGTGAGAATAGCTAAAAATTCATTCGTATAATTTGCTAAACTTGCCATACTTGCTTCAAATCCTCCTTGTCTAGAAGAACAATTTATAACAATTTTTGTATGATCTTCATCTATTTTTGATAGAGTTACCATATATGCACATTTTATTTCGCCAAAACTATATGTGCCAAACGTGTCATTGATATCTTTTTCTTCGTGCATAAATCGTACAGGATTAGCTTTGAGGATAGACTTCAAGGCATCTTTAATAACGTCAATATTAAAATTGACCTCATTTTCATACTTGTAATAATTCTGGTCCATAAGTAATAAAAAAGGCGGAACCATTCGTTACTTATCTGCACTCTGGTTACCGCCAAGTAGACCTATCGTAAAACAAGCACGAATAGTCCACGCCTATCAAGCGTGAACCTTCATCTGCTTGTTCTTCTACGATTGAATGTTTTGGCGGTATTCGAGTGCGAAGAACAAGAGCTAAAAGCTCAATATCTATGTATAAGTACGAACAGAAACGCTAATCTGTAAGTTAATAATAATTGGTAATAATTCTCTTTGTGACCTCATGAGGCTCACCTCATCGTCAGGTCGGTTAGCGTTATATTCGTTCTATTTCTATGTCATCAGCATTTCGTTTTAAGGGTTCAACTTTCTGTTAATTGTTTTATCTGACCGCAAATATACGAATAATTTCCGAATAAACGAATAAAGTTTTGAAATAATTAGTATCTTAACGTTTGAAAGCCAGAAGGCATTTGCAGGCGAGAAGAAAGCCTCGATGCAGCGACGCTGTGTAGATAACGACTACACGGCACGACGGATGTATATGATAACGATGGTGACGGAAGAACGGAGGCAACTGTTTGGCAAGGTGGTTGGGCGAAGTGATGCCATAGAGCCTTCACCAGAGGTACCTCATGTTGCACTGTCGCCATTGGGTGAGGCTGTGGCAGAGATTTGGCAATCTATCAGCAGTCATCATCGGGAGGTGAAAGTGGTGGCACTACAAATGATGCCTGACCATTTGCACGCCATCCTGTTTGTAAAAGAGCAGATGGAGAAACCGCTGGGAAAGGTATTGCTAGGCGTAAAGCAGGCTTGCAACCAGGCATTTAGGGAAATGATGCCAGTGGAGTTTGTTGCTGTGGCACAGCAACACGCACAACAGAAGAGGGAGAACGGGCTGCTCTTTGCGAAGGGCTTTAACGACCAAATACTGCTGAGGGATGGACAGCTAGAGCGATGGCTGAACTACCTCAAGGATAATCCAAGGCGACTACTGATGAAACGTGAGAACCCTGATTTGTTTCGAGTACAGAGAGGGCTGACGTTCGCTGGCCTCAGCTTTTCGGCTATTGGCAATCGGTTTTTGTTGGAAAGGCCGTTGAAACTGCAGGTACAGTGCTCAAGGAGCATTAGCGAGGAGGAGCTAAAAAAGAAGACCAATGAATGCCTTCGTGCTGCACGACAAGGGGCTGTGCTGGTGTCGCCTGCTATCTCCAAAGGCGAGAAGACAATCATGAGGGCGGCATTCGAGGAAGGGCTGTCTCTTGTTTACCTGCAGGAAAATGGTTTTACGGATTTGGCAAAGCCTGGCGGTATGAGGATGGATGCCTGTGCCAGAGGGCAATTGCTGATACTGGCACCTTGGGAGCATCATAATGAGAAGATAACAATTAAGAGGGGGCAATGTCTGGAACTGAACGAGATGGCGAAGGCGATTTGCGAAGGTTAACTGCTGAATATATTGCTGTGGCACAGCAATATGCACAACTAATAAGCGTAATTGTTGTAAATCGGGTGCAAAATAAAGAAATTATTATCAATTATGCACGATGAATTATGAATTATTTTGTACCTTTGCAGGCAATATGGTAATAAAACTGTTGTATAATGCGCTGACGACACTGGGCAAGTTCGTGATGCTGATGGGACGTACGTTCTCTGTACCTGAGAGATTTCGTATGTTCTGGAAGCAATATGTCAAGGAGATGGCCCAGTTGGGTATCAACTCCATTGGTATCGTGCTGCTGATCTCGTTCTTCATTGGTGCCGTGATCTGTATCCAGATGAAGCTGAACATCCAGTCGCCTTGGATGCCCCGCTGGGTATCGGGCTATACCACCCGTGAAATCATGTTGCTGGAGTTCTCGAGCTCTATCATGTGTCTGATACTGGCTGGTAAGGTAGGGTCGAACATCGCCTCTGAGATTGGTACGATGCGCGTGACGCAACAGATTGACGCCCTTGACATCATGGGTGTCAACTCGGCATGCTACCTGATACTGCCTAAGATACTGGGTATGATCACCATCATGCCACTGCTGGTCATCTTCTCGTCAGCAATGGGTATTCTGGGAGCCTACGGCACAGCATATATAGGTCACATCATCGTACCCGACGACCTGACGCTGGGTCTGCAGCACGCATTCCAGCCGTGGTTTGTATGGATGTCAATCATCAAGAGTCTGTTCTTCGCCTTCATCATATCAGCAGTACCCTCCTACTTCGGCTATACCGTAGAGGGCGGCTCGGTGAATGTGGGTAAGGCCTCGACGGATGCGGTGGTATGTTCCAGCGTACTGATTCTTTGTTCAGATGTATTCTTAACCCAGCTGTTGTCATGATAGAAGTCAAGAACCTATATAAGAGCTTCGAAGAGAAGGAGGTGCTCAAGGGCATCAATACCGTTTTTGAAGACGGCAAGACCAACCTCATCATCGGACAAAGCGGTAGCGGTAAGACGGTGCTGATGAAAAACCTGGTAGGACTCTTCGAGCCCACCAGCGGACAGATACTGTACGACGGGCGCGACTTTGTACAGATGTCGAAGCAGGAGAAGGTGATGATGCGCCGCGAGATGGGTATGATCTTCCAGGCAGCAGCCCTCTTCGACTCGCTGACGGTATTGGAGAACGTGATGTTCCCTCTGGATATGTTCTCATCGATGACGCTCCGCGAGCGTGAGCGTAGGGCAAAAGACTGTCTGGCCCGTGTCAACCTGATTGGTGCCGAGAGCAAATATCCTGGTGAGATATCGGGTGGTATGCAGAAGCGTGTCGCCATTGCCCGTGCCATCGCCCTGAATCCTAAATACCTGTTCTGCGACGAACCCAACAGTGGTCTCGACCCCAAGACTTCGCTGGTCATCGACGACCTGCTGCACTCTATCACGCAGGAGTTCAACATGACCACTATCATCAATACCCACGACATGAACTCTGTGATGGGTATTGGCGAGAACATCATCTTCATCTACGAGGGTGAGAAGGAGTGGCAGGGTGTCTCCTCAGAGATTATGAACTCGACCAACAAGCGTCTCACCGACTTCATCTTCGCCAGCGACCTGCTGAAAGAGATGCGCGAAGCCGTGATGGGAGGGAAGAAGAGTGAGAAGTGAGCAAAAAGCGCTGTGTCCGTACACACGGGTTTGATTTTAATCAATAATTCTTCTGTTTTTCGGCTAAAAAGCCATTTTTACTTGTTTCCTAACCAAAATGTGCGTACCTTTGCATCGTGAATCAGAGATGATCACAGAAAAGGATAACAATTTTAGGATAACATTTAAATTAGAGAAAGGAAATGATTATGAAGAAGTTATTGAAAAAATGGCTGAATAGCGAAGCTTACAATGAGTATTGCCTCAATATGGCTCGAATGTACAACTACAGAGCAGCCAACTAAAAAACGGATTGAGCGGTTTCAATCCGTTTTTTTATTGTTTTTACCTAACGGCAATTATTATTTCAGCAACCATTCGCCGTTGCGCTCTACCATAGGAACGATGATTTCCTCGCGCGTAGAGTCATTATAGGAAAGGAGGAGGAATACATAAGTCAAATGCTGCACCGTATCACGTCGCGGTGCATTCTCAGAGAGGCTCACATGATGAAGCCCCTGATGCTTCGTGCGCATATCCTCCACATACTGCCGATAGACCTTCACCAGTTCGGCACGATAGTCGGAAGGCAGTTCATCGACATTGGCCTTGGCTGCCAGGAGGCCATCAGGATAGCCCTCCAGCAGACGGTTGTAATATGACAAAGCAGCTTGGGCGGCCTTCTCTTCAGGAGTCGGTTCTGTACAACCGACTGCCAGCATGATGAGGAAAAGACTGACCATGTACTTCATTTCTGACGGATAAAGACGTTGATAGGTGTACCCGTGAGTGTCCAATTGTCTCGCATCTTGTTCTCCAGGAAGCGACGATAAGCCTCTTTGACATATTGTGGCAGATTGGCATAGAACACAAAGGTAGGAATCTGGGTGTCAGGCACCTGCGACACATACTTGATCTTGATATATTTACCCTTGATAGAGGGTGGCGGAGTCTGCTCGATGATGGGCAGCATCACCTCGTTGAGCTTCGACGTACCAATCTTGATGGTGCGGTTCAGATATACCTGCTTAGCTGTCTCCAAAACCTTGAAGATGCGCTGCTTGGTAACTGCCGAGGCGAAGATAATGGGGAAGTCCACAAAGGGAGCCATGCGATTGCGGATAGCCGACTCGAAGGTCTTGATAGCCTCCTGCGACTTGTCCTCGACGAGGTCCCACTTGTTGACAACGACCACCAGTGACTTGTTGTTCTTCTGAATCAGCTGGAAGATATTCATATCCTGAGCCTCAATACCGCGAGTGGCATCAATCATCAGGATGCAGACATCGGAGTTCTCGATGGCACGGATAGAGCGCATCACACTATAGAACTCCAAATCCTCAGTCACCTTGTTCTTGCGACGGATACCAGCGGTGTCTACCAGATAGAAGTCGAAGCCGAACTTGTCGTACTTGGTATAGATGCTGTCGCGTGTCGTACCAGCAATATCCGTCACGATGTTGCGATCCTCACCGATGAAGGCATTGATGATGCTCGACTTACCAGCATTGGGGCGACCCACCACAGCAAAACGGGGAACATTATCCTCGATAGCAGCACTTTCGTTGGCAGGGAGCTTAGAGAGCACATGGTCGAGCAGGTCGCCAGTACCAGAACCGGTAGCCGCACTCACGCAGAAGGGGTCGCCAAGCCCCAGCTTGTAGAACTCGTACTGACCATACAGATCTTTGCCGTCGTCGGCTTTGTTTGCCACGAGCACCACAGGCAACTTAGAGCGACGCAGAATCAGCGCCACATCCTGGTCGAGATCAGTCAGTCCGTTCTTGATATCTACCAAGAACAGTACAAGGTCAGCCTCCTCAGTGGCCACGATGACCTGCTTACGGATCTCCTCCTCGAATACATCGTCGCTGTTGACAACCCAACCGCCTGTATCCACGACACTGAACTCACGACCACACCATTCGCACTTGCCATACTGACGGTCACGAGTGGTGCCAGCCTCATCGCTAACGATAGCCTGACGCGAGTTGGTTAACCTATTAAATAAGGTCGACTTGCCCACATTCGGGCGTCCTACGATCGCTACTAAATTTCCCATTCTCTCTAGTTTTTTTATTGCTAGTATTTCTAGTATTACTAGTACTTCTAGTTAATCTAGATTATATCCAAAATTACTCAGTTCCTTGTCTGAACTGCGCCAGTCCTTATCCACTTTCACAAAGACCTCGAGGAAGATAGGTTTGCCAAAGAACTTCTCCAACGTCTTACGGGCCTCAGTAGAGACCTTCTTGAGGGCTACCCCCTGATGACCAATGATGATGCCCTTCTGCGAATCGCGCTCTACATAGATGATGGCGCTGATAAGGATATTCTTCTCAGACTCCTTGAAGCGCTCCACGCGCACCTCTACAGAATAGGGAATCTCCTTGTCGTAGTAGAGCAGTATCTTCTCGCGGATAATCTCCGATACGAAGAAACGGGCTGGCTTGTCCGTCAGCTGGTCTTTGTCAAAATAGGCAGGGCTCTCGGGCAACAGTTCCTGGATGCGCTTCAGCAGCATATCTGTGCCAAACCTATTCTTGGCTGAGATAGGCAGAATCTCTGCATTGGGCAGCAGAGTGTGCCAATGCTCTACGATGCTTGCCAATCTGGCCTGACTAGTACTTCTAGTATCACTAGTACGACTAGACTCAGTTGTCAGCTCATCAATCTTGTTGATCAGCAAGATGACGGGTATCGTCATCTTCTGCACCTTCTCCAAGAAGTCCATATTCTTCTCGGGATTCTCCACAACGTCAGTGACGTAGAGCAGCACATCGGCATCTTGTAGGGCCGACTCTGAGAAGGCCAGCATCGACTCCTGCAATTTGTAGTTGGGCTTCAGCACACCTGGGGTGTCGCTGAACACAATCTGCACATCAGGGGTATTCACGATGCCCATGATACGATGACGCGTGGTCTGCGCCTTGAACGTCGCTATCGAAATACGCTCACCAACCAATTGGTTCATGAGCGTACTTTTACCTACGTTGGGATTCCCAACAATATTTACGAATCCTGCTTTATGCATTAATTGTCAATTGTCCATTGTCAATTACTTATTACCATCATATGCCCACTTGTAGTAGCTGGCTCCGTGAACGAATCCAGCACCAAAGGCTGTCATGATGATATTGTCACCCTTCTTCAGTTTCTGCTCGTTCTCCCACAAAGCCAGAGGAATTGTGGCTGCCGAGGTGTTTCCGAAGTGCTCGATGTTAACCATCACCTGATCCATTGAGAGATCCAGACGCTTGGCCACTGCCTCGATGATGCGCATATTGGCCTGATGGGGTACTACCCATGCGATATTATCCTTGTTCAGACCATTACGCTCTGCTATAATAGCACAGTCGTCGCTCATGTTGGTCACTGCATAGCGGAACACCGTGCGACCCTCCTGATAGAGGTAGTGCAAACGATGGTCTACCGTGAAGTGACTGGGAGGACATACCGAACCACCGGCCTTCATGTGCAGGAAAGGCAAGCCCTTGCCATCAGCACGCAGATAGGAGTCCATCACACCGATATTCTCTTCCTGAGTACCTTCCAGAAGGACGGCAGCAGCTCCGTCGCCAAACAACGGACACGTAGCGCGATCCTTGTAATCAGTTACCGACGACATCTTGTCGGCACCTATCACGATGATCTTCTTGTAGCGGCCGCTCTGTATCATCGAGCCTGCCACATCGAGTGCATAGAGGAATCCACAGCAGGCGCCCCAGAAGTCAAACGCAAAGGCGTTCTTCAATCCGAGTTTGCCAACTACGATGCTCGCTGTAGACGGGAACTTATAATCAGCCGTCGAGGTGGCAACGATGACTGCGTCGATGGTATCAAGCTCACAACCAGTCTTCTGTACCAACTGCTTGGCAGCCTTACGAGCCATATAGCTGGTGCCCAGACCTTCCTCAGTGAGGATGCGGCGCTCCTTGATACCTACGCGCGTCATAATCCACTCGTCATTGGTGTCAACCATGCGCGACAGTTCCTCGTTGTTGAGGACATAGTCAGGCACGTAGCCACCAATTCCGGTGATTATCGCATTGATTGTATTCATTACTCAGCAGCTTCGTCCATTACAATAGCAATCTTGCCACGATAGTAGCCACAGGTGGGGCATACAGTGTGGTAGATGTGGTAGGCTCCGCAGTTGGGGCATACTGCCAGTGTGGGAGCTACTGCCTTGTCATGGGTACGACGCTTAGCGGTACGAGTGTTCGATTGTCTTCTTTTAGGATGTGCCATAATTGTATTACTTTAAACTTTAAACTTTTAATTTTTTCAGTGCTTCCCAGCGTGGGTCTATCTCCTGTTCCTCCTCTTCGCTGCTTCGGACAGCGCCGCTTAGCTCGGCGAGCTTCTGCGTCATCGCACTATTGCATTTTCCAGGTGCATGAACGTGCTTGATGGGTATGGCTAGCATGACAAACTCATAGATGAACCACGACAAGTCGAGTATTCCTTCGTTCTCGTCAATCGTCACAGTATCATCGTCGTCACTGTATGTGTCGCCCAACTTGACCACCAGGCTGTTGTCGGCCTCAATAGGCTGCTCCATGTCGTCAAGACAGCGGTCGCAGCTAACGGTAACAACGCCCTCGGTATGAAACTGGAGTTCGAAAAAGCCGGTCATCTTGCGTATAGACACCGACACATGCAAGGCTCCATGCTCCAACTGTGAGCCGTCCAAAGCCTTGAAAAACTCATCGTCAAGGTCATATTCATAGGCGCTCTGGGCGTCTTTCTGACCCTTTAAATCAATCTTCAAAAGCTCTAAACTACACATAATTACACTTTACGGGGTGCAAAGGTACAAAAAAAATGAGAATTAAGAATTAAGAATTAAGATTTTTTTCGCTTTTTGTTGAAAATCAGCCGTTAACGCATCGCTTTTTGCACACACCCAATTATATCTGTGCAATAATTACTTCTTCATTTCGATACGGAACGTGGTACCCTTCCCTACCTCCGACTGTTTCACAAAGATACGACCCTTGTGGTATTCCTCCACAATACGCTTGGCAAGCGAGAGACCAAGTCCCCAACCACGCTTCTTGGTGGTGAACCCAGGGGTAAAAACACTCTGCAGGTCTTTCTTCTTGATACCCTTACCCGTATCCTGCACCTCTATTGCCACCTGTTGGGCAGCATCAAAGAGTGTCAAGGTAATGATACCGGCACCCTCCATAGCATCAACAGCATTCTTACAAAGATTCTCGATGACCCACTCAAACAGTGAGGCATTCATCTTCACAACAACCTCATGGTCAGGCAGATGGCACAGCATTTTTACCTGACTGGAGGTACGGCGGTCCATATAATCAACAACATGCTTGAGCACCTCATTCATCGAGGCGTCAACAGGTTCTGGCAACGAGCCGATTTTCGAGAAGCGGTCAGCAATCAGCTGCAAGCGCTTCACATCCTTGTCCATCTCAGGCAACAGGTCGTCTTGCGGATATTGCTCTTTCAGCATCTCCACCCACGCCATCAGGCTTGACACAGGCGTTCCCAACTGGTGAGCGGTCTCCTTCGACAATCCCACCCACACCTTGTTCTGCTCTGCACGCTTCGACGACAGCAAGGCGAAGATAGCCACCACTACAAAAATCAAGACGATACCCAATTGCACATAGGGCCATGCCTGCAGTCGCTTCAGCATGATACTTTCGTCGTAGCACACCAGCTGCGAGTCGATACGGATGGTGTCACCCGCCTGTATCATCTTTCGCACATAGCTCTCCAGATGCGTTGTGTCGTCGATGTTACGATAGTCATCGATACCACCCTCGCTATTCACCACAATGACGGGAATCGTATTGTTTCCCTCCATCACATTCAGCACCAGCGATAGGTCGGTTGTCTCATCAGCCTCGTTCAAAGCATGCAATGCCTGGGCCCACACCTCCATACGGTGGCGCTCCTCCGTAGATAAGTCACGCACCAGGAAATGCGACACCAACAGTGATGCGACAGCGATGATTACCGCTGCTACCACCAAGATAATCTTGATCTGTCTAATCCGATCCGTCCATTGCATACCTAATTATAACGCACACGCAGGAGGAATATTGTATCAAGAAGATAAAGAAGACCGTTTCTTATCTCGTCCTACTTCACCAAAATCACGAGATACTTGCTGGTCGACCAGAACAGCTGAGGATTGGTGATGCGCAGGATATACTGCTTGTTGGCATCCTGAACGAGGGCGTAGCTCGACTGGGGATGAGCAGTAAGCAACTTAGCAGAACGGCTGTAGAGACGAATCTCTTTATCAATACGGATATCAATCTTTGTGAAGTAATCGCGGTTAAAATTAGATTGAAGCACCTTGCCGTCTTCGAGGATACGCTGGTCTTTCAGCTCCTTCTTGGTGCCATAGACAAACCAGGCGGTATTGAGTTGCTTGTCTTGCGAGGAGATTGTCTGTGTCTTCTCGGTTGTCTCCTCCCTGAGCGTTGAGACATTATTGCTCAGCGTGGTAACCTTGGTATTGAGTTCGCCAATCTGAACGTCCTTGGCCTCCAACTCAGCTTGCAACTGACGGATGCGGGCGTCTTTCTCCTCCATCTGGCGCGTCAGGTTATCAAGCATCAGGCGCAACTGGTCGCCCTTGACGGTACTTTGGCGCAGCTGTCCGCGCAGCTTGTTGATGAGTTCGCGGTTTTGCTGCATCTGGCTCTGGATAAACTCCATATTCTCGCGAATGCGCTCTGCTGCTGTACTGCCCTCGCCATCTTTAGAGAGGGTGACACGCTGTTCAGCCTCATTGATGACACGGAAGCCCTCCTCGATGTTGTTCATCGTGGCCATCATGTCGTCTATCTCATTGTCTTTCTGTTCGATGATACGCGCCAACGAGTCACGCTGATGCTGCAGAGCTTCCTCTGCGGCATTATTATTCTTCTGACCACACCCTATAACAAGAAAAAGGGTAAGAAGGTAAAAAGGTAATAAAACTTTCTTCATATTAAATGATACTCTATTATCAACTATTATAATGACATCCTGCAAGGACGATAACGAATTCACCACGCGGCTCATGCTCCTTGAAATGAGCAATCACCTCTTCCAACGTGCCACGCACGCTCTCTTCGTGAACCTTCGAAATCTCACGGCAACAGCTGACTTGACGATCAGCACCAAACACCTCGCTAAACTGCTGCAGCGTCTTCAGTACACGATAGGGTGACTCGTAGAATATCATCGTACGCTCCTCGTCGACCAAGCTCTGCAACTTGGTCTGACGCCCCTTCTTCTGAGGCAGGAAACCCTCAAAGCAAAAGCGGTCGCAGGGCAAACCGCTGCTTACCAATGCAGGAATAAAGGCCGTCGCGCCAGGCAACGTCTGTACCTCAATGCCTGCCTTGACAGCCTCGCGCACCAGGAAGAATCCTGGATCGGAGATGCCTGGTGTTCCAGCATCACTGATGAGTGCTACCGTCTGACCAGCCAGCAGGCGTTCTATGACTGCCGCACTCGTGCCATGCTCGTTGAACTTATGGTGCGACAACAGATGCTGCTTGATGTCGAAATGCTTCAGCAGAATGCCCGATGTACGGGTATCTTCAGCCAGCACGACATCAGCCTCTTTCAGCACACGGATGGCGCGTAGCGTCATATCTTCCATATTCCCCACTGGCGTGGGTACAATATATAATATGCCCATAACGCCGCAAAATTACAAAATAATTATGAACCAAAGGTCGCGAACACAGTTAAAAGATAATAATCGTGAGCAATTATGCATTATGAATTATGAATTATTTCGTATCTTTGCAGCATGATTACATATCCAGCATCGGGCGAAGCACGCCGCCCAGGAAGAATAGAAGTGGTTTGCGGAAGCATGTTCTCAGGAAAAACCGAGGAACTGATCCGTCGTCTGCGCCGTGCCCAGTTTGCGAAACAGAAGGTTGAGATTTTCAAGCCAGCCATCGATACCCGCTATAGCGACGAAGAGGTGGTGAGCCACGATCACAACGCGATACCCTCTACCCCACTCGACTCCTCAGCAAGCATCTTGTTGCTATCGAGCGACATCGATGTTGTTGGCATTGACGAAGCACAGTTTTTCGATGAAGGACTGGTAGATGTCTGCAATGAGTTGGCTAATCGTGGCGTGCGCGTCATCATTGCAGGACTTGACATGGACTTTCGTGGCATCCCCTTTGGCCCTATGCCAGCCCTCTGTGCCATTGCCGATGATGTCACAAAGGTTCACGCCATCTGCGTGAAGTGTGGTTCGCTGGCCTATGTGAGCCATCGTACGGTAAAGAATGACAAGCGTGTATTATTGGGTGAAACGCAGGAATATGAGCCACTTTGTCGCGAGTGCTACCAGAAAGCTATCGCTGAAGAGAAAGCCAAAAACGAAAAAACATCCGAATAAATTTGGCTGTTTCATAATTTATTCGTAATTTTGCACCCGCTTTTCAGCAAATAGGTCGATCCGCTAGCTCAGTTGGTAGAGCACAACACTTTTAATGTTGGGGTCTTGGGTTCGAGCCCCAAGCGGATCACGAAGAGGTCGTCCCGACCTCTTTTTTATTCCTGATTAGTCTCATTCGCAGCCTTAGCAGCCTTGCGAGCTGCCTTTTCGGCCTCCTTGGCAGCTTTACGAGCAGCTTTCTCTTCAGCTTTGGCAGCTTTGCGGGCAGCTTTTTCTTCAGCCTTGGCTGCTTTTTCCTCAGCCTTAGCAGCTTTACGGGCAGCCTTCTCCTCGGCTTTGGCAGCACGACGTTCAGCCTTCTCCTCAGCCTTAAGGGCACGACGCTCCTCACGCTTGGCCTTGTCTTCGTCAGACATCTTATGGAAGCGGATGCCTGGCTTGATCTTGGTCTTCTTCATCTCATTGGTATTAGTGAAGGAGAAACCACACAATAGGTCAACACGCTTACCTTTGACAGTAACCTTTCCTGTGGCTACGGCGCCATCACTCTCTATCTCAGCTATGAGGTTGTGTACCTTTATCCTTTTATAGCTACCCTCAGCCACTTCAGCATCGACATGACCAATAGGCAACTTACCACCCTTCAACTGACGCATCTTGGCTGTACGGGGCTTCGAGATATCAAACTTGAAATTGGCCTTACAGGCTATCTTTCCAAGATCAGGCATATCCATCGCTTTACCCAATTCCAAAGAGTCGGTATGAGCGGTACCATAGACATACTTGTTCAGTTCATCAAGAGCAAACTGGAAGTCCATCTGGCCGACCTCAGTTCCTAAGCGTCCAGAGAACTGCTCTTTCTTCCAAAACACATCGAAATGCCCGACATAGTCGATACGACCTAAGGCGTGTAGCTGTTTCATCATAAACTTTTTGACGGGGAACTGGCTGATAACACGCTCCTTGGAACCACCGAGGGCCGTCATGCGGTGCACATCAAAATGGACATTCAGGCGATACTTGTCTTTCAGGTTGCTGATGCGTCCTATGGCACTGATGGTGAGTTTCTTGTCAGTAGTACTGACAGCAATGTCGCGGAAACGCATCGATTGGTCGTCACCACTCATCCGAACCTGCAGATTGAGAGGCAGTGAGAAACGACTGAGCACAGGGGCAAACGGCTTAGCAATATCTTTCAGCAGCACACGTCCCTTAATAAGTGAGGTCTGATAGGCCAGCGGGCGCTGCTCTTTCTTGCTGGGCAGCTGCAACTCGGCAGAGGGTATAGACAACGAGGTATTGGCCATATTGATGGCAATGTCACTGAGATGGGCCACACGTTTGTTGGCAGCCACCTTGAGACGCATCTCCTTAACTGCCAATCCTGAACCGCGGTCAATGGCCTCACAGCTGTTAACTGTAGCCAACAGCGTATCCGAGCCTATGGAATCGATGCAGGCAGACAGCTTTGCCACAATGTCAAAATGACCTGCATCAAAAGCACCGCGTTTGGGCTTTCCAACATTCTTGCGAGGCAAGTGATTGTCAGTCTGATAACACAAACTGTCAACAGAGAGTTTCACCTTGCCATCATGCTCATCGGCATAGAGGATTCCAACGCGCAAGCGGTTGGCTACTGGTCCTTTCTTTGTCTGTTTGACAAAGGCTGTCTTCAGTTCTCGCAACTCAACCAAACGGCGTTCTTTGCCTGCAGACTTCAGCAACAAGCTACCCAACTGAGCATTGGTCGTATCATTATAGCTAAACTTAATATCCTCAAGATACACCTTACTCACATCAACATTCAAATGACGCTTAGGTTTCTGTCCAGTTACGGCAATAGTATCCTGACTCGTCTTTTTGCGTTTGAACGCGTTGATGACAAACATGTAGTTGGCCACAGAGTCGCTGTCGCTGGCAGGTTTATAAAGGCGTGCCTCCAAACCATGAATATTGGCTTGAGAGATCTTGACCTCGTTCTTAAACAGACGCAGCAGGTCAATATCAACCCCCAACTCGCGCATCTGGAACATTTTGCGCTGCTGGCGGTCTTCGATTTCGACACCATATAGCCGCACACCCTGATCAATGAAACTGACACTGGCTTTCTTGATACTTACTTGAGTCTGCAGATGATCTGCCAACATCTCGGTGGCTTTCTGCACCAGACGGTCTTGTACAGCATCGGTATGGAATGCTGCGAAAGCGATGCCCAACAAAATGACAAGGCCGGCCAACAATCCTGCCAGGATTTTTGCTATCAGGATGACTATCTTTTTCATAGGCTACGCTGTAAAGCGATTATTTTAATAGTTTCTTGAGGCGATTTTCCAAATCATCGGCCGTAAGGTTTCGAGCTAGCACCCGACCTTTTGTGTTGATAAGCACATTGCCTGGCACGTCGCCCAAGGCAAACTTCTGCAATAGCGGAGACTGCCACATGCGCCCATCGCATACTGTCGACCATTTCAGCGAGTCACGCTGGATATGGCGGCGACAGATATCATCATCGGCATCAATACAGATACCCAGCACAGCGAGTTGGTTGCCATACTGCTCTTTCAGTTTTTTCAGGCGCTGCTGAACCTGCAAACTTGGATAGCTCCATGTGGCCCATGAGGACACGATACTGACTTTACCTTTGAAGGCTGCCTCGGTAACTTGTTTGCCATCAATGTCTATTGCCGAGAACTTGGGAATCTGTGCATTGACACCGCTACTCTCGAGTTGCTTCATCTGCTTTCTCAATTTCTGCAACTGGTGGTTATCCGGGTTCTCTGCCAATAGCATCTCGGCCAGCACACGAGCCTGACGGTAGTTGGGATCGGGAGACAACACGAAATAACGCTGAAGGAGGTAGACGCTGACGGGAGATTCACGGTTCTCCTTAATAAACTCCTCAACGGCAGCAGGGATGTCTGGAGGCGTGAGGTCGTTGAGTTTCATGCGCAACATCGTCATATCCTCATTCTCAGACGTGCCTTCTATAATCATTTCCTTCAAATGCGTGGCATCACCCTTGATATGCACTGAAGATCCGGGCTCAGCAAAGACGGGCTGCTCGGAGTAGTTGGGGAAGACGATGACAAGGGTGGCAGGGTTGAAAAGTTCCAACTCATAGGAGAAGCGGCCGTTGCGCACCTGAATGGTATCGATGCCTACCATGCCACCATCTGGGCTATACACCCAAAACTCACCCTGATTGATGTTGCGCAAGCGGCCCTCGAGTCGGAACTTTCCGCTCTCAGAGCCGCATGCCACCATCATCAGCAAACATAAGATGTAGCCAAGAAGCTGTCTCATGTTATTTTGCTACATCCTTCAACTCCAAGTCATTAGCAGCATACTGCTTGAGTGAAGGATCTTTCTGGATAGCTGAACGCAAGAACGAAGCTGCAGCATCGTTGTTGCCCTGACGGGCGCTGACGATAGCCTGCAGATAGTCGGTCATGCCATCGGGACGTTCTACATTCTTCAAAGTCTGTGAAGCCTTGGCATAGTTCTTGTTCAGAATCTGGGCCAAAGCGGCACTGTTAGAGTTGATACCATTGAAGTCCTGCTCAGCCAGTGTGTAGTTACCCTGAGCAAGATGCAGGTTACCCAGCGTCTCAGCTAGACCCTTGGCATTACCAGCCTGACCGATATTATTCTCAGCCGTCTGGAGGTCGCCGCGCTGCAGCGCCAACAGGCCAAGATTAGCCTTCGTCTCAGCACAAATTCCTGCTCCGCTTGCAGCATTGAGGTAACGCTGTGCTTCTTCGTAGTTACCCTGACTATAGGCTAATGCAGCGAGGTTGTTATAAGCACGGGCATCCTTTGGATACAAACGTGTGGTGGTCTTCAGGATATTCTCCTGCTCAGCAGGTGTCTCGGCAATAGAGGCAGCATAGATGAGTTCCTCAATAGAGAGCTTCGAAGGATCGTTCTTTATCTGATTGAAGATCTGCTCGTCATCACGACCGATTGTCTCGTAGTTGATGGTCAGACGGGCACGGCGCAGCTCAGGCAGGATACCGTCAGCCAGCTCCTGGAAGCCATGGCTCATATTCTTAATCTGCTGTTCACGCTCCTGAGGATCCTTATACATAGAGAGCACACGCAGGATGACATCCTTATCCTGGATATTGCTGGCCTGTACCAACTGCTGGAAACCTTCCCAGTCCTGAGCGGTATAGTTGGCCTCAACATCACCATCCATATTGGCCTGCTTCATCTGCTGCTTCACATAGCCCTCAGTATTCTGCTGACGCTTGTTGGCCAGCTTCTCGTTGAGAGCGAAGCCACCATCAGGAGAGGCATAGGCTGACACCTCGACACCAGAGAGCATCATATTCTCACGATCGCTGCTAATACGCTTCAGCAGGTTGACAAACTCCTGAACAGAGTTATTCTGCAGTTCGCTCTTACGCAGTTCAGCCTGCTGGATGAGGAACTTGATATTGGCCTCCTGTTTCTGCTCAACAACACGCTGGAAAGCATCGGGAGCCACACTAGGCTGGGCAGAGGTCAGCGTACGATGATAGAGTTCGCTGGTTGCGATGACACCATCAGCCACCTTAATAGCAGGTACAGCCACTTCCTTCTTACCAATCTTGGCATCGAAGGTCAGATAGAGTTCACTCTTCTGCATAGCTGCCTCATAGGGATAGCTAGTCTTCATCGTGTAATGTCCACCAAGCTGATAGCTGATAGTCTGATCGTTGCCTAGCACTTTCTCACCCTGGAAAGTAGCAGAACGGCCCTTCAGAGTCTGTGTAGCACCATTCTTCGTGAAGCGCAACTCCGGAGTAACGGTGACTACAGCTTTTTTGTTCATGTATTTCTCAGGGAATACACCATTGATGGTTGCATCGACTTGTCCACCATCAGCAACCAGAGGGTTAGGATTCACTTTGAAATAATCACTGGAGAGTTGGCCCAGTTTTCCTGAGCACGAAGTCAGCACAGCAACAGAAAGTGCCGACAGCATCAGCATGTTTTTTGTTTTCATTTTCGTATTAATAGCTATTTATACCTTATTTAATTGCAAAGATAGTCATTATATTCGGTAAAACGACGAAAACCACTCTTTTTTTTATTTTTTTATCCATTTATTCGTTTATTTCCCAAAAAATGCGTACCTTTGCATCGCTTTCAAGTAAAGTCGGCATAGCTCAGCTGGTTAGAGTATCACCTTGACATGGTGGGGGTCCTTGGTTCGAGTCCAAGTGTCGACACACAAAAAAAAAGTGGCTGAATGGTTCAGTCACTTCTTTTTTCTTGCTGTGTGCCGCGAGCGGGACTCGAACCCGCACAGCTGCAATAGCCAAGGGATTTTAAGTCCCTCGTGTCTACCATTCCACCATCGCGGCATCGTAAGCGGTTGCAAAGGTATGAAAAATTTAGCTCACAGCCAAATTTTTCATCAAGAATTATCTTCGGAACACGCTGACTAGACCAAAAGGGCCCGTTGTAGCGGCAACATACTTCTCAAGACCAGTGTCTCCTTCCTCACCATTCAGGAGGATACCGCCATTATTCATGTCATATTTCCTACCACACTTGCTACATGTGGCAATACCCGTACCAGCCATCGTGACGCGGTAGTTAGGACTGATGGTATTGTTCTCACGGCGCACGCAATTAGGGCATTGCACGTCGTAACCGACAAAACCACCATTCATCCCATCGGTATTCAATGTCTGAAAACCCACAATGATGCCATTATTCAGTCCAAGGACGAAGTTTGCCTGAGACTCTTCGGCAGACTCAGGTTTCTGCGAAGTCAAACCATCACTATTCTGGAAATGCAGGTATTTGACACCTGCACGAGTTGACTCAGTTATCAAACAGAAGACACCACGCGAGGCGCCATCGAGTGCAGTAGCCAGCGTTGCATCGTTGTGAATCTGGTTATTATAGGAAAAACGGCAATACCATGAGCTATACTCCGGCTCAGCAGCACAGGCGAGCAGACATAAGAGAGCCAAAGGGTAAAAGATCAGAAGAGCCGTCTTTCTCATTGCAGCAATCGTTTTTCAGCCTCAGTCATTCGCTCAAAGCCAAAGCCGTCGAGGACTTGATTCATTAAAGTCTGGATGCGATCGTTACATAGATTACCGATAGAGCCCTCATGGGTATGATGAATCGCCTTATTAGGTGTAAAGGAGCCTGCCTCGATATCGAGACCCACTTTCTTATAAGCGTCACGGAAAGGCATACCTTCGACTGCCAAACGGTTCACCTCCTCAACGGAGAACATCGGGTCATACATCGGATTGTCAAGGATATCCTCGCGCACTTCTATTTTATTAATAATGTAAGCTGCCATCTGCAAGCAGTCTTTCAGTTCGTCGAAAGCTGGCAGGAATACCTCCTTGATGATTTGCAGGTCGCGGAAGTAGCCTACGGGCAGGTTATTCATAATGAGCGTCACCTGCTGGGGCAAAGCCTGCAACTTATTGCTCTTAGCACGAATCAACTCGAAAACATCGGGATTCTTCTTATGAGGCATGATGCTTGAGCCCGTAGTACATTCCTTAGGCAGTTTAACAAACGAGAAATTCTGAGAATTAAACAGACAGGCATCAAAAGCCATCTTAGCTAACGTTCCAGCGATGGTAGCAATGGCAAAACCTACATTGCGTTCCATCTTTCCTCTTCCCATCTGAGCATAAACCACGTTATAATCCATCGAGTCGAAGCCCAACAGATCAGTCGTCATCTGACGGTTCAAGGGGAACGAACTTCCATAGCCTGCAGCAGAACCTAAAGGATTACGATTGGTCATCTTGTAAGCTGCCTGAAGGAAAAGCATATCGTCGGTCAGGCTCTCAGCATAAGCGCCAAACCACAAACCAAACGATGAAGGCATAGCAACCTGTAGGTGGGTATAGCCAGGCATCAACACCTGCTGATACTGTTCACTCTTCTGGATGAGTTCATCAAATAGCACCTTTACACCATCAGCTATCTCCATCAGTTCATGACGGGTAAAAAGTTTGAGGTCAACGAGCACCTGATCGTTACGAGAACGTCCAGAGTGGATTTTCTTTCCCATATCGCCTAACTTACGTGTCAGCATCAGTTCCACCTGAGAATGCACATCCTCGATGCCATCTTCTATGCAGAACTCACCACGCTCACAGAGCCGATAGATGGCCTTCAACTCAGCCAACAGCAAAGGGAGTTCATCTTTTCCTATCAAGCCGATGCTCTCCAACATGGTGATATGAGCCATTGAGCCCAATACATCGTATTTGGCCAGATAGAGGTCCATCTCACGGTCGCGACCGACGGTGAAGCGCTCAATCTCGGCATTCACCTCGAAATTCTTTTCCCACAGTTTGTTTGCCATGTTTTTTTTTCGTTATTACGTTATAACGTTATATCGTTATTACGACCTTTACACATAAGGAATCTGCGAAAGGGCATCGGCGATTTTCTCGACACCATCTTGCAAGGGGCCACTAACCATGCCTTTCAGCATAAAGGGGATGTCTGCCTGAACAGTAACCTTCATTTTGCTATTGGCAGAATCTACAGGCAACACCTGAATCCACAGGTTGAAGGGTAATGGTGACTGTTCGGTCTCAAACTTCACACACTTGTTCTCTTCACGGTCGCAAATGCGCAACTTGATGGTGCCAACAGGTGACACACTGACCTGCACACTGTCATTATCGAACTGAAAATCCTGTAACTTGTCCTGTGGCACACGGTCACGGACACGCTCCAGATTACTCAAGTCACTGATATTGCGATACACATTCTCTACAGGATATGGTATCTGCTTGATGCTACTTTCAAATTTTGTCATTGTTTCCAAGTACTTGGTGATTGTCTCCATTCGGCCAAAACAGCCTTATCTGCTTCACTAATATAACCCGTCTCGGCAGCCTGCTCCAAAACGGCAGCATAGTCGCTCAGCGTCACCAGTTTGACGCCTGCCTGACGGAAAGCCTCTTCTGCTACTGGGAATCCATAGGTAAACGAAGCCACCATACCGATGACCTCAACCCCATATTGACGCAATGCCTCGACAGCCTTCAGACTGCTGCCACCAGTGGAAATCAAGTCTTCCACGACGATAACCTTTGCCCCCTGCTCCAACTCGCCTTCAACCTGATTGCCCATACCATGGTCTTTGGGCTTAGGACGCACATAAGCATAAGGCAGTCCCAACTCATCTGCCACCAGAGCGCCCTGTGCTATAGCTCCCGTAGCCACTCCTGCCACAGCCTCTGCTTCAGGGAAGTGCTGCTGAATCAGGTGACACAATTCTAATTTCACGAAAGAACGCACATCGGCAAAACCCAATGTCTTGCGATTGTCTGTATAGATGGGTGATTTCCACCCTGACGCCCATGTAAAGGGCTCGTTGGGCTGAAGCTTGATAGCTTTGATGTCCATCAGCTTCTGTGCAAAAAGTTTCTTGATAGTATCCATATCTTTTACCTATTATTATTCCTAATCGGCGACAAAGTTACTAAGAAAATATGAAATATACATGAATTGTTAAGAATAATTTAAACCTTTTCGCATGAATGACGTCAAAGTGGCATGATGCAAAAACTGCTATTCTCTATTTTCGCTGCACTATGTGTGCTAACTGCCACGGCACAAGGTACCGTTAAAGGCAAGGTTATTGATAAGCAGACCGACGAGGTTCTGCAGTTTGTAAACGTTGTGGTTCAGACCGCTGCCGGCAAGCATGTCAAAGGAGCCATCACGGATGCCACAGGTCACTTTAATATTGGTGGGCTGAAAGATGGAGCCTACCAATTACAGGTGTCTTTTGTAGGCTACAAGACCTTGACGCGCAAGTTCGACATTTCTGCAGGCCAGCGCAATGTTCACTTCAACGCACTCTATCTGGCGGAAGACGCCAAAACACTTCGTGAAGTTCAGGTGACAGGTCAGCGCTCGCAGATGAAACTGGAGGTCGACCGCAAGGTATTCAGCGTAGACCAGGTGCTGGCCGCAGCAGGTGGTAACGTAACCGACCTGTTGGAGAGTATTCCCAGCATAGAAGTGACGACAGATGGCGAGATATCGTTACGTGGAAACTCCAGCGTTGAAGTATGGATTAATGGTAAAGCCAGCGGTCTGACTACCGACAACCGCTATGAGATCCTTCAGCAGATTCCGGCAGAAAGCATTGAGAAGATTGAGGTCATTGACAACCCCTCAGCCAAGTTCTCGCCAGAAGGCTCTGCAGGTATCATCAACATCGTTCTGAAACGTGACCGCAAGGCTGGCTACTATGGGTCCTTGCAGGTAGGTGCCAACAACAATAAGGGATATAATGCCAGTGGCAATGTCAACTACTCCAGTGGTCCACTCGACGCCTATGTCAATATTGGATACCGCAAGCGTGGAGGCAGTGGTGGCAGTAAGAGCGAACAACACTACAAGCAAACCAACGAATACCAAAACTACACCAGCGAGAGCGAGAACAAAGGCAACAACCTCTTTACGCGTGCCGGACTCACATGGCATCTCACAACCAAAGATGACATTTCCTTGGGAGGTATGTTTCTTTACGGCAAGCCTACTAATACGACAACGACACCATACCATTATGGAACCATAGGTGCTTCGCAAGACAGCTACCAGATGTTCCGCCTGAATGAAGGTGGCGGCAGTCGCCATATGTATCATGGGGAGTTGGGCTATGAGCATCGTTTCAGTGACGTACACAAACTGACGGCCCATGGTGCTTATCACCGTTGGATGAGTGACAACGAGAATACTTACCGCGACTCGACAACATACCTGACAATATCACCCGAATCTGCCGGACAGTCTAAGTACCACTTCCAATCACGTCCCGCCTACGTGCGCAACTACTCATGGGAGTTCAAGCTAGACTATGAGAACCAAATCTCTCAAAACTTCAAATTGGAAGCAGGCTATAACGGCCGTTTCTCACATGAGAACACGCCCCAGGAGTCTTTCGAGGCTGCCAACTGGGACGGAAGTGGCATGACGGAAGACCAGAAATACTACAACAGGTTCATCTATAAGATGGACACACATGCCTTCTATACCACCGCTAATTTCAAGCTTGGTAAATGGGGCATTATGGCAGGTTTGCGAGGAGAATACTGGAAGGTTAACACGGAGAGCTATGACTATGCCCAAGAACATGGTACAGCAGCGAAAGACGCACCCTATAAGAAAGACTTCTTCGAACTCTTTCCCTCTCTGTTCCTGAACTACAATCTGACAGAAAGTGCCCAGTTACAACTGAATTACACGCGCCGTCTGCGTCGTCCTTGGGGTGGACAGCTCAACTCTTTTAAAAATACGCGCGATGCATCGATGGTAGAATTCGGTAATCCTGAACTGACACCAGAATATACGCATTCGCTCTCACTCAACTTCCTGAAGACTTGGGCAGAGCATACGCTGAGCATCTCCACCTATTATCGTCCTACCACTGATGTCATGCAGCGCATCCGTTATCAGAACAGCTCCGACGGCATCATGTATATGACCCAGAAAAACCTCACCAAGCGTCAAAGCATGGGTATTGAGATTATTGGCAAGAACAAGCTCTGGCGTATCCTTGATTTGACGACCACTGTCAACGGCTACTATAACAAACTCGATGGGTATGATTATATCATCGAAGGACAGCACGTCACTGGCGACGGAGACGAGAGCTTCTCATGGGATGCCCGTCTGCTAGCTTCACTCATACTGCCTTACGACCTGTCAGTACAAGCAACAGGGAACTATCGCTCACGAGGAGTCATCACCCAAGGATACCGCAAGCCAAACGGTTCATTGGATCTGGGACTGCGCAAGAGTTTCTTTAACAAGACAATTGCTGTAGCACTCAACTGGCGCGACGTCTTCAACACCCGCCACTGGGAGAACTATACGGAGAGCGACACCTTCTGGCGTCATCAGAAAAACTGGCGCGACCCACGCATCAACATCCAGGTGACTTGGAACTTCGGCAATATGAACAACAAAAAGAATGAAGTGCGCGAAGACTACCAGCAGCCATCACCTCTTGACCAACAGCCGCCACAAGGCAATTTCCAGAACGGAAACAATGGGGCTTTCCAAAATGGAAATAATGGCGCTGGTGGAGGAGAAGAATAAAAAAAATCTCATTTTTTCTTTGATATTCCCTCGATTTGCACTACCTTTGCACCCGCATTAGCAATGCGAAGCCACACTTTGTACCTTTAGGTCAAAGATTGTGCTTATCAAGGGGTGCTCACGGGTGTGGGCTGAGATGATACCCTCCAAACCTGATACGGGTAATGCCGGCGTAGGGATGATAGAGTAACTGAACGACCCCTTATTTTGTATTAATTATTAAATAAGGAAAAGAAATGAGATTGTTTTTCATGATGGCATTTTTAGCTGCAACGACAGCACATGCCCTCGAGTTGGACACGCTGAAAAGCGTAGAGTTACAGAATGTCCAGGTAGTATCAACGCGAGCTTCAAACAAAACGCCTATAGCGTTTACTAACATGAACAAGGAACAGCTAAAAGCTGTCAACTATGGACAAGACATACCTTATCTATTATCGCTGACACCCAGCGTCACAATGACATCTGACGCAGGAAATGGAATTGGTTATACGTCTTTGCGTGTTCGAGGCACCGATCCCAGCCGCATCAACATCACAGCCAACGGCATTCCCATGAACGATGCTGAAAGCGCTCAGCTCTACTGGGTCAATATGGGTGACTTTGCCAGCAGCGTACAGTCTATGCAGATACAGCGCGGTGTAGGAACATCTACTAATGGTGCTGGCGCTTTCGGTGCTACGCTGAACATGCAGACTGAGAACATTGGGATAAAACCTTACATCGGGCTGGATCTCAGCGGTGGTTCTTATTACAGCCATAAAGAGACATTGCGCTTCGGTACCGGACTCATCAATGAACATTGGGGACTACAAGGCCGACTGAGCAATATCGGTTCGAAGGGTTATCTGGACCGAGCTTCCACCAAATTGAACTCCTACTTCCTGCAGGCAGGTTGGTTTGGCGACAACACCGTCATCAAATTCATCACATGGAATGGTATCGAAGAGACCTACCATGCATGGAACTATACGTCTAAGTATGAACAAAGCCTCTATGGTCGAACCTACAACTCGTGTGGCGAGTATTGGGATGAGAATGGCAATCGTCACTATTATGACGGACAAACCGACAACTATCACCAACAGAACTATCAGTTGCTATGGAACCAGCAACTCTCACAAGTTTTGAACCTGAATGTTGCTGCTCATTACACCAAGGGCCAAGGGTATTACGAGGAGTATAAAACGGGACGCAAATTGGTAGAGTATCTCCCCATATCCTTAATATCATCCAGCACTGACCCCAAGACGCTGAAGAGCGACTTGATACGCCAGAAAAAGATGGATAACGACTTCTATGCCGTCGTCGCTTCACTGGTATATAACAGTCATGAGGGCATTGAAGCCATCATAGGCGGTGGTTGGAATATGTACGATGGTGATCACTATGGACAGGTCAAGTGGGTCAAGAATGTGCCACAAGGATTTGAGCTACAGCCTGACTTTGAGTATTATCGCAACAACGCCAAAAAGACTGACTGGAACGTCTATAGCAAGATCAACTATGACATTCTGCCTGGACTGAACGCCTTCATCGACCTGCAATACCGCCATATAGGCTACAAGATGCAAGACCCAGGCGACTGGTATGGGGCCAATCCTGATGGAAAGATCGTCATCGACGACAAGTTCGATTTCTTCAACCCTAAGTTCGGATTGAACTACGACATTACTCCCAACCACAAGGTTTATGCCTCGTACGCCATTGCTCATAAAGAACCGACCCGCAACGACTATGAGGACAATATAGGTACCGATCTGAAGGCTGAGCGACTAAACGACCTCGAGGTGGGCTATAAGTTCCGTAGCGAGGAGTTCTCAGTAGGCATCAACCTCTACTATATGGCCTATAAGGACCAGTTTGTGCTGACGGGAGAGCTGAACAATATCGGTGAGGCCATCGCTAAAAACGTGGGCAAGAGCTACAGACTGGGTGTAGAGTTGGAGGCCGCCTGGCAACCTGTCAACTGGTTCCGTTGGGATGCTAATGCGACGTTCTCGAAAAACCGTGCGAAGGACTGGGAAGTGACGCTGATAGACGGTTCAGTGGAGAATCTTGGCGACACCCCGCTGTCGTTCTCGCCAAATGTGATATTCAACGACATCTACACTTTCAATTACAAGGGTTTGAAGGCAAGCATCCACAGCCAATATGTAGGTGATCAGTATCTGACGAATACAGGATTCAAAAGCTACCAGACACTCGACGACAACGGACAACCCGTCGATGTCAGCATGATGCTTGACGGCCACTTCTCCACCAACATCGATTTGAGCTACAACATCAAGTTACCCAAGCTGGGATTGAAAGATGTGACGATCGGCATGACGCTCTACAACATCTTCTCTTCCAAATTCGACAACAATGGTTGGGCTGCACCAGCCTTCGACAAGAAGAACGGCCAACTTGTTGCCACTGGCTGGGACACCTCAGACCAGTACGAGGCAGGCTTTGCGCCCTCTGCTCCATTTAACATGATGGCACATTTGTCTATCAATTTTTAGTTCGTAGTTAGAAATGACACTGGACTGGCTTGACATATTGACCACGATACTCGGCCTGATATATATCTGGCTGGAGTATCGTGCTCATATCGCCCTATGGGTAGTAGGCATCATCATGCCAGCCCTTGACATCATACTCTACTGGCAACACGGATTGTATGGCGATGCAGGTATGGCATGCTATTACACACTGGCTGCCTTCTACGGCCTCTTTATCTGGAAATTCAAAAAGACGCGCAAGAAGAAAGAGCCGCTTCCCATCATCTACATGCCTCGCCGTCAATACCTGCCTGCCATTGTGTTCTTCTTCGTGGCATGGGCTGCCATCTATTATGTCCTGATCACGTGGACCGATTCCACCGTACCCGTCCTTGACTCCTTTACCAACGCAATGTCTTTTGTCGGACTATGGGCATTGGCACGTAAATACCTGGAGCAGTGGTTGTTCTGGATGGTTGTCGATATTGTCTGCTGTGTACTCTATGTGCAAAAGGGCATTCCTTTCAAAGCCCTACTCTATGGTTTATATGTTGTCATAGCCATTGCCGGCTACTACAAGTGGAAGGGTATGGCGAAAAAAGTAAAGAGTGACCAATGAATAACGAAAAGTTTGATGCCGTCATCGTAGCCAACGGACAGTTTCCTAAGCATGCCATACCGCTGGTTATCCTCCACAATGCTAAACACATCGTGGCCTGCGATGGTGCTATCTGTCATGTTCCTCAGGCAGAAGCCGTTATAGGCGATGGCGATAGTGTGCCAGAAGCGTTTCGAAGCAAACTCATACGCATTGAAGAACAGGATGACAACGACCTGACGAAAGCCACACGCTACTGTCTCCGAAACGGCTGGCACCGCATTGCCTACATCGGCTGCACAGGCAAGCGCGAGGACCACACCTTAGGGAACATATCGCTCCTGATGCGCTACTACCGCGATATGAATGTTGACGGCATCCTGTTTACCGATAACGGTATCTTCACGCCTGCTCATGGCCATCGTACCTTTTCATCCATGAAAGGCCAGCAGGTTAGCATCTTCAATTTCGGCAGCCATAAGCTAGTCTCTAAAGGTCTCCGCTGGGATGCCTACGATTTCTCTGAATGGTGGCAAGGCACCCTCAACGAAGCCCTCGACAGCACCTTCTCTCTTCAAGCCGATGGCTACTACCTCGTCTACCAGACCTACGAAGCGAAATAATGCATAATTCATAATGCATAATTCATAATTATTTCGTACCTTTGCACCCAAAATTCCAAAGATATGAATATTGAGACATTAATAAGCAAGGCTGCAGGCGATGCCGTAAAGGCACTCTACGGCATAGACGCCACAGAGAAGATGCTGCAGTTGCAAAAAACAAGAAGTGAGTTTGAGGGAAACTTGACGCTGGTGGTATTCCCCTTTGTAAAGGCTGCCAAGAAATCGCCTGAGCAGACAGGTCAGGAGATTGGCCAGTATCTGGTTGACAACTGCGAGGCTATCAGTAAGTTCAATGTCGTAAAGGGTTTCCTGAACCTGAGCATCGCTGACGCCGCCTGGCTCAACCTGCTTGCAGATATCGACAAAGACGACCACTATGGCGAGAAAACTACCAACGAGGATTCTCCCCTCGTGATGATTGAATACTCATCCCCCAACACCAATAAGCCCCTGCACCTCGGTCATGTACGCAACAACCTGCTGGGTTGGTCGCTGGCTCAGATTATGCAGGCCAACGGCAATAAGGTGGTAAAGACCAACATCGTGAACGATCGTGGTATCCATATCTGTAAGTCAATGCTGGCTTGGTTGAAGTACGGCAACGGCGAAACCCCAGAAACCTCTGGCAAGAAAGGTGACCACCTGATTGGTGACTACTATGTGGCATTCGACAAGCACTACCGCGAGGAAGTAAAGGAACTCGTAGCTCAAGGCATGGACGAAGAGCAGGCCAAGCAAGAGGCTCCACTCATCAAGGAGGCTCACGAGATGCTGGTGAAATGGGAGCAGAACGACCCCGAAGTCCGCGCACTTTGGGAGAAGATGAACAACTGGGTATATGCTGGTTTTGACGAGACCTACAAGAAGATGGGTGTATCGTTCGACAAGATATACTACGAATCTCAAACTTACCTGAAGGGTAAGGCCAAGGTGGAGGAAGGACTCGCCAAGGGTCTCTTCGAGCGCCACGAAGACAATAGCGTATGGGCCGACCTGACAAACGAAGGACTGGACCAGAAACTGCTGCTCCGTTCTGACGGTACCTCAGTATATATGACGCAGGACATCGGTACTGCCGAGATGCGCTTCCAGGACTACCCCATCGACAAGATGATCTATGTCGTTGGCAACGAGCAGAACTACCACTTCCAGGTGCTCTCTATCCTACTCGACCGACTGGGCTTCAAGTGGGGTAAGGAACTCGTTCACTTTTCCTACGGTATGGTCGAGTTGCCCAATGGTAAGATGAAGAGTCGCGAGGGAACTGTCGTCGATGCCGACGACTTGATGCAGCTCATGGTCGAGGATGCCTACAAAACCTCTATGGAGTTGGGCAAGTTCGACGACATGACTGAAGAGGAGCGCCGCGAGATCGCCCGCATCGTGGGTATGGGTGCCCTAAAGTACTTCATTCTGAAGGTGGACGCACGCAAGAATATGCTGTTCAATCCCGAGGAGAGTATCGACTTCAACGGCAACACGGGTCCCTTCATCCAGTACACCTACGCCCGCATCCGCAGCATTCTCCGTAAAGCACCTAGTATTTCTAGTGTTTCTAGTGCCACTAGCCTCGCAGACAAGGAAATCGAACTCATCCAGAAGCTCAGCGAATACGGTGCTGCCGTCGAGCAGGCAGGCAAGGACTACTCGCCCTCAGGTATTGCCAACTACTGCTATGAGTTGACGAAGGTGTTCAACCAGTTCTATCACGACTACTCCATTCTCAATGAGCCAGATGAGCAGAAGAAGGCCATGCGCCTGATGCTTGCCAAGAATGTAGCCAAAACGATTAAGAACGCTATGGCTCTGCTGGGTATTGAAGTACCCGAAAGAATGTAAGGTTAGGTTGAATAATGTTAAAAAGACGCCTCCTGAGATAATTTTTTAGAACAATCGTTTCCGTTTCTGGCATAAATTGACTATATTTGCAGGGAAAACAACTCCTAAAACCTACAAATATGGCATTAATTGATTGCGCAGTTTGGAAACCGGAAAGTAGCGAATTCGTCTTAGCTTACCGATATCCGGAAACGAATTTAAGTACATATACACAACTGATTGTATATGAATCTCAGGAGGCGCTCCTATTCAGCAAGGGGCAACTGATGGGTAAGTTCGGTCCAGGCAAACATACGCTGGACACGGAGAACTTACCATTGTTGCGCACTTTGTTTGGAATACCTTTCGGAGGAAAGAATCCCTTTACTGCGGAAATATGGATTGTCAACAAGCTTTATCCCGCTAATCTCAGTTGGGATGTTACCAACATGACCATCCACGATGCAGACTATCAGACGATGCTCCCATTGCAAGCCCTTGGACAATATGGTCTTCTCGTCAGTGAATCCGAAAAGTTTATGTTGAAGATGGTAGGCACCAAAGAGATCTTCACCGAGTCCGACATGTTGTCGCAAGCCTATGGAGAATTCTCTGTCAAGGTAAAGAGTGCCATCATTCAGTTCATGGCCAACCAACAGGTTGGATTCAAACGCATCTCTGCCCATCTGGACAGTCTGTCGCAATACATTAAGCAGACTTTACAGCCATTCTGGGAAGAATACGGACTAACATTGACCAAATTCTATGTCACCGACATCACCATCGACACATCTACACCAGAGGGTCGTAAGGTGTCGGAAGCACTCGCCAGCCAAGCCTCGATGTCTATCACAGGACACTCATGGCAACAGGAGCAGATGTTTGGTGTGGCCAACAATGCTGTCGACCAGATGGGAGGCGCTGCTGGTGGCAATGGTCTGCTAGCCGGTATCATGGCCATGAACATGATGGGTGGCTTTGGCAACGGTGTTGGCTCAGGTATGATGCAGCCTCATAACGGACAGCCCACCTTTGCGCCAGGACAAGGTGATGCTGCAGGTCAAGGCCACATGGGTGCAGGTGGCTATCAACAGCCCCAGGCCGTACGCGAGGTCTATTGTGCCAACTGTTCCAAGAAACACCTTTCCACAGAACATTTCTGTCCACATTGTGGCAACGAGTATAATCCTTGTCCTCGCTGTGGGTCGGATAACCTGAAGACTGCCAAGCGTTGCGTCAGTTGCGGAACGCCACTACAACAAGCACAAGCATCAACAGGCACGCCTATTGGCGGAAAATGCTCGTCATGTGGCACGCCGATACAGCCAGGCATGGCGTTCTGTCCCAATTGTGGTGCAAAGCAGCAACAAGTCTCCGTCGGCAATGTATGTCCGCGTTGTGGAGCTGCTGTACCTATCACCTCACATTTCTGTCCTAAATGCGGAAATAAAATCTAACCTCAACTGCATCAAACCAAGCAAAAAGTACTATGAAGACGTTTTATAAGATACTGACCGTCCTGATAGGCTATGGTCTCATTGTGGCCAGCTTCATTCTTCTGTTCACATGGCTGCCAGATGACATCCGGATACTGGATATCGTTGTTACCTCTATTATTTATACTCAACTAGTAGAGTTTCTCTTCTTCCCGCTCATCGACCTTGAAAAGAAAGCTCACAAAGAAGTCGGCATGATGGGTATCCATCTGGCTGCCATCAACACCTATGCAGGTGTGGCTATTGTCATTATGGCTGTCGGCATGATTTGGGAGCTGTCCTTTACTTGGCAATTGCTGCTACAACTAGGAGCCCTGCTCATCTTAATTATCGGACGCGTTGCAACACTGCATTCAGGCGAAAAGGTAGAAGCCGTTTATCATCAAGAACAGGTATTAAGGGGTGGTAAACAGCAGTTGAAGGCAGCAGCAGAATCCATGATGGATGCCATCGTCAGAAGCAGTGAACTGTCACCTGTTCTCGTAAGCCGTATCAGGCAGATGGCAGAAGACGTTCGTTACGTATCTCCGTCAACCGATGCTGAGGCACTGAATCTGGAACTGCAATTCACCCGTCTTTCTGATGACCTAAAGGTGATGCTGCGCCAATCGCCACAGAATAATGACCAGATTACAGAGACAGTTAGTCAGTTGGAATACATCCTTGCCAAACGAAAGAAATATTAATAGCTAACCTATAAACTATGATTTATGACATCAACAGGTAAAATTTTCAGAGACTCGAGCAACATCTATCAGGATGAGGCTCGACTATTGTTCAACTACTATGAACAGGCGGCCGAGCGCATTGTCCGCCAAGAAGAGAAACTAGAAGAGGAGATCAAGAATCTGGAAGAAGACCGCGAGGCTGTAGAGCTCAAGAAGAGCGATACGTGGAAGTGGTTCTTGACCATTGTGCTCTTCTTCATGTACTGGATTCGCAACAACGAGTACGACCGTCAGATCGAGGCAATCAATGAAAAGATTGCCGAGAAACAACATGAACATGATCAGATCTTCCGCGACTACAAGGTCAACAAGTTGGGAGTGGCCTATGTTCCTGTTGCCCAGCAGATGGCTTATGACGATAAGTGCTTCGTGGTGGATTATACCGACCATGTTCCCATGTCACGCATCAGTCTGCAAATGTCGCGTCAGAACGACTTGCTGGTAGAAACGATGAACAAGATGGAAGAGCTTTCCAAGGAGGCACCCGTAGTAGAAGGCTCGAAAGAAGTCGAGAAAGTGGATACCAATGAGTACTCGCGCTCTATCCAGGAGATCAACCAAAGCGACTATGTGGGCAAGGTAGACCGCTCTCTGAAGACCATCTCCTATTGTATGAATGATACAGAGGTGAAGTCTGTTGACCTGCCATTGGTCATCGACAAGAGTGCTTACTTGAAGTTCCTGAACGAGTACACCACGAGTGATGCTGCCGGACATCCTGTCGTCAAGGTCTTTGATGACAAGCGTTTTGACAGTCGCATCGATGATTTCTGCCAACTGAATAAGCTGAAGGATTCACTATCAAGTGACACTGAGCAGTTTGAGGATGTTCTCAAGCACCTGATGCGTACTATGGCCATGTCGGTACAGACCATCTCTGCCATGAAACTGGCATCAACAGACAAAGTGGTCAACCAATCAAACGACCTGCTGTTCAAGATTCTGAAAGCGCCCTATAATCACTATTCTCCCCTGTTGGAGGCCGATGAGATCAACCGCATCCGCATGGAGCGCTTCAACTATAAAGACTCTAACGGCTACGAACCTTTCTTGTTAAAGGAGAGTTCGCGCGTCCGTTACAACTTGTTTGCCAACGAGTGGACAGCAGAGGATAACAGCAGTACTACCGCTCCCTTTGGCGTTCATCAAATCTATGAGGAAATTGTAGCACCGATGGTGCAGCGCCTGATGATGGAGAACCGCGTAGAGCGTTTGAAGGTCTATGCCCGTATTCAGGAACGCAAGGACTACTACCTCAACGAATGGCACAAGGAAGTTGGCGAATACTACCGCTCCAACCATGCTGAGGGTGCTGATATTATCAACAACATGCAGCAGACTCTGAGTGAGTATATTGAGGCATACAACACATTGGCACAGTTGCAGAAGACGCTTGACAGTATGGAGCAGGAGGGCGCAACCCTCGACAGCACCGTCGTCGAGAAGCAGGACAATGCTGCCGAAGCACTGGCTGCCTACGAAATGCAGGCTCAGGAGTTCAAACAAGTACAAGACGATTTCAACGACTATATGGATCGCCTGCAGGAAGACATCCAGATGAAGGCCGAGCGTTTCGGACACGTAGAATACTACGATGCACGCCTGCAGGACGGTTATTCCAATCAGATGGCCGTTGCAGCCAGCGAGGTTTCTGAGCTCGACGAGCGTCGTAAGCCTCTGGCCCTGAGCAATCCGTTGCTCGCCAAGGAGTCTGTACTCCTGCCCGAGCCCAGCATCGAAGCTTTAACATTCGAGCACCTATCGCTCAACCTGCCTTCTATTGCCTCAAATATGCTTGAGACGGTTGACCGCATCGGCCAAGAAGAAACAACTCCGGAAGCCGACGAGGAAGAAGAAGTCGAAAACGACAATGAGGCTTATGTGAATGACGAAAGCGAGGCTGACGTTGACGAGGAGGAATACGAAGACGAGGAAGCCGATGCTGAGGAAGCCGAAGAAGGCAATGACGATGAGGAATACGACGACGAAGAAGAAGAAGGCGATGAGGAATACGACGAAGAAGATGAGGAAGAGGAAGAAGAATCTTCTGGCATCGGATACAAAGTCGTGCTCTGTAACGCCGGCTCATCACCCCTGATGGTTGTCAAAACGCTCAAGGAACTCGCTGAAATCGACCTCAAGGAAGCCAAAGACCTTGTTGACAGCGCACCTTGCGTACTCTATGAAGACCTCTCCGAAGAAGATGCAGAGAGCGTAGCCAGCGTTCTCCGCGAAGCTGGTGCAGAGATTGAGATTCAATAATTCACAGAACCAAAGACACATAAAGATATGTCAACAACCATTCCATGCACGATTGACACCAAACCAATGGCGGATGAGATACAGACCGTGTCCTCACATGTCAAGGGTACTACGGCTGCTGTCGTCACCATGCAGAGTGCTGTCATTGCTGCCGAGAATCAAAGCGCCAATAAGGTCTGTGCCAATGTCAACAGAGGTTTCTTCACCTTGGTACGCTCGCAAATCTCGCAGAAGATAGCTAACAAGCAAAGTCGCGTAGAAGCACTATTCTTACAACTGGGACAGCAAAAGCGACGACTCCTGAGCATCAAGAATGCGATGGAGCGTGACTACGGACGCGTAGCAGCCAACTATCTACGCACCTTCACCAATATCAACAAAGAACTGGAGAAGAACATCCGCGAACTCGACCAGCCCATTTTCGACTTGGTCAACCGCCACGTAGCTACTTCGTCCAACCGCATGAACGCCCTTTCTGGCCTCGTATCGACAACACAGCTCGAAGGACTGACAAAGAGCCAGCAGATTCTCATGTCAGAGATGAAGCACAACGCTCAGGCTGCCATCCATCAGGCTACAGATTTCTTGACGCAGATTGGTGAACAGCGCGTGCTTACCAACAAAGTACTGATCTCGCAACTCGAGGACAACAGTCAGAAGACCTGTCATATCCCCGTCATCATCAGCGAGACAGTGAGCGACGCCCAGCAAAATGTACGAACCGAAATCAGCGTTCCCGAAGGACTGACAAACAACGAAGCCTCTCGCGTGACGGGAGTGATTCGTTCACAGAATGACCTCCCTTGGAGTCAGGGTGAAGTATCACCGCTTGTAGGCGACGAGTTCGCCCGACTGCTTGACGAGTCCAACGCCTCTCCACGAGTGAAAGAGCTCATCAGAAAGCTCTATGACAAAAAAGGATACGAAACACTTTAACCCCTTGCCACTATGAGTTATACCAGAACATTTTCACGAAAGGTGTCCATCTACTATAGTGGTTCGGTCAGCTATCCGGCCTCCAAAACAGGTGGAACTGTGCCTTATAGCGGTACGGCGACAGAGACTGTTGACGTAGAGGTGCATGTCAAGACAGATGATTTCGATGCCAGCGTAGCCAATTGTAACAGTTCTGTCAACGGACTCACTGCCAGTGTAGGCGCTATGAATGCTGCTCAGTGTCTGGCCATTCATAACAATGCCGAAAAGGTGTCGAAGACCATCATCAATGGTTTCTTCCACACAGCACGTACTGACCTGTCTGCGCAGTCTGCAGAATTAGTACAGACAGTGACGGCACGTCTTGGACTTCTGCGCGAGCAATCCAAACAGCTGCATAAGAAGCAAGAGGAGATGCGCGAGAACTATGCACGCACCAGTTCACGATACAACAAGACGTTCAACGATTTGAATGACGAGTTGGCGACGAACATTCACCGACTCGACGAGAACGTCTTCAAGTTTGTAGATACGGTGGCGCAGCAGAGCAGTCGCATGCTTCATACCGACATGGTGCAGAATACGATTACGCTTAGCAAGGAAAGTAGCACAGCCCAGTCGGCATTAGGTGTGGCCACTATCAAGCAACACGCTTTGCAGGCGATGCAGCAAGCCCAAGACTTTCTGACCTCTAAAGCGCGCTCTGAGCAGACCCTGCGTGATACAGCCATCGAGGGCAACGGCAACGACAGCTATCTGGTACCAGTCTGCTGTATGGAAACAACTGACGAGCATCGTCAGGCACAACGCAAATGTGTGCTGCCCGAGATGTATGACTCTATGAAGCAGCGTGTTTCCGACCGCATGGACGCCAGTATCTTCGAACAGCCCTCTGTTCCTATGACGCAGGAAGAGAAGATGCAACTGCAGTCGTATATGCAGGAGGAAATCGCCAACCACCTGAACGGAAGCGATGAACATGTCTCACGCGTCAGAGAACTCATTAACAAGATGTTTAACGATTTAGCACTTACTTTATAACATTATGTCTAACTTAAAAGAACTACATATCACCGACACCAACCTCCGCTTGGATCAGAATATCGTCAAGGGAGGCGTATTGCCCAACAAGATCAGTGAACTCTCACGTACAGTAAACGTAGCTGGTGAGACAGTCATCGAAGGTCCGCTCTATGCGGCAAAGCTCTCAGTAGAGGCTGCTCCGTTCGAAGTGACGGGAGCGGTATTCATCCAGCACGAGCTCTATATCAACAGCAATGTAGAGGGTGTTGTTACCTTCCGCAAAGCAGTAGGATCGGCTACGTCGATAGCCAGTCGTGCCACCAAATGCCAGCTCACTTTCTGCTCGGATGTCAACGCCAAGAGCATAGTCCTCAACAACGCATTTGTGGCTGGTAGTGTTTACGGAGACGAGGTCATCCTCGAGAACTGCGTCGTGATTGGAGGCGTCTTCGCCACTCAATCGCTGTCAGTCAAGAACAGTATCGTTGGTACCTTCATCTCTCCCTTCGTAGAGATTGACGGAAACATCAATCTGCTGCTGCCTTCGGTATTCAGTGTTGAGCGCGTCAACTATACGCCGAATACGCACCTCTATTCGCTAGCATTGGCTGACCTCGGTTCACTGTATCGTGGCAACAACGAAGATGCTGAAAGCGGACGTATTGAGATCAATCTGGCCTCCGATGACCTGCGCACGACACTGGCTGATGACCAACAGCAACGTTCGCTGCATAGCTACAGCGTGATTGGTAAGGTTCTTGCTGCAGATCTTATCGATACTGACAAGTTCCAGAACCACTTCCTGCTGACAGCCGCAGCATTGGGGCCACAACTGCTGAAGACCTATGATCTTGGTATTGGCAGCGATGGTAAGCCTGCTCAACTGACCACCGAACGCATACGCACCTTCTTCTTCGACATCCTACAGGGACGCATCAAGGTACAAGACATGGATGGCAGCTTCAGCATAGATCAGTTCGCAAAAACCATGTAACCCACATGATACAGAATCCACCAGATTATAGACACGACACGGTACTGCCCTTACCCCTCGAGGTAAGGGCAGATGCGTGGGCTGTAGATGCCGCATGCAGCGGTAATCCCGGACCTATGGAATATCAGGCTATCGACCTGACCACAGGAGCCCGCGTTTTCCATTTCGGTCCCATGAAAGGCACAAACAACATCGGAGAATTCCTGGCTATCGTGCATGCACTGGCCCTCTGCTGGCAAAAGGGATTGCACGATAAAACCATCTATAGCGATTCCTACAATGCCATCCTTTGGGTCAACAAGCGTAAGTGTAAGACCAAGTTAGAGCGAACCCCAGAGACGGAGCCACTCTATCAGATTATCATCCGCGCTGAGAATTGGCTACAGACACATACGTGGCGCAATCCCATCATCAAGTGGGAGACCAGCAAGTGGGGCGAAGTTCCTGCCGACTTTGGTAGAAAGTAACCTACGCATAAAGCAACAAGTGGTATCAATGGTACTTTACCTTCGTTACCCAATAACCATACGTTATTAAGCAATAACCCAGCCTTCTCGTGCAAGAAAGCTAGGTTATTGATATAGGGGGTGGTGATTACTTTACTTCACCACAACCTTACGTGTCGTTCCATCCTTCATTCGGATGATGTTCAGACCGCGCTGAGGCTCGCTGGCACGCTTACCATCAATGCTGTACCATACGGTTCCCTCTTGATTGATATTGTCAAATCCGTTTTCTTGGATGCTAATCTCATCAATCCCAGATGGGTCTATTTCAACTATCTCCTTAAATTCATTCCAATACTTAGCTGCCTGATATGCACTCTTGCTTCCCTTAGGTACATACAATGTCGCATTCGCTCGGTTTGTGAACACATATTGGTTAATAGCAACCGGAGTTGGATTTAAGGCAGTAACGGAGGTAAGGCCAGAGCAATAAGAGAAAGCATAACTGCCAATATACGTCACACTATTGCCGATGGTGATGGAGGTAAGGCCAGAGCAACTATAGAAAGCCTCAACGCCAATACTCGTCACACTGCTGCCAATGTTGACGGAAGTAAGGCCAGAGCAACCATAGAAAGCAGAACTGCCAATACTCGTCACGCTGTTGCCGATGGTAATGGAGGTAAGGCCAGAGCAATTCTGGAAAGCCCATTCGCCGATACTCGTCACGCTGTTGGGGATGTAAATGGAGGTAAGGCCAGTGCAACCCTTGAAAGCACTCTTGCCAATTCTAGCCACACCCTCAACGATAGTGACGGAGGTAAGGCCACTGGCTAAGTAGAAAGCTTCATCGCCGATGCTTGTCACGCCATTACCGATAATATATTCTGTTACTTGTCCGCCAAAAATTCGGTGTAAATTGCTCTTTGAAACAATTAAATTAGAATTCACGGTGACAGAGGTAAGGCTAGTGCAGCCTGAGAAAGCTAAAACGCCAATACTCTCCACCGTTTTAGGAATGGTGATGGAGGTAAGGCCAGAGCAATTCTGGAAAGCCCGTTCGCCGATACTCGTCACGCTGTTAGGAATGGTGATGGAGGTAAGGCCAGAGCAACCATAGAAAACTTGAGTGTCAATACTCGTCACCGTTTTAGGAATGGTGACGGAGGTAAGGCCAGTGCAACCAGAGAAAGCAGAAGTACCAATGCTCGTCACACTATTGCCGATGGTAATGGAGGTAAGGCCAGTGCAACCAGCGAAAGCACTATTGCCGATACTCGTCACGCTACCGCGAATGATGACGGAGGTAAGGGCAGTGCAACCAGAGAAAGCATTATCGTCAATTTCGCCATCACCAATAATATATTCTGTTACTTGCTTGCCAAAAACACTGAGTAACATTGAGACGACAGCGGCAGAATTCACAGTGACAGAGGTAAGGCGAGAACAACCATAGAAAGCATCATTGCCAATACTCGCTACACCCTCACCGATAGTGATAGAAGTTAGTCCAGAGCATCCATAGAAAGCGCGATATTCAATACTCTTCACGCTGTTGCCGATGGTGACGGAGGTAAGGCCAGAACACTCCCGGAAAGCATCATTGCCAATACTCATCACACTGTTGGGGATGGTGACGGAGGTAAGGCCAGAGCAACCATAGAAAGCATAACCGCCGATACTCCTCACGCTGTTGGGGATGGTGACGGAGGTGAGGCCAGAGCAGCCAGCGAAAGCACTATTGCCGATACTCGTCACGCTACCGCGAATGATGACGGAGGTAAGGGCAGTGCAACCATAGAAAGCTTCAACGCCAATACTCGCTACACTACTGCCAATGATGACAGAGGTAAGGCTAATGCAACCAGAAAAAGCAGAATTACCAATACTCGTCACGCTGTTGGGGATGGTGATGGAGGTTAGGCCAGAGCAATTTTTGAAAGCGTTACTATCAATACTCGTCACGCTATTGGGGATGACAGTATTCTTACAACCATACATCAAGTTATTACTTGCTGTTTCAATAATGGCATTACAGTTGTTTCGTGAATCGTATTTCGTATTTTCTGATTCTACCTTCATGGAAGTAAGGCCAGAGCAACCATAGAAAGCCTCAACGCCAATACTCGTCACACTGCTGCCAATGTTGACGGAAGTAAGGCTAGAACAACCATAGAAAGCGCGATATCCAATACTCGTCACACTACTGCCAATGATAATAGAGGTAAGATCAGAGCAATCCTTAAAAGCAGACTCGGCAATATTCGTCACGTCGTAGTTGGTGTTATTGTAAGTAATTGATGAGGGGATAGTGATGTTACCCGTATATTTTCCATCGAGATTAGATATTACCTGAGCTTGATGATTGTCGTTATCCAGATAATAGTACAAGCCATCAATCTGAAAAGACTTCTCAATAATCTCTTTAAACTCTTTCCAATAGTCAGCAGCCTGATATGCTTTTATACTTTTCTTAAGCACATACAATGTTGCGTTCATTCGATTTGAGAACACATTTTGGCTGATAGCAATAGGAGTCGGATTTAAAACTGTGACGGACTTAAGGGCAGAACACTCATAGAAAGCGCGATCGCCAATACTCGTCACGCTATTGGGAATGGTAATGGAGGTAAGGCCAGAGCAACCCTCGAAAGCAGACCACCCAATACTCGTCACGCTGTTGGGGATGGTAATGGAGGTAAGGCCAGAGCAACCCTCGAAAGCATCATCGCCAATACTCGTCACACTGTTGGGAATGGTAATGGAGGTAAGGCCAGAGCAACCAGAAAAGGCAGAACGGCCAATACTCGTCACGCTGTTGGGGATGACGGTATTCTTGCAACCAGCCACCAAAGTGTTACTCGTAGTTTCGATAATGGCATTACAATTGTCTCGTGAATCATACTTCGTGTTCCCTGATTCTACAACAATAGAGGTAAGGCCAGAGCAACCATGGAAAGCCCCATCGCCAATACTCGTCACGCTATTGGGAATGGTAATGGAGGTAAGGCCAGAGCAACCCTCGAAAGCATCATCGCCAATACTCGTCACGCTGTTGGGGATGGTGACAGAGGTAAGGCCAGAGCAATCAGAAAAGGCAGAACGGACAATACTCGTCACACTGTTGGGAATGGTAATGGAGGTAAGGCCAGAGCAACCAGAAAAGGCAGAACTGCCAATACTCGTTACACTCTCGGGGATGGTGACTGAAATAAGGTCAAAGCAGCTATCGAAAGCAGAATTGCCAATACTCGTCACGCTATTGGGAATGGTGATGGAAGTAAGGCCAGAACATAAAAAAGCATAATCGCCAATACTCGTAACGCTGTTGGGTATGGTAACCGAGGTAAGGTCACAATTATCGAAAGCGCCTTCGCCAATACTTGTCACGCTGTATATCTTTGCTTCATGGGTAATGCTAGAGGGAATAGTGATGTCGCCGGTATAATATCCCTCAGGCATACTTGTTAGCTGCGCCGTACTATTATCATTGTCAAGATAGTAAAATAAAGAGCCTACTTGAATCTTTTTAGACGTATCAAAATCTGCGTAGGCTTTAATGACGACCATACTTAGCAAGAAAGTTAATAGCAATGTACAACTTGTCCTTTTCATAATCTATAGTTTTAAAAGTAAATAATTATTCGTTCGAGCTTTATTATTTATATATTCTGCATTGGTAATATACAACAGCTTTTAGTCATCTTTACTGAGCAAATCCATAGAATCTGCTAAAATAAGTAAACATTTCATATCATGTATTTTTATTGTTACAGATTCTCACTCTATTATGGTTTTTATTCAGATAAGTACTTACTGAATACAAATGGAATACAAGATCAAACACCAATAATGTAGAGAAAATTGATAAGACCTGAATAATGGCAAAGTAACAATTATTGGTATATAAAGGGGCTAGCATATTCTTATATAATACCACTACTATAATTGTAAGTAATAAGAAAAAACAAGTGAATGAAAAAGATGCACATAATATATCATATGGGCTCGATTTCTTTTTCACAAAACACTTCCACCATTGATTTGGTATCTTTGGTTTGATTGTTAATCGCTCCAAAGTTTCTTTATTCAATGCAAGAATTACAGAAAAACCAGTTATTGAAAATCCAAGGACACATGAACATATAGCAAGAATATCTCCGCATAGCTCGATTTTTTGAGTTTCACAATAGTCAATAGTATTCCACAATATTGTTAATATTATAGAAAAAAGAGCCACAATAATAATAGTAACAAAACTCAGATTGCCAATAACATCTATGATTGATCCCAAAAGACCAACATATTCTGTAGAATTATTTTCATTATCAACAGAGTGCTTTTGTAACATTTTCTTTTCCTCATTTTGATTGTCATAAACCATAAGACAAAATATTTTAAAACCAACAAACACCCCGGACTTGGCAGATAAACGTATAGTTTTAGGTTCAGCTTATGATACAAAAAAGGCGTAGGTGTCTGTTCTTCAGTCCATCCTGGAGCCAAAGGCCTTCGCATTGCCCACATCACACAGGATAGACAACGCCAGTTAGCCCACGCCAGAACGAACTATATTCATTAAGGTATATAGAAACGCTCCACGTAGACGCCTCGGTTGTCATCTGTCTGCTGTGATGTTAAGAGTTTGCTAAGTTCTTGGCTCACAACGACAGACGTTCTGCATTTACTGCAGACTTTTCTTGCGACTCAGCCAATCAAGCAAGCTTGTTGGCTTTCGCTGCTCGAAAAGTTCGAAAACGTCTTTCTCATAAAATAAGACCGCCCGCTTTGCCCATAAGGACTAACAAGCGATAGTGCAAAGATAGAGATTATTTTTGAAACATCAAAGAAAAAGAAAGAAAAAAAATGAAAAACGAGAACCGGAACGATTTCAGGTTGAAGTGGTTTGTAAATCTAGGATTTGTCATTGATAAATCTAGGACTTGTGGCCTTTAAATCCTGGATTTCTTCTAATTATTCTTGCTTCAAGCAGACGAGGCGCTTGCTCGAAGCAAGCGGGACGCGAGGAAGAAGCAACTCGTCGTTTCTCGAACAGTAACTCGTCGTTTCTCGATGAGCGAGAAGCCTTCTCGCTGAGAGTAACTCTACTTCTCGCTGAGAGTAACTAGGCATATTTTACCCTCACATCCTAACATAACCCCTCTCAAATGCCGATGTACAAAGGGCTGAAGGCACGTGAGGGAGAACAAATGTCCCTAACGTCTCCCTCACCTTTTTGACCTTGTGCCCTCACGTCAATTCGAGATGTGACCCAGGACGTTAGGGAGACGTTAGGGAGAATCAATATCCCTCACGTGGCTCAAACGCCCTGTGCATAAGGGATTGGGGCCTGTCATGTTAGGATGTGAGGGTAAAATCAGAAAATCGTTGAAAAAACGCTGCTCGAAGCAAGCGAGGCGCTTGCTCGGAGCAGACAAGGCGCTTGCTCGAAGCATGCAATCTGCTTGGTTCTTCCTCAGATAAATCGGCACAGGGTATTGCCATCGTATGTTTCGCGACTGAGTAGCGAGACGTTGGAGGGGAGCTGGGGTGCGCGGGTGCCATCAGTAACAGTGATAGAGCCTGTCTCTACACGAATCTCATCCCATAGGCCAGCAGCGAGGAACGACTCATGGGTCTGACGACCACCCTCGACGATGAGCGACTGGATGCCCTGCTGGTAGAGGTCGTCAATGAGTTGGGGCAATGGGCGCTGATGGGTCAGCACCACCCGTTTGGGATTGGGGCCGTGCCAATGGCGAACCGTCAACTGTGGATGCTCTCTGACGTCAGTGGTATGTCCCACAAGGATAGCATCCTCCTCAGCACGCAACTGGTGAGAGAGCATCTGTGTCTGTTCATTACTGATTTTCAAGGCCTTACCGTGGTCGTCAATAAAGCCATTAGCTGTTTGCGCCCACTTGAGGATGATATAGGGGCGATGCTTGGAATGGTAGGTGAAGAAGCGACGATTCAGCCACTGGCACTCCTTCTCCAGCACACCCACAGTGACCTCAATGCCTGCATCCTGCAACTTCTTGATACCCCTACCCTGCACCTCAGCAAAGGGATCGATGGTGCCTACCACCACACGACGTACACCTTTCTTAATAATAAGGTCGGCACAGGGCGGTGTCTTACCATAATGTGAACAGGGTTCTAGCGAAACATAGATGGTGGCATCCTTCAGCAGTGGTTCGTCCTCAGGCTTGACGCTAGCAAAGGCATTCACCTCAGCATGTCCTTCACCACAACGTACATGATAGCCTTCACCAATCACGCGACCATGAGCAACAATCACTGCCCCAACCATTGGGTTGGGACGAGCACCTTGAATACCATTGGCCGCCAACTGCAGGCAGCGCTGCATATATTTTTCGTCTTCACTCATATATAATTCGTAATTCTTTTTATTTAAAAAGTGTGGCGTTGCAATCGTAATTCGTATTTTTTTATTACCTTTGCACTATGACTTACAACGAACTATGGCATCAGCTGACACCACTCTACGGTAGCGACGAGGCAAAAGCTATCGCCCGTATGGTCTATGAAGTTCGCTATCATCTTTCGCTGTCAGACCTTATTCTCGGCAAAGATACGCAATTATCTGCAGACTGCCAAGCAGAACTGGGGGAAATTGCCATCAGATTGGCAAACTACGAACCCGTACAGTATGTATTAGGACTGGCAGACTTCTGTGGTAGAGAATTTCACGTAGAGCCAGGCATCCTGATACCACGTCCAGAGACGGAGCATCTGTGTCGCCTGATTACAAAGCATGTGGCGAATAGTTCCCCTATACGCAACATTCTCGATATCGGCACAGGCAGCGGGTGTATTGCCATCACATTGGCTCTCGACATCCCCAACAGCCAAGTCACAGCCTGGGACATCTCCCCTATTGCACTACGCGTCGCTCAGCATAATGCGCAACGACTGGGCGCAGGGGTCAACATCGTTGAGAACGACATGTTGCAACAGACCTACCAAGTGGCGCCACAATGGGATCTTATCGTGAGCAATCCGCCCTATATCTGCGACAATGAGGCGAAACAGATGGAGGCCAACGTGCTGGACTATGAACCAGAGATAGCCCTCTTTGTGCCTGACGATGACCCACTGAAATTTTATGTTCCTATCATGAACTATGCGCAATCGGCACTACACGCTGGTGGGGAGCTGTGGCTGGAGACCAATCCGTTGTATGAGGAGCTAATAGAGGAACGCCTACTGGAGTTAGGCTTCAACGTCAAAGCCCACGACGATCAATTTGGAAAGACACGTTTTATTCAAGCTATACGATGAAACAAAAAACTGAGTTCGCAACGCCACACTCTGACCACAGGTCAGAGAACGATGCCTATCTGACGCTGGCAGCCCTCTGCGCACAGACCGAACACTGTCAGTGGGAAATGCAGGAGAAGATGCGTCGCTGGGAAATGTCAGAAGAGGAACAGGCACGCGTTATGCAACGCCTTATCGATGAGCGATATGTCGATGACGAACGCTATGCCCGTGCATTTGTCAAGGACAAGGTTCGTTACAACAAATGGGGACGTCGTAAGGTGGAACAGGCGCTGTGGCAGAAGCATATCGCTGAGGACATCCGCCAACGCACGCTTGATGAGATTAGTGAGGAGGATTATCTGGCCGTGCTTCGTCCCTTGCTGAAACAAAAGCGCAAATCAATTAAGGCTGCTAATGACTATGAGTTGAATCAGAAATTGGCGCGATTTGCAATGAGCCGTGGCTTTACCTTCGATATTATCTCTCAATGTATCCATATCGATGATGAAGAACTGGTGGAGGAGGATTCTTGATTTCATATCGCCACGCTGCTGTGTGGTGTGCGACCGCCGCCTTGCACCTACTGAACAGTCCCTCTGCTCAGTATGCCTCTTTCATCTGCCACGCACCACCTATCAGTTTACGCCAGATGACAACGACATGGCACAACTATTCTGGCACATCACTCCTATCAGAAAGGCTGCTGCATTATTCTTCTTTGAACCACATTCCGAATTGGCTCAGATTATCTATCAGCTGAAATATGGCAATCGGCCAGACATCGGCGAAGACCTTGGAAGACACATGGCTAGCGAGATGCAACTGGCACGCTATTTTGACGATATCGACGCCCTGGTACCAGTACCATTGGCCAAAAAGCGAATGAGACAAAGGGGCTACAATCAAAGCGAGCGACTGGCCCAAGGCATCAGCGATATGACTCATATACCCGTTTTGACAAAAGTATTGCGTCGTATTGACTTCAAACAGAGCCAGACAAGTCTTAACCGTCAGCAGCGACAAGCAAATGTCAATAACACTTTTGAAGTCACTAACGGCAATATCATCCGCAACAAGCATATCCTACTCATTGACGACATCTGCACAACAGGAGCCACACTAGCATCATGTGCCAATACCCTCAGTAGTATAGAAGGCATTCGCATCAGCGTTCTTACACTTGGTCTTACAAAAAGTTAGGAGGAGTACCCCGACCGCGAATCGAACGCGGAACTAAGTCTTAGGAGGACCTTGTTATATCCATTTAACTATCAGGGCAGTAATCTTTCGTACTTTGCGAGTGCAAAGGTACGAAATAATTCATAATTAATAATGCATAATTCATAATTATTTTATACTTTTGCACACAGAATAATCAATATACACATTTTATTATGGGAAAATTAGTGATTAACTCGTACGACGAGTTTGCCGCCCACCTGGGCGAAGAGTTAGGAGCCTCTGACTGGCTGCAGGTTGATCAGGACCGTATTAATCTTTTTGCTGATGCCACACTCGACCATCAGTGGATACATGTTGACGTTGCTCGTGCCAAGGAAGAGAGTCCTTACAAGTCGACCATTGCTCACGGCTACCTCACGCTGAGTCTGCTTCCCTATATGTGGGATCAGATTATCGAGGTCAACAACATCAAGATGCTTGTGAACTACGGCATGACCGATATGCGCTTTGGCCAGCCTGTTATCACGGGCAGCCGTGTTCGTCTGGTCACCATGCTACACAGCATCCAGAACCTGCGTGGTATCTGCAAGACCGAAATCAAGTTCAAGATTGAGATTGAAGGTCAGCGCAAGCCCGCCCTCGAAGGTATCGCAGCTTTCCTATACTATTTCAACTAGTAGTACTAGATCATCTAGTAATACTAGAGATATTAGTGGAACTAGAAAAGAATCAGCCCGCCTCCGACATGGAAGCGGGCTGATTTGTATATGTCGCTCTCAATTATTCAACTGTGGCTGCATCCTCACGAATGGTACGACCCATCACGAGGAAAGCAGTAGGAGCTGCGATGAACAGTGACGACAGCGTACCAACAACAACACCAAGGATCATTGCGAATGAGAAGCTGCGGATAGAGTCACCACCAAGGATGAAGATACACAGCAACACGATCAATGTCGTTACAGAGGTGTTGATAGTACGAGCCAGCGTCTGGTTCAGCGAGTCGTTGAACAACTGCTGACGATCGCGCTTGCCATAGAGCTGGAAGTTCTCACGGATACGGTCGAAGACCACCACCTTATCGTTGATAGAGTAACCAATCACCGTCAGGATAGCACCGATGAATACCTGGTCAATCTCAAGTGACATAGGAACAATGCCCCACAGAGCAGAGTACATACCGATAACAACCAGAGCGTCGAGAGCCAGTGCGATAGTGGCACCTGTAGAGTAGGCTACATTGCGGAAGCGCAGCAGGATGTACAGGAAGATGGCAATCAGAGCGATGATAACGCTGATGATAGCACCATAGGTAATATCCTTAGCAACAGCAGGACCTACCTTAGCCGAGCTGATGATAGAACCGCCCTGACGAACATCAGGGTTCTTGAAGTCTTCTACGTTAGCCTGACTGACGAAGCCGCCCTTCTTCAAAGCGTTGTAGAGGATTGTCTCAGCCTCATCGTCAACTGTCGGGCTGTTAGACTCGATATCCCAGTTGGTAGATACACGGATGGTCTTGCCATCGGTACCCAGAGCGATAACGCTGGTGTTAGCTTCCTTGCCTGCATTCTCACCCAGTGTGTTAACGAAGGCACCAGACAGGGCCTGACGAACCTGCTCAACGGGAGTCTCCTTATCAAGAGTGACGACGTAGTTACGACCACCTGTGAAGTCGATGCTCTGGCTCAGGCCGCGAACAAAGAAGCAGCAGACGAAAGCAATAGCGAGCACACCCCATACGAGGAATGACTTCTTATAAGTACCCATGAAGTTGTACTTGGCATTCTGCATCAGGTTCTTAGAATAACCTGTGACAAAAGTCAGGTTCAACCACTTGTCCTTCTTCAGACGGTTCTCATAAACCAGACGGGTCAGGAACACAGCGGTGAAGAACGAGCAGAAGATACCGATAATCCAAGTGGTAGCGAAGCCCTTTACAGGACCTGTACCAAAGAACAGAAGGATGAAACCGGTAATCAAAGAAGTGACGTTAGAGTCGAAGATAGCCGAGAAAGCGTTAGAGTAACCCTTCTGCAGAGCCTCCTTCAGACTGAGGCCACGCTTCAGCTCTTCCTTGATACGCTCATAGATAAGCACGTTGGCATCCACAGCAGTACCCAGCGTCAGCACGATACCGGCGATACCAGGCATGGTCAGAGCAGCCTGGAATGATGTCAGGATACCCAATGTGAAGAACAGGTTGAACAGCAAGGCAATATCAGCCAGGATACCAGGAATGAAGCCGTACAGCATGATCATGTAAACCATCAGCAACACGAAAGCGATGCAGAACGACATGATACCCTGCTTGATAGACTGTGCACCCAGCGAGGGACCTACCACCTCTTCCTGTACGATGCGGGTAGGAGCCGGCATCTTACCAGAGTTCAGTGTGTTAGCAAGGTCTTTGGTATCTTCAATGGTGAAGTTACCAGTAATCTGTGAGTTACCACCATCAATCTGTGTCAGGATGCGGGGAGCAGAGTAAACGGCATCATCAAGTACGATAGCAACGCCACGACCGATATTCTGCTTGGTAATCTGGCTCCAGCGGCGTGCACCGTCAGAGTTCATCTGCATCGAAACAGAAGGATGACCCATCTGATCGAAATCGTCCTTTGAAGAGGTAATCACGTCACCCTCCAGCGGAGCACGACCATTAGGCTCAGTAATCTTCAGAGCATAAAGTGCGAAGATATCACCCTTGGTGTTCTGACCACCAAAGTCCTCAGGCTTGGCACCCCAACGCAGCTTACATTCTGCGGGCAACACCTGAGCAGCGATATCAGAATAGATAATCTTGTCAACCTCAGCGGTATCACGGGCGTTAGCATAACCAACGATAGCCAGTCCCTGACCCTGAATGGGCTGGAACACGCTAAACAGAGGATTCTGCTTCTTAGCCTCAGCAAGAGCCTTGGCATCGTCAGCCTTAGCATCCTTCTTAGCCAACTTAGCTGCCAGATCAGTGGCAGCAGCGGCTGTGGCTGTGGTATCAACAGCAGCCTCAGCTACAGTAGAGTCAGCAACCTCCTCAGCAGCGCCATTAGTGATGGCATATTTCTGATTCAACTGAGCCAGCAGGGGAACAATCTCCTGAGTGTTATAGGTCTCCCAGAATTCGAGGTTAGCAGAACCTTGCAGCAACTTACGAACACGCTCAGGCTCCTTCACACCAGGCATCTCAACCATGATACGGCCCGACTGACCCTCCAGCTTCTGGATATTCGGCTGAACAACACCAAACTTATCGATACGGTTACGAACGACATTGAATGAGTTATCTACGGCCGACTGTACCTCAGCACGAAGAGCACTCTCAACTTCTGAGTCGCTAGACTGAGTACTTACCTTACCCTTCATCTGCTGGGTAGCAAATACGGCAGCCAAGGGACGACCGTTAGAATTCTGCTTCCAGTACTTGATGAACAGCGAGATAAAGTCGTTCTGACTCGTCTCTTCTTCCTTCTTAGCCTCTTCCATTGACTTCTTGTAGGCAGCATCGGTCTTGTGGTCGGCCAGCACATCGATAACATCGGGTACTGAAACCTCAAGAATAACGTTCATACCACCTTTCAGGTCAAGGCCAAGGCCCATCTCCAACTCGCGGCACTGCTTGAATGAATAGATTCCGCAGTACACTTTCTCGTTCATAATCGAATCGAGGTACTCCTGTCCGGCCTCTTCGCCCATGGCAGCCGCCTTATTCTCATAGTGGCGTGTCACAAACGTAAAGGAAAGATAGAAGCAGCAAACGAGGATCAAAACGATTGCGATAAATTTTACAATTCCTTTGTTTTGCATTTTGTTTATTATGTTATTGAATTTTATGATTGCGCATTTTTAGCCTGCAAATATACTAATTATTCTCCACTTAGCGAAATTTCTCGTGGAAATTCCTGCTTTTTTCACTCTTTTACACCTATTTTTAGCCAACAAACCATCGGATAGTGGTCACTGGCGTCCATTTTTGTATCAACAAAGCATTGGTAAGGTTCAATATCGGATGAGCAGAAAACATGGTCAATTCGGAAAGAAAAAGCTTTCTGATTATATGACAAACCGATACCTCGTCCTGTTTCTACATAACAATCACGAAGGCGCTCTGCCATCATGTGACGTGAGTAAGAAATCGGATTATCATTGAAGTCACCACAGACGATGACAGGATATCGACCCAGATATCGATCGACATAGTCGCAAACGGTATCAATCTGTTTCGAACGGATAGCGTTTGCTTCAGCGAGTTTGACCATCAACAGCTGCGACTCAGTACGAACAGAGTCTTTGGCTATTTGTCCTTTCAGCAACTGGCGATACTGTTTGCGGTCTTCCTGATTCAGATGACAGCTCTCAAAATGATTGTTGATGACCACGAGGGTATCTTTGCCTACCTTTAGCCACCATGCAGCACTGCCATTGTTCGATGCAGTCTCATAGGCGATACGCTCACGGCGCAGAATGGGGAAACGCGTATGTATCCCAAGACAATTGTAGCGGAAATCGTCACGGCACAACACAATCGTATCATTATAAGCGAATCCCTTCTTCTCATACTCAATGAACGCATAGCGGCGCCACGTATCATTGTCCTCTTGCAGACAGACGATGTCAGCCTTCTCATCATGCAAATAGTCGCGCACCTTCTCAAAACCCCACTCATACTTATAGTTGCCACCATAGCTGCACACGTTATACGACACCAGTTTCAAGGCATCATCAGGAGGTGAGACAGAAATGTTCAGAGGCATATATATATGGATAGGTATATAGGCCAACACAAAACCCACAACGGGTATCCACGACCTACTCCATTTAAAAATGAGCCAAAACAACAGAAACACCATATTGGCTATAAGCATAAAAGGAAGCGCCATTCCGATAGTCGATGCCAAAGGATGGTCGGCAGGACAGATGCGGTCACTGTATCCTACCAGCAGCATGACGACAATCGTAGCGATGTTTGCTCCCGTCAGCAACTGCACACTTAACTTCTTCAGCCTGCTAATCACGATGGGCGTTTCTGGTCAAACAACTTCTGCTTTTCCTCTTTCGTCAGACTGTCATAACCGCTCTTCCTGATTTTGTCCAAGATAGCATCGATCTCTTCCTGATTCTGACGCTGACGCATATTGTACTCTTCATCCGTCTCACGATGAGAATGAGTAGGTTCAGCATGCATACGCTGGTTTTGCTGACGTTCCTCATACTTACGCTTCAGGTTCTCAAAGAAGTCCTTCCCTGAGCGTTGACTCGAATCAGGATGCTTGCGCCAATAGCGAATGAGCAGGAATCCGAAAAGCATACCTCCCAAGTGAGCCATGTGAGCCACACCATCTCCTGGGCCACTCATAGCAGACACCACCTCAATGACGATATAGCCCAGAATCAACCATTTGGCCTTAATGGGGAATGGTATTGGGATAATAAACAACCGTTCATTAGGGAATATCATACCAAAGGCCAGCAAGATGCCATAGACTGCTCCTGAAGCTCCGATGGTAGTCCATAGATTAATATAGCTATCCATCGACATCTTCATGCCACCAGCACTGACATACTCATAGGCGGCTAAGCCTTGTATGCTGTAGTTGGCATATTGCACCAACTCCTGCACGATACCAGCACCGACACCGCATACTATGTAATAAAAAAGGAATTTCTTACTACCCCATACACGTTCGATAACACCACCAAACATCCACAACGCAAACATATTAAATAATAGATGTGTAAAACCACCATGCAGAAACATGTAGGTCATAAACTGGTATAGGCGGAAATCACTGGCCAGGAAGAAATGCAGCCCAAACATGGCATTCAAATCTATGCCACTACGCTGCAACACCCATGTGGCTATCCAAGCCAGTATGTTGATGACCAGCAGATTCTTGGTCATTGTAGGTATATTGTTCATCTCTCTATTGTCAATAAGTCGCGATACATATCGTCGCGATGCTGTTTACGCGGCAAAATTACGAAAAATATCTGTTTTTTAGCACTAAAATGGGACAATACACACTTTTTTTCAATAAAAAACTCATTTTTTTCAACTTTTTGTTTGTTTTTTCGTAAGATTATTCTATATTTGCGTCAGATTTTGACTTAAACTATTTATCATTCACTTTTAAACAACAAAATTATGAACAAAACAGAATTAATTGACAAGATTGCAGCAGGTGCTGGTCTGACCAAAGTTGACGCAAAGAAGGCCCTCGATGCCACAGTAGCAGCTATTAAGGATGCTCTCGTAGCAGGTGACAAGATTCAGCTCGTAGGTTTCGGTACTTTCGCAGTAAGTGAGAAGCCCGCTCGTGAAGGTATCAACCCCGCTACCAAGCAGAAGATTAAGATTGCTGCTAAGAAGGTTGCTAAGTTCAAGGCTGGTGCTGAGCTCGCTGAGGCAGTTAACAAATAAGGTTTTGTAAAGAAAAATCTACTAGAGGACTTCCATTCGTGGAAGTCCTCTTTTTTGTTTCCCCTTTTCATCAAAAAAAGCAATTCGCTTTATTTGGCTTTTCTCGCTTTTATTTGTATCTTTGCAGCAGATATGGGAAAAATCATCATTGCAGGCATAGGTCCTGGCAGCAAGGAAGACATCACCCCCGCCGTTCTCGAAGCAGTACGCGAGGCTGACGTCATCGTGGGTTATAAGTACTACTTCCAGTTTATCGAACCCTATATTAGCGAAGGGTGCGAATGTATCGATACAGGCATGAAGAAGGAGCGCGAACGGGCCGAACAGGCATTCATGTTAGCCGAACAGGGCAAAACTGTTGTGGTCATCTCCTCAGGCGACGCAGGCATCTATGGTATGGGGCCATTAGTTTATGAAATGAAACGTGAACGACAGTCTAACATCGAGATAGAGGCGTTGCCTGGCATCTCAGCCTTCCAGAAGGCAGCATCACTATTGGGTGCCCCTATCGGTCACGACCTCTGCATCATCTCGCTTTCCGATCTGATGACGCCTTGGGAGGTCATCGAGCGACGTATCAAGGCTGCTGCTGAGGGAGATTTTGTCACAGCTATCTATAACCCCAAATCACATGGACGCTATTGGCAACTCTACCGACTGGTGGAGCTATTTCTACAAGTACGATCAGCTGAGACACCCATTGGCATAGTTCGCCAGGCCGGTCGTGAGGAACAGGAAATAAAGGTATGCACACTGAAAGCTTTCGATCCAGAAGATGTCGACATGTTCACAGTCGTTATCATCGGCAATTCACAGTCTTATATCGATGAAGGCAAAATCATCACACCGCGCGGCTACTATCGTGAGGAGCAGCAGGAAGTTTTCAAGCCTGGCCAGCAAATCATGATAGAATCCTTCCGCACCATTTCTTCAGAGTTAAGCAGGCAGGATTATCCCCTCGACCACAAATGGGCATTGCTTCATGCCATCCATACCACAGCTGACTTCGAAATGGAGCACATTCTTTATACCGACGAGGGTTCTGTAGAGACACTATATAATAAGGTAAAGGATGGCACACTAAAAACCATCATAACCGATGTAACGATGGTCACCAGCGGTATCCGCAAGGGAGCCCTCCAGCGCCTGGGTATAGAGGCCAAATGTTACCTCAGCCACCCGCGTGTAGCAGAAATGGCCTCATCATTGGCGATAACGAGGACCCAGGCAGGCATTCGACTTGCAGTCGAAGAACATCCTCACGCACTTTTCGCTTTTGGCAATGCCCCCACAGCATTGATGGAACTCTGCGACTTGATTCGTAAAGGTAAGGCACATCCTGCTGGCATCATCGCTGCACCAGTCGGTTTTGTGCATGTCCGAGAGTCAAAACATATGGTAAAGCCCTTTAAGGACATTCCCAAAATCATCGTCGAGGGTCGTAAAGGAGGTAGCAACTTAGCTGCTACACTTTGTAATGCCATCCTCACCTTCGACGATGCCGAACAACTGAAACCCGGAAGAGACTTATGAAGTTCATCGTTATAGGAATTACGGACAATCCACAGCCGTTCTTTCCGCCAGAGGTGCTGGAGATTATTGGGAATGGTAAGTTGTTCTCAGGTGGCAAGCGCCATCATGAGATTGTTGCGCCGTTGTTGCCGAAAGATGCAGAATGGATTGACATCACCGTTCCGTTGGATGCCGTTTTCGATAATTATTCTTCACTCTTCACTCTTCACTCTTCACTTCCTATCATTGTCTTTGCCAGTGGCGATCCCCTCTTCTTTGGCTTTGCCAACACAATCAAGCGTAAGTTGCCTGAAGCCGAGATAGTGGTCTATCCTACTTTCAACTCCCTGCAGCTACTGGCTCATCGCTTGGTGATGCTCTATCACGATATGCGCATTGTCTCGCTGACAGGTCGCCCATGGCCCGAGTTCGACAGAGCATTGATAGAGCACGAGGAGAAAATCGGTATCCTGACAGACAAGGAACACACGCCCGCTGCCATCGCCCAACGAATGATAGACTACGGCTACACCTATTATAATATAAATGTCGGTGAGCATCTGGGCAACCCTGCTCTTGAAAAAGTCACGACGCTGACACTCCAAGAAGCCGCCAACAGCGTATTTGACCAACCGAATTGCATCATATTAGTAGCAGAACACCCCACTATTCACTCATCACAAAGATACGGCATCCCCGATAGCGAATTCACATTACTCGATGGTCGCGAAAAGATGATCACAAAGATGCCCATCCGTCTGTTGACACTTCAAGCTTTGGAACTGCTCCAAAAACATGTTCTCTGGGATATTGGCTTCTGTACGGGCAGCGTCAGCATCGAGGCTCGCCTACAGTTCCCTCATCTGCACATCGAAGCTTTCGAGATACGTCCTGAGTGTGAAACCATCATTCATGAGAACGCCCGTCGCTTTGGTGCCCCAGGCATCAATGTCCACATCGGCGATTTCCTATCAGCTTGTTGCGACGACATCGCTGCCCCTGACGCCGTCTTCATCGGAGGTCACGGGGGGCATCTGAAGGAGATCATGACCAAAGTGCTCAAATACTTGAAACCTGGTGGCTGTATTGTGATGAACAGCGTCAAAGCCCCCAAGGTACAGACAGACAGTCATCAGCTCTGGGACGAGGCCTGTCAGGAACTCGGTCTTACCCAAGAACAACCCATGAGAATCGTCATCAATGAATATCATCCCATAGAGATACTTAAATGCAGAAAATAGCAGTTATACAGATTAGCGAGGCTGGCAAAGAAATTGCCAACACCCTTCAACGAGAACTTAGTGCCAAGGTGATTAATCGCACAGACGTTGGTAAGTTGTGGGGCAAATACGATGCCTTTGTATTTATCGGAGCTATGGGTATTTGTGTACGCACCATCGCTCCATATATCAACGATAAGCACGAAGACCCCGCTGTAGTCTGTGTGGACAGCATGGGTATGAATGCCATCTCAGTGCTCTCAGGTCATATTGGAGGAGCCAATGACTTAGCCCGCGAAGTAGCCTCGCTGATAGGCGCAAGAGAGGTGATTACTACGCAAAGCGACAACGCAGGTTTATGGGCACTAGATACCTTTGCCGAGCGCTTCAACTGGGCCATTGCCAGTGACGACGACATGAATGACTGCATCTACGCCTTCGTCAACAAAAGGCCAACCGCCCTGCTGATGGAAATTTGTGACGAAGGAACCGACTATCTGGAAAAGACGCTGCCTCCTCACGTCACCATCGTCAAGAGTTTGGAAGAAGTAGATCCCCAAAAGTTCAGCCTCGTCATCATCGTCTCGCCATATAACCTCTGTGCACCATATGGCATTCTCGAACTGCATTTCGTGCCCATGATAGCATCATTGGGCTTCGGACTGGCCAATCATCCTCGTGATTATGAAGACATCTACGACGAGATTGACGAGGCGATGAGTCAGATTGGTGTACTACCCTGTTACAAACGCTATTGTACCATCGATGTGAAGAAAGACGAGGAGTTTTGTGCCATGCTCGTCGATGACTTAGATGAAGAGTTGGTGTTCTATACGGCCGAGGAGCTTTCAAAGGTCGAAGTACCCAATCCCAGTGCTACCGTTCAGAAACACGTAGGCACCCCCAGCGTCTGCGAGGCAGCAGCCATTCTTGGCTCCAATCACGGAAAACTGATTGTTCCCAAGGTAAAAGGCAAGAACTGGACGGCTGCCCTTGCCATCGACTACAAATACCTGCGCGAGATGAAAGGTCACATTGAGATAGTCGGTGCTGGTCCTGGAGACCCAGATTTAGTATCTGTTAGAGGTCGCAAAATGCTAGAGCGGGCCGATCTCATTCTCTATGCTGGTTCACTGGTGCCTAAAGCCCTCACGGAATGTCATAAGCCCGGAGCTGTAGTACGCTCGTCGGCTGATATGGCGCTTGAAGAGCAATGTGCGCTGATGAAGCAGTTCTATGACCAAGGTAAATATATTGTCCGTCTGCATACGGGCGACCCTTGCATTTTTGGCGCTATCCAAGAACAGATGGCCTTCTTCGACCAGAACCACATGGACTATCACATCACACCTGGTATCTCGTCGTTCCTTGCTGCTGCCGCCGAGTTGCAAAGCCAGTTCACCATTCCCGAGCGTTGTCAGACCATCATCCTCACACGTGGCGAGGGGCGCACTCCCATGCCTGAGAAGGAACAGTTGCATCTGCTGGCCCGTAGCCAGAGTACGATGTGTATCTTCCTCAGTGCTGCAATTGTCGACGACGTCCAGCACGAATTGCTTCAGGAATATCCGGAGGACACCCCCGTAGCAGCCTGCTACCACCTGACATGGCCAGACCAGAAAATCTATCGTGGCAAGCTGAAAGACTTGGCCAAGATTGTTCATGACAACCATCTTACCCTCACCACCATGCTTGTTGTCGGCGAAGCTATCGACAATCGCAAGGGTCTCTCAGAGCTCTATTCCAAATACTTCACGCACCTCTTCCGCCAAGGAGAAGCATCATGACAAAAAGAATCGGTAGAGAATAATTCCCTACCGATTCTTATATCTTTAAACGTTTTGTTTAGAAGAAGTAAGCCAGAGAAACCTGCCAAGCGTTGAACTTAGCATCTGTAATCTGGTTAAAAGTCTTAACATTAGCCTCACCGGTCTTTCCCAAAGCAATGTTATAGTTCAGCTTTGCCTGCAGATGACCAGCAACGGTAGCACCAACACCAATATTAGCACTGAGGTTAGAAGACTTCAGTGTCCATTCAGCTGCATCATTAAACAATGATGATTTTCCACCGATATTGAAACCGAACTGAGGACCAGCGAATGCGAATACCTCAGCGAGAGAACCCAGGCCGAAACCATAACGAACGTTGATGGGGATCTGGATAGATTGAGATTTAATGGTCTCTGACTGATTACCATTTTCTACCTTACCTTCACGCTGATCGTAGAGAGCAGAAGCATCAATGCCCAAACCTACAATGGGAAGTGTGAACTTAACAGTCGGACCAACAAAGAAACCTGTGCGGCTCGAAACTGATCCTTGGCTACCACCACTTACTGAAACATTACTCATGTTCAAACCAGCCTGGATACCAAACTTAATCTGTGCGTTTGACGGCATTGCAAAGGCAACGGCCATCAGCATTACTGCGAAAATTTTCTTCATAATCGTTAATAAAATATGGTTATATTCGATTCTGTTGGCAAAAGTAAGCAATTATTCCGACATTTCCAACATTTTCGCCCATTATTTTAATGTCGCTCACGTCTGACACTCATCCTGGTGCCACCTGACGAACTACCTTTCGTCTTAGCAGGCTTCGATTTCTTGACAGTAGCCATGCTGCGACGACTGTTCTTCGCTTTCTTCGAGGCCTTGAGCTCACGAGGATCAAGCTTGGCAATAGAGTCCAGTGAATCCTTACGATGCTTGTCGCCAAAGATATTCTGTTCGAAGGCTTTAAGCTCGGCCTCAATACGTTTCTGTTCTGCCGTCAACTTGGCTGTATCGCCCTCACAAATCTGTGCAAGTGTCTTGCCCAACATATTGTTGGTCTTATAGATAGTGCCGTCGTAACGATTCAGTGTGAAGTAGTCATCCATCGACATCGTAGCGGCATTGTTGAGATTAGAGGTCATCACCGTCTGGCGACTCAGGAAAGGCTCCAGGTCAGAATACTTCACCCAGAACAGTGGATACTTCGAAGCCTCACCGCCGAAGTCGTCCTCGCGCAACATGACAGGACAGATGCTGAGCACCTTGCGGTGGAACGATGAGTTGGCCTGATTGTAGTAGGCACTCTCCTTCAGATAATAGAGCTTGACCTCTGCTGAGGGGATATCACTGTTTTCCACACGCAACTTACCATCTTTCTCCTGATAATAAATATGGTAGTTGTCGAGCACTGTCTTCATCTGCACTCGGGCTGAGTCAGAAAACGACTCATTGCCGTCGAGACGATATTCATATACGGGAATATAGCCGTTAAGCGCCAATTTGAAGATATACGTGAACAGGTTGACCTGACGATCGATAGGCTCCACTGGATAGTAGAGACCTGCATTGGCATCTCGGTTGAGGTCAATCTCGCGATAGATGTCACGACGCCAAACTACATCCTCTGGCATATCAATTGCCGTAGGAAACATCAGACGTGCACGCATTGACATGCCTTGGTTCTGAGACTGCTGCTTGCCCTGTAGTCTGCCCTGCTGCTCAGTCTGTTGCTGACGGCTTTTCTTGGGCTGAGCTACCACAACCCCCGTCATCAGCGTTATCATCAAAAAGAACAATACTCTCTTCATATTCAAATTATATCAGTTTTCAATTATCCACCTTTTATTTTACAATAACCTCCATCGATGCATTCAGCTTACGTGGTATACCATCAGGACCAATGGCGTTGACTCGTGAGATATAGAAGCGGCGATTGCGCTGCAACTTGCGGAAAGTCTCCTTCTGGCGAGCCGAGAAGTTGGCACCGTCAGAAACCATCGGCACAGCATTACCCATATTGTCGAAGAACACCGTTTCAAACGACTGCACCTTGAAGGCGATATCGAGTATACCATCGTCGATGGCGGCACCAATGCCGTCGATAGCCATCAGCTGTGCTTTCGAGAGTCCACCACCCTTGTAGCGGATGGGCGAGCCACTGTCGTCTTTCATGGCAATATATGGTGTCGGATCTGGCAGACGTCGTACACGGAAGGTGAACTGTCCCATCTGCTGAGCACGCCCAGTATTAGTAGAGGTGACGGTGATGGTCACGTTCTGTCCAACAGCAGTAGGACGTGCGATATAGCGTCCAGGTCCCACGGGCTGTAAGGTACCACCCGTCATCGTGGCCTGCACCTTGTTGACCGGCACACCAGGCACAGATACGCTCAAGGGGTTTGAATAGCCTGCGTAGAGCACATTCATCAGGTCTGCCGATACAGTTGCAGAGGGGTCAACCACCGTATATTTCTGTTCAAAGTCACGCTTGATAATCTCGCCGTTACCATTCACCATTTGAATATGACCAGCCAGCGTAAAGTCGCCCGTCCGACTGGTGACGGTTTCATAAATACCACCCGGCAGATTAACTTCCTTGTCACCGATGAAAATCTGCGGCACCTGCGTCGTGTCGACGGCAGCCATTACAATATGTGCCGAGAACTTATCACCACGCACGATGGTCTGCGAGTTGGGAATCACAAAGGCATTGAGGGCGTTGACGCGGATATCCTTCACGTCGATGTTGCTGACCAGAGTATGCAATACCTCACCCTCAGCATAGCGCACATCGTTTTGCAACTTCGAGAGCAGAGTGACGGCTGCGGCTGCGGGCATCGACTCAAACATATACTCCTGCCAGTTCTTACCCATCGAATGCGATTTCTCAGGGACCTCCGTCGTCAGATTAGAGGCAATCATTCTTTTCTGGTGGATGTCAGTCACCATATTGACCATCTTGGCACGGTAGTTGTTGATGGCCTCGTACAATTCCTTGCCACGTCCCTTACTGGGCGATAGCATCACGTAGTTGGCGGGTTCCTGGTCTTCCTTGTTACGAAGGTTACGCGGATCACCATCATCACCGTCTGCCTCCTGAGCAATGGCCCACTTTAGTTCTTCGGCCAGATTATATAGCGCATTACTCATCTTTTTGACTTCCTGCGACTTGTCGAACCACTGCTTCACTTTCTGTGGGTTCTTCTTCATCTGCTCAGCAAAGTCATCATAGATGGCCTGATTCTCCCTGGTGGCATTTGTGGTGGTGCGCTTCAAGCTCTCCTCCACAATAGAGAAGCCATTGAGCACCTCGTTCGAGACGTTCAATGCCAGCATCGCCATCAGTACAACGTACATCAGGTTGATCATCTTCTGGCGCGGAGATACTGGTCTTTTCTTAATTGCCATTGTTCTTTTCGTTATGACGTTATAACGTTATTCCGTTATTACAATTAAATATTTGCCCTCACCTGCATAGCTTCAATCATGCGGGCATATATCTTGTTCAACTCCAGAATCTGTTCGGCCATATGGCGTGTCTGTTCGTTGATTTCATCGATGGTGCTGATTTGTGCCGAAGCGCTCTTCAGCTGCATCTCATAGACGCGGCTGATGCCAGTCAGCGTGCGGTTCAGATTCTCCATCTCCTCTGAGTCGCGCGTCAGACGCTGGCTCTGCTCAGATACTTGTGTGAGCATCTCCGTCAGACGATTCAGTTCGTCGATATAGTTCGAGGTAGCCGTCTTCAGTTCCTCACCCATCGGCAGGCTCTCGGCAGGTGCGACAACACCACCGCCACCAATAACACCACCGCCTACAACACCACTACCAGCAAAACTGATAGATCCACCTTCAGCGCCAGCAGAACCGCCCTCCCAGCGAGCAGCTTCATCGCCATTGCCTATGACATCTCCGACAGCACCGCCACCATTGATGATGACCGTACCACCACCGATGCCGCCACCGACAACAGTCGTTCCTTGCTGGGCAGGCTCAATATTCTCAGCAACGTGCAGGTCAAGATCCATACCCTCGGTCGTCTTGTCAAATGGACGGTCAAAGGCTGAGATAAAGAATACGAAGACCTCGGTACCCATACCTAAGAAGAGGAAGAAGTCGGCTCCGCCCAAGTGGGTCAGTTTAAACAATGTACCCAAGATAACGATTGAGGCACCCCAGCTATAGGCATAGTTCAGGAACGTCTGGCCGGGTACGCTGTCCATCCACTTCTGCAAGCGATAGACGATATTGAGTTTGCTGTATGTAGTCATTACTTCTTTCCTTTCTTTACTTTAATCTTATCACTGGTAGTATTGGCCAGCGAGCGCACACAGCGGAAGCCGATATACGAGCGGGGCTGGTTCTGATACTCATAAGAGCGCCATGCTGAGCGGATATAGCTCTCTGGGTCTTTCCACGAGCCGCCACGCACGCTCTTCTTCTTCAACCGGTAAGGGTCTTCCTTGGCAGCATTGTAGCGCAACTGTGGGTTGATATCGTTCATAGCCTCGACGCCAGCCTCGGTATAGATGGTGCTACACCATTCGGCCACGTTGCCAGCCATATCGTAGAGTCCGTTGGAATTGGCGGCATAGATACCAGCACGACTGGTGATAAGGTTGCCGTCTTTGGTATAGTTACCGTTATCGGGCTTGAAGTTAGCATAGAAACAACCATTGCCACTAGACACATCCTGATTCTCCCAAGGGAACTCGTTCTGGTCTTTTCCACGAGCGGCATACTCCCACTCGGCTTCGGTCGGCAGGCGGTAACGCTGCACATAGCGGGCAGCACCACCCAGACCTCGCAACAGATATTCCGTACGCCATGCACAGAAAGCGTTAGCCTGCTCCCACGTCACACCCACCACGGGATAGTCGTTATAGGCAGCATTCGAGAAATAGTATCGCATATAGCTCTCGTTCTCGGCGTTGGGGAAGTCATTGACCCAACAGGTGGTATCTGGATAGATATTAATAATGTACGTGTTCAAAAAGTCCCAGGCTCCCGTATATTCACGATTGATGGTCTCACGGATAATCTGACCCTCATCGTTGATATAGGCAGTATCTTTCGATATCCAGATCTTCTCGTTGGGATTGGGGCGCACATCGGTATCAAGGATGCGCTCCTCGGGATTGGTACGATACTTGCGCTTGGCAGCCTCGGTATAGTCGTAAATCTCATAACGGTAGTTCATCTGTCGCCAGTCGAGCATCTTCTCGCCAGTCACAGGATTTGTTGTATACAGGCTCTCGAAGGCACGCTGCTCATCCTCGTTGGGTTTACGGGGCAACGCTTTCCTCCAGTTCAGATGAGGCTTCACGGGATCGCCGTTCTTGTCTTCCTCAATCTTATACGTCTCGTCGCCACCATAGGCAGGATCTGCCAGACGCTCACGCAGGATAGAGTCACGCACGTAGTTCACAAACTGACGATACATCGAGTTGGTCACCTCATGCTCGTCCATCCAGAACCCCTCGACAGAGATGTCACGCACGGGAGTCTGCTTACCCCATAGCGTATCTTTCTTGTCGAGACCCATGCGCAGATGACCGCGCTTGATAAGCGTCATACCATAGGGAGCCGGCTCACTGAAGGCGCGACCGCTCACACCCGTCACCTCGCCACCTGCCGACGACGTCATCTTACTGCCGAAGCAAGCAGTAAGCAGCGTCACCATCATGGTGCAAAGTGCTATACTAATAATCTTTTTCATATCTTCTTTTATCTTCTTAATTTCTAAAGAATTCTCACGCTCTGATGACGGTTGCGTCCCTTCTTCTGGAAGTTCATGTCCGTCTTGTAACCTACAAACAGCTCGTGCGAACCATTACCTATCTTCAACACCGAAGTGTACACCTCGTAACTGTAGCCGATGATGATGCCGTGGAAGAAACCGCCGATGAGCGCTGTCACCGAGTTTGAGGGACTATATCCCACACCCGCATACATCATCTTCTTGTCGTGAGCATACTTCAAGCGCGTCGTCACGTTCACACGATGGCTGGTACCGTCGGTATGCGCCAACACTGATGGGTGTATTGATAGAAACGGATTCCTCAGCTGAATATTGTATCCACCCGTGAAATAATACACACGACTGATGTTGTAAATCGAACGGTCTCCCAGTTCTACCGAGGGAGCAGTGGCATGCAATACCGACACACCGGCATACCACGGGCCATGCATATAGTAGAGTCCTGCAGAGAGGTCGATGGCAGCTCCGTTAACGTCGGTTTTCGTGAAAGCAGGATCGTCTTTCTCCGTATCGACCCCACTACCTTTGAACTTCTCACTCAGCAGACCGACCTGCAGACCGATGCTGAGCATACCGCCCAGCAAGCGCTGTTTATAGGCATATTGCAGCACCAGACGCTGATGCTGGAAGAGTCCCAACTGGTCATTCATCAGCTGTACGCCAGCACCATGATACCTGCCCAGCACATAGAACGGCATATCGGCACCAAAGTTCATCGTACGTGGAGCATTTTCAAAACCTGTCAGCGTCTTCGCATAGGCGCCCGTGACGTTCAGCGTCGACTCTTTGCCCACTGCCGCAGGGTTAAACGATGGTTCCATCGCCCAGTAGTGGGTGAAGGAAGGTTCCTGCTGAGCTCCCACTGTCAGTACGGAGAACCACAAAGCAGCCAAAAGGGATAAACAACGCTTAAGCACGTTAATAATAACGTTCTGTATCCATATTTATTGCATCCAACAAGGATTAGAACAACTGAAGTGCTAGTTTCTTACAACTTAAGTAGCAGATTACCAAATCCTATTATCAGCATCGCTTTGCCAGATTACTGGCACGCCTCACGGCTCCTTCTTCTCAACTCTTCCATATAACCTGCCGTAATAATACCTGATGGAAGTGCAATGACAGCAATGCCAATCATTGATGATATGATACTTATTATTCTTCCTGTGCTGGAGATAGGATACAAATCACCATATCCCACAGTTGTCACTACATCAGAACTACTGGCGACAGGTGTTGACTGCAAGACCTGCGGCCTTATCGTGTTTGACAAGGAAGTCGAGTCCATGACCAAGTTCAAGCAGATGGTCGGACGCGGAACGCGCATCAACGCCGCCAAGGGCAAGTTCTTCTTCGACATCCTCGACTTCCGCAACGTCACGTCCAAGTTCGCCGACCCTGACTTCGACGGCATTGCGGACACCAAGGGCTCCGTCGGCTATGACGACGGGGAAGAGAAACCGCCGGAGGACGGCACGGAGGAACCGCCGG